>JBLIOE010000007.1:0-123511 GCA_047639555.1 Candidatus Aldehydirespiratoraceae bacterium
CCAACAGTGTTCCCTGCTCCTCGACGAGCACCTTCTTCATTGCCTTCGCCGCCGCAGTGGAAGCACGCTTTCGCGCGCCCGACCGAGCGACATCAAGACCTTCGGGTTCCGGCTCCGGCTCCGGCTCCGGCTCCGGCTCGGGTTCGGGCTCCGGCTCCGGCTCCGGCTCGGGTTCCGGTTCCGGCTCGGGTTCCGGCTCGGGCTCGGGCTCGGGTTCCGGCTCCGGCTCCGGCTCCGGCTCCGGCTCCGGCTCAGAGTCCTGCTGCGAACGAAGCTTCGCAAAGACGTCGCTGGCATTCGCCTCGACCGGATCTGGTTCGAGCACCGGCTCCGGATCCGGGTCGGGTGCCGGCTCCGGGTCAGGGGCCGGATCGTCTTCGGAATCGACGTCGTAGAGCTCGACCTCGCTGACTTCGCCGACCTCGTCAGCGGAGTGATCGCTTTCGTCGGCACTCTCCGCGGCGTCCTCCGCCGGGGCGTCCGAATCGTCCGCAGAATCGGACTCGTCAGGACCAGAATCGTCGGTGGCTTCCGCTCCGTCCTCCGTTTCTGGAGTTTGCAGCACGTCAAGGTCGGTGAGCGCTTCCATCTCACTCGTGATGAACTCGTCACCGATCGGACTGGGGTCGGCAAGGTCATCAACGAGAGGATGGCCAACGAGGCGGGCCGACTCGATCTCGCTCTCGAGCTGGTCGGGCGTTGGCGTGGGTTCGGACGTGACGCGTAGCCCGGCGCGTTCGGCTGCCGACCGCGCCTCGGGCACGGAGTTCACGAGGTCGATCACTGCGGTATCGAGACTCTGCTGGGCAATCGTGAGCGAGTCGAGAAGACGATCACGCCCGGCCCGCAGCTGTTCCACCTGCGCCCGACCGGTTTGACGCTTTCGGGCAAGATCGCGCAGCATTCGCTCGCGCACGGCTTGGGCTTCCGCCACCATCTCGCGGCCGTGCTCTCGCCCTTCGTCCGAAGCGATTTCGGCTTCGCGCTGTGCCGCGGCGATGATCTCATCTCGGGCTGTCTGCGCTTCGTTACGCGTGGTTTCCGCGACCGCGAGGGCCGCGTCCCGGACCGCCTCGGCTTCCCGATCGGCTCGCTCGGCCCGTTCGCGCGCGGCGAGATGGGCGGCTTCGATCACCTGCATGGCTTCAACACCAAGCGCTTCGGCAACCCGATGAACTTCGAGCTGGCCGGGGGTGACGTCATCGAACTCGGCCAAACGGCCAGCGAGGTCATCTCGGGCGACGCGAAGCCGACGGATTTCCTGCGCAGCGCGCTGCAGCTCCCCGCGTACGGCCGCCGGGTCAAAGCCACGACGGACCAGCTCAAAGTTGGCTGACTCCAGCCGCGCTAGGTCGAGATCATCTGCAGACGAATTCACGCCTCGATGCTAGAAGTGTGGGCGACGCCGTGTGGGTATCCCCCCACAGCCCGCGAGAACACTGGCGTTAGGCGCCGACCAGCAATTCAAGATCCTCAGTATCGCCACCAAGCGACGCCAGAGCGTCGAGGGCATCCCGGAGCGTAGCGACACCGAATATCGGCATGTCGCCGGCGTGTTTCTCGGCGAGCTCGACGGATTCGGTGGGCACAAGAAAGGCCACCGCACCCGCGTCGTCAGCGGCCGCGGCCTTTTGCCCAAGTCCGCCGACGTTGCCGACCGATCCGTCGAGATTGATCGTGCCGGTGACCGCCACGTCTTGACCGCCAGTCAGTTCACCGTCGGTCAGAAGGTCGAGAATGGTCAGCGTGAACGCGAGGCCTGCGGAGGGACCGCCGATATTGCCGGAGTCGATTTCCACCTCGAACGGCAGCGGCAGCTCCGCCTGGCGGGGCACCACATTGGCGATGCCGATGAAGCCGCCCGGACGATCGGGGTTGATTCCCCAAGTGAGCGCCTCGGTACGAATTTCCAGCGTGTCGATGTTGTCGACCGTGACCTCGCCGACTTCGCCAGGCACCTTGTTGCCCAACGCGTCGAGCAGTGATGCCACACCCGTGATCTCGGCGCCGTCGACCGCAATGATGACGTCGCCGGGGACCAGCACGTCGTGAGCAGGGCCGGTGTCTTCCACCGACTCGAAGGCCACGCCGGTCTCCTCGATCACCGCGATGCCGAGATGATTCAGGGCAACGATCACCGCCGCATCTTTGGAGACCCGCATCATCTCCAGGTTCCGCTCGCGATTTTCGGTGACGGTTCGGGTGCCGAGCACATCCTCGCGACGGCGTAACACGATGTCGTCGTCCCACTCGCCTTGTATCCAATCAAGCACTGAGATCTGAGTATCAAGCGAGACCGTGGTGAAGAGAATTGCCCCCTCTGGCTCGTCAATTCCGGGCGCATCAACGACAACGCGGTTGATGGTGGGACGAGCCGAACCCGGCTTTTGCGCCACGAGTTCGTCATCGATTTGTGCGTGGCCCGGCAAGATCCGACCGATCGCCTGCGCCGGGATCAAGGCCAACGCACCGATAACACAGCCGACCACAAAGACCACTGTGAGCGCCCGCGTCCAACTACGCCCGGGCCAGTTGCTCGACGCGCGCGCCCCCACATCGGGTGGTGGCGGTAACCTCGGCGGCGGCGTGCTCTCCTCAGTCATCGTGTCCGTGCTCGTCCTCGTGGCGGGAGTCAATCTGGTTGGCCGTCGGCCACCATGGGCGCTTCAGCCTGCCACGAGCGTTGGGGTTACCCGCAGCTGGGTCCGTCCACACCACCGCGACATGATGTTCGCCGTGGAGATGGACCAGGACGACGACGACTCGATCATCATGGATTCGCTTCGCGTGCTCGGCCTGGTCCGACAACGGGTGGAGAAGCCAGTGGTCGGCCGCAGGGCCTACGTCCGGCTTTGGGAGCGAGTACGGGCTCTCATCGTGTTGACCGCGATCATCGTCACAATCGGCGTGGTTCTCGCCGCGTCAATCGGCATCGTTTTCCTCGCTGCGGGATTCCTGCTCGAGCAAGCCATCAGCTGAAAACGCAAACCGGCCCTACCGAAGCAGAGCCGGTTCGTGGGGGAGAAATTGCCGTGATGGGCTAGCGGCCGAAGAGGCCTCGACGCGGTTCCGCGAGCTCAGCGGTAGACGGCGGTGCGGGGGCGAACCCATCGACCGGTGCCATCGCCGCCTCGACGTATTCGACCGTGTCAATGCCGGCGCCGTCGACCGCGAACGGGTCAGTGGCTGGCATCTCGTCAGTGAACACCGACGGGATCTCGGCGAGCACCTGCTCGGGGGTTTCGGTGGGCAGGGTATCCGCGACCGGTGACTCGGTCGCGGGTGCTTCAACCGCGGGCGACTCCATCGGCACCACTTCGCCGATCTCGACCTTCACGTAGGACTTCACCGCAAACTGCACTTCTTCAAGAGCGAACAGACGAGGATTCGACGCCGTGTCCGCGTTGTGGAGCTCCTCGAGATGGCCAGCGGCTGCCTGCAGGTCGTCGAACTGCGCATATTGCGTGCCGTTCGCGTTGTCGTCATGGATCACAATGTGGCTCATAGGACCGGCTCCTCGCGGGTGGGTACCGTTCTCCCGTCGGCATTTTCTCGCCCCTTCTTGAGTAATTCGGCCCAGGTCGCTTGGTCCACCGACCCATTGCTGGCCGATGTCGGTGCCGCAGACGGAGTCCGTCAAACCCTGGTTCGTCGCTAGGGTTCTCTTCGTGGCTACTGACTCCGCTGCTGAGCGCCGGACCCGCGTCGCTGTTGCCGGCCATAACAACGATCCCGATACCGCAAGGTCGGGGCTCGACGATGACGAAACTACCGTACGAATCGCCGCGCTTCGGTCGCTCGGCCGGCTTCAGGACTTGCAAGTCGAGGAGCTCACCAAAGCCCTCCGCGACCCCTCCCCGGCCGTTCGCATCGCCGCCCTCGAGATCGCGGCACTCAGCGACGGCCCGGAGATCGCCTCACTCCTCGACGACGAGGAAGCGATGGTCGTGGAGTCCGCCGCCTGGGCGCTCGGCGAACGCGAAAACAACACCCCCAACACCATCGAACGGCTGGCTTCGATTGCCGGCGATCACGACGACCCGCTCGCTCGAGAAGCCGCCGTTGCCGCGCTCGGAGCAATCGGCGACGAGCGAGGCCTTTCGGCAATTCTCGCCGCGACCACCGACAAACCTGCGGTTCGCCGTCGAGCCATCATCTCGTTGGTGGCCTTCGAGGGACCCGAAGTTGATGCGGCCTGGGAACGGGCTCGGACCGATCACGACCGACAGGTACGCGATGCCGTGGAAGAACTTCTTGGCCCGGAGGCCTGACAGAAACCGGCGCTAGCGACGTCGGGAGCTGCTGCCGCCTTCCATAAACATCGCTTGCACGGACTCGTAGTGTTCGATCACGCGACCGGCGCCATACGCCACCGCTTCGAGTGGCGAGTCGACAAGGCGCACCATCACTTCTGCTTCCTTGGAGAGGCGGATGTCCATGCCTTTAAGCATGCCCCCTCCGCCAACAAGGTGAATGCCCTGCACGATCAGATCCTGCGCGAGTTCGGGTGGGGCTTGGGCCAAACAGGAGAGCACGGAGTCGACCATTGCGGTGACTGGCTCCTCGATCGCCACGCGGATCTCCTCCGGCGTGAGCACGACCGTTTTGGGAAGACCGCTCATGAGTTCGCGGCCGCGCACTTCGGCGTTGACTTCGTTGTCGGTTGGGGCGGCGGAACCGAGGACAATCTTGATTTCCTCGGCCGTTCGTTCACCAACCGCAATGCCATATTCTCGGCGAACGTAGCCCTGGATGGCATTGTCTATATCGAAGGAACCAACCCGAACTGCCTCAAGGGCGACGACGCCGCCGAGTGAGATCAGCGCAGTTTCAGTGGTGCCGCCGCCAATGTCGATCACCATGTTGCCGATGGGCTCGTTGATCGGAAGGTCGGCGCCAATGGCGGCCGCCACCGGCTGTTCGATCAGACGGGCATCGGCGGCACCCGCTCGCTTCGCCGCTTCGGTTACGGCACGGCGCTCAACGGCCGTGATCGCCGAGGGGACACAGATCACGACGCGAGGTCGATTGAGACGACTCACACCAACACGCTGCAAGAGCAGTCGGATCATCCGCTGGGTGACATCGAAGTCGGTGATTGCGCCTTTTCGCAGCGGGCGAACCGCCACGATGTAGCTCGGCGTCCGGCCGATCATCTGCCAGGCCTCGTGCCCCATCGCCAGCACTTCGCCGTTGCGACTATTGAGCGCGATTACAGAAGGCTCGTTCAGAACGATGCCTTCTCCCCTGGCATAGACGAGCGTGTTCGCCGTCCCCAGATCTATCGCAAGGTCACGTGCCAGGGTTCAGTGCTCCTCGTCGGCCCCGGGGTCAAGATGAACAATACCGCTCGGTTGCTCCTGCGTCCTGTTTGCGTTGAGTGGAGCGATCGCGCGCAGCTGCTCCTGGAAGTTGGGGGGCGACGGTTGACGCACCCGATGGCCCAGATAGAGGATCACAGATCCAATGACCGCGGCCGCCGCCGCAACCAACAAGAAGATGGCCGCCGTACTCACGCTGTCTCTCCAACTTCAGTAATATGCTGCGCTTCCAAACCCCACGACTCGCCGTCGCTCCAGGTTTCGCGCTTCCAGATGGGAACTGTGGCTTTCAGGGTATCGATGCCGAAACGTGCCGCTTCGAATGCCGCCGGTCGGTGCGGGGCTGACGCCACAACAACGACCGAGGACTCGCCCACCGGTACGACGCCAATGCGATGCAACAGAACAACGCGACCCAGGCTGGGCCAGTCGGTTCGCATCTTCGCCGCGATGTCGGCGAGGCGGGACACGACATGGGCCTCGTAGGCCTCGTATTCAAGCTGCTCGACGCCTTGTCGACCGGGCGCATGATCGCGGGCAGTGCCGCTGAAGAGCACCATCGCGCCGCAGCTCGGAAGGACAGCCCAGTCCGCCGCGGACCCGACCGGAAGTAGGGCGTCGGTCAGACCGAGCCAGTCTTCAGCGTCGTTGGGCGGGAGCAGCACGTCGTCACTGTAGGGCCGTCCCAGGCAAGGCCAACCTGGGGGCGCGCCCACCAAATGCCGATCCGTCAGTACTCTCTCGCTTCGTGGGAGACGGAGAGAGGGACACATTTGAGAATGGCGATCGTTGCCCTCTGCCGCCTGAGGACCGAATTTGGCGCCACCCGAGCGAGGTTGCGGCCGAAGTACGCCACAAAGCCACAGCCCGCTTGCGTCGACGCCAGCGAGCCGGAGCGTCGCTACTCGGCGTCCTTGTCGCAGCGTCGGGGCTGATCTGGCTCTCGGCGAACGGCAGCACGGATGTCTCCGTCACCCGCGACATCGCGGCCATCGGCCACAATGACACCTCGGTCACCTCGACGTCATCGCCCACCACGACGCTCCTGGCGGAGATCGCGGCGATAGACGAATTCACCGACGATGACATGATTGTGATCCGTTCAGCGGAAAGTGCCGAGCTCCTCGCGGGGGCACTCGTCGCCCGCGATGGCTACGTGATCACCAGCGGGCGGGCGTTGGAGGGAGTCGACAATGTGGTGATCATGTTTGGCGATCAGCAGGCGTCGGGCACCGTCGTTGGCTACGACGAGGTCACCGACGTGGCGGTCATTCGACTCGACGACATCCCCATGCTTTTCAGCCTGGCGATGCAAAACAAATCTGACGGAGCGACGGTCGACCAGGGTGATCTCGTGACGATCACCGAGCCCGGTCGAAGCGACCGGCAACAACGAGTGGTCAATGCCGCCTCATCTTCGGCCCTTGACGACGGAGCGCCAGTCGTCGGGGTTGTCGAACTCGATGGCCGCATTGGTCAGATCCCGCCGGGAAGCCCGGCCTACGACAGCGAGGACGAGATCGTTGGCATGACCTCATCCACTGCGGCCAACGCACCTGCCGCGCTCGTTCCGATCCGGCTCGTCCGCGAGGTAGCCGACGAACTCATCGACGAAGGCATGGCGAGTCACCCGTGGATCGGCCTTGCCGCCCGCAACGGCAACGAAGCCGGCTCGATTGTCACCGCAGTCACCGAAGATGGTCCCGCGGCGAACGGCGGAATCCAGGAGGGAGACCTCATTGTTGAGATCGGCTCAGCGCCCATCGCAAGCATGGAAGAGATGGTGGCGACCCTCCGCGAACATGAGCCGGGCGATGCCCTCACCATCGTGGTGGTCCGCGGCGGCGAACACGTTGACTGTTCAGTCGAGCTGGCGTTGCGCAACAACGCTGCGTGAGCGCCGCAGGCGACGCGCGAAGGCGACGAGACCGCCGAGCACTCCAACAATGAGGACCACTGACACAACCAGCGCCAGTTCCTGACGCCGTCGAGCAGGCATTCGATCAAGCGGGCCGGGTTCGTGGCTGACGACCCAGGCTTCCTCATTCGAATACGACGGGCGCCAGCCAAGCGAGCGAAGGCGGTCGTTGGACACGACCCAGCTATGCGAGGTGTAAGGCACAACACCAGGCGGCACCGGGGCCACACCAAAACGCCAGCGGGCTGCCGCCAGTGCTCGTGCGGCCCAGCCCGGCACCCGGACGCGGGCGGTCGGACCTTCAAGGTCGCTCAGGGCATCAGGCGGTATCCAACCATCAGGCGCAACGTTCGCGACTCCGTCGAAGCGTTTCGTCACCGCGACCACAATCGCGTCAACGAGATCATCGATGTGAAGATATTGGACCGGCGGATCGCCTTCGGCGGCCACGCCGATGCGGGCCGAGTGAAGGAGTCGGGCCAGGCCGCCCAGATCATCATCGGTGATGACGGCCGTTGGTCGCAGGATCGCGACCGCACAATGGTCGTGACGCGCCCCCCACTCAGCAACGAGCTGTTCGACATCGCCGCGTGCCACCGCCCAGCTGAAATCGGGGTTTGGGCGAATCGCCGCGTCCTCCGTGATCGGGACTGGATTGGCCGCCCATGCCCCGTAGACCATGGCCGTCGACAAGACCACGATATGACCGACACCCGCTTCGGACGCGGCCTCAAGGACTCGGACGGTGATCGCGAGATCAAGTTCTTCCGCCGCAGGATCGGGCACACCTGGAGTACTCGCGGAGGCCAGGTGAACAACAACATCGGCTCCCGCAAAGATCGCACCCAGCGGCCCCGCGGCGAGGTCCACCCGCTTCGATTCAACATCCGACGCCATCGGCGTACCGACCCGATCGACGGCCAGAACATCCATCGTCTCGCCCTCCTCGGCCAGGCGGCCGACCACTCGAGATCCAACCGCGCCGGCCGCGCCGGTCACCACTACGCGCATCATCGTGTCCGCCAGCGGCGGAGGGGGGCGTGGAGTAATGGACGGAGCACACATCTACGATGCCGTCATGAGCGACGATCTGCCACCCGATGGCGACCCACTCGGCGGGATTCCTTTTCTTGGGGAGCTGATGAAGATGTTGCAGGGCCAGGCCGGCGGCGGCACCGATGCCGCTCGCCAGCTCGCCCGATCGATCGCCAACGATGGCGAGTCCGAGGCAAATATCGACCCCGCCGACCGGATCGCCGTTGAAGAATTGATCCGTGTCGCCGAGCTTCAGGTCCAAAACGCCACCGACCTCCCGGTTGCTCGGCAGGGTCCGTTGCGGGTCATCGTCGCCAACCGCTCTCAATGGGCCGACGAAACCATCGACCATTACAAACCGCTATTCGAGACGCTGGCCGCCTCGATGACGGCCACGATGGGCGCCCCCGAAGATCTTCCCGCCGACGATCCAATGAGCCAGATGCTGGCCAGCATCTCTCAGATGATGGGGCCGATGATGCTCGGCATGACCACCGGGTCGATGGTCGGCAACCTCGCCCGCACTGCGTTGGGTGGCTACTCGCTGCCCGTCCCACGCCCCGCCGATGCCCCACTACTTGTGCTGCTTCGCAACCTCGACGAGTTCGGCGCAGACTGGTCCCTCGACAAAGCCGACCTCCGACTCTGGGTCTGCCTGCATGAGGTGGCCCACCACGCCGTGATCAACGTCCCCCACGTTCGTGAGCGGCTGACCGACCTCCTGCACCGCCACGCCGCGTCCTTCGAACAAGATCCAGAAGGCATCGGCTCCGCCTTCGGCGACTTCGACCTGTCAGCCGGCCCGGAGGCGCTCGCCGAGCTACAGAACAAACTCGGCGATCCCGATGCAGTGCTCGGCGCCGTGCGCTCACCGGCCCAAGACGCGCTGCAACCCGAGCTCACCGCGCTGGTCGCCGCAATCACCGGCTACGTCGATCATGTGATGGACCAAACCGGCGGCGCCCTGATTGGGTCCTACGGCATGCTCACCGAAGCGCTTCGGCGCCGTCGGGTTGAAACGACGGCGAGCGACCGCTTCGTCGAACGCATCCTCGGACTCGAACTCGATCGCCGCCAGTACGACCGCGGCACGGCATTCGTGGGTGGCATCGTCGAGCGAGCCGGCAATGACGGCCTCAATCGACTGTTCGCCGAACCCGGCAATCTTCCGACGCCCAACGAGATTGATGCACCTGGGTTGTGGCTGGCCCGAATCGACTTACCCGGCGATCCCGACCCGGCGCAGAACTAGCGCTGACAAACCAAACAGCTAGCGAACCGCGCCATCGTCGCGTTCGTCGTGGTGTGGCGCTGGTGTCGGCGGTAGCGGTAGCGGTAGCGGTAGCGGGTCGACCTCTACACCGTCGATCGACGACACGTAAGGCGTCGAATCGTCCCAATAGTCCTGCGGCGCGATCTCTGTGGTCAGGGCCGGGGGCGCCGGTTGCGACGGGCGAATGTCGTCGTCGGTGAGCTCGACCGTCTCGTCCTGTTCGTCGACGAGGGGTTCGGGTACGGGCGTTTCCGGTGATTCGGTGACGCGGGCGAGCCGGCGGGAGAACGCGCCGCGACCTGGACCGCCGGCCACATAGGAGAAGAGCGCAACTCCGGCCGCGATTGCGACAAGCCACGCACCCACGTTGACGCCCATTCGGATCATGACCGGGGTGATTGCGCCGATCGTGAAGGCCAGCTGGAATCGAGCCTCGAAGCGGGCGAACGATCGGCCATAGTTGGCATCGGGCGCGTCGCGCTGCACCAGCGCATCGAACGCGAGTTTCCCGGTGACCGTCGCGAAGGAGATAATGAACGCGAGAAGGGCGGTACCGAGGACCGCACCGTTGACCCCGGCGAAGATGGCAATTCCAACGATGCCGGCGAGCGCACCCGCGAGCATTCGCTCTTCGGTCACTCGTTCGCGAAGGAGCGGAGCAGTCTTCGCACCGCTCAGCGAACCAACAACGGCAAAGAGGCCCACGAACCCGAAATGCCAGAGCGGCGCCCGCGGGTCACCCATGATGTCGATGTCGCGAACGGTTGCCGTAGCTCCACCGATGGCGGCACCTTCGCGGCCGACGCTCAACGCTTCCTTGCCACCGCGTAGCTCGAACATCAGCAGCATCGTGACAAAGCCGACAATGCCGCGGATCGTGGCCATCGATGTGGCAGCCAGCAGAATCTTCGCGTCGCGGAGCTCCGCCTTTTCAATCTCGTCGGCCGGCTCCGGCGCGACCACGATCTTGGGGAGCTGCAACGCAAGGATGGTCGAGACGATGAAGCCGACCATCGCGATAGCGGCGGCCATCGCTGGGCCCCCCAGCACACTGAATGCTCCCGCGATTCCGGCACCCGCCGGACCGGCAATCGAACTCAAGAGCGCGAGTCGGCTGTTGGCGCTTACGAAGTCTTCTTCGCTCCTCACGAATTGGGGAACAACCGCGGACTTCGCAACGGCGTACCCCTTCTGGAGCACAAGAACGCCGAACGCCTCGGGGAACAGCAGCAGCGAGTCGAAGTGGCGGATCATGAAGAACGCCACAATCGCCCGGCCCACAAGAGTGGCGAGGATCATCATTCGACGGCCGCCCGCGGCTCGATCAATCGCGGGGCCGATCAGCGGCGTGACCACGGCAAACGGCGCCATCGTGAGGAGGAGGGCGAGCGCAACCCGGGCCCGAGATTCATCGGGAGAGATCGAGAAGAAAATGGAGCCGGCGAGAGCTGCGGTTATGGCACCATCGGACGCCGCGCTCGCGGCGTGCACCCTGGCGAGGCGCACAAAGGGCGTGACAACAAAACCCTCCGCCCCCTCTTTCTTCGGCTGGGGACGCCGTAGTGGGCGCCATCCCGGGTCATTCACGCCGTCAGTCTATTGCTCCGACGAGGGCATGGGGATCGCGCCTAATAAAGATATATCTCGCTCATAGGTGAGCAGATTTCTGGCCGCCACGAAGCCGAACCAACCGAGGGTGTCGACCTCGTCGTTGGGCACAAACACGCCATCGAGAAGCTCCATTGTCCAGTAGACGACGAGCTTCTCGCGATCCTTCGTATCGACGTAGCGAACCTCGGGAAGCCGATCGAGGCGACGGCATCGATAACCGGTCTCCTCGACGACCTCGCGTTCGGCGGTCTGGCCGAGGGTTTCGCCGTCGTCCATCTTTCCTTTCGGAAAGGACCAATCCTGGCGTTGGGGCCGATGGATCAGCAGGACTTCTGGCTCGTCGAAGTGGCGCAGGATCAACCCGCCAGCCGCCCAAATTGTAACCTCGGGGTAGTCCGCGGCGAGCCCGTCTCGAAGGTCAGCCATGGGCCGCGGCCCGCGCCCGGGCGAGTGCTTGGAGCCGTTCGTGGGCATCGACGCCGGCCGTACCGCGCCGCCGTGTCCACACGCCGGCCCCGTCGAGTGTCCAGGCGAGCCGGTCGTCGGTGAGATACACCTCGATCGCCTCGTGAAGCCGCCCGAGAATGGCCGGGTCGGTGATGGCGAGCATGACCTCGATTCGACGATCGAGGTTACGAGTCATGAGGTCGGCGCTGCCGAGGTAGGTGAGAGGTTCGCCGACCCCGGCGCCGTTGGCGAAATGAAAAACACGTGAGTGTTCGAGGAATCGGCCGATGATCGACCGCACACGAATGCGATCCGAAAGGCCACGCACGCCCGGTCGAAGACAGCAGGTGCCGCGCACGATCAGGTCGATCTCAACGCCGCCCTGAGACGCCCGATACAGCTGCTCGATGATCTCGGGGTCAACCAGGCTATTCATCTTCAGGATCATGCGGCCCCGACCCGACTCGATCTCACCCTCGATCAGCTCGCGGAGCCGAAGCCGAAGGTCCTGGGGCGCGGCGAGGATCCGTCGATACTCCTGCGCCCGGCTGTACCCAGTGAGACCGTTGAAGAAGTCGGCGAGATCTTCGCCGATATCGGGATCGGCAGTGAGAACACCAAAGTCCTCGTAGACCCGAGCGGTGCGATGGTTGTAGTTACCCGTGCCGATATGGCAATAACGGGCGATGCCGTCGGCCTCCTCGCGTACCACCATGCAGATCTTCGAGTGGATCTTGAGCCCGACGATGCCATACGCGACATGGACACCAGCTTTCTCGAGGCGTCGAGCCCAGCCGATGTTGGCCTCCTCGTCGAAGCGGGCCTCGAGCTCGACCAGCACCGCGACCTGCTTGCCCTGCTCGGAGGCGCGAATGAGCGCGTCGATAATCGGGCTCTTGCCGGAGGTTCGGTAGAGCGTCAACTTGATCGCCAACACGTTGCGGTCCGTCGAGGCCTGACGAATGAACTCCACTACTGATGAGCTGAACGACGAATACGGGTGGTGCACGAGCACGTCGCCTTGCCGCAGAGCCGCGAAGAAGTCGGCCGACCCTTCGCCCGCGTCGAATGGTGGTTCGACTACGCCTTGCCACGCCGGCCAGCGAAGACTCGAGCGGCCAAGGCTGGCGATGGCCGACAGCGACGTGGCATCGATCGGCGCCGCGGTCGTATAGACATCGGACTCCTCGAGATCGAGTTCTCGAAGTAGGAGTTCTCGAACTTCATCGGACATAGATGAAGCCACCTCCAGCCGCACGGCTCGGCCGAAGCGACGCCGGCGCAGCTCAAGTTCGACCGCGGCGAGAAGGTCGTCCGCTTCTGTGTCGTCGAGCGCGAAGTCGGCGTTTCTCGTGACCCGGAAGGCATGCGACTCGACAATCTCCATTCCGGGAAAGAGCTGATCGAGATGCGCCTGAATGACCGTCTCCAACGATACGAATCGATCGCCTTCGCCGGCGGCAAGCCATCGGTCGAGTGTGTTCGGCACCTTGACACGAGCGAAGCGAGATCGGTGGTCGATCCGATCGCGAACGACCACGGCCAGGTTCAGAGAAAGATCAGAGATGTAGGGGAACGGATGGCCCGGATCCACGGCGAGTGGAGTGAGCACCGGAAAGATGCGGGCCCGAAATCGCTCGTCGACCCTGGACTGCTCAGCGGCTGTCAGGTCGTCGTACGCGCAGAGATCGATTCCGGCAGCCTCCAGTTCGGGCAGCACCCGGCTGAGAAAGAGGTGCTCATGTCGGCTTCCCAGATCATCTACGACACCACGTATGGCGGCGATCTGCTCGCCGGGTGTTCGTTCGTCGGGGCCGCGGGTCTCGATTCCCGCCGCAACCTGATCGTGGAGCCCAGACACCCGGACCTGGAAGAACTCATCGAGATTGCCCGCATAGATCGAAAGGAAGCCGAGCTGTTCGAGCAGCGGAACACTTTCATCCGCCACGAGATCGAGCACCCGGGCGTTGAACGCGAGCCACGAGAGTTCGCGGTTCAGAGAGTTGGTGTCGTTTTTGTCCCAGCCACCCACTTGTGCATCTGGGCCGAGGGCGCTCATCCCTGCGGGTCCATGAGGAACGCGGCACCCAGCGCCCCGCCGGTGTCACCAAGAGCGGCGCGGCGAACCGGCGCCGAGATGCCCGCGAAAGAACGAGCCGCGATTCGACGCTCGAGATCAGCCCGGAACGACTCACCGAGTCGCTCGGCCATGCCGCCCCCAAGGACGATCAGCTCAATATCGACCAGTGCGATCGCGCTCGCGAGCGCGGCGGCCATCGCTTCCGCGGCCTCATCGATGACCGACGCCGCGAGCGAGTCGCCGCCGGCGAGCGCCTTCTCCCACGTGCTCGACTTCATTCGATCATCACCGACGAGTTCGATGAGCGAAGTGGCTTCACCATCAGCATGGCGGGCCGGGGCCCGGGCCTCCATCATCCGCCGGCCGGCGTAGTCCTCAAGCTCACCCCGACCAACGGCCGCGCTCTCGAACTCTGCGAAGTTCACATAGACATGACCAATCTCGCCCGCAACACCGCGCGGGCCCTGCCGAAGCTGGCCGTCGAGAACGAGTCCGGCACCGATGCCGGTGCCCATGAAGATACCGAGGAGATTGTCGACGCCTTTGCCCGCACCGACTCGCGCCTCGGCGAGTGTGCCGACGTTGACGTCGTTGTCGACAACCACCGGGCGGCCACCACAGCGGGAGGAGAGTCCGGCGGCGACATCAACGTCGTGGTCCCAGCCGGGCAGATTCGCTGCGATCGCCAACACGCCCGATCCGGGCACCACCGGGCCGGGCACCCCGACACCAATCGCGGTGGCGGTGTGATCCGGGTCGACCTTGCGAACGACAGCAGCCAACATGTCGAGCACGTCATCGGGGCCACCCGCACGCGGGGTGGACTTCTTCGCCTTCTTTACGATCTGGCCGTCCTCTACAAGGACACCCATGATCTTGGTACCGCCGAGGTCAAGGCCAAGTGTCGGCATCAGACGAGAACCCGTCGAAGTGTCACGACGACGGCTCGTCCTCCGGGTAACCGAGGTCCCATTCGACCACGATTCGTTCGCGTTCACCGTCACGATTCACGCGTTCACGGTTGCGACGAAACTGTGGGTCGTGCGGCGGGAGCAGCAGAAGACGAGCATTCACTCGGTCACGGAAGCCATCAATGACCTCGCGCTCGCCGTAGACCGCACGGATCTCCCAGTGCGGGGCGGTCGGTCCGAGATACACGATCGTGGCCTGGGCGATTGGCGGCTCTTCCGTCTCAAGATCAGCAGTATCGGTCATCACAGCTCCATTTGCGGTGTGCACGGGATGAGCCAGTGTAGCTGGCGGTGATGGTCTCGCTTCACGTCGACTTCACCACTTTCTGCAGCGAACTCACCTCAATCCGTAGTACTTCTCTGTCGAATGGGCCTTTACGGGAACTTTCCCCTTGATCTGGGCGTAATACCCATACCGAGAGCGGGCATCGGTCTAGCGGGCATATTGCTTGAGGGCCACAGCCCAAGGAGACCCAAATGGACACCAGTTGGATGGCAGTAGGAAATTGCGCCACCCTCCCCCCGGACAAGTTCTTTCCTTCCGATGGGGTAGGAGTCGAAGTCGCCCGTCGCGTTTGCGACGGGTGCGCAGTTCAGGAACGCTGCCTCGAATACGCCCTTCGCAATCGCATCGATCACGGCGTGTGGGGCGGAACAAGTGAACGCCAGCGGCGGCGGATTCTCAAGGATCGTCGACAGGTAGCGGTCATCGCGATGGCTCGCTGAGCTGAGGCACCGGGTGGGATTCAGTCCCAGAACCGGAACGTATCGACGATGGTGTCTGCGGTCCCCCGCACTCGATCACCCAACGAAGGCGATCGGGTCGGGAGATCGTCCATCATGTCGCCGATCATGTCGTTGTGTGGCTTCTCGCTCA
Organism: Candidatus Aldehydirespiratoraceae bacterium; assembly: GCA_047639555.1. Taxonomy (GTDB): domain Bacteria; phylum Actinomycetota; class Acidimicrobiia; order Acidimicrobiales; family Aldehydirespiratoraceae; genus JAJRXC01. The sequence continues at coordinate 15,534 of JBLIOE010000007.1, forward strand.
CGATGATCCAGACAAAGCCAGTGCCGTCGATCACGACGACATAGGAACCCCCGGCCGGACCGGACCACATATTGCGGTGGTCACTTTCCGCCAGACCATCGCCATCGAGGGAAGCAAGATCTGTTTCCCCCTCGTGCCGGAAGACCGATATCGACTCACCTTCCGCGCCGACATAGAGAAGGTGCAGCGTCGGCCCACTCAGGAAAGCGTGTTCCATCGAGAGGTCGTCGGGCATCAACGGCGCCATCGACAGGGCCTTATCCATCGGCATGGGATCCATGTGGTCCATGTCGTCGGGCATCGGCTCACCCTCGACCACGGCGGCGGCCGCATCGTGTTGCGCGATCAGATCGCCGATCGCCGGAAGCGAATTCCCTCCCCCGACGCCGCCGACCACGCTGGCGATAATCACCATTGCCGCAGCCGCGGCCGCAAACCGGGGCACGCGGCGATGCGAGGCAAGTGTGACAACCGGCGCCCGTGGCGCCGGTGAACCCAGTTGCTCAGCCGTCGACTCGTCGGCCGCATCGACTGATGCAATGATTTGTTCGATTGCGCCGGCGAGCGGCTGAGAGGTTTCGCTTCGTAACAACGACCGAACCCGAGCGAGGTCGCCGTAGGTCGCCGCGAGAACCGGGTCGGCGGCTAGAGCCGCTTCGAGTTCGGCCTCTTCGACATCGTCGAGTTCGCCATCGAGATGGGCGGAAAGCCACTCCTCGTTCATGACAGCACCTCCCGGAGTCGCGATCGACCGCGATGTACCCGCGAACGAACCGTGCCCACGGGGACACCGGTGTGGTCGGCGATTTCGCCATAACTCATGCCGGCCACATCACACAGCACCACGGCAACCCGGAACTCCTCTTGAAGTCCGGCCAGTGCCTGCTGAATGTGATCCGGCAGCGATCGCATCGCCAGGTCCTCGTCGGCCCCGGGCCCACCAACGATAACCCGGTCGGGATCGTCAGGGAGTGCGGACTGCGGTCGTCGTTTCCGACGCCGCGTCTCGTCGAGGAAGACATTCGTCACGATGCGGGCTAACCATCCTTGGAGCGATCCGGGGGTGTAGTTGGCGAGCCCCCGTTTCACCCGGAGCAACGCTTCCTGGACAACGTCCTCGGCATCGGAATGGTTCCCGGCGAGTCGATACGCGACGGAATACATGAAGTGGGAGTGGTCGCGGGCGACCTCCTCCCACGTGGGCACGGATCCCGGCGTGCCGAGCAAATCAGGTTCGGTCAACGCGACCGAGGATCACTTCTTGGAAGTGGATTCATCCTCGTCTTCGGCGCCTTCGGAAAGACCCGCCTTGAATTCGTTTTGGGCCTGACCGAGCGAACGCGCCAACTTTGGCAGCTTTGCGCCGCCGAAAACGAGGACCGCAAGGAGGAGTATGTAGAGGAACTCATTCCCCTGGAGGAAAGCAAGCATGGTGCGACAGTACCTTCTAGAAAGTGAAGAACGTATGAGGGCTTCACAAGAAGCTGCGAAGACTCATGCTTCACCATCGGCCGAACCCCATCGAAAGTTGACCGAGACCGCGCCGAGCGGTCAGGCGGTAACGCTGCTCGACTGCGCAGCTGCGGCCGCTCGGGCCAGAGCACGCTGGCGGCGAATACGGCGACGCTCACGTTCGCTCATGCCGCCCCAGATGCCGAACTTCTCGCCATTTTGCAGGGCGTATTCAAGACAATCGTCGCGGACCACACAGCCGCGGCAGACCTCTTTGGCTTCGCGGGTGGACGCACCGCGCTCAGGAAAAAACAGATCGGGATCGACGCCCAAGCAGTTGGCATAGTCCTGCCAGGCCTTTTCGTCTGCCTCTATATCGGAATGCATGGCCATGGGGTTCCTCCGTGGCGCTCGATGAAATCCTGATGGACTCCCTCCGCCTGCTGCCACGATTGTAATTACAGCACTGTGTTTCTGTGCTTGTAAAGGCCGCGAGCCGAGTTTTTCTCAGGAACCTGGATCGTTGCGGGTACTTCGGTTGGCCGCCAGCAACATCGAAACGTCGTCCGCGGGCGCTGGACGGGCCAGATGGAACCCCTGACCGCGGCCGCAACCGAGCCGCACGAGCTCACCAACTTGCGTGGCATCTTCGATGCCTTCCGCGACAACTTCGAGCCGAAGCGTGCGCGCCAGCCCAATTATGGAACGAACGATGGCCGTGTCATCGGGGTCCACTCCGACGCCGTCGACGAATGTCCGATCGATCTTCAAGATGTCGACCGGGAACCGCTTCAGATACGCCAGCGACGAGAAGCCGGTACCAAAGTCGTCGATGGCAACCTGCACGCCCAGCTCGCGGAACTGCCCCAGAATTCGAGCGGATTCCTGCACATCATCCATGATCGCCGTCTCGGTGAGCTCAAGGCAGAGTTTGTTCGCAGGCAGTCCGGCGAAGGCCAGTGCCTGCTCAACCTCGGCCACAACCGCGCCACGAAGCTGTCGCGCCGACAGGTTGACGCGAGTGATCACATCGTGACCGTCGGCGAGCCACTTGGCGCCCTGGACCGTGGCTTGGCCGAGGACCCAATGTCCGAGCTCGATAACAAGCCCGTTTTCCTCAGCCAACGGGATGAAGGAGCCCGCAGCAAGGAGGCCGCGTTCGGGGTGTCGCCAGCGAACCAGCGCCTCGGACCCGACAATCTCTCCGGTCTCAAGAAGGAACTCCGGCTGATAGTGCACTTCAAGCTGGCCGTTGCTTATCGCACGGCGAAGGTCGGTCTCGGTGCGAATGCGATCGACGACCGCCTGCCGCATCGAACTGTCGAAAGCTTCCCAGCGGTCGCGACCCTTGCCCTTCGCCTGATACATCGCGGCGTCAGCGTGGCGGAGGAGATCCTCCACGATGTCGCCCGGTTCGAGACTGGCGATGCCGATGGATGCACTCGGGAATACCTCGTCGTCGCCGACTATGACCGGCTTGCGGAGCAGAGCCAGGAGCCGCTCAGCGACCACTCCGGCGGCGTGATGGTCGGCCGGGGCACGGAGCAGGATTGCGAACTCATCGCCACCGAGACGACATACCGAGTCGCCGGGGCGAAGCGACAGCCGAATGCGGTCGGCGCACGTGATGAGGAGCTGGTCGCCGGCGCTGTGTCCGAGCGAATCATTGACCACCTTGAACCGGTCGAGGTCGAGCACGAGCACGGCGCAATCGCCCGGGCGTTCGAGTTCCGCCGCGATATCAGCCATCAGCGCTCGTCGGTTGGGAAGTCCGGTGAGCTCGTCGTGGGTGGCCTGATGTTCGAGTATCTCGCGGTTGCGGCGCCGCTCAGTGATGTCTTCGACGAAGCTCAAAAACAGAGGCTCGGAGCGGCCGGCAACGTAGACCGGCGTGGAGTTCACCGCTCCCCACCGAACGGTGCCATCCAGGCGACGGTACGACGACTCAAACTCGAGCGACTCATCGTCGCCATTGGAGAAGGCCCTGGCCCGAGCGGCTGCCATGTCGCTCGGCATGACGTCGTGAAGGCTGGTGCCCGCGAGCTCTTCGGTTGATCGCCCCACGAGCTCGCAATAGGCCGCGTTGCAGTAGAGGAATGTCATGTCCGCTTTGCGAATCGATATCCCGATCGGCGCAGAATTGAACGCTTCGTTGAAGAAACGCTGGGCGGTGACTCGGGCCTCATGCTGGATGAGAATCGAATGGGCCGATCGAAAGAACTCCAGCTCGGCAGGCCCGAACTCTTCGGTGCCAGGACGAGACAGGGACAGGTAGCTCGACTCGGTTCCTGGCGAGCTGCCTGGAGCCGGAAGGAATGCGAGCTGGCGGGGACCAGCGGGTGTGGTGGCCCGGATCATTTCCTGCAGATCTTCGGGGGCATCGTCGAGATCCCACATCATTGGCGAGGAGAAGTGCGGGGAATCATCGGGATTCGTGAAGTCGATCGGGAGCTCGAACGCCTCAAATCGAGGGTCGAGCTCCGACACGTCACCCATCGCGGAGTGCATGACCGCGGTGATGGAGAAGACATCACCGTTGGGCACCCAATGCCAGATCGTGGCCAGGTCAACACCCACCTCGCTCAAAAGGTCTCGGAAAGCGGCTTGAAGCACGTCTGGCTCATCGACCTCGACGGCCATGAGAACTGCGGTAAAGCCGCGGAGCAGGACTTCGTGCCGGAGCTTCTGCGACACCGCCATATCGGCCTCCGCTCGGCGCCAGAGCTGCTCAATCAGTCGGGCGAGGCGCGCAAGGACTTCTTGGTAGATCGCAACTTTGCCGACGAGATGGAGCGGCTTCGAAATGACCGCCTCCAACCCGCCGACCCGGTGACCCGATCGGTGAAGTCGTTGCACGAGAATCGTTCCCGCCGACCGATTGGGCGCCCGCGGACTTTTCCCAATTTCGAAGACACCACCTTCTTCCACCGACTTGATTGCGAGCAGGGTCGGGTGCGTCGCGTCGAGAGTGCCCGACGCGACCTCGTCTCTGGCCGGAGCACCTGGGTCGTACCAACCTCGCTGACGGCGAGCCGATCCATCGGCCTGTTCGATCCATACGGCGATGCCCTGCATGCCGCAGAACTCGCCAACGCGGCCGAGCGCTTCTTCGACCGCGGCGCCGTGGTCATAGGGCGGCTGATCAACAAAGTTGCGGGCGATCGACCCGATGAGACTGTCGGCCTCGTTGCGAATACGGCCGTCGATCTCTACTAGAAGCCGTCCTCGAAACTGCGCAAGAAGTGCGGTGAGCGACCTGATCGCCCGCTCGTCGAGGTCGCTGAACATACCAGTTTCGCAGCGGCTCGCTAACAACAAGAGCACGTCTCGGCCACGAATCGAGGTATGCACCAACGCCTCGCATGCCTGGCGATCGGGGATATCAAACAATGCGACGAGCGGCCAACGTGAGGGACTCGACGGATCAAGAAGACGAGCGATCGACGGATTGTCACGCGGCATCGGAAGTACCGACTTGAGCAACGGAAGACCGTCATCAGTGACCTCACACGGCGAAGAAATTTCCTGCGTGTCGGCATCGAGTTCGAGCAGGGTGAGCGACGCGAGACCGAGGTGCGCTCGGAATCCTTCGAGAGTTGCGGACACCACGTCGTCGGCATCGTCGAGGGTGGATTGAACGAAACGGCTCGATGCCTCGGTGAGCATCGTCTCAAGTTGATGCTGGCCCGCGAGTTGGTCGGCGATTGCCATCCGAGACCGCAGCTGCCCGACCACCGCGGCCACCGTCCGAACCGTGCCCAGGTTGTCCTCATCCCACCAGCGTTGTGACGAGTCGACCAGCACGAGCGCGCCATTCGCTTCTTCGGCGCGTCCGAAGCCGATAATCACGAGCTTCGTCTCATCACTATCGAATTGCCTGTTTTCGCCGAGGTCAATGTCGCCGAGACGGGCCACCAACAAGCTCCCAGCACCGAGTGCGCCGGGCACCGGATGCGTGATCTCCCACCCAGTGGTTGGCTCCAAACCGTCCGTACGCGCCGCACCGACACTACGGATGACCGCGTCGTCAAAGTCCCACACCGAGGCCCCAACGACACCAAAGTGATCAGCAATATCGCCAAGTACCCGGTCGAGGGTCGCCGATTGTCCTTCGAACTCGCTGTCGGCCGCGGCAGACGCCACCGATGAAACCAGCGCCTCCGAGCGCAAGCGCTCACGAAGAGCGATGTCGGCCTGCAGCCGCACCCGAGTGTGTTCGGCGAGCGCCGCGAACTGGCGAGCAGCCGCTATCTCATCGCCAGACCACCATCGGTCTCGGAAGACAAAGACGAGCATCCCGCTCGGATCCGCACCGATGGGCACGGCGAGAATTCGGTTTTCGTGGTCGCCCGCCGGGCGGCCAACGGCGGGTTTGGCGAGCGGGTCGAAGACGACGCCGTCTCGGACCAATCGGTGCTTGATGTCCTCCGTGAAAGATGCTGTCTCGCGGTCATGGGAGACCGAGCCGTCAGCGCGGGCGCCGATTAGACGGACCGCAAGATCACCCTCGAAAGTCCAGATACCCGCAGCGATGACGTCGAACGTGTCGATCGCGAGCCGCAGCGAGTCGACGATGACGTCATCAGGGTTCTCGATGGATGTTGTCGCGGAAATCGATCCGACCTTCGACAGCATGACGTCGAGGGCGTGACGACGGTCGTTGGCGAGCGCGGCTTCGGCTCGCAGGGAGAGCTTCTGCAGACTGCGAGCAATCGACTTGCAGGCTTCGATGTCTTGGGCCGACCAGTCTCGGCTCGCGAGATCGGTAAACACGACCAAGCCGTCGATCCCGCCCGCCCCAAACCGAGGAATCACAAGGACTTCGCCCACCGTGACAACCAATACCTCGGGAACGACCTCAAAACCGTTGACGTCGCCGACGAGGTGACCCGCATCCGTGAATTCGAAGAGCTGCGCCACACTCGCGTCGATATTGTCTCCCCGCGACACAGCCGGATGCCGGTCAACGTCGGTCGTCGCCATCAGGGCGAAATGACCCTCCTCCCATAGCAAAGTCGAGACAGCCGAGAGCTCGAGCGTTTCGCAGGCAACGGACAACATGTCGTCGAGCGTGTCGGCATCGGGGTCGGCGGTGGCCGCCCGCAAAGAGAGTGCATTGAGGAACGACTGCTGTGCGTTCTGTGCGGTCAGGGCACGCTCGGCAACAACTCGCTGACGGGCGGCGCCCGCGATCGAGCTGACGACCTCGAGCGCCCGCGAGACTTCGGGGCCGACACCCTCGGGCTCGCGACACATGCCCGCCGTGAAGCGCGAGAATCCGCCGCTCCGGGCCGGGGCTGCGATGACGCGATGACCGCCGGTGGCGATCACGGAGAAGGGACCGGCGGCATCGGGCAGCGCTCGCATGAGATCGCCGACCTCACCGAGCGAGTCGAGGGTGAGGCAGTTGGGATCGAACCAGACCACACCATTATTGAGAGCGGTCGATTCACCGAGGGCAACCTGGCCAAGCCGCTGTCCGAAATCGGCAAAAACCGTCAATAACTTCGCCTCGAAATCATCGATGTCAACTGCAGCGAGGCGAGAGACCGAGCCTTGAACCGCCGCGGTGAAGTCTACGTACCACTCGGCTGAACCGACTTCAGGCCGCACAGAACTCTCACCAGGTGACATCACCTTCCACCATCGGCGTTGCCGCGGCGACATTGAGTATCGAGAGAATTCGCGTTGTGACTACTTTCCACTCAGCGGCCACGCACCATGGACCGCTTGTGGTCGACGAAATCGTAGAGCAGATAGTCGCCGAGGTTTTCGTTCGTAGTGAAAAACGCCCGTCCACCGTTCATGCGTGATATTTGCTCGACAAAATCTCGCAAATAGTGGGTGGCATCGAGGACGAACGTGTTGATGCGTATGTCTTCGCGCGTGCACTTCGCCACTTCGGCAAGGGTGAGATCCACGGTTTCTTGCGACGGCGGATAGTTGAAATAGGGCTGGCCCGTCTTCGTGATGTGGGCCGTCGGCTCGCCATCGGTGATCATGATGATCTGCTTGGTACCGGACTCCCGAGCAAGCATCTTGCGGGCGATCTGAAAGCTGTGCTGCATGTTGGTGCCGTAGACGTAGTCCCAGCTGAGCTCCGGCAGCGTCGCTGCGTTGAACTCGCGAGCAACCTCGCTGAACGACACCATGCCAAGAAAGTCACGCGGGTACTGGCTCGAAATGAGCGAGTGCAGCGCCATCGTCACTTTCTTCGCCGGTAGAAAGTTGTCACGCATCGCCATCGACATGGAAATGTCGAGCATGAGCACGGTCGCCGAGCGGACCTCCTGCTCGGTGCGCTCGATCTCGAAATCGTCGGGATGGAGCTGGATCGGGGTGCCACCGCCGGTGCGGGCGATGGAGTTTCGGAGGGTCTGTTCGATGTGAAGATTAAACGGGTCGCCGTATTCGTACGCCTTGGTCTCGTACTCGCGCTCGTGGCCCTGCCCGGCCTTGTGGAGCTCGTGTTTGCCCAACATGTCGGCCGACATGTTCTTGAAGATCTCTTCGAGCGCCCCGTTGCCGATCTTGCGGATCGCACGCGGCGTCAGCTTGTAACGGCCTTCCTTGTTCTCAATGAGGCCGGCTTCCTCAAGCATCCGGGCGATCTCGGCCATACGTTCGAGCGACTCGGCCGACTCCTCGCCCAGAAGCTCGCGGGCACGATCGATATCGACCTCGGCGAGGGCCCCCGGGTTGGTGGCCCCGCGCAAGAGATTGTCGAGCTGATCGATATCGCCGAGCTCGCCCATCATGTCCATGGCTTCGGGCATACCGAGCGGGTCTTCACCCTGGAAATCGAATGACTGACCCCAACCCATCTGCGGGAACTGCTCGCGCAAGTTGTCGGACAGCTGCTGCATTTGGAAATTGAGATCCATGTCCTCCATCAGCTGATTGCTCAGCTCCTGAAGTTGCTGGCGCTGCTCCGGCGACATCGAGTTCATCATCTGCTGCGCCTGGGCCATGCGCTGCGCCATCACCTCGAGGAGTTCGTCGAGGGTCTGCGGATTCTCCGGGAAGAAGTCGCCAAAGTCCTCCATGAACTTGTCGAAGTCGGGCACTTCGCCGTTGGCCCGCTGCTCAAGCATGTTGTTGAGCTCGGCCATCATGTCCTTCATACGCTGAAGGTCTTCTGGCGACATGTTGTTGACACCCTCGGCCATCTGATCGAGCTGCTGTTGCATCAGTTGCTCGCGCAGCTGTTCCATCAGATCTTCGAACTTCTGCTGGGCCTCGGCACTCTCAAACTCATAGTTCTGGAGCCCCTTCACCTGACCGGCGAGGTCGGGCGGGAGCATGTCGAGCTCCATATTCTTCATCGTCGCCGAGTCGCTCGCGAGCTCTTCACGGCGTTCGTCGCCCGCCTGTGACGCCTGGTCGACCATGTCGCCGAGCGCCTTGCGTTCTTCCTCAACTACGTCTCGCAGCGCATCCGCTATCTCGTCGAAGACTCCACCGAGGTCATGTTGATCAAGCAGGTCGCGCTTGCGCTCGCGAAGACGATCGAGCATGTCGCGGATGCCCTCCATCTGTTTGCCATCGCGATCCATCATCCCGCCCTGCATCATCTGGCGGAGGGCGTTGTTCACGTCGCCGTGGTAGAGCAGATCGTCGGCGAGTTCGTCGAAGACCGAATCCGCATCAACCTGGAATCCGGATTGCGAGCCGTCCCACGCCGAGTAGGTGAAATGCGGCGGCTGGCGGCGTTGACGACGGCGACGACGGAGGACCATCTTCTGACCGTAGCCCGACCACACCACCCACCGTTAGCCCCCTCCTCTGAGGGTCAGGCGGGGTCGGGGCTGCGGCGCGTATTCTCGAACGGGCGGTGCACTTGTTAACGTGCGCTAACTATGTCCGACGCCGCTGCTGACCTCGAGCTCGACGCTCCAACGCGTCGACCGTCGAACCGGCGCGAGCTGATTCTCGCCGCGGCGATCGAGCTATTCCACGAACGCGGCTACCCGGCCACCGGCGTCGACGACATCGGCAAGGCCGTCGATGTCAGCGGTCCCGCGATCTACCGCCACTTCTCGTCGAAGGAAGAAATTCTCCTTGAGGCCATCGAAATGGCCGCCGATGAGGTGCACGAGGCCAACCAGAACGCTCGAGCCACCGGCACCGGTCCCATGGCGGTGCTCGAGGGATATGTGCGGGCGTATGTCCGCGTTGCGATCGAACGGTCCGCCCTGATCTCTGTGTGGACCAGCGAGGCGCGCCACCTCACCTCCTCTCGTCGGTCGCCCATGACCCGCCGGCTTCGCGCCTGGTCGAGTGAATGGACCGACGAGTTACAGAAGGTCCGTCCCGACCTCGCCAACGACGACGCCCGTGTGCTCGTAGCCGGCGCGATCGGGATGATCAGCACCACGGCCACGACCGACCTCCGCGCCGACAGGCTCGAGGACCGCATTACTTCCATGGCGATGGCAACCCTTGCCACGCCACTCAACTGACATCAACAGGAGCACCCATGCCCATCAACCCTGATGCCGTCGGCAACACCAGCGAGCCGTCCGAGCTCTCCTGGACGTCGAAAGACAGCCTGCTCTACGCCCTCGGCGTAGGCGCCGGCGTCACCGACCCCACCGGGTTCGAGCTGGAGTTCACCACCGAAAACACAAAGGACACCGCCCAGAAGGCGCTGCCCACCCAGGTGGTCGTGATGGGCTCGGGCGGGATGCCGGCCTTCGGCGACTTCAACCTCGCGGCCCTGCTCCACGGCGAACAGTTCATCCAGATCCATCAGACCGTGCCGGCCGAGGGCACCGCCGTTGGCCAAGGCCGCGTCGCCGAGATTCTCGACAAGGGCAAGGCCGCTCTCGTTCGTCTTGAGTCCACCGTCTCCGACGCCGCTGGCAACCCCCTGTGGACGAGCCGCAACGGGCTCTTCATCTCCGGCGAAGGCGGCTGGGGCGGCGACCGTGGCGAGGCCAGCAGCTGGGCCCTCCCCGAGCGTGATGCCGACCAGGTGATCGGCTACACCACCCGCGACGACCAGGCGCTGCTCTACCGCCTCAACGGCGACCGCAACCCCCTGCATTCCGATCCGTCGTTCGCCGGAATGGCCGGATTCGACAAGCCGATCCTGCACGGCCTCTGCACCTTTGGTTTCACCGGCCGCGCCCTACTGCACGGTCTGTGCGACTCCGACCCCGATGCCTTCGGCTCCATGGGCGGTCGTTTCAAGTCGCCGGTGATGCCCGGCGAAAAGCTCGACGTCCACATGTGGAATGACGGCAACCAGACCCTCTTCCAGACGCGAGTCGACGACCGAGTGGTCTTCGACGCTGGTGTCTTCACCAACCGCTGAGTTCCGCTGGGGAGTCACGTCCTCGTCGGTTTCGGCCGAGGGCGTGTCTCCTCGCGCGGACTGGTCCGAGTGGGAAGCCGACGGCCGGGCACCGCTCTCCGGCGACGGCTATGGCATCCACACCGACGCCGCCGACGATGTTCGCCAGTACGCCGAGCTCGGCTGCACCGACTGGCGGCTCACCATCGAGTGGGCCCGTGTGGAGCCGGAGTGCGGCAAGATCAACAACGACGCCCTCGATCGTTACCGCGACATCCTCTCGGCCGCGCGAAGCGCCGGACTCCAGAATTGGCTGACGCTGCAGCACACCTCATTGCCGGGTTGGTATCTCGACGACGAGGGCGGACATCGCGACGCGAAAGCACGAGGCCGCTTCTGGGCTCGCCACGTCGACCGAGTGGCCGAAGAGCTCGATGAGTTTGCCGATGGATTCGTGCCCATCGACGACCCGATTGGTTGGGCCCTACGCGGCTACGGCCTCGACACGCGCCCGCCCGGACGGTCGGACGCGCGGGCCATGCGCGAAGCCGTAGAGGGCGCCGTACTTGCCACCCACGACGCGGTGCGACTGCTCTCCTCGGGCCGCCAAAAGGTGATGACGGCATGGCGGGCCGACCCCGTCCACGCGATCGCTGACCCCGACGGACGAGTGTCGCTCGAAGCAAAGAAGGCCACCCGCCGCTGGGACGATTTACTCTGGGGCACCTGGCTCCGAGCTCACGCCGACGGTGTGCTCGAGATCGACGGTCGAGCCACCAAGGAAGTGCCGGCCTTCGTGAACGAAGTCGACGTGGTCGGCATCATCCACGACCACCCAATCGGTATCCAGCCCGATGGCAGCATCGATGCCTGGCCGCTCAACGGGCGCCGCGACGCAAGCGGATTCGTTCCTCAACCAGACGAGCTCGCCGAAGCGATCTACCGCACTCACGATTCACTCCCCGACCATCAACTCGCAATCGCCGGCCACGGCGTGCCCACCGACGACGACGGCTGGCAAGACGACCAGCTCAGCCGCGCCCTCGGCCTCGTGCGCGAAGCAGCCGACGGCATCGGCCTCACCGGCTACTTCCACGACGCCGGCATCGACGGCTACGAATGGAAGAAAGGCTTCGACGCCCCGCGCGGATTGCTCCGACGGGACCGCACCCGCAAGCCCGCCGCAACGACCTTTGCCGACGCTGCAACCGGACGAATGACCTAACTACGCGGGCGGTGGCACAAGAAGGTTGTGGCCATGCACACCGAACTCATCAAGGCGCAACTCGCCCGGCACAGCCGGACCCTCACCACGAGTCACCGCCACGAACGACTTGTTGATCGATAGATCCGACACAAGGCCGCTTTGCCCACCGGCGAGAACAACGAGCTCTAAAGCGAGACGAGCCAGCGATGTACGCGGCGCAGATGTGGCGTCGCCCTGCCCTCGCAGAGCGGCCGAGACCGATTTCTTCGCTGCCAGATATTGCGGTGAATCAGGATCGGCCAGGATCTTCCGGATGGAGTCCGCCATCGCGATATCGGCTTCCCAATCCTCGATGATGTAGAGGCCACCCGGCTTCACATAGGGAAAGAGGGTCTCAAACGATGCCCGCGTCGGGGCATAGGCGTGTGAGGCGTCGTCGATCACGAGATCGAGTTGGGCACCGGCGAACTCTTGCTCAACGATCTCCGTCAATCTTGCTCGATCAGCCTGATCGACACCGTAGAACGGGCGGAGACGATCGCTAAGACCGCGGGCTTCGATGAACCCATCAAGCGCCACCAAACGCTCGGGTTCGTTGTCGAGAGTGACCAGCCTCGCCGGATCGGCCCACAAGGCCAACAACGCGGCGCTACCACCCTCGGCGATACCAAGCTCCACAATGTTGCCGCCGGAGGCACGTTCGGACAGCTCTCGGTATCGATCGATGAGATGCAGAGGCTTCACGATGTAAAAGCGATCGGCTGACGAATCGGGCTCATAGCCAGAGACAAACTCCACGCCGTCAACCACCAGGCTGTCACCCGAAAACAGCTTCCCCATGGTGTCTTCGCCGAACGCCGCTCCGAGAAGTCTGAGGTTTTCTGGTTCCCGAGCGGTCATCGCGCCAAAGTGTACTGAACCGCATGAACCCTGTCAGTAGGACAAAGCCAATTTGGGCCAGATGACCCGCGCTCTCCTAGCTACGGCTCCGAAACTGCGCCTTGTTCCCGCCACCGTCCTTGTTGAGACGCTTCGACAGGTGCAGACCTTCCAGCACCATCTCCACCGCACTCGCAAGCATCGCCGGCGATTCGGCATCGGCCGGGTCTTCCTCGCTGAGCAAGGCCTTCACGGGAGCGGCGAGCGCCGGGATCGAATCGAGCATCGCGACGTAGGCCTCGTCGGTGACATCCTCGCCGGTGTCGACCACGATGTCGCCCTCGAAGGCATCGACCACCGCACGGTGCGAATCCGGCGGCACCCGATCCTTGAAGACGGCCAGCACCGCGGACTTCACGAGGTTCTCGAGAATCTCGCCGTCACGGCCTTCTTCGAGCGTCTCGATCTCGATCTTGCCGGAGGTGGATGCCGGCAGCGCGTCGAGATCCACGATGCGAGGTACGACATTCGTCGAGCCCGACCGGAGGCTGCGGCGAATCGCGTTCGCCACCATGACCTCCGTGTTGGCGATCGAGAGCCGAACCGACACACCCGACCGCTGATTGATCTGATGGCTCGCGCGGGCGGCGAAGGTGAGGTTGGCGCAGATCTCCGTCATGAAGGACGGCACCGCGATGTCGAGTCCGTCAACCGACGCGAGGTCCGCCTCCTGCTCGATGATCGCGACTTCAGTCTCGATATCGAGCGGGTAATGGGTGCGGATCTGCGAACCGAAACGATCCTTCAGCGGCGTGATCAGCCGTCCACGGTTGGTGTAGTCCTCCGGGTTGGCGGAGGCGACGAGCATGATGTCGAGCGGGAGCCGGACCTTATGGCCGCGGATCTGCACGTCGCGTTCTTCGAGGACATTGAGCAGACCGACCTGGATGCGCTCGGCCAGGTCGGGGAGTTCGTTCATCGCGAAGATGCCGCGATTGGTGCGGGGCACAAGTCCGTAGTGCAAGACCAGTTCGTCGGAGAGATAGCGCCCCTCCGCAATCTTGATCGGGTCGACCTCACCAATGAGGTCGGCGATCGCGGTGTCGGGGGTGGCGAGCTTCTCGCCGAAACGATCGTCGCGATGGACCCACGAGATCAGGGTGTCGTCGCCCTTTTCTTCCACCAGGTCACGGGCGTAACGGGAGATCGGCGCATAAGGGTCGTCATTGATTTCCGAGCCGGCGACGATGGGCATCCATTCGTCCAGCAGACCGGTGAGACCGCGGATCATGCGAGTCTTCGCCTGGCCACGCTCTCCCAAGAAGATGATGTCGTGGCCCGCGAGCAGCGCATTTTCGAGCTGAGGGGTGACGGTGTTCTCGTAACCGAGCACCTCGGGGAACAACGGCTCGCCGGAACGGATGCGTTCGATCGCGTTGCGCCGAATCTCCGTGCGCAGCGGTGTGGATTCCCATCCGCTGGACTTGAGGGCACCAAGGGTCTCTGGTCTCGACATGGCGGCGACCATAGTCCGCTGACTGGCCGCTACTACAAGCACGTTTGAGAGACACACCCCGCGAAGATGCACGGCAACACGGCACGACTACCCTGCATCGCATGGAACTGTCGGGCGCATGGCGGGCCGCTCCGGCCACAGAGGAATTGCGTCGCACCTTCCACGAACCGAGTCTCGACGATCGCGGCTGGGCGGAGATTTCGGTGCCCGGCCACTGGTCTACTCACCCGGATCTCAGCGCCGCCCTCTCCGTCCTACATCGCACGCGCTTCAATCTCGCACCCGCGCCGGAGGGTCGCCGGCGCTGGCTTTGTCTCGACGGCATCGCACAGCAAGGCGACGTGTGGCTCGACGGTGGTTACGTCGGCGACACCGACGGCTACTTCGTTCCGCACCGTTTCGAGATCACCGACCTACTCGGCGATCGCACCGATCACATGCTCGGCGTCGACGTGAGCTGCGGTCGCTTCGGCGATCCCGACAATCGCACCTCGCTCATGGGGGCGTATCAAGACCCCGAGCTGAGCGGCGCGGCCGACGCGAATCCCGGAGGAATCTGGCAGCGAGTCCATATCCATGAGACGGGCCCACTCGCCATCCGCCACTTCCGTGCGGTGTGTCTCGACGCCAACCCGACACGCGCTCGCATGTCGATGCGCTGCGTGTTCGACGCGCCCGACGGCGGCATGGTCACCCTGCGCACGCGCGTTGCCGGCCACGAGCACAAACAACCGCAGATGGCCGCGGTCGGTGAGAACCGTGTGGAGTGGACATTTGATGTACCCGCCCCGGCGCTCTGGTGGCCGCACAGCCTTGGTGATCAACCGCTGCACGATCTTCGGTGCGACGTGTTGCACGACGACGAGATCCAGGACTTCCGCGAGGCGCGAGTGGGGTTCCGCACCGTCTCGATGAAGAACTGGGTGCTTCGAGTCAACGACGTTCCGATCTTCGTGAAGGGCGCCGGGATGCTCCCCACCACCCCGCGCCCCGGTGATGCCTCCGCCCAACAGGTTGCCGGCGATGTCGGTGCCGCGGTCGAAGCGGGCCTCGACCTGATTCGCGTCATCGCCCACATCGCCCGACCCGAGCTCTACGAAGCCGCCGACGAACGGGGCCTGCTCATCTGGCAGGAACTCCCCCTTCGCGGTGTCATGGCCCGCGGCGTGCGTGGCCAGGCCACGCGCCAAGCCCGAGAAGCGGTGGACCTTCTCGGCCACCACCCTTCGGTTGCAGTGTGGTGTGTACACGACGAACCCTTCCGCCGACCGGTAGCACCAACGGCCACACCGCCGGTCCTGGGTCAGCAGCCGCCGTCGTGGAATCGCGATGTCCTTGATCGTTCGGTGCGTCGCGTCCTCACGCGTACCGACGGCTCACGTCCGGTGATTGCCCACACGGCGGTGCCACCTCACTTCCCTTCGCTCGATGGCACAACCAGCCATCTCTGGTTCGGCTGGAACGACGGCCGCGCTGCAGATCTCGCGCCGGCCGTGCAGCGCCTTCCCCGGATGGCGCGTTTTGTCACCGCCTTCGGCGCGGCCTCAGTGAATCCCGAGGCGGAAGTGCTGAAGGACCCTCGCTGGCCGGCGCTCGAATGGGACAAGATCCAACAACAGACCGGTGCCCGCGTCGCATCGCTTCATCACCTCGTTCCACCTCGCGGCGTGGCCGACCCTGAAACCTGGGCCAACCTCACCCGTGTCGCCCAGGCCGAGGTCGTGAAGACCAATATCGAACTTCTTCGCCGGCTCAAATACCGACCCACTGGCGGCTTCGTACAGTTCTACCTGGCCGACGCATCGCCGACCGGCGGCTTCGGCGTTCTCGACTTCGAGCGCCGACCCAAACCCGCATGGCAAGCAATGGTCGACGCGTGTCGCCCCGTAATTGTGATCGCCGATCCGCTTCCCGCCGTCGTCCACCGCGGCGAAGCGCTCAGCCTCGCCGTGCATGTCGTCTCTGACCGGCGGGAACCAATCGAAGACTCGGTCGTAAAAGCCACAATCCGTGCGCTCGCTGACGACGACCGGACCATCACAGAAAGCGTTCAGGGCTGGGGCGGACGGATCGCTTCAGACGACTGCGAACTCATTGGTCATGCCCAGATCGTGGTGCCCGATGGAGCGACTCAGCTTGTTGTCGATCTCGAACTCACCGGCGACGATCTCTCCGTGACCAACCGTTACTACGCACCAATACGCTGAAGTAGGCCGGAGCACGCCGCAAGAACTACCGTGCCCTGGGTATTCGTGACAAGCGGTACTTGTGAAAGAAGGTGCGTGTTCATGGCACAAGCAACATCTCCGCAGCGACACGATGTCGCTCCCACTCGAAAGCGTCCGGCGCCACTGCCGTGGCCGCTCAACATCTACCAGACCGCCATTGGCAAAAAGTACGTCATGGCACTCACGGGCGTCGGCCTGCTCGGATTCGTGCTGGTGCACATGGTTGGCAACCTGCACCTCTACGAAGGCCCGAGCCAGGTGTACGAATATGGCGAGGCGCTCCGGGACCTTGGTGGTCACCTGGCGCCGCGCACCTTCGTGTTGTGGGTGATGCGCCTCGGCCTGATCGTCATGTTCGGCCTCCACATTCACAGCGCCTACTCGCTGAGCCGGATGAACCGCAAGGCCAATAGCGCCTATGCCGGCGGCCGCACCTACACGGCAGCCACGTTTGCCAGCCGCACCATGCGTTGGACCGGCCCGATCATCTTGCTCTACCTGCTCTTCCACCTCGCCGACCTCACCTGGGGCTGGTGGCTGGGCGACGAATACTTCCGCGGCGACGTCTACCACAACGTCTCGGAATCCATGAGTGCCCTACCCGTCGCCATCATCTATGTGGTCGCCAACGTGGCGCTCGCCGTACACATCTTCCACGGGGTGTTCTCGATGTTCCAGAGCCTGGGCATCAACAACCCGAAGTACAACGCCCTGCGCAAGGGTCTCGCTCAGGGTCTGGCGGCGCTCATTCTCGTTGGCAACCTGAGCTTTCCGATCGCCGTGCAGGCGGGCCTGATCGACGAAGACAACCGTGCCGATCCGATCGGCTTTGGCCACGGAGAAGACGCGATAGACGGCAATCATTCCGGCGAAGCTGGCGAAGATACAGAAGGGGGCGAGTGATGGTCACGCTCGACGCAAAGATTCCAGAGGGCCCAATGGCCGAGAAGTGGGACAACCACAAGTTCTCGGTCAAGCTCGTCAACCCCGCCAACAAGCGCAAGTTTGAAGTCATCGTGGTCGGCACCGGTCTTGCCGGCGCCTCGGCCGCTGCTTCGCTCGCGGAGCTTGGCTACAACGTGAAGGTCTTCACCTTCCACGACTCGCCCCGCCGCGCGCACTCGATTGCGGCGCAGGGCGGCATCAACGCCGCGAAGAACTATCGCAACGATGGCGACTCGGTACATCGGCTCTTCTACGACACGGTCAAGGGCGGCGACTATCGCTCCCGGGAGGCCAACGTTCATCGTCTCGCCCAGGTGTCCGTCAACATCATCGACCAGTGCGCCGCTCAGGGTGTGCCGTTCGCACGTGAGTACGGCGGCCTTCTCGCCAACCGTTCGTTTGGTGGCGCCCAGGTGAGCCGCACGTTCTACGCCCGAGGCCAGACCGGTCAGCAGCTGCTACTCGGCGCCTACCAGGCACTTGCTTCGCAGATCGCGGCTGGCAAGGTCACGCTTTACAACCGCAGCGACGTGCTCGACATCGTCAAGAAGGACGGCGAGGCCTGCGGCATCGTCACCCGAGACATGCTCACCGGCGAAGTCCACGGCCACAGCGCCCACGCAGTGGTGCTGGCCACCGGCGGCTACGGCAACGTCTACTACCTGTCCACAAACGCGATGGCGTCCAACGTCACCGCCGCCTGGCGAGCGCACCGCAAGGGCGCCTTGTTTGCGAACCCCTGTTACACACAGATTCACCCGACGTGTATTCCGGCCGCCGACGAGTTCCAGTCAAAGCTCACACTCATGTCCGAGTCGCTTCGCAACGACGGTCGCATCTGGGTCCCGAAGGGCAACGACGACGCTCGCGTCGCCGCCGATATTCCTGAGGACGAGCGCTACTACTACCTCGAAGAGAAGTACCCGAGCTTCGGCAACCTCGTTCCGCGCGATGTGGCGAGCCGCAACGCGAAGACGGTCGTCGATGATGGCAAGGGTGTCGGCCCGCTCAAGAACGGCGTCTACCTCGACTTCGCTGCCGCGATTGGCCGTGATGGCGTCGAGGCCGTCAAGGAGCGATACGGCAACCTCTTCGACATGTACGAGCGCATCACCGGCGAGGATCCTTACGCCACGCCGATGCGCATCTACCCGGCCACGCACTACACAATGGGTGGCCTGTGGGTTGACTACAACCTGATGACCACCGTGCCCGGCCTCTACGCCATCGGCGAAGCAAACTTCTCCGATCACGGCGCCAACCGTCTCGGTGCGTCGGCGCTCATGCAGGGTCTGGCCGACGGCTACTTCGTTCTGCCCTACACAATCGGCGATCACCTGGCACCCAAGCTCGGCGATACGCCCGTCCCCACCGACGATCCCGTGTTTGCCGAGTCGGTCCAGGCCATCGACGACAAGTCTCGTCAATGGACCTCCAACAAAGGCACTCACGGCGTTGAGCACTACCACCGTGAGCTCGGCAAGCTGGTGTGGGAGCACTGCGGTATGGCTCGCAATGAAGCTGGCCTCCAGACGGCGCTCAAGGAGATCCCCGCTCTACGCGAGGACTTCCGCAAGAACGTCAAGGTGCTTGGCTCGCCCGACGGCATCAACACGATGCTCGAGAAGGTGAACCGAGTCGACGACTTCATGGAGTTCGCCGAACTCAAAGTACGCGATGCACTCCATCGCCGTGAGAGTTGTGGCGGTCACTTCCGTGAGGAGTCACAGACTCCTGAAGGAGAGGCGCTGCGCGACGACGACAACTTCGCGTACGTCGGAGCGTGGGAACACAAGGGTGAAGGCCAAGAGCCCGAGCTCCACAAGGAACATCTCGAATTCGAATCCGTCGCGCTGACGCAGCGCTCGTACAAGTAAAGGGCGCGATCAAGTGAGCAAGATGCTGAACCTCAAGCTGAAGATCTGGCGCCAAGACGGACCGCACGCCCAGGGCGCGTTCCTTGACGTCGACGCGAAGGACATCCCCGAGGACGCTTCGTTCCTCGAGATGCTCGACGTGGTCAACGAGCGGCTCATCGCCGACGACGTTGAGCCGGTCACGTTTGGCCACGACTGCCGTGAGGGCATTTGTGGCTCCTGTGGCGTGATGATCAACGGTCAGGCCCACGGCCCCGAGAAGGCCACGGCAACGTGCCAGCTCCACATGCGCAAGTTCAACGACGGCGACGAGATCGTCATCGAGCCGTGGCAGGCCGCCGCCTTCCCCGTTCTCAAAGACCTCATGGTCGACCGTCGCGCGTTTGATCGGATCATCGAAGCGGGCGGTTACATCTCTGCCCCCACTGGCACCGCCCAGGACGCGAACTCGATCCTGATTCCGAAGGAAGTTGCCGACACGGCGATGGACGCGGCCGCGTGCATCGGTTGTGGCGCCTGTGTTGCCGCGTGCCCCAACTCGGCCGCCCAGCTCTTCGTCGGGGCGAAGCTTGCCCACCTCAACGTCTTGCCCCAGGGCCAGTCCGAGCGGTGGAAGCGCACTGAAAACATGGTCGACACCATGGAAGACTTCTTCGGCTCCTGCACGAACCATGGCGAATGCAGCGACGCGTGCCCCAAAGAGATCAGCCTCGACTTCATCGCCTTCATGAACCGCGATTACGTCAAGGCCAAGGTCAAGAACCGCTCCCTCCAGAGCCAGAAGTAACTCGTTCGCCGGTTCACAAGTCACCACTCAGTGAAGTTCCCCTTGACCTCTTTCGGCTGAGGCGCGACAGTGACAGACGTCACAACAAACGGTTTGATCGGTGTTACCCGCTCGAAGCACTCGCCTCGAATACGCCGACCTCTCTGGTGACCGAAGGGAGGACGGCGATACGACCGCACAGAATGATCCGGCCAACGGAAATCTGTGCTCCAGAACCGCCATACGAACCCACGCCAGTCGTAGTCGGAACCGCTCCCATGAGCTTCTCGCACCCAAAGCGCCTCTATGCAGGCGTTCGGAGAAGCGCTCTAGAGAGAAGATTCCAAGACCACTTCAAGTGTGATGAGGACCTTCTTTTACAGACGAGGCGTCCCCGGACCGGGGCGCCTCGTCTGGCTGTTTTGGAACAGTCGAGTCACTCAGCCCAGCGGGCCGATTCCTGCAGGTGATGCTGAAGCACCGGCCACAACTCCTCGACGAGAGCATCGGGCACTTCATGCCCCAGTCCTTCGACCTCGACGAGAACCGCTCCGTCGATTCCGGTCGCCAACGTTCGGCCGTGGCTCGGCGGAAATACCGGGTCGGCGGTGCCATGTACAACCAGGGTCGGCGCGCTGATGTCACGGAGCCGGCTCAGCCGGTCCGGACTGGCATGGACGGCGATCCCGTGGCCAGTCTCCGCCGCCCAACCGGTCGAGATCTCCGCCGCGGCGAGATCAGTCTGGCGTTCGATATTCATCGAGTAGAGCGGGCCCGCCAGAAGCGAATCGAGTTCCACGAGCCACGCCACCTGTGCAGCCTGATCCTTGGGCGGACCGGCGAAGAGCCGTGTCATCATCGCTTCGGCGAAGTCGTCGAGCGGCCCACCGAGCGCTTCGTCGCCGGGGGCCGGGCTCGAACCGAACAGAGTGAGCGACCGCACCCGACTGGCATGGTCAAGCGCCAGAAGCTGGGCGATCATGCCGCCCATCGATCGGCCAACCACGTGGGCTGAACTGATCTCGTAATGATCGAGCAGGCCCACGAGATCACGAACCATATCGTCGAGGACATAGGCACTGTCAGCGCTGAATCGGGTGGAACGGCCGCAGTCGCGATGGTCGAAACGCAGGACGCGATAACCCTCGTTAAGAAGCGGGTCGACGATCGACGAGGTCCAGCGAAAGCCGGGCGAGTCTGCCCCGGCGACGAGCACAACGGCAGGGCCATCTACGGGCCCCTGAACGTCGGCCCAGAGGTCGATGTCGCCGACCGCCACGTGTTCGCCTCGGGCTGCATCAGTTGCCGCGTTCATCATGAGGCCTGACGGTACTGTCGGCCCCCGTGATTCAAAAAATCAGTGCCCAGTTCGTCCGCGGCTTTCTCATGGGTGCCGCCGACGTTGTACCCGGCGTGTCCGGTGGCACGATTGCTCTCGTGCTGGGCATCTACCAGCGCTTAATCGACAGCATTCGCGATGCCGCCCGCTCCCTCGGCACGCTCGCGAAGGGCGATGTCCGTGGATTTTGGGAGCGGCTCACCGCCCTCGACTTCTTGTTCTTGCTGCCGCTCGCGGCGGGTATGGGCACCGCGGTGGTCGCTCTCGCCGCCGTGATCGAGACCCAACTGCACGACAACCCCGAGAACATGGCGGGCATCTTCTTCGGCCTCGTAGTGGCATCCGTGGTTGTGGCTCTCGGCCTGCTCACCGAGCGCAGCTCACAGCAGGTCGGGATCGTGGCCATCGCCGCAGTTGTTGTGTTCCTTCTCCTCGGCTACCAGTCCGGTCCGATCGCCGATCCTTCGCCGTTCGTGTTTCTTGCGGCAGGAGCGCTGGCCATCTGCGCAATGATCTTGCCGGGTATCTCCGGCTCATTCATCTTGTTGATGATCGGCATGTACGCCGCCGTCATACAAACAATCGATGAGCGCAACTTTGGCGATGCAGCCTTGATCGCGCTCGGATGTATCGTCGGACTCGCGCTCTTCTCCACCCTCCTCGGATGGGTGATGGAACGAGCCTTCAATACGATCATGGCGGGGCTGATCGGCCTGATGCTCGGGTCCTTGCGGGTGCTTTGGCCTTGGCCCAACGGGGTCGGCGTGATCTCCGAAGCGGAGAACGAAGTCATCGACGGCACCGGACTCGACTGGCCCACGAGTGACGAATGGTTCCAGCCGACCGCGCTCGCCGTCGTTGCGGTCATCGTCGTGCTCGTGATTGCCGAGATCGGTAAGCGCTACGCGCCGGAGTAGTCGAGGGCCGTCCAGCCGGGGCGGGAACCCATGAACCAGCCGCGTCTCTCGATGCTCGGCAACCCATCCTCGGGCGGCCAACCAACGCGCACATCGCCCTGAAGC
This sequence comes from Candidatus Aldehydirespiratoraceae bacterium, assembly GCA_047639555.1. Taxonomy (GTDB): domain Bacteria; phylum Actinomycetota; class Acidimicrobiia; order Acidimicrobiales; family Aldehydirespiratoraceae; genus JAJRXC01. The sequence continues at coordinate 38,063 of JBLIOE010000007.1, forward strand.
GGCGGCGGCGCGGCAAGTTGCTCCGACGTCGGCCGGCGGCCATCGGTGCGGCGGCGGCGCACGCCAACGCCGTCGATCTCATACGACGCTTCCTCCACCAGCACCTCACCATGGACTCGAACACCCACCGAGAATGCTGAGCCGTCGCCCTCGGGCGCCGACACGGTATCGAGATCGAGGTCGAGCCCGAGGGCGACTCGGGTGCCATATGTCGACGGAGTGACCACCTCGTGGGCCGCGACGCCCAGACCGAATGCCTCGAGCCCAATCGTCCAATGATCGAGTGGCGCCTCGCAGCACAGCTCCGCCCAGATCCCGGGAGCCCGGAACTCGAGAGCTCCTCGACTGAGCGGGAGGTCGTAATCGATCACCACGACGGGGTCGGCACGCGGCCGAAGGACGGCGGCCATGAATCGAGAGACACCAGCCAGCGGCCGAAGCTCAAGGCGAACAAGACCAGCCACCGCTCCGTCCGCCGCTACGAACTCAAGATCAAGAATGTCCACCTCCGCATCGGAGGGGTGGTCGAGATCATCGGCCTCGGTGACGTGCATCACGACAGGGTGGCAGATGCAGCGCCACCGGGCAGGCTGGCCCGGTGAGTGACGCCTCCCCTAACACCTCCGCCGACACCCCTCTTGACACCCGGCCGGACTTCGATGCTGACACCGCGGTGACCACATTGGACGACCACCGATACGGCACCAAGCTGCTCGGCACGTGGAACATCGTCGCTGGCCCCAATGGCGGCTACCTCGCCGCGTTGATGGCCCGAGCGATGACAAATTCGGTCAATGAGCCTGAGCGCGGCCTTCGCTCGATCACCGTCCATTATCTGGCCCGACCCGAGTTCGACGATGTTGAGATCGATGTGAATATCGTGCGAGCCGGCCGTTCGCTGTCGACGGTTCAATCCACGATGCGTCAAGGTGACCGCATCATCTTGTCGTCCATCGCGGCATTCTCGAAGCCCTGGACCTCAGCGGAAACGTGGTCGATGCCCATCTCGGCGCATGCCACCGACGCCGGGGTCGATATGGACGGTCACCGTCCTGCCGTGGCCCAGAACTGGGCGGGCGTGCCGATTGTGGATGCGCCCTTCTTCTCTGGCGAAGGCTCGCCCCGCGTGGCGCAATGGATCCGGGCGATCAAACCTCGGCCGCTCGATGCGATTGAGCTCGTGGCGATCAGCGACGCTGTTCCTCCCGCCGGTTTCCCCGCCATGACTACTCCGGCGGCGATGCCCACCGTCGATCTAACGGTGCACATCCGGGCCACGCTTCCGCTGGAGAATCCGCCCCAAGACGATCGCGTCTACGCCGAATGCAATACCCACCACGTCGCTGACGGCTTTGCGGACGACGATTGTCATATCTGGTCGGCCGATGGCCGACTACTGGCGCAGTCCCGCCAGCTAGCCATCACCCGCTAACCGGCTCATAGGCTCCGACGATGCATTCTCTTCGACTGCTCCGCAGCGTTGCCCTCGGACTCATGGCTCTCGCCCTCCTCGGCTGCGCGGCCGACGATCCGATCCTCGTCGAGGTCACGGTGCAGGAAGCGCCGACCACCGCGGCGCCGACCGCTGATGCTGTGGTCGAGGAAGACCCGCCGCCCCCCACCGACACTGTCCCGCGTCCCGCGGCCGACAAGATCGTCGACCTTCGCGGCCAAGACCGGATCGAAGTCGTGATCCGCGGCAACCAATTCAAGACGCGTTTCTTCCGCGTCGACCCGGGCACCCAGATCGTGTTCTTGAACCGTGGTGTGAATCCTCACAACGTCACGGCCTCCAACGACGGCGCGTTCCCGACAATCGACCAGGCCTCGTTGGAGATAGCCCCGCAGGCGCTTCAGCTAGACATCGCGGGCGACTATCCGTTCTATTGCACGATTCATGGCACGACGACCCGAGGCCAAACCGGCTACGTCATCGTCGGCTGACTTTCGACCAATCCAGCCTTTTGGCGACCAGCGACCTAGCATCGATTGCCATGATGCGACGTTCTGTAATTCAACTTCTGGCCCTCCTCGCCGTGCTCGGGCTCATCGCAGCCGCGTGTGGCGACGATAGCGGCACCGCCGACACCGATCCGGGCGATTCCGACACGCCCGCAGTCGACGAGGACCCCACCGACGAGGACCCCACCGACGAACCGGCTGACGAACCGGCTGACGAGCCCGACCCCGTCGAGGAACCGGGCTTTGTCACGCACAACGTGCCGGCCGACTACGACACCATTCAGGCCGCCGTTGATGCGGCTGCTCCTGGCGATCTGGTCCTGATTGACGAAGGCGTCTATCACGAGGCCGTCGTTGTGCAGACCGACAACATCGTGATCCGAGGCATGGATCGCAACACCGTCATTCTCGACGGCGAGCACGAAGAAGGATTCGAGAACGGCGTGATCGTCTTCTCGAACGGCGTCGCCGTGGAAAACCTCACGGTCCGCAACTACACAGGCAATGGTCTGTTCTGGACGGGCGATTATGGCAGCGACATCTTTGTCGAGGGCTACCGCGCCTCTTATGTGACCGCCCACAACATCGGCGTCTACGGCATGTATGCGTTCAACGCCGTTGACGGTCAGATCGACAATGCCTACGCCAGCGGCAGCGACGACTCAAGCTTCTACATCGGCCAGTGCAACCCCTGCAATACACTGCTCTACAAGGTCGAGGGTGCCTACAGCCAGCTCGGCTATTCCGGCACGAACTCCACCGGAACCACCGTCGCAGCGTCGTACTTCCACGACAACCTCATCGGCGTGGTCCCGAACAGCCAGGACGGCGAGGAGTTGGCCCCCAACGCCGGCACCCACATCGTCGGCAACCTGATCCAGAACAACAACAATGCCGACGTCCCCTCCCGCAACACCGGCTTCCAGCTCGGTCTTGGTTCGGGAGTAGTGCTCGCCGGCGTAACGAACAACATCATCGAGCGCAACACGATCGTCGGCAACACCCGCGGCGGCGTGATCGCCATCGATTGGATCGACGGAGTATTTGGCAATGGCAATGGTCGAGACTTCATGGTGATGGACAACATCGTCCGCGACAACGTCATCACCGGCTCGACCCTGGGCACCGACATTCTCGTCGGCGTTCAGGACACCAGCAACGGTGGACAGGGCAACTGCTTCAGCAACAACACGGTCGGCGAGACCAACCCGCTGAACGCTCAGGACGTCCTTCCCTGCGACGGCCCCGACACCTCGGTACTCACCTCGGTCGACCAACTGCTCGCGCTGTTCAACCTCGACCCCTTCGAGCCACTCGACTACCGAGACGCTCCGGTGCCGGACATGAACTTCGAGAACATGCCTGGCGATCCAGCCACGGCGCCGCCGGTGCCCGCCATCGACGGGCCGATGCAGATCGACCTTGAGGCCCTCGCGGCACCCGAGCCCCGCTGAATCAGAGCGACTCGAGGAAGCTGATCAAGGCCGTTCGTTCGGCCGAAGACATCGCACGGTAGGCCGCCGCACTCGCGGCGGCCTCGCCGTCGTGCCACAGGATGGCCTCAGAGAAGCTACGAGCGCGACCATCGTGCAGCAGCGTGGTGTGACCGCTCACCGTCTCAAGCAGCCCCAGGCCCCAGAGCGGCGGCGTACGCCACTCTGTGGGCACAGGGGTGCCGTCGAGAGCCTGATCCCCGAGGTCGAGGCCGACGTCGTGCAAGAGGAGATCGGTGTAGGGCTGGATCAGCTGATTGCTGAGGCCCTGGATTGGCCCGCGCCGGGTCGTGAACCCTCCGGTGTGGCACGACGCGCAGCCTGACGTCTCAAAGAGCTCGAACCCCTGGGTCACCACGGTGTCGTCGAGGTCGCGGGCGACCGGCACCGCCAACGTCTGCGAGTAGATCGAGAGGTTGAGCAGCTGCTGGTCGGTGACCTCGCCCCCCGCCGGTTCTTGCACGCCAAAGGTCGGGTCGCCGTAGTCCTCGACGTTGTACTCAGTCGAGAGCGGCACACCAGCGCGGACGCACGGCGACCATCGATCGCAGTCGGGCGAAGGGAAGTAACGCGACGTGAGCCCCATGTCGTTGAACAGAGCGATCGCGGTCTGTTGTTCGACGGTCGGTTGTCCGGCCTGCCACCCGAAGCGTCCGATCACCGGAGAGTCGGTGAGGAGATCAGTTACGGCCGAAAGACGACCCGAGATTCCGTCGCCGTCGAGGTCGTCGGGATCGGCCAGCGAAGCAAGTTGATCATCGGGAATGAGTTCGAGTAGCCCCAGGCCGGGAAGTTGCGGCGCCACCCGCGGGCTGATGACGGCATCGCCCGGAAGCGCCGGTCCGTCGCCGACATCAACGGAGTAGACGGGCCGACGAAGCGAGAACGAATCGCCATCGTCGAAGGTGCCCGCCACCTCCTCGTAGGAGACTCGAATCACCGCTTCCGGCGCACCACCGAAGCGGTTCGAGGAGAGCACGGCGCCATAGTGGTCAATCGTCGCAGGGTCGCTAGTCGACAACGACACCGTCATACCGAGAGGAAGGATGCCATCGCCACCGGGCCCCGCGGCTCGACCGTCTTCGAGGTGACACGCCGAGCACGAGTCGGCATCGAAATTCGGTCCAAGGCCACTGAAGTCCTCAGCGGGACGAGGGTTCCAGGGTTCTTCGAAGACCGCCTTGCCATCGGCAAAGACCTGACGCTCATAGTGATTGATATTCCGGGCCGTGAGGCTGTACGCCCGTTCGCTGGTGTCGAACGCGGATCCCATCCCACCCGTGCGATCGATCCGGACGTTGTCGACGGTGGTAGTCAAGGCCGATGGCACGACGTCGATCTGGTCGCCCTGCTCTTCTCCGCCACCGCAGGCCTGGATCACGAGACCGAGGCCGAGAACTGCGCCGGCCAGGCGAGCTGTCTGCCACTCCATACCAGTCCGTCCTCCTGCGATCGAACCCCGATGGTACCTACCAAGGTGCGGTTAGGCCGTGTCGGTCACGCGTGCTTGTCGACGACCCACCCGAGGGGCGACAGCGTCTCGGCTGCAAACGCCGCTGGCTCCTCCTCGAGCTCGGTTGCCATCGTGTCATTCCACCGGTTGAGATAACCGAAGAGCGAACAGACGGCGACAATCGCCACGATCTGCTCTTGTGTGAAATGCCGCCGGCATTCAGCAAAGTCGTCGTCGGTGGCGGCGTTGGCACCACTGTGAAACGCCAGGCGCAGCGCGACCCGCTCGGCATCGGAGAACAGCTCCGATGTCTCGAATTCCCAGACAGCCGCGACCTTCGCCGGGTCGGTGCCCTGGTTGGCGGCGGTTGCCCCGGTGTGGGCTTGGCAGTACCGGCACCCTGCGGCACGACTCGCCACATGAGACACGAGGTTCTTCAACTCGGCGTCGATCACCGGACTCCCCAAGACCGCAACCGCGAGCGCCTGGAAACCTTCGACGAGTCCCGGGAGATGCGCCATCGTGCGGAGCGAGCTGGGCACAAAACCCGTCACTGCTTCGATGAACTGAAAAGTCTCCTCGAGCGCGGGAAGTTCTTCTCGAGGGATCGGGGAAACGTGGGTCATGCTCACGGTTCTACCCGCAGCCAGATCTACTCGTCGTCAGGCTCATTGGGCAGGCTGACAACAAGCGTGCCGAGAAGGCGGTCATGCAGACCTCTCCCGTCCCCCGCGAGTACCACGCTCAAAAGGAGAACGACCGCGACGACCACGCCGAACACGCCGAGAAAAATAATCGGCAGGTAAAGCACAACGGCGCGTCCGAACGCGGCGGCAACTGCCGGCATCGACCGGGTGGCCATTCGCACTCGGAGACCAAGGAGTGCCTTGCCTGGCGTCGCTCCATAAAGCACGGCGGGGACAATCTCGTAGAGCGCCACCAACACCAAGAGCAACACAATCGAGCGAGTCGAGTCGAACACCAGCCGCGCCTGACGCTGACCGAGCGGGTCACCGCCAAGAAGCCGTTGATCGATCTCCACCATCACGAAGAAGACCGCCCAAGTGAAGATCACTGAATCGACGATTCGGGCGCTCAGACGCCATACAACGCCGGCGGGCTGCTCGGAGGTGCGCAAGTGCACGAGGCTAGGGGTGTTTGCCCGTAGCCTGCCCAGGTGGCCGCGTTTGCTTCACCAGAATGGATCGCCGAACTCGACGTGCAGGCCCAGGCCGCCCGCGTTCCCGCCGACTTCGCGATCGTCATCGAGCAACGCGTCGACGACGTGTCTTGGCACTTCGTCATCGCCGATGGCCGGGTGCGAGTGCTTACCGGATCAGCGGAGAATCCCACCATCATGTTGTCGAGCGACCAAGCAACCGCGGAAGCCATCCAGCGCGGCGAACTTTCGGCTCAGCGGGCATTCCTCGACGGCGCGTTCCGCATCGGTGGCGACGTCAACGCGCTGATGACCCATCGCCCCCTGCTCACCACGCTGGGCGAACTGCTCACGGCCGCTACTTGAGAAACTTGCTCGTTGTGTTGTCGGCGAGTTCCTTGCCGCTGGTCTGACACGTCGGGCAGTAAGCGACGGTGTAGCGCCGATACTCGACCGACCGAACCTCGTCGTCACAGTCCTGGCAAGGAAACCCGATGCGATGGTGCACGGCGCTCGGGCGGTCGGCCGATTTCCCAATATCGTCGAGGGTCCGCTCGAACTCGATGTGGCGTTGGATCACGGCGCTCATCGCCGAATGCAGCTTGTCGATATCGCCATCGGGAAGCTTCTTCGTCATCGCAAATGGCGAGAGCTTCGCGGCGAACAGGATCTCGTTCGACAGCAGGCGTCCGACGCCGGCGATTCGGCGCTGGTCGCGGAGAAACCCATGCAATCGGGTGTTCTCGGAGCGCAACACCTCGACGAGACGCTCACGAGTGAGCGTGTCGGCATCGGGACCGAGGTGATCAACGGGTTCTTGCCCGTCGGGATCGCCGTCGACGACCCAAACCCCCGCCTTGTGCTCGGTTCCCGCTTCAGTGAGCATCAACGCACCACCATCGGCGAACACCCATCTCGCCATACCACCTCGCGGCTTTTTCGATTGCTTTGGGTCCGGTCGCAGTCGGCCACCCTGCATCAGGTGCATGACGAATGTGAGCGGATGTTCGTCGCCGCCTTGTGCACTACCGAAATGCAGATAGAGATATTTGCCGCGATGGCCGGCGCCAGTGAGCGGCCGACCGAACGCTTCCTTGGGTTGCGGTGAATACGTCTTGAGCGCGGTGAGGTGGAGCACACGAAACGCCGCGAGCTCCGCTCCCGTCCAGTTTTCGGCCAGCCGTTCGGCGTGGGCCTTGATCTCAGGCAACTCCGGCATCGCGCCAGAGTAGGCAGGATCTCTCAGCCGGGGATCAGATCAGGCCGAGTTCGCGAACGGTGTCGCGCTCGTCGGCGAGCTCGGCGACGGTGGCATCGATGCGACCCTGCGAAAACTCGTCGATCTCAAGGCCTTGCACAATCGAGTACTCGCCGTCGGCACAAGTGACCGGGAACGAGGACATAAGACCCTCGGGCACGCCGTAGCTGCCATCAGACGGAATCGCCATCGAGACCCAGTCGTTATCAGCGGAGCCGAGAACCCAGTCGTGGATGTGATCAACGGCCGCTGACGCGGCGGATGCGGCCGACGAGAGCCCGCGGGCCTCGATGATGGCGGCGCCGCGCTGTTGCACGGTGGGGATGAAGCTGTTCTCGAGCCAGTCCTGGTCGCCCACGGCGGCAGCGGCGTTGTTGCCGTTGACATTGCAGTGGAAAAGGTCGGGGTACTGGGTGGCCGAGTGGTTGCCCCAGATCGTCATGTTGGTGATGTCGTTGACGGTGACAGCAAGCTTCTGTGCCAGCTGAGCCTTGGCCCGGTTGTGGTCCAGACGAGTCATCGCGGTGAAACGAGCATCGTCGATGTCGGGAGCGTTGTTCATCGCGATGAGCGAGTTGGTGTTGGCGGGGTTGCCCACCACGAGCACCTTGATGTCGTCGGCGGCGTTGGCGTTAAGCGCCTTGCCCTGAACGGTGAAGATCGCACCGTTGGCTTCGAGCAGATCCTTGCGTTCCATACCCTTTGACCGCGGACGCGAGCCGACGAGCATGGCGATGTTGACGCCTTCGAAGGCCTTGTTGGGGTCGTCGCTCTGCGTGATTCCAGCGAGCAACGGAAAGGCGCCATCGTCCAATTCCATGGCGACACCCTCGAGCGCACCCATGGCCGGCGGGATCTCGAGCAGTTGCAGAATGACCGGCTGATCGGGGCCGAGCAGCGAGCCGCTAGCGATGCGGAAGAGGAGGCTGTAGCCGATCTGACCAGCGGCGCCAGTAACAGCGACGCGAACAGGTGCATTCATGATTTTTCTCCGTGGGCGGGTGTACGAAAACCGTCGCAAACGGTACCCGACATCTGGTCCGAAAGGACTGACATCTGGCCCGAATGGACCATTGAAGGTCAGGGTCGAAAATCCGATCAAAGGTGTATGACTCCGTTTACTTCAGATCTCGGACGCGTTGCGAGGGAACTTCCTGACGCTCTCGTGATTCTGCAACCCGATGGCACCATCTCCTGGACGAATCAGGCCGCAGGCGACTTGATGGAACTCGACCCGAGTGAATGGCTCGGCCGGTCCGTCTTCGATCTCATGCACGAAGACGATCATGCGACCGTCTATACGGCGTTTGAGAGCATCGGACAGCAGGAGCGCGGCTCGCTGATAGACGTGCGGGTTCGTGACGGCGCGGGCAATTGGCGCCAGCTGGAAATCCGGGGCCGTATGGTCCACGGCGACGACGAGACCGATGGTTTCCTTGTTGTTGTACTGCGCGATGTCGCTGATCGCCAGAGCCTGGAGCTGGGCGGCGGCGACACCGAGCAGCTGCGGGCCCTCGTTCACCACGCCACGGCGCTCCTCATCACGCTCGACAAGAACGGCAATGTGCTTTCGGCCAACGCCGAGATGTCCCGCCTACTCCACCATGACATCGCTCTCGTCACCGGGTTCCCGTTTGAAGACCTCGTACATGCGAGCGATCGTCCGCTTGTTCGCGACGCGATGTTGCGTTCCCGGCGCACGGAGCGGCTCGAAGCGAGTCTCGAACGCCCCGATGGCCAACTTGTCACCCTCGATCTCTCAATCACCGATCTCTGCGACGACCCGCTCGTGAACGGTTATGTGATCAGCGGCACCGACATCACGGACCTGAAGACGACACAACGGGCCCTTCGCCATATGGTTGATCACGACGGACTCACGGGGCTCTTGAGCCGGCGCGCTTTACTCGCGAGGATCGATCATATTGTCGACGACGGCTACCGGCACGAGCTCGTCGTCCTCTTCTGCGATCTCGACGGGTTCAAACAAGTCAACGACCGTATCGGCCACGCCGCCGGCGATCAGGTTCTCATCGAGGTTGCCCGCCGCCTGGAGCGCGCCCTTCGGCCCGGCGACCTCGTCGGCCGACTCGGCGGTGACGAGTTCGTTGTTGTGCTTCCCCGCGCCGACGAAGCAACGACGGCTTCGATCTCTGACGCCATCCGTGCCACGCTCGCGGCCCCGATCTATGCCGGTGATGAGCTGGTGGAAGTGGGCGTCAGCATCGGCGCGGCGGCGACCGGTGATCACCCCACGGCGAGCCGGCTTCTCGCCACAGCCGACGATGCGATGTACAAAGTGAAGCGGTCACGGAAAACCATCGGGTCTGACCACCTCAATCTCACAGGCACAACCGCCGATTGATTCTGGTGGTGACCGCAACGGCGCCGACTACGGCCGACGCCGACCGAAGACTGACGCTCTACCCCAAGGCACTCATCGCTGCGCTCGCCGTGGGCTTCGTGTTTGTGATCGTCGCCGGAAGCGGCTCGGACGGGGCCACCGGACGGGTCGGTGGCGACTTCCGCGCGTTCTACTCGGCTGGCACGATCGTTGCGGACGACAACATCGACAATCTGTGGGACCCGGCGACTCAGCAGGCCGTCCAGGCCGAGCTGTTGGGCGACGAAGACGGGATCATCATGTTCCCGTATGCACCCCACGTCGCCGGTGCGTATGCCGGCCTGGCCCAACTTCCTTACCGCGTGGCCGACGGCGCCCACACACTCGCCATGGTCGGCTTCCTCGTCGCCGCGCTTCACCTGCTGCGCCCGGTCATCCCCACGATCGACCGTTGGTGGTGGCTGACGCTCGCCGGCGTGCCTACTTCCTATCCGGTGTTTGTTGGCATCGGAGGCGGGCAGAACACTGCGCTGACCCCACATTTTTGTCGCAGCAATCTGGCGCAGCCTCGCCGATGGTCATGACGGTCTCGCTGGCATCGCGGCGGCCGTCCTTCTGTTTCGCCCCCAGTAGGCGCTCCCACTGATCGACCTGATGTTGCTCGGCGGCCACTGGCGAGCCGTCCGCCGCGCGGCCATCGGAGGGCTCGTCGTCTACGCGATCAACACCGCCCTACTCGGACCGCTGTGGTTCGCCACATGGCTCGACGAGATTCGGCCGCTGCTCGAGGCCGACGCAGACGTGAACGCCGTCAACGAGATCGCTCCGATCAGATTCCTTCACGCCCTACTGACGACAAATTCGCTGATCCCACTCGCGGTCGGCGGACTTGTCTCGGCCGCGTCAATCGGGGTGCTGGTCTGGACCTGGTGGCGGAGTTCCCCCGACGTCGGCGCCCGGATGGCAATCACGACAGCGGGGCTCTTGCTGATCGGTCCCCACGCGATCTACTACGACTCATCGCTCCTGCTCTTCAGTGTGTTGCTCCTACTCGACCGCCGCATGATGTCGCCCGCCCTGGTTGGCATCGCATGGGCGACAGGCCTGATCCCTCTCGGTAAGGGACCCGTCGACGCCTCACCGCTGGTGGTCGTCGGTGCATTCACTGCGATTGTCTGGCGGGTCACCCGCGATCCGCAGAATCACGAGGTGCGAGTGTTGCCGATCCAAGACTCGTGGAGGCCTCGATAGATCCCGTCGACCGCGACGATTTCGCTGTGGTGGCCCATCTGCACGATTCGGCCAGCATCGAACACCAGCACGAGGTCAGCCCGCTCGGCGGTGGAGAGCCGATGGGCCACAGAGATCGTGGTGCGTCCGATGGAGAGATGGGCGAGGGCCGCAGCCAACGCTTCTTCGGTCTCCGGGTCCACCGCTGAAGTGGCCTCGTCGAGAAGCAGGAGACCGGGGTCGGCGACCTGCGCCCGAGCAAGGGCCACTAGCTGACGCTCGCCGACCGACAAACGTCCGCCGCGTTCACCAACCGGGGTATCGATACCCATCGGTAAGCCGCTCATCCATCGATCGAGACCCAGAGATTCGACTGAAGCAATCGCGTCTTCGCGGGTTGCGCCGATACGACCAAACCGGATGTTCTCCTCGATCGTCGTGTCAAAGAGGAACCCGTCTTGGGGGACCATCCGGATCGCGCTTCGCCGCGATGCCGGGTCGACCGTGCGGAGATCAAGGCCACCAATGGTGACCGTGCCTTCTGTGGGGTCGGCCAGCCGGGCCAAAAGGCGAGCAAACGTGGTCTTGCCGCTGCCGGTTTCGCCGACGATCGCAACGTTTGTCTCCGGCGCGATTTCGACATCGACGTCTCGAAGAACCGGGCCGCCGGTGCGGTACCGGAACGCCACCCCCACCGCGTGAATCCCAAGAGGTCCCGACGGGAAGTGGGCGCCGAGTTCCGGCTCCTCCACATCAATCGGGACGTCGAGCACCCGCAGAATCTTCCACCAGCCGGCCAGCGCGGTCTGGGTCTGATCGAGGACCTCGCCGAGCTCGGCGATCGGGTTGAGTAGCAGGTTCACGAGGAAGAGGAAAGCCACGAGTTCGCCCACCCCAATATCCACTGCGCCGCTCCACCACACGCCCACTCCCACGGCCGCCGCGAGCGAGATCGAGGAGAAGAAGTCGACTACCGGCAACATCCCGGCGAACCAGATACTCGAGCGCAGCTGCGATTGATACTGATTGTCGATCGCAGTGTCGAGGCGTTCGCCGACCCGCTGGTCGTAGCCATAGGCGCGAATCACCGGCGCACCGGTGACAGCCTCAGATGTTTCACCAAGTGTCTGCGCCACCCGAGTACGCACAAGGCTGTAGGCAACGAACTGACGCTTCTGGACCCACTTCAGGAAGGGCAGCAACGGCAGGTGACACAACAAGACGATCGCGGTGAGCTTCCAGTTGTACACCAGCATGACGCCGAGCGAGCCGACGATGATCGCGGAGTTGATGATCCAACTGATGGCCCCCCATTGGGTGAACTGGGCCAGTGACTCGACGTCGGAAGTGACCCGACTGACGAGCACACCGCGGCGGCTTTCCGAATGGTCGGCGAGGCTCAGTCGATGGATGTGTTGAAAGGCCCGGGTGCGAAGACCCAACAGCACGGCTTCCGCGGCGATGACGAGACGAATGTGGGCGACGCGGGACGCCGCCATCACCGCAATCACGATCGCGAACGCGCCGATCGATACCGCCCAGACGAAGCCGGGCCGGTAGCCCTCTTCACCCAACACGCCTCGATCCAGCACCTGCTGAATCGTGATCGGAATGATCAGACGGCCGATGGCCGCGACGAGCGCCATGGCGATGGTGACGCGAATACCGATGCGGAGTTCCGGACTGATGGCCAGGCCGCGACGGAGCACCTGCATCGCGGAGACATCAGGCACGACATCCTCGTCGAGCAACGAGGCCGGATCGTCGAAGCCGCTCGGCCGCGGTTTCTTCGTCATGCGCCCTCCGCCTCGTAGGCCGTCACCAGGGCCCGATAATCGTCGCGCTGGAGGAGCTCCTCGTGACGACCCTCCGCGACCACTCGACCCTCGTCGAGGTACACCACGCGGTCGGCCAGCGTGATCGTAGAGATGCGGTGGGCGACCACCAGCAGAGTGGTGTCGAGCTCACGCCGAAGATTCGCCAGGATCTCGGCTTCGATCAGCGGATCAACCGCGCTCGTCGCATCGTCGAGCAGAAGGAGCCTCGGCCGACGGGCGAGCGCCCGGGCCAGGGCCACACGCTGACGCTGGCCACCCGACAAAGTCTGGCCCCGCTCACCCACAACGGTGCGACGACCGTGTGGAAGAGCCGTAACGAACTCGCTCGCCCGGGCGATGTCGAGCGCGGCGCCAACGTCGTCGAGCGAGGTCTGGCCCATCCCGATGTTTTCGTCGATTGATTCCGCGAAGAGAAAGGCTTCCTGAAACACGAGGGCAACACTCGCGGCAAGGACGTCGGGCGCCAGATCTTCGACATCGACGCCGCCCACTCTCACGGTGCCCCGCTCGCGGTCGAGCAAACCAACGATCGACTCGACGAGGGTGGACTTTCCCGACCCGGTGGCGCCAACAATGGCGACGGTCTCGCCGGCCGCCACAGTAAAGCTTGCGTCAGCAAGCACCTCGCGGTCGCCGTAGCGAACGGTGAGACCCTCGACCACCACATCGAGGCCGCCACCGGGCAGGACCGCATTGGTCCCACGCGGTTCGACCGGATAGGCCATCACCCGATCAACGCGTTCGAGCGACACCACAGATCTCGGCATCTCTTCCAAGAAGAAACCGAAAACGCGAAGTGGCGTCGTCAAAAGCCCAAAGAGTGTGGCGGCCAAAACGATGTCGCCCTCGGTGGCCTCGCCTCTGGAGATCAGCCACGTGCCCACGAGAATGAGCGAGACGATGCCGACACTGGGCAGTGCCTCAATGACCGGCTCGAAGTTGGCCCGGAGTCGGCCGACGCGAATGCGAGCCTCACGCAGCCGATCGGACGCCTCCAACATTCGTTGGACCTCTTCATCTTGGCGGCCCAACGTCTTCACGACGAGCGCACCGTCGAAGCTCTCGTGAGCGACCGCCGAAACTTCGCCAACCCGCTGCTGGGCCAGCGCGGCGGGCGCCTCCACCTTGCCGGTGTAGTAGCGACTCAACACCACAAGGGCGGGAAACAACACCACGGCAATCAGTGCCAAGAACCAATGAATCGCGAGGATGCTGATGACCGACACGATCACCAAGAACACAACGCTCAGCGAAAAGGCCAAAGGCTTCAGCACCATCGTGGCCTGGATGAGGTCCATGTCGGCGTGCGCCAATAGCTCACCGGTCGGCTTCGTTCGATGGAAACGCAACGGCACGTTGAGGTAATGCCGCAGCAACAACCGCCGCCAGTCGCGTTGGGTGCGGTACTCGGCCATCGACAAGAACAGCCGCCGCATGACCACACTCACACCGCGCACGATCGACACGCCGATGAGCGCAATAACGGCGAGCCAAACCTCGCCACCATCGACCGTGCCATCGTCGAGGGCCGGAACGATGAGGTCGTCGGTAACCGCCCGCAGCACCCACGCGCCGCCGACCGCAGCGAAGACAAACAACAACGCGCCAACCATGGCAATCGCATGCGGCACCGGATGGGCGCGCAGCGACCGCACGATCAGGCGCGCGCCGCGAAGCCAGATGTGCTCTACGTCGTCCTCGTCACGCGCCACTGCGAGATCCCCCACACCGCCACGGTATCCGCGGCCTTCGCCGCGCCGACCCGCGTTATCGGGTCGGCTGTTACACCCGTCGACTTAGAGACGGTCGACGATGGCGCTCGCGAACTCCGAGCACTTCACTTCGGTCGCTCCGTCCATCAGGCGAGCGAAGTCATAGGTGACAACCTTGTCGCCGATAGTCGCTTCGACGGCGGAAACAATGTCGTCGGCCGCTTCTTGCCATCCGAGGTGTTCAAACATCATTACGCCCGAAAGCAGCACTGACGAGGGGTTGACCTTGTCTTGGCCGGCGTACTTCGGCGCCGTGCCGTGGGTTGCCTCGAACACGCCGTGGCCAGTGACATAATTGATGTTGGCGCCCGGAGCGATGCCGATGCCACCGACCTGAGCGGCCAGCGCGTCGGAGAGATAGTCGCCGTTGAGGTTCATCGTGGCGATCACGTCGAACTCCGACGGACGGGTGAGCACCTGCTGGAGGGCGATGTCGGCAATGGCATCCTGCACGAGGATCTTGTCGCCGGGGTCGCCGTCGCAGTCATCCCAGCCAACGGCAACATCGGAGAACTCTTCGCGGACGAGCTCGTAGCCCCACTTCTGGAACGCGCCTTCCGTGTACTTCATGATGTTGCCCTTGTGGACCCAATGCACACGCTTACGGCCACGCTGCACCGCGTACTCGATGGCCGCACGTTGCAGGCGCTGCGAGCCCATCTTCGAGATTGGCTTTATACCAATGCCCGAGCCTTCGCGGATCTCCCAGCCAAAGGCGTCGTGCAGCATTTCGATCATCTTCAGAGCCTCGGGCGTACCCGCCTCGACCTCCATGCCGGCGTAGATGTCTTCGGTGTTTTCACGGAAGATCACCATGTCGACGAGCTGCGGCTCCTTGACGGGCGACGGCACACCGGTGAACCAACGGACCGGACGCAGACAAACGTAGAGATCCATGATCTGACGAATCGCAACGTTGAGGCTGCGGAAGCCACCACCGATGGGGGTGGTGAGCGGGCCCTTGATGCCGATCAGGTACTCCGTGAAGTCATCGATCGTCGCCTGCGGCAGCCAATCGCCGGTTTCGTTGAATGCCTTCTCGCCAGCCAAGACCTCTTTCCATTCGATGGTCTTGCTGTACTTCTTGGCGGCGGCGTCGAGCACGAGCTTCGCGGCCGGCCAGATGTCGACTCCGGTGCCATCACCCTCGATGAACGGGATGATCGGGTTGTCCGGGACGGAAAGAGTGCCGTCCGCCTGCATCTTAATTTTTTCAGCCATGTCGCCGACCTTACCTGGCCAGCGGAGTCAATCCGAAACGTCAGCGCAGGTCGATGCGCTCGCAGATCCGAATCGTCGCATCAGCCTGGTTCAGCGTGTACAGGTGAACACCCGGAGCACCGCCCTTGAGCAGTCGGTCGATCTGATCGACCGCGGCATCGACCGCAATTTCGAGCTGCACGTCGGGATCATCCGCGGCTTCGAGGCGACCCCACAGCGCCTCGTCGACGGCAGTCCCATTCATGCCCGCGAAGCGGCGAACGCTGGCTGGATTCACGACCGGGATCACACCCGGGAGCACCGGTGTGTCACATCCCAGCGCCGCAAGGTCGTCGACCATGCGGAAGTAGTCGTCGCAATCAAAGAAGAACTGAGTGATACCAAAATCGGCGGCCTTCAGCTTCTCGGCGAGGTGGCGTCGATCCGAACCATGATCCACCGATCGGGGATGTAGCTCGGGGAACGCCGCAACACCAATACACATCTCTGACCGCTCGCGCAGCGCCTCGACAAGTTCAAGGGCATAACGAAAGTCACCCGGGTAGGGGCTGCCGTCTTCCGGAGGATCGCCCGCGAGCGCCAGCATGTTGTGCACACCGTGCGCCTGGTAGTCATCAATCAACTCGAGGATCTCCGCATAATTATGACCGACGCACGTGAGGTGTGGCATCGCCGGAAAGCTGCGATGTTCGGCGAAATCGAGCACTGTCTCGCGGGTGGTCTCTCGGGTCGTGCCGCCCGCGCCATAGGTAACCGAGACGTAGTCGGGCTCTGCCTTTTCAAGAAGATCGACCGTCGCCCGCAGCTTCGATCGGGCCTCGCTGGTTTTCGGCGGGAAGAACTCGAACGAGAGGGTGGGGCCTCGCTCAATGAGGTCACGGATCGCGGTCATACCGCCGAAGGTACGGCTTAGCCCCGGGCAGAAACTAGGGAGTTCGGACCATTCCTCCAGATTTCTTTCAAGTCGTTCCGTAAAGCGGAACGGTCCCACCCAGTGGGACAAAATCAGCCCGAAATCACCACGTTGGCCTGATCGAGGGCTTCCTGCAGACGAGCGCCAACATCCTCGCTGAATGCGGTGAGGGCCGGTCGACTCATCCGTCCGGCCGGCGCAGCAATCGGAGGTCCGACCACGATCGAGGTGCGGGACCGATGAATGAACTTCGCGCCAGAGGGCAGCGCGGATTCCGTGCCGGCAATCCCCACCGGCACAATCACGGCGCCCGTTTTCGACGCCAAATACGCCACACCATCGAAGACCCCGGCGACATCGGGCCCGCTCTGACGAGTGCCTTCGGGAAAGATGATCATCATCTCGCCAGCATCCAGAATCGTTCGAGCCGACCGCATGGCCTCACGATCGGCTTCCCCCCGGCGAACCGGAATAGCGCCGAGCGAGGCGCACAACCACGCAGTCGCTGGGTTGCCGAAGAGCGACTGTTTTGCGAGGGCGCGCATCTGACGCGGGCCCGCGCTCGCCACGAGCGGAGCATCGAGATTCGATCGATGAACCGGCGCCACAATGACCGGTCCTTCGTGGGCCAGGTGTTCGGCGCCCTGCACTTCGACGCGGACCCAGCGATAGAGAAGTGCGCGGATCAGGAATCGGATGGACCGGTAGAAGCGCAGCGACGATGGCTTCTGGCCAATGGTGAGCGCCCATTCGAGCGTCTTGGGTTCTCGCTTGGAACTCATCAGCGCGGCTAGTGAAGGAAGTGACGCTCGCCGGTGAACACCATGCACACGCCGCGGGCGTCGGCCGCGGCGATGGTCTTGTCATCGTTCACAGAGCCGCCGGGCTGGACGATGATCGCGGCGCCCGCGTCGGCCGCCGCCTCGACACCATCGGGAAACGGGTAGAACGCGTCACTCGCACAAGCGCCATCCTTGGCCCGCCCGTCAGCCTTTGTCGCGGCAATCTCGCCCGACTCGACACGATTCTGTTGCCCGGCGCCAATACCCCACGCCACGCCATCCTTCGCCAGCACAATGGCGTTGGACTTCACATGACCGCAGACCCTCCAGGCAAACGCGGCATCGGCCAACTCCTGCGAAGTGGGTTGGCGCTGGGTGACA
The DNA here is from genome assembly GCA_047639555.1 of Candidatus Aldehydirespiratoraceae bacterium. Taxonomy (GTDB): domain Bacteria; phylum Actinomycetota; class Acidimicrobiia; order Acidimicrobiales; family Aldehydirespiratoraceae; genus JAJRXC01. Next base: position 55,869 of record JBLIOE010000007.1, read on the forward strand.
ACCTCCCACTCATCCGGTGTCGATCCGAAGTGATGTGCCTCCTGGACGAGGTAGCCGCCACCAATCTCTCGAATCTCAACCCCACTCGGCGCCGCCGGCGGGGAGGCCGTAAGAAGACGAGTGTTCTTGCGTTTGGCGATCAGTCGTTCGACCACACCCTCCGCATATCCCGGAGCGATGACAACGTCGGCCTGTGCGGCCGCTTCCATTGCTTCGACCGTGGCGAGATCGATCACTCGGTTCGTCGCCACGATGCCGCCGAAAGCGCTGCGGCTATCGCACTCGAAGGCCTGTTGGTAGGCCATCGCGAGACTCTCGCCGACCGCCGCACCACAGGGGTTGGCGTGTTTGATGATCGCGACCGCAGGTTCATCGCCGAGGTCGTGGACGAGCCTCCACGCCGCGTCGGCGTCAAACAGATTCAGGTAGCTCAGCGCCACACCAGCGTGCTGGACGATGTCGTCCCACATGCTGGGCTCACCGATGGTGCGATAACGGGCGCCTTGCTGATGGGGATTTTCGCCGTAGCGCAGAACGTCGGTGCGTTCGAGGGCGAGGTGAATTGTGGGCGGAAGGGTCTCAGGTTCCGTCTCCGTCTCGTCCAGCCATCCGACGATCGCGGCGTCGTAGGCCGCCGTGTGAGCAAACGCGGCTCGCGCCAGGCCGCGACGAGTGGTGTCGGACAACCAACCATCAGACCGGAGTTCGGCCAGCACTGCGTCATACCCAGACGGGTCGACGGCAACGCCGACATGGGCGTGGTTCTTGGCGGCCGCACGGACCATCGTCGGACCACCGATATCGATCATCTCGATACCCGGCTCATCGCGGAACGGGTAGAGGTTCACCACCACGAGGTCGATGGTGTCGATCTCGTTCGTAACAAGATCGGCCTGATGCTCGGGATTATCACGGTCAGCCAGGATGCCGCCATGGATCCGCGGGTGAAGCGTCACCACACGATGACCGAGCATGATCGGCGAGCCGGTGTAGTCCGCAACATCGGTGACGGGCAGACCAGCAACGGCGATCACCTTGGCCGTGCCGCCGCTCGAAATGAGCTCCCATCCGAGCTCGACGAGTCCGGCGGCGAGGTCTGCGACCCCCGTTTTGTCGAAGACGGACAGTAGGGCGCGGCGCGGAGATTCAGCGGAAGTCGACATCAAATCGCGAACCTAGCAAAGCCACGCGATGTGACCGTCCCCTGGCCCGAAGCACTGCGGCGATTAGTGTCGGATTCCTAACTACTTGTAGCCGCGGGAGGCCTCATGGAAACTAAAGACATCAAACCCAGCACGATCATGCTCATCGCCGGTGGTGCCGTAATGCTGCTCAGCACATTCCTCGATTGGGTGAGCGAGGGTCCGTTTGGCGCGAACGCTTGGGATACCGACCTTTTCGGACTCCATGGCATCTTCGTCGCCATCATCGGCTTATCGATCGGCGGCGGTGTCGCCGCTATGCAGTTCGGCAACGTCTCAATGCCCGACAAGATCCTGGGCTTCGATCACGACCAACTCCATCTCGCGCTCGGACTGTCCGCATTCCTGATCGCCTTCGGGGTCCAGTTCCGCGAGGGTGCCGCGATCGGCGTACTTCTGGCCTGGGTCTCGGCTGCCGTAATCATGGCCGCCGCGATTATGGACATGAGGGCAACTGGCGCTGACACCGCCCCGCCCACCGAGTTCTAGCGAAGCGTCACTCGGCGGCTGCGGGTTCACCGCAGCCGCCGGGAGTATGTGAAGTCGGAGCAGCACGAACGGTTTCAATGGGTTCCACGAACCCGTTGCCCTCCTCGTCAGTTACGAGGAACCGCACAATCGCATCGGCAATCGCCTGAGACTCAAGCGCACGAGCCTCCTCATTCACGAGGGGGCTCATGTCGTTTTCGGGCAGCACGGTGATCTGCAGTCGAGCGGCTGGTGTGGACTCCGCCACTTGAAGCACGACGAAGAAGTTTTGGCCCCGCTGATTCAATAAGGGCCGGACACCGGGTTCCACCGCCGCCGCGAGGCCCACACCAATCTCCGCGAGTGACACCTCTGTCTCCTGGTGCAGGAGCCCAGCAAGACGCCGACTCTCCACATCGTCGATCTGGTGGAACACGGTTGGCCGTGTCACTGTGGCGACCTCATCGCCGTACTCGTGATGTATCGACACCACAGCGCGGGCGCCGAGCGCCGGGCCGAGCGCGCCTCGCGCCGACTCCGACATTGGCTGGTCGAATTCGCGCGTCAGCGAGACCGACACCCCGTTGGCGCTCAGGAGACGAGCAACCTCCTCCGCAATCAGGCGGTTGTGTCTCGTGATCGCCAAGTCGTCGCTCGACCCCGGATCGAGCACGACATGTTTCGCGTCGATGGTTTCCGCAGTCGCCGCGGGCTCGACGGCCTCGGCCCGACAAGCGCCGATCACAAACCACACCTCACCGTCGGAGCCACTGACCGCCAGACCCGAGCCGTCCGAGGAGCGAATGGCGCCGGCCACATCGACGGCGAGAGGTGGCAGGCGATCCGCTACCGGCAGGGTGGTGATGCTGTCGGTCGAGGTCGAAGGGGTGTCAACGCTGGCGGTTGACTCCGTCACGACGGTGTCTATCACTTCTTCCGAAGCCCCCGGCAACGATGGATCGTCGCTGCACGCGCTCGCAATCAGGGTTGCCGCAACAATGGCGGCGAGAGCGATCCTCATCCGTGGAGATCGGGATCGTCGCAATTGTTCGTGCGGCCCGCACCGGTCGGGGCGTATCCCCGAAAGATCGGATCGTCGATGTACCCGGTGCCGGGGTCGGGTGTCTCGAGGAAGCGCGTGGCGGCGTTGACCACCGCCCCCGCGAGTGCATCCTGCACATCGGCCCGGTTGAGAAGGGCTTCTTCCACCGGGTTCGTGATGTAGGCGAACTCAACAAGAACACTGGTGACGGCGGCGGGTCGTCGAAGCACCCCGTAGAAGTCGCCGCCCTCTCGATTCGGACGGGGCATCGTGCCCGCATCATCAAGCGCGAACCACGACGACCCGAGGAGGTCGAGCGCAGCTCGCGTCTCCTCGTAGAGCAACCCGGCCAGCCGGCGCGAATCGGCGGAGGCCAGCTGGAAGTACATCTCGGTGCCCGGAGTTGAACTCACCGCATCGGTGCCGGCGTTGTGATGGATCGAGAGAAACGCGACGGGATCGAGGGCAAGGGCGAGCTCGGCTCGCGTCACGATCGGAACGCGCACATCGGTGTCGCGAGTCAACAGCACGGAATAGCCGGCGGCTTCAAGAGCGACCTGGGCTCGTTTCGTCACCGCCAGGTTGAGGTCGGCCTCGCGGGTGCCCGCAGGCCCGACGGCGCCCGGCTCGGAGCCGCCGTGACCCGGGTCGAGCACGAAGTCGACCTGGTCGAAATACTCCCCCGCCTGAACGGTGTCGAGGCGGCCGCACGGTGTCCACACCAGCCAGCCGTCATCAACCGGTTGTACAACGGGCACAAGCCAGCCCGTGGGGGTTCGCAGGACGCCGGCGGTCTGACCGTTGAGCGGGACCCCGGCGTCGTCGCGCACCAAATCGGCGGGTGGCAGCGCAGGCGTCGTTGTTGTTGTCGACGTTGACGTAGCGGTGGACGCCGACGTGGTCGTAGTGGTGGACGAGCTCGTCGGGGCCACAGTGTCGACCGCGGCCGGCGAAGTCTCGGCCTCCGCCGTAATGATGTCGCTCGACCCCGTGCCACACGACACCGCAGCAAGCGCGCAGAAAACGAAAACAGCGCAGAAGGGTCGCACCCCACCACGCTTACATTCCGTGCCCCCCAAAGTGGTGACACCCCCCAGGTTCCATGTTCTGTGAACGGAAACCGGCGGTATGCGCCGCTTTCCGTTCACAGAAGTTTGGACTTAGAGGTTGGCAACGATTTCGGCCATGAGTTCGCCGGCTTCGGTGGGGTTGTTGCCCACACGCACGCCCGCGTCTTCGAGTGCTTCCATCTTCGCGGCGGCCGTGCCCTTGCCGCCGGAGACGATGGCGCCTGCGTGGCCCATCTTCTTGCCGGGAGGCGCAGTGACGCCGGCGATGTACGACGACACCGGCTTCGTCATGTGGTTCTTGATGTACTCGGCAGCTTCTTCTTCCGCGGAGCCACCGATCTCACCAATCATCATGACGGCCTTGGTGTCGGGGTCGGCCTCGAACGCTTCGAGGCAGTCGATGAACGATGTGCCCGGAACGGGGTCGCCACCAATACCGACACACGTGGTGACGCCGATGTCCTTCTGCTTCAGCTCGTACAGCGCCTGGTAGGTGAGCGTGCCGGAGCGGCTCACGATGCCGACCGGGCCGCCTTCCTTCGCGATGTGACCGGCAGTGATGCCGATGTTGCACTTACCGGGGCTGATAATGCCGGGGCAGTTCGGGCCGAGCAGGCGGACGTTGGGGAAGTTGCGCTTGAGGTCGTTGTAGAAATACGCCTCGTCGTGGGCGGGGACGCCCTCGGTGATGGCGACGATGAATTCGACGCCACCCTCGGCTGCTTCCATGACCGCGCCGCGCACGCCCGGAGCAGGGATGAAGATGCAGCTCGCCGTGGCTCCCGTGGCCGCAACGGCCTCGGCAACGTTGGCGTAGACCGGGACGCCGTCGACGTCGGTGCCGGCCTTCTTCGGATGGGTACCCGCAACCACCTGGGTGCCGTACGCGGCGTTGAGGCCGCCGTAGTAGCTGCCCTGGGAGCCGGTGAGGCCCTGGTAGATGACCTTTGTGTTCTCGTCTACGAAAATGCTCATGTCAGTCTCTCAGCTCGCCAGCTCGACGGCTTTGCGGGCCGCATCAAGCATGGTTTCTTCCATCATCAGTTTGTCGTTGAGGTGCGGCGCGAGAATCGCCCGGCCCTCGTCAGCGTTGGTGCCATCGAGACGAATCACGATTGGCGAATCGATCGAGACACGCTGCATGGCTTCGATGATGCCGTTGGCCACTTCTTCACCGCGGGTGATACCGCCAAAGATGTTGATGAAGATCGACTTCACGGCGGGATCGTTGTTGATGACCTCGAGCGCTCCGGCCATCACGTCGGCGTTGGCGCCGCCGCCAATGTCGAGGAAGTTGGCCGGTGAGCCACCGACCTGGTTGACCACATCGACCGTGCTCATCGCGAGCCCGGCGCCGTTGGCGATCACACCAACCGAGCCGTCGAGGCCGACGTATTGGAGACCCTTGGCGTGGGCCGCTTCCTCGCGCTCATCGCGGGGCTGCGTTTCGTCGTACTGGCTGTAGTCGTCGTGGCGGTATTCGCTGTTGCCGTCGAGCGTGACCTTGGCGTCGAGCACGTGCACCTTGCCCTCGGGGGTGAGGATCAGTGGGTTGATCTCGACAAGATCGGCGTCGCCGTCGGTGTAAGCCGCGTAGAGCTGATGCATGATCGCGATGGTGCCTTCAACAGCCGCGTCGGGCAGGTTCGCTGCCGCGACCCAGGTGCGACAGGCCTCTTCGGTGAGGCCGTCGACCGGATCGATCCAGATCTTGGCGATCGCATCGGGGTTCTCCTCGGCGACGGTCTCGATCTCGACACCGCCCTCCTTCGAGAGCATTCCGAGATGCTTCTTGGCCGAGCGGTCGAGGGTGAACGACGCGTAGTACTCCTCGGCGATATCAGAGGCCGACTCGATCCAGAGCCGCTTCACGATGTGGCCGTTGATGTCGAGGCCGAGGATGTTGCTCGAGTGCTCGCGCACCGCATCCATGTCGGCGGCGAACTTCACGCCGCCCGCCTTGCCGCGGCCGCCGGTATGCACCTGCGCCTTGACCATGACGGGGGTGCCGAGGCGTTCCGCTGCCGCAACTGCCTCATCAACGGTGAATGCCGCCTCGCCGGGCGAGATCGGCATGCCGTACTGGGCAAAGAATTCCTTGCCCTGATGTTCGAAAAGATCCACCGGTTCCTCCGGAATGTCGTGTGGCTCGCAAACGCGAGAAATGCCGACACCGGCCGAGAAGGCTCAGCGGCGACACACAGGCGATACTAGGCGGGACTCACCCACCCCCACACATCCGCCAGAGGAACCCATGCCGGTCGCAAGAGGACCCCAAATCAACGCGCGTAGCGCTCTCCTGGTGGGGATGACCGGCGTCGCCATTGCCCTGCTCCTCGGCGCCATGGTGATCTGGGTGGCCGGACGCAGCGACACCGTGCGGGTTGAGCTGGGCGACACCGAATTCGACGCCGGCTTCATCGGCCGCCAATCCGACGAGATCGATGCCCGCGGACCGATCCTCTACGCCGATGCCGGCAGCGGCGGCGACCGTGATCTCATCGTGCAGCACATTGGCGACGACCCCGAGCTCGGATGGCTGGCTTTTTCCGCCCGCCGGGTTGGCGATCCGCGCGACTGCTTCACTGAGTGGGACCAGACGAGCCAAACGTTCAGCCTTGTGTCCACCACCGATCAGGTGTGCGACAACGTCTCGTTCACCGACCTCGGGTGCGGACTCTTTCGTTATCCGGCCGAGATCATCGACGGCAAGGTGATCGTGTTCCTCAACCAGGACTTCGACGAAGTCGCCGAAGCTCTTTCCGATGGCGATGACCGCGACCAGACATCCACAGGTCCTGACCTAAGCTGCCCGGTCGCCTAACGCGCCGGCGGCGGAGCGTCGCCGTCGTCCTCGTTGGGGGCTTCACCCTGCGCCGATGAGCGGGCCTGAGCGGGTGCGAGGCCCGGTGCGGCGCCGGCGCCAGCAGGCGGACAAGCCGTCACTTCGAACCGTCCGATGTAGACACCCTCTTGGTCGTTGTAGAGACCATCTCGGGTGTCGAAGTCGAACTGGAAACGCACGGTCTGCCCGTTGAATCCGGCCGGGATGCTGATCGTGTAATTCTCGAATCCGGTCGTGTTGCCGATCGACGAGACCGAATAGAGGGTTTGACTCGAGGCACCGAGGATCAACAAACGGAACCGGTCATAGCCCGGGTCCTGCACCTCCACCTCGCGCCAAACACTAAACCTGACGGTGTTGGCGCCGGTGTTCGGGATCTCGAACTCGGGCGAGTAAACCCGACCGGTGTTGCGGCTGCTCCCGGTGACATCGCGGCCGCTGGTGCCCCGGCCGTAGTGCAACGAACCACCGTCTCGGCTCGCCTCGGTGTTGTGGTTCCATAATCCGTCGACGTCGCTGCCCCATGCGTTGTCGATGGTCCAACCTTTGAGTCCGCTGGTGAACTCGCACACGCTGACGCCAGAACACGACCCGGTCGCGGCGGCAACAGGGTCCATCGACAGCACGGCGGGCACGGTCCACACCGCAGCGCCGAGCGCTCGCGAGGAATTGACATGTCCCTTCTGATGTCCGCAGGTATCGGTAGTCGTCAACATTTCTAGGCAGAAAGAACCAGATGGGCCCAAAGAACCCGGATTCAGGACGGACCGCTGCCTAGATCTTCTCGAGCGGCGCCCACGACAACAGCAGGCGCTTCTCTCCCATGGAAGGGAAATGCACGCTGGCCTCGGCCTTGTCGCCGCTGCCCTCGATGTCGATGATCACACCCTCGCCCCACTGGCTGTGGCGCACATCGTCGCCAATTCGTAGGCCCGCCGTGTCTGCCCCTGATGGGGATGGGCCGGTGCCGGCGCTCATTGCTTGCTCGACCATTCGTTCGCGACTCGAGTTGATCTGCTGGCGATCCCCGCCGTAGGAGGCGCCGCTCGCTCCGTAGGACGAACGATCGCGCCGACTCCGCAGCATGCGCTGGCCGCCAACTTCCTCGATCAGCTCCGACGGAATCTCGGCGAGGAACCGGCTCGGCGGGTTGTACTGGGTGGTGCCGTGGAGCATGCGACTCCACGCACTCGTGAGATGGAGCTTCTGCATGGCTCGAGTAATTCCGACATATGCGAGCCGTCGCTCCTCCTCGAGCTCGTCGGGATCGCCCAGCGATCGGATGTGCGGGAAGACGCCATCTTCCATCCCGATGATGAAGACGAACGGATACTCAAGTCCTTTCGCCGAGTGGAGGGTCATCAGAGTGACCGTCGACTCCTCCTCATCTCCATTATCGGTATCGCTCACAAGCGAGATCTGTTCGAGGAAATCGTCGATGGTCTCGTACTCGCGTGCCATGCCGACGAGTTCGGACAGGTTCTCGAGTCGACCCTCGGCCTCGACCGATCGGTCCGCCTGCAGCTCTTCGAGGTAGCCCGACCGCTCGAGTGCCTCCTCGATAATTGTTGCGGGACCCGCATCGAGCTTGCGGATCTCAGACGTGAGCACGATGAACTTCTCGATGCCGGTTGCGGCACGGCCAGTCACTCCGGCTTCATCGAATCGAACCACAGCCTGATCGAACGACTCGCCGGTGGAGGCGGCCCACGCATCGAGCTTGCCGATCGAAGAATCGCCGACACCGCGCTTCGGCGTATTGATGACCCGCTTGACCGACACCTCGTCGGTGGGATTCACCACGGCCCGGAGATACCCGATGGCGTCCTTGATCTCCTTGCGGTCGTAGAACCGGGTGCCGCCGACGACCTTGTACGGAATACCCACTCGGAGGAGGAACTCTTCGAGCACACGGGACTGACTGTTGGCCCGGTAAAAGACCGCCATCTCGTCGTAACGCATGTGTTCGTTGTCGTGCAGCCGAGCGATCTCGTTGGCGACGTATTGGGCCTCGTCGGATTCATCGTCGGCGTGATAGCGCACGATCTTGTCGCCGGGACCTTGGTCGGTCCAGAGGTCCTTCGGCTTGCGGCCAGCGTTCTTCGCGATGACCGCGTTCGCGGCATCGAGGATCGATTGCGTGGAGCGATAATTCTGTTCGAGCACCACCACCGATGCATCCGGGAAAGCCTCTTCGAACTCGAGAATATTGCGAATATCAGCGCCGCGAAACCGATAAATCGAGTTGTGCACCAATACATCGTTGGCCACGTAGGTGTGAATGTCGGCAACTTCGATGTCGTAGACGTCGCCCTCGACGTCGACGATTTCGACAGACTCGACCGGCGCGTCGACCAACTGGCCCTCGTCGCCAACGATCTTCATAGTCATCCCGGGCCGAAGGTGCGACAGCGGCTGGAAGGGATGCAGCTGTCCGTCGATCATCGCCCGGCGGGAGACCTCGAGGTCGCCGTCCCATGCCATATGCGCCGCGAAGTCGAGCGCCTCTCGATAGTGCTTGCGCGATGTTTCGACCCGCAGCGAATCGAACTGAATTCGATGGGAGCCCACGTCGCCGCTGCGACAGTCGGAGAACATCGTGAGGTTCAGTGTTTGGCGGTTCTTCCCGCCTTGCCGACGATGGTGCGGGAACTCGTCATGCAGATCGAAGTCTTCAAAGAGCTGTTTGGCGGACTGGTAGGTGTCGATCTCGGCGAAACACGCTGTCGGGAATCCGTAGGAAGCAGCAAACCAGGACTCCCACCAGCTGGCGTCGGCCGCGGTTGGCACGACCTTCAGAATCCAAGCCTTGTCGGCGTGCTCTTGATTGCAGCGAACCCGCAGCCCGATGTCGAACCCGCCTTTGGTCGAGCACATGGCCTTGGTCTGGCCCACCCGATATCCGCGGTCATGGCGGTACATCAGATAGACGACGTGGTCCGTGGGGTTGAGCTCGAGCCGGGCCGGCACGATGTGATGGGGTGTCCCCTCCACCGTCTTTCCTCCGGCGGTGACGCGATAGCGGCGACCCCGATGGGTTGATCGATGTACATGTTGCACCGGGCGGGCAACGAGGGCGGATCCGCCGCCGGTGCCGAGGACTTCATCGCCCTCTTCCAGTGTTTCGATCGCTCGTGGACCGGCGGGGGTCGAGATCATCGTGCCGGGCGGAAGACACTGGTCGCTATCGCCAACGACGGTGACTTGGCGGTGCTCTTCGCTGAGCATCAAGACGAGGTCGTTCTGGACAGGGTTGGTGTCTTGATACTCGTCGACCAGAACATGGCCGAAGCGGCGCCGCCAGCTGTCGAGCACATCGGGGTGGGTACGGAAAAGCTCAACGGTGCGCTGGAGCAGGTCATCGAAGTCCATGGCGCCCGCGTTGAGCAGGCGCTTCTGGTATTCGAAGTAGACGTCGGCGATCTTGCGCTCGTAGATCTGCTGCGCGTCTTCGGCGTAGAGCATCGCCGAGATGTTGTCGTTCTTCGCGGCAGATATTGCGCCGTGCACCGACCTAGGCGGGAACCGTTTCGGATCGAGATTCAGATCGCGAATGACATACCCGACCAGCCGCACCGCATCGGATTGGTCGTAGATCGAGAACCGCGAGGGGAAGCCGAGCCGGTTGACGTCACGCCGAAGGATCCGCACACACGCCGAGTGAAAAGTGGAGATCCACATCTTCTGTGCGACCGGACCAACGAGTTCGCCGACCCGATGTTTCATCTCACCGGCGGCCTTGTTGGTGAAGGTGATCGCCAGAATTTCGAACGGCGATAGCCCTTCTTCCATCAGGTGCGCAATGCGATGGGTGAGGACGCGGGTCTTGCCCGAGCCCGCGCCGGCCACCACCAACAGTGGGCCACCCTTGTGGACCACAGCATCGAACTGGGCGGGATTTAGACCATCAAGCATGGGCGAGTCGGACACCGGCTCACCCTAGCCAGGGGGACTGACAGCGAAGGCCCGACCGGCGGGCAATCGACGACCATGCAAAAATCATTGGGTGCTGCTCGCTGACCACGTCACCGTCTGGGACGAACGAATGGGCAGCGCGGCACCAATTCTCATGGCCCTCGTGCTTGGTTTTGCCGTCACGCTCATCGCGTGGCTCATTCGACTTCGGAAGCATGGCCTCCCCGACCAAGGCCCGGGATACTGGGGAGTGCTGGCAGGCTTTGTATTCGGTCTGATCGTGTGGCTGCGCCTCCGGGGCGAGACCGACGCGTTCGCCCAGCTCTGGAACGGCGTCTTCCTGCAGACGACTTAGCCGACGAGCTTGTAGCCGAGTCCGCGGATCGTGACGATCAGCTCGGGAGCCTCTGGGTTCGTTTCGACCTTCGCCCGCAACCGCTTGACGTGGACGTCGAGGGTTTTTGTGTCGCCGACATAGTCGAAGCCCCAGACCCGGTCGATCAGCGTTTGGCGGGTGACGACGATGCCCTTGTTCTCCATCAACAGCGCGAGGAGATCGAACTCCTTTAGCGGCAGCTGGACCAGTTCGCCGTTGTACGTAACTTCGTGACGCTCACGGTCGAGCACTACCTGCCCGGCTTCGAGCACACCAACCGCCTCGCCCGCCATTGGGGCAACATTCACCCGACGGAGCAGGGTGCGCATGCGGGCCACGAGCTCGCGGACTCGGTAGGGCTTCGCCACATAGTCGTCGGCGCCAACCTCAAGGGCGACGACCGCGTCGATCTCCTCGTTGCGAGCCGACACCATGATGATCGGCGTATCGTCGACCGATCGGATTTCGCGACACACATCGATGCCACTCATCCGCGGCAACATGACGTCGAGGAGCACGAGGTCCGGCTTCTCGGCCCGCCAAACCTCGAGCGCTTCCTCGCCGTCAGCCGCGAGGAACACAAGGAAGCCTTCTTGCTTCAGAGCGTGACGGAGCCCTTCGCGGAACGCGGGCTCATCGTCCACGACAAGCACGCTGACCGCTCGGGTCATGTCGCCGGCGCCCCACTGGTCGACAATTGAAGAGTAAAGCTGGAGCCCTCGCCCGGCTTGGATTCCACGAGCACGCGGCCGCCGTGGTTCTGCGCCACATGGCGCACGATCGCCAGGCCGAGGCCCGTCCCGCCGGTTTCGCGACTTCGCGCTCGGTCGACGCGGTAGAAGCGTTCGAAGACACGTTCGAGTTCGGCACGCGGTATGCCAACGCCTTCGTCCTTCACCGTGATGGCGACGCCGTCTTCGATCTCTTCGACGGTCAGGGTGATCTGTTGATCGGCTTCGGAATAGCGGATGGCGTTGTCGAGCAGGTTGGTGCACGCACGAACGATCTGGCGTCGATCGCCGTTTATCGTTAATCCACTCGGGAGGCCGACTACGGCGATGCTGACGCGGTAGGCGTCGGCCAGGGCTTTCGCCTTGTCGACCGCGCGTCGAGCGATGTCATCGACATCGAGAGCGTCCCCCGCGGTCTCCGATTCTTCGAGTCGGGTGAGCTCGAGAAGGTCGTCGATGATGTCTTCGACCCGCTTCGCTTCGTGCTGCAGCATGTCGGTGAGGCGAGCTCGGTCCTCGAGGTCCTGTTCGCCGGCGAGCGTTTCGGCGAGAAGTGACATCGCCCCGACTGGTGTCTTCAACTCGTGCGACACGTTGGCCACGAAGTCGCGACGAATGGCGTCGATCCGACGTTCCTCGGCCACGGAATCGATAACCGCGAGCCCTCGCGTTGGACGAAAGTCCTCTTCACCGTCCTGCCGAGCCCTTGCTCGTTCGGCCGCTTGAGCCTCAGGGAGCCAGCCGTCGACGATGTAGCGGACACGCTCGCCAAGGTTCTCGGCATGATCGCCGATGCGTTCGTAGAAACGGCCGACCAACGCGAGTTGAAGCGACTGCTGCGGGTCGAGATCGCCGCGGCGAGCATCGGAGATCACGTGCTGGATGTAGCGATAGTGCAGATCGTCAAGCACGTCGTCGAGCGCATCGATCGTTGACGCCAGCTCAGCGTCGCGATTACGGAACGACTCCGCGGCTCGACGCATGAGCAACTGGGCCTGCACCGACATGCGGGCGACGAGATCCCTCACACGATCATCAGGGTGGGCGCCCTGAAGGCGACCGACCGCCTTGGCGATATTGCTGACCAGATCGCCGGAACGCTCCACATCGCTGTTCATGTGCATAGCGGCTACGACGAAGCGGAGATCAGAAGCGACCGGTTGCTCGCGGACGAGTGTGTCGATGCACCCCTCCTCTACCTGCAGGGAGAGAAGGTCAATGTCGTCATCGGCCGCGACCAACACGTCGGCGGCGGCGACGTCACCTTCCAGCATCGCCGACGTGACCAAACCCACGCGCACCGCGACGAGTTCGGCCATCTCTAATAGAAGGCTTTCGATGAGCCCGAGTCGTTCATCGAGATTGGATCGGATGTCGTTCACGTCATATCTCCTGTCAACGGATCAGCCGAAGCGGCCGGTGACGTAGGCCTCGGTCCGCTCGTCAGACGGGTTCGAGAAGATGGTGCCGGTTTCATCGAGCTCCACCAGTTTGCCGCGTCGCTGGCCGGTCGACTCGTCTAACTCGGCGGTGAAGAACGCCGTGCGATCGCTCACCCGGGCTGCCTGCTGCATGTTGTGGGTGACAATCACGATCGTGTACTTGTTCTGGATCTCCTTCATGAGTTCCTCAATCCGGCCGGTGGCGATCGGATCAAGGGACGAGCACGGCTCGTCCATCAGGAGCACATCGGGGTTCACGGCGATGGCCCGAGCGATACAGAGACGCTGTTGCTGGCCGCCCGACATACCGAGCGCAGACGACGAAAGTCGGTCCTTCACTTCTTCCCAGAGGCCTGCGCTACGAAGCGAATCCTCGACAACTTCGTCGAGGTTGCCCTTCTGCCCCGCGACCTTCGGCCCGAAGGCAACATTGTCGTAGATCGACTTGGGGAAGGGGTTGGGCTTCTGGAAGACCATCCCGATGCGGCGCCGAACCGCTACCGGGTCGACCTGTGAATCGTAGAGATCGATGCCGTGATACTTCACGCTGCCCTCTATACGAGCGATGTCGATGAGGTCGTTCATACGGTTGAAACACCGCAGCACGGTGGACTTTCCGCAGCCAGACGGGCCGATGAAGGCCGTGATCTGCCGTTCGCGTACATCGAGATTCACGTCGGAAACGGCGCGCAGGTCGCCGTAGTAGACGTTGAGATCGCGGACGTTGAAGACGTCAGGGGTGTCGGTCATTTCGGTGTCAGCCATCATTCAGCGTCCGAGTTTCTTGGAGATACGGGCCCGAGCGATGATCGCCACGAGATTAAGGAAGAACACCATCACCAGCAACACGACGCTGGCGCCGGCGGCGTGGCCGCGCCAGGTCTGGGCCGGCTCTCGCGCGAAGTTGGCGATGTTCATCGGCAGCGCGGTGAACGCTCCTTGGAACTGCTCGAGAAAGTCGTTGTTGCCGGTCGTGTAAAAGCCTGCGGCACCGATCACGAGGAGCGGCGCCGCCTCGCCCATAGCGCGAGCGACGGCCAGGACAGTGCCCGTCAAGATTCCGGGAAGCGCGGCCGGGATGACCTGCGACCGGATGACTTCCCATTGCGTAGCGCCAAGCCCATAGGCGCCGTCGCGAAGCGAACCCGGCACTGCTCGGACCGCTTCGGACGACGTAATAACGACGACCGGGAGCACCAACACGGCAAGGGTGATGCCAGCGGCGATGACGGAGGAGCCCCCGGTGATGCCGCGCAGGCCTTGCACAAACACGGCGAGCCCGAGCAGGCCATAAACAATCGACGGCACGCCGGCGAGGTTGCGAACCGTGACCTGGATCAAACGGGTGACCCAGGTGTCTTCGGCGTACTCCTCGAGATACACCGCTCCGGCAACACCGATTGGGAACGTCGCCATCACAATCAAGGCGATCAGAAGACTGCCCCGGATGCCTTGTGCGACACCGGCCTTTTCTGGGTCGGAAGAAGACGGCGAGGCGAGGAAGTCCCACAGGCGATCGCTGAGAATGCCCCACGCTTGGACGATCACGTCGTAGAACACCGCGCCCACCATCGCGATCGCAAGCGCAACCGACAGAAGCAGAAGTATCAGGAAGATCTGACCGCGCACATCAGCGCCGCGACGGGCACGAAGCTGATCGAGGTCAACCGGTGACGAAGCAGCCATCAGTAGACCTGCCGGAATCGCCGAACGATCAAGTCGGAAAGGATGTTGAGCAACATCGTCATCACGAAGAGAAGCGCACCGAGGAAGTAGAGACTCTGGAAGGCAATACCGGAGCCTGCGATCTGATCGGTGCCCGCGCCGAGAGAGGCCATAGCTGCGGTGATGGTCTGACCTTGTTCCACCGGATCAGTATTAAAGACGCCATTGCCGCCCGCGGCAATGAACACAACCATCGTCTCCCCCACTGCCCGGGAGACCCCCACGATCGCGGCAGCCGAAATGCCGGAGAGCGCGGCCGGGAACACGACTCGAAGGGCGGTCGTCACCTTGCGGCCGCCAAGGCCGTAGCTCGCTTCTCGGAGCTCCATTGGCACTGCCCTCATGGCATCTTCAGAGATGGACGCAACGATCGGCACGGTTAAAACACCGACACCGATGCCGGCAGCCAGAATCGAGAAGATGCCGATATCGGAGATGAACAGGGTGAGCACCTTCGGCGAGATGAAGCTGATCGCAAACAGACCAATCACTACCGATGGGATACTTGCCAACGTCTCGATGAGCGGTTTCACGATTCGTCGTACCTTGGGCGTCGCGTACTCCGAAAGATAGAAGGCGACGCCGAGCCCGACCGGCCCGGCCACAAGCATGGCGATACCGGTGACCCAAAGGGTTCCAACGAACAGCGTGGAGAGGTCGAATTGACCGGAGCGCGGGAACCAGCCCCGCTGCGAGAGGATCCCCCATTCGAATTCCGAATCGGAGACGAACGCCCACGCCTCAGTAAAGATGCTCCAAACAATCAACACCGAGACGACCACCGAGGCCGAACCGGCCGTGAGCATCAGGCGGGCGGCTCGTCGATTCTCGCGGGCACGAGCCGGCGCAAGTCGCAGATCGGCAGCGCTATGAAGCGGCGGCAGTTCGACCGTCGTCGCTCGTTTTCCCAAACCATCAACGACGATCGTGTTGGCCAACAGATCCCATGGCGCTCGCGAACCGGGCGTACGTGAAACCACCGCGCCGACAACCAGCCAGACGAGAAGCGCCGTCAGGAAGTTGAAGTCGAGCACCATGATGGGCAGCGCATAGAGCACGCCGAAGCGCGCGAGTTGGCGGACCGCGATCGTGAGCACGGACGCCGGTTGACCATCGGTGGTGGCAATGTAGTGGCCGGTCAGCGAGCCAAGGGCCGTCTGAGCCCCCGCGAAGTGCCATGCGTTCCACCCAGCCATAACGACGAACGCCAGCCAGAAGTTCGATGGCCCGAAGTCCGCAAACAAGCCAGCAACGAAATACTCGACGAGGGCGATACCCATCGCGACGACAAGAAAGGCAATGGGTTCAAGCAGGCCGGCGCTTGCCCGCGAGGACAACGCGGGAACCGTCACTACGGGGGCCGGAGCAACGTCGGGCGTAATCATCGTGCTACTCCCATTGGCCAGTGCCGCTGAGACGGTTGCTCCAGATCGTCTGCGAGCGGGTCTGGTCGACGGGTGCAAGGTCGACATAGCCGACCGCAGTCACCGACTCGAGCCCGATGTCGCTCATCATGTAGTCAACAAACGCCGCCACTGCCGGTTCGTTGGCGGTCATCTCGACGTTGACGTAGGTGTAGAGGAAGCGAGAAATCGGGAACGATGCGTCGGCGATCGTTTCGGGACTTGGATCCACGCACGCGCCGCCATCGCCCTTTGACACCGCGAGCATTCGCGCGTCGCCCGCGTCGGCTGCTTCCTGGGCAAACGCGTAGCCCACCCATCCGATGGAATATTGGCTCGACTCAATACCTTGCAGGATCACGCTGTCGTTGTTGCTCGACGTGTAGTCGTCGCGGATCGTGTCCTCGAAGGGTCGAGCCTCAACGTCGAGCCCGGTCTTTCCCTTCGCTACCGATTCGATCACGATTTCGGTGAACGAGTCGTAGGTGCCGGACTCCTGGCCCGGGCCGAAGATGTCGAGGCGGACGTCAGGAAAGACCGTGCCGTCCCACTCCGTGCTGATCACATTCGCGTCCGCCCAGTTCCCGAATCCGAACGCTTCTTCTGAGAGCAGTGCGTAGAGATCGTTGAACGACACACAGTCGATGAGATCGTTCTCTGCAGACGTGATCACGGTGATGCCATCGATGGCGCGACGCAGCTCAATGAATTCGATGCCGTTCGCTTCGCAGATCTCGATCTCCTCAGCCTTGAAGATCCGGGAGGAGTTCGTGATCGGCGCTTCGCCGTTGCAGAACTTTTGGGCGCCGTCACCAGAACCGGGACCCTCGACCGCGATCGCGACAGCG
The DNA here is from genome assembly GCA_047639555.1 of Candidatus Aldehydirespiratoraceae bacterium. Classification (GTDB taxonomy): domain Bacteria; phylum Actinomycetota; class Acidimicrobiia; order Acidimicrobiales; family Aldehydirespiratoraceae; genus JAJRXC01. The sequence continues at coordinate 72,936 of JBLIOE010000007.1, forward strand.
GGATTTGCGGAACCGAATTCTTCGGCCTGTTTTTGCACAATCGGATAGACGGTCGACGACCCGGACACGAGGAACTGACCTTCGAGCGCTCCAGCGGGAGCTTCGCCGACAGGGTCGTCGCTTCCGGCTATCGCCGTAGTCGTGACGACGATTTGCTCGTCGTCGAGCCGGTCCACAATCGACGCAATGATCGCGAAGACAGCCAGTAATGCGAACAGCACAACAACACTACGTACGCGATCGGCACGGGTGGGCGGCAGGAATTCAGTCACTAAGAAGCAGACTACGAACCCCTCCTCGACACCAGGGGGTCAGTAAGTGAACAACTGGCTTCTGAAGGTGAACGGGAGGTAAACGACTCAATGGACGCGCCCTCGAAATGCCTGTTACGTTCCGCCCAGTTATGAATACGAAGCTGGACTCGCCTGGACAACGCGACCTCCCGACTGGACCGCGGTTCGTTCTTGTCGTCACGCTCATATATGTCTTCCTGGTCGGCGTATCGCTGCTCGAATCGGGCATCAAGGTGATGGGCGCCGACACCCAGGCCAGCCTCTTCGAAGGCGTGAGCAATCCCGTCGCCGGACTCTTCGTCGGCATCTTGGGCACCGTTCTCGTGCAGTCTTCGTCGGCCAGCACATCAGTCATCGTCGGCTTGGTCGCCTCCGGCGCACTCGGCGTCGATGCCGCCGTGCCAATGATCATGGGCGCCAACATCGGCACTACGGTCACAAACACTCTCGTCTCACTCGGTTCGATTCGTCGAAATGAAGAGTTCAAGCGAGCGTTCGCGGCGGCAACCGTTCACGACTTCTTCAACGTGATGGCCGTGGGAATTCTGTTGCCGGTCGAGCTCGTCACCGGCTGGCTCTCGTCAGCAGCCGAATCAATCAGCGAGCAGCTGGTCGGTTCGGCCGGCTCCGAATGGAAGAGCCCAATCAAGAAGTGGGTCAAGGAACCGGTCAGCTGGGTCCAGGATCTCTACAGCGATCTCGGCGCAGAGGTCAATGTGCTCGGCACATTGATGGTCGTGACTGGCCTCGCCATCGTGCTTCTCGCGCTCACGTTCATTACGAAGAACATGCGAAAGCTCGTAGCCGATCGCGTCGAGCGATCTCTCAACTCGGTACTCGGCAGCGGCGGCGGTTCCGTGGCCATGTTGCTCGGTGTGATCATCACGGTTTCGGTGCAATCGTCAAGTATCACCACCTCGATCATGGTTCCGCTCGCAGCCGCCGGCGTCGTGAGTATTCAGAACATCTTCCCGGTCACACTCGGGGCCAACGTGGGCACAACAATCACCGCCCTTCTCGCCGCCCTAGCGGCCTCGAAGCCCGAAGCCCTCACCGTCGGCATCGTCCACACTCTCTTCAACGTTTCGGCGATCGCGATCATCTACCCGATCGCCAGGATCCGCGAAATTCCGATCCGCCTGGCCCAAGGGCTGGCTGAGATCGCCGCGACGCGCCAAGCTCTGGCCATCGCATATGTGGTGGTTGTATTCCTCATCATCCCGCTCGTCGGGGTCGCGATCTTCCGCTGAAAGGCAATCAATCATGGTGATGTCATTTTTCCGACGAAGCGAAAGTGGCTTCGACGCAATCACCGCGCGCACCGTCTCGATGCTGGCCGATGCGCGTCATAGCTTCGACCTTGCGTCCACCGCATTGCTCAGCGGGGCCAACGTCGAAACGGTGGCCGATGACGTGCGGTCGACCGACGGTCGGATCAACCGGGCCGAACAAACCCTGCGGGGTGAACTTGTTGTCCACGTATCGGTGCAGGGCAGCGACGACATCGGCGAGGTGCTCGCCTACACCCTTCTCATAAAGAAGATCGAACGCATTGGCGATCAAGCGAAGAACATTCTCGACCTCGCCGAGGAGGGCGTCGACCTCTCCACGGCCGACGACCTCGCCGAACTCACCCGCTACCGGCGCACCATCTCCGAGATGATGGGCCAGGCGGCCGACCTCCTCACGGATTCCCGCGGCGACAAGGCCACCGACTTCCGATCGAAGGCCGACGCCCTCCGCGGGGAACTCGAAGGAAAGATCCGAGAGTGCATGCACTCGGAGGCCCCCGGTCATGAGGTCGTTCCTCGCGCCATTCTCTACCGGTACTGGAAGCGGATCGTTGCAAACCTCGGGGGGGTTGTGACGAGTGCAACGGAACCGCTCCAGAACCAGGGATTTTATGACGGCGGCACGACCGACATCGATGACTGAGACCTAACCCCAGCTGCGACCCGTTGACCGGTTCTCCCAGATTGACTGAGCGAGGTCTTGGTCGGCATCGGCGAGAGCGACATAGCCAACCGCCGTCACCGATTCGAGTCCTGCTTCGCTCATCATGTAGTCGACGAATGCCGTGACCGCGGGCTCTGTCGCAGCCGCCTCGACGTTCACGTAGGTGTAGAGGTAGCGGGCAATCGGGAATGAGGCATCGGCGATCGTTTCGGGTGTCGGGCTCACACAATCGCCGCCGTCTTCCTTCGAAACCTGGAGGAGCTTTGCGTCGCCCGCGTCAGCCGCCTCGGCCGCAAAGGCGTAGCCAACCCAGCCGAGCGAGTACTGGCTCGACGCGATGCCTTCAATGATGATGTTGTCGTTGGAGCTCGCTGTGTAGTCGGGCCGAATGGTGTCTTCGAAGGCTCGGTCATCGACCTCGAGGCCCGTCTTGCCCTTCGCAACCGATTCCAGCACGATCTCGGCGAAAGAGTCGTAGGTGCCGGACTCTTGGCCCGGGGCGAAGATATCGAGCGCCGCGTCCGGGAATACTGTGCCGCCCCAGTCCGCGGTGATCGTGTTGGCGTCGGCCCAATTATCGGACCCGAACGCTTCTTCGGAAATCAACGCGTAGAGGTCGTTGAACGATACGCATTCGATGGCGTCGTTGTCGGCTGAGGTCACAACCGAGATCCCGTCAATCCCCCGACGAATCTCGATGAACTCGATGCCGTTCGCTTCGCAGATCTCAATCTCTTCATCCTTGAACAGGCGCGAGGCGTTGGCGATCGGGACTTCGCCGGCGCAGAACTTCTGGGCGCCGTCGCCCGAACCTGGGCCTTCAACGGCTAAGGCGACACCACTGTTTACGGCAGTGAATTCCTCGGCCTGCTTCTGGACAATCGGATACACCGTCGATGAGCCGGAAACGAGAAACTCGCCCTCAAGGTCTCCGGTCAGCATCTCGTCATTGGCGGCGGGCGCATCGTTTACCGGTGTCTCTAGTGTCGGCGTTTCGGCTGCTGGTTCGTCCGTAGTTGTCTCGCTGTCGTCACCGCAAGCAGCGGCGATCAGACTCAAGAGAACCAGCAGGGTGAGCGCGAGGCGGGAGCTTCGCTTGGATGGGTGGTTGAACATGCGAGCAAGGTACGACGGTGATGTTGCTTCCAAAGGGGTTCCAGGTGAACGCTGGCTGCGTCTTGCTGAACTCTCGGTAAACGAGCCCGCCCGGCGTTAACTTCTCGCCCATGACCCATCCCTTTCGTTTCGGTGTGTCGGGCGGAGCCCTCACCGACCCGCACGAGTTCGTTGCCTGCGCAGTTCGGGCGGAAGAACTCCGATACTCAGCGGTGGCTCTCTCTGACCATCTCGACGACGGTCTCGCGCCGCTCATCGCCCTCACCGCGGCCGCGGCGGCGACCACCCGGATCCGGCTCAGCACGCTGGTGTTGGCCAACGACTTCCGGAACCCGGTCGTGCTTGCGAAAGAGATCGCCACGCTCGACCAGTTTTCGGGCGGCCGCGTGGAGTGGGGCATCGGCGCCGGGTGGAAGACCACCGACTACGAGCGGGCCGAGATCACGCTCGATCGACCGGGCCTCCGAATTGGTCGGCTCGAGAAGTCAATCGCCGTAATGCGCGCGTCTTTCGCCGACACCGACGGTCTGGCCTCGTCCGCGCAGAAGCCCCACCCGCCTCTCCTTCTCGCGGGCGGTGGCCCCCGAGTCCTGGGCCTAGCCGGGCGAGAGGCCGACATCGTCGGTCTCAACTTCTCGCTCGCCTCCGGAGAGATCGGCACGGCCGCTGGCGCAACCGGTACCCCGGATCACACCGACGCCAAGATCGAGGCGATTCGAACGGGAGCGGGTGATCGATTCGCTCAGCTGGAACTGCAGACGCGGGTGCACATGGTCATCGAGACCGAAGACCGAGAAGGAACGATCGAAGCGATGGCACCGGCCTTCGATCTCACCCCGGCAGACGCCCGCCACATGCCTCACGTACTCGTGGGCAGCATTGATGAGATGTGCGCCAGCCTGCGGGACTGGCGGAAGCGTTGGGGAATCTCCTATGTGACCTGGAGCGCCGACGCGATCGACACGATGGCGCCCGTGGTCGAGCGCCTCACCGGCACCTGAGTGTCTAACCGTTGGCGAGGTTGAGCGGCACGCGAACCGCCTCGACGGAGTCCGACCACAGTTTCAGGTAACAGGTGCGGGCGAGTTCGCCGCAGTCGACCTGGTTGCCATCGACATTCGTGAGAAAGCGAGAGATCAAGATGGTGCTTGCGCCATCGCCTGCTTGCACATCCAAGCCCTTCTCCGGGCCACACGCTTCACCCAGCGGGCCCTGATCGACACACTCCTGCATGGTGAGGATGCCGTTGGCCGCAACATCGAAGACGGTGACGGTGACCGTGTCGCCATCGGTCAGATCCGTATTGGGGTTCACCGTGATCTCCATCTCGCGGGCCAGCGCCAGGCCGCCGTCGTAGCCGAGCGAGATGGTGTTGGCAGTGGCCGACCCCTGCACGATCAACTGGCAGGGATACGGAGACGTATAACAATCGACGTCGCCGCTAGAGCCGGAGACCACCCGTTGGGCGGGCACGGTGACCGCAAAGTTTCCGTTGGCGTCGGTCTGGATGTCGCCGACCGAACCGCTGCCATAACAACTGCCGATCCCGTTCGATCCGCCGATGGGGCACTGCGTGAGATAGGCGGAACTGCCGGGCGCGAATCCCGAACCCGTCACCAGCAATTGCTGGCCATCGACCAGGCCGGAAGATTGGTCGACTTCGATGCGGGGCGGCGACACTCCGTCGGTTAAAGGATCAAAGAAGATCCTCCCGCTTCCGGACTTGTCGTAGTCGGACAAGGTTCCGGCGCCGATACCGCAACCATCGTCGAGCGTGCTCGTGACGCAGTCGAAGGTTCCCGACGCGGCGTTGACGTAACGGTTTACGGTGAAGTCCGCCTGGAACTCGCCGTTGGCGTCGGTGCTGGCCAGACCGATGTTGCCGAGATCACAGTCGTCCTGACCGCCAATCGGAACGCGGAATCGGCATTGCGACCAGCCCACCTGCGTGTTGGGGTCGAATCCTGACCCGTTGATCACGACGATTTGGCCGTCGACCAGACCGGTGTCGGGCACAGCGGCAACCGGGAGGCCCAGGGAGTCGAGTCCGTCGTAGGCGCCCGCGAGGTCAACGGCGACAACTTCGAACGTAGCGTCGGCGTCCTCGCGAGGATCGCCGTTCTCGTCGGGCTCGCCATTGTTGCTACTGATGGCGAACGCGATAGCGAGACCACCGATCAGCACACCAAGAAGACCAACAAACATGAGGCGCTGCCGAATCGCCGCCCCGCGAGCGGGGCGAGCGGGGCGAGCCTCGAACGGAGACGGAAGATCAGACATCAGGCCACCGCTTCAAAGTGGATCGGCAATCGCTCAACCTCCTGGTATTCGGTTTCGACCCGGAGGAAACAAGTACGGCCTTGCTCGGCGCAGTCACGAGTGGTGCCGTCGTCGACATCAAGCACTCGTCGGACGACCACGGATTCATCAATCACGCCATCACTCCCAACGCCACTCGCCACCTGGGTGCAGGCAGCGGCCTGAGCAACGTCGACACATTGCTCGATGACGAACGCGCCACCAGTGCGAAGGTCGGTGAGACGAACGGCCACCAGGTCGCCGTCGACAAGATTGTCGCTCGGCGTAACGCTGTAGCTCGGGCCGTTTGGCGGACGGTCGCTCGTCTCGTATTGCAGTTTGATGGGACTGGGGATCTTCTGACCCGCAACCAATACGGAGCAGCCGTAAGGGCTCAGCCCACAGTCGACGTCGCCGTAGATCCCGCCGACCACCCGGTCCGCCTCGATCGTGACAACAAACCCGCCGTTGCCGTCGACTTCGATCTCACCGGTGTCGTTGCTCGAGAAACACCCGGGAATACCCGAGGTGTTCATCTCACACTGGGTGATGCGCACCAGATCGTTCGGTGTGAAGTTCGAGCCTGTAACCGTGATCGTGTCGCCGTTAACGAGGCCGGCAGCGGGGCTGACATTGAGCGTCGCGGCGGACTCGCCGGCTGCCGTTGGGTCGAAGTAAGTGGCAGTGCCACCCGACTCGTCGTAGTTCGTGATGTTCGCCACGGCGAGAATGCACTCGCCGTCGCTCACAGTGGCGCAGTCGCGTTCACCCAGCCCGGTGCTGATGAATCGGCGGACGGGAAAGGTGGAAACAACATTGCCCTGGTCGTCGGACGAGGCGAGCTGGTAGTTGCCCGCATCACAGTCCCCAACGCCCGTCGTCGCACCGGTGCCGACCCAGCACTGCACGATCGCAACCTGAAGATTCGTCGAGAAGCCGGAAGCCGTGATTTCCACGTCTTGCCCATCGACGAGACCGGTCGACGGATTCACGACCACGGGAAGTCCGACCGACTCAAGACCGTCGTAGGGGCCGGCGACGTCTACCGAAACTGCGATGGCGTCTTCGTCGTTGCCGGGCGGATTCCCTTGGCCGTCATCATCGTCATCGGAAGTGGACAAAGTGACGGCGAGCGCTCCCGCGCCGACCAACGCGGCGATGCCAAGCCACACACCCAGCCGAGCGCTCAGACCGCGGCGCGGGACTTCCGGCTCGATCAGTACTTCGTACGGCTCTGTGGCCATCTTGATCCCCGCCAGGTTGTTTGCCCACGAGTCTTCCACGACCACGGACAGATTTCCGGTCGGGCCTTACGGCGTACGGCCGGTCAGCGCGAGCAGACGCTCGGCCGCGGTGGCGTCGGCCGGGGGCGCCACCGGGGAATCAGCGAGCACGCCGCCTGCCAGGACGGCCTCGGCGTGGCCGGCCCAGAAGTCGAGACACCAGTCGGCCAAATCTTCAGGGATCACAACTGGCCGTTCGACCGCTCGACCGATATCCCAGGCCCGAACGAGGTTCTCACTCACCCGTTGGCCGACAAGGTCGGCCACCGCCAGCTCTCCGTCAGGATGCTGAACTCGTCGGAACAATGCACCGGGTACACGCAGCGAATTGATCGCGGCGACGGCAGTTCCCCGCCATGCCGCAACGGGCGCGGTGCCGAGAACGGCCGCGTCGAAGTCGCCGACCGACTCCAGCGGACCGCCCTCCGCGGCGGTGGCGATATGGGAATCGCCAACGACGACCCAGGCGACGGTAGACACGACGGTCCAATCGTCGCCCGTGGTCAGTTCCCACTCGGCGTCACCAAGCACGACAATGGTCTCCCCGAAGAGGGCAGCGGCGCGTTGATAGGCATCAATCGGGTCGAGCGTCATGAGCGAGCTACTCCCACTCGATGGTGCCCGGGGGCTTTGACGTGATGTCGTAGGCCACGCGGTTGACACCAGGCACTTCGTTGATCACCCGGCTACTCATTGCTTCAAGTACGTCGTAGGGGATGCGGGCCCAGTCGGCGGTCATCGCATCTTCACTCGTGACGGCGCGGATGATGATCGGATAGCCGTAGGTGCGCTCGTCGCCCATCACACCAACACTGCGGATATCGGGCAGCACCGCGAACGATTGCCAGATCTCACGCTCAAGACCAGCGATCCGGAGTTCTTCCCGCACGATGAAGTCGGCGTGTTGCAGCGTCGCCACCTTGTCGGGGGTGACCTCACCAATGATCCGAACACCAAGGCCGGGGCCGGGGAACGGCTGGCGTTCTACAATCTCATCGGGAAGCCCGAGTTCGCGACCGACTTGGCGAACCTCGTCCTTGAAGAGGCTGCGCAGCGGTTCGACCAGCTCGAAGTCGATGTCGTCGGGAAGGCCACCGACATTGTGGTGACTCTTGATCGTCGAAGAGTGTTCGCCGCCGGACTCGATCACATCCGGATAGAGCGTGCCTTGCACGAGGAAGTCGGCGTTTTCTACCTGTGCCTTTGCCTCCTCGAAGATCCGGATGAACAACTCACCGATCACCTTGCGCTTCGCTTCTGGTTCGGTCACCCCGGCCAGTGCCGCGAAGAATCGTTCGCCAGCATCGACATAGATGAGGCGAACGCCGAAGTTGCGTTCGAACGTGTCGACAACTTCATCGCCCTCGTTGAGACGCATCAAGCCGGTGTCAACGTGGACACAGGTGAGCTGGTCGCCGATCGCCTTGTGGACCATGGCCGCAGCGACGGCCGAGTCAACGCCGCCGGAAAGCGCACAAATCGCCTGACGGTCCCCCACCTGGGCTCGGATCTGGGCGACCGAGGTGTCGATGATCGAGTCCATTGTCCACGAGCCGGTGGCGCCGCAGCCTTCGCGAAGGAACTGCTCGATCACATACTGGCCGTGTTCGGTGTGTATCACCTCGGGGTGAAACTGCACGCCGTAGAGCTTCCGAGTCGCGTCTTCGAAAGCCGCAACCGGCGCATCGGGGGTGGATGCCGTGGCCGCAACCCCAGTGGGCGGCTCGACAATGGCGTCGAAGTGGCTCATCCACACTGACTGCTCGCCGGGAGTGCCGCGAAGGAGCGAGCCACCATCGCCAGAGAGCGATAGAGTCGTGCGTCCATATTCGCCGCGGTCAGTGCGGTCAACGAGCCCGCCGTTCTGCTGAGCGATGAGTTGTGCGCCATAACAGATGCCCAGGATCGGCACGCCGAGGTCATAGACACCCGGATCGATCGCGATGGCACCTTCCGCGTGAACGGAGTCGGGGCCACCGCTGAAGATGATACCCGTGGGGTTCTTCGCGGCGATTTCCGCAGCAGTGATCGTGGGCGCCACGATCTCGCTGTAGACGTTCGCTTCGCGCACACGTCGCGCAATCAGTTGCGCGTACTGCGCCCCGAAGTCAACGACGAGGACATTTTCTTCGCTACCGGGAGCCGATGCATTCATCGGACAACCCCCTCGGACTCTAGGGAAGAGAGGAGCCTAGCCGCGAAGGAGGGACTTCAGGAGCTGCTTTGCGACCTTCGCGTTCATCTCGTAAGCCGCCTTGGTCCCCTCTTCTGACACCCTCTTTACCAGCGTTCCGTTGGTGACCTGGGCAAGACTGTCGAGCCCGGCCAGGGTGGCGTCGCGCGTGGCATCGGTGGCCCGATGGCCGAGGCCGGTGAGCCCCTTCACGAGATCGCTGTCAGCCAGCGGCGCAGGCGCCGAAGCCGCGATCAGCCGGAGTGCGTCTTTCGTGAGATCGGCGCTCCCCGAAACAATGTCGGCCGCGGACCGTTCGTCCGAAGTGGACTCAAGCCACACCTGAACCTGGCGAACCAGCTCGGGATGGGTGTCGGCGGTGAAGCGGATCTCAGGCACGAGCCAAGTGTAGGGCCCACTACCTCCTCAGCCCGGTCCGCCCGCAATGGTGTCGTCGGTGCCCGTGGCAATGGCCAAGAGTTGTCGGAGCATGGCTGCGGTGGCGCCCCACACCGTGTCGCCCTCAAGTTCGAAGAATGTGATCGCCCGCGGCCGTCCAAAGTGGCGCATCGGCCAGACCTCTTCACGCCACACCTCTTCAAGGAGGAGTTCGGAGAGCGAGATATGCCTCACCGACTCCACTTCGGACGGCGAGGCCACGAGGTTTGGGCGCCGGTTGGTGACTGCGACGAAGGGCGAGACAAGAGTCTGAGAACCAACCGTGACGAAGCTGTCGAGGGCACCGACCCGCTCGATCGTGGATGCGTCGAGCGCAACCTCTTCCTCTGCCTCACGAACGGCCGTGGCCCAGAGGTCGACGTCGTCATCGTCTCTGCGGCCACCCGGGAAGGCGATCTCATGGGCGTGATGACGCATCTTCGGCGATCGCCGGGTTAACACAACCTGGGTATCTCCGCGTTCTTCGTAGAGCAAGCAGAGCACCGCACTCTCACGCGCTTGCTCCGGCACATCGCCGACCACCTGAGGCGGTCGACGAGCCGCCAGCGCGGCGATGACGCGGTCGAGGGGCATCGCCCCGCTAGCCGCAGGGGCGGTCGCCCATGGCGGTCGACCGCCAAGCACTGCGCCCTCGGGCCGAGGAATACGCTGCGGGCCGCCGCGGCCCGCGGGAATTGGGGCGAGCGGCTCCGTGGCCTGTGGCCACTCGCCAGCCGGAGCCGTCGGATCGCTCAGGAGTCGGCCTCAATGAACGAGCGGAGGAGGTCCGGCAACCCGCCGGTCTTGAGGTTGCTCATGACGCGACCGGGAGGGGTGTCACCGGATTCCCACTCGTCCCACTGGGCGAGCAACTTCTCGGCGTCGGGCGGTGGTCGATCCATAAACGCGATGTTATCTACCCCATACTGCATCGATGCCAAAGCCCGATCCTCGCCGCGTCACTGCAGTGTCGCTGGCGACGATGGTGGCGGCGATTGCACCCGTGCACCTCTTCGGAGCACTGGCGCCGGACTTTCAGGAGGCGTTCTCCTTCGGTGATGCCGAGCAGGGCTATGCCGTCGCCGCCTACTTCGCAGTGTCGGCTCTTCTGTCGAGATGGGGAGGCGGTCTTTCGGACCGATTCGGGCCGTCGCCCACCCTTCGTTTTGGCACCGCTATGGCTGGGATTGGCGTGATCGGCATCATCCTCGCTCCTTCGTATGGGTTCGTCGTCGCTGCTCTCTGTGTGGCCGCAGTCGGCAACGCCATCAACCAGCCGAGCAACAACACGTTCATCACCAGCGGTGTACCGGCCCATCGACGCGGCCTCGCCCTCGGCATCAAACAAGCGGCCATTCCGACCTCCACCGGACTGGCCGGACTCGCCCTCCCGACCATTGCGGTCTCGCTTGGTTGGGAGGCCGCCTATGTGGGTGCCGCGATCCTGGCCGCGATCGCGATCATCGCCATGCCTCATGTCGAGCCGCTGGTGGCCGCCCCGGCCGTTCGACAGCGGTATCGGCCGAGTCCGCTGATGTGGCGGGTTGCAATTGGCGCCGCGTTTGGGGCCGGTGCCGTGAGCAACATTGGCGCTTTCCTGGTTCGCACCTTAGAAGAGGCGGGTTTCTCTCGCGGTCTAGCGGGCGCGGTCCAAGTGGTCGGCTCGGTGGCCCTGATCTCGAGCCGGGTGGGGTGGGGAGCCATGATGGATCGGCGAAGCGTGAACCGATTTGGCTTTGCAACCGTGCTCCTTCTCCTCGGCACGCTCGCCTACCCACTCATCGGAACTGGCAACAGCGCGCTCGCGGTGATCGGCGCCCTCATGGCTTATGGCTTCGGGTGGTCTTGGCCTGGTGTTGTCCACCTCGCAACGGTGGAACACAATCCCACCGCTACCGGCGCAGCATCTGGCGTCGTGCAAGGCGGCATGTTCACGGGCGCCATGATCGGACCGGCCGTATTCGGTGTGATTGCCGACATCCACGGGTTCGGATGGGCGTGGCTCTTCGTCGCCGCCCTCAGCGGTGCGGCCGCAATCATGATGGCCACGGCCGCCGCGACCGCCGGTTCAGGCGTCAAGCAACCGCGCCAATAGCGCGAATGCGTCGGGCGACACTGCTTCGTTGAGCGGATCGCCGACCAGCACGAAGCCACCGGGATACCGGGCCGCAACGAAGGGGCCCCCGTCCGAGAAGCCGGAGATGTGCGAGATGCCGTCGGTGGAGACCACGTTGGCCCCGAGCATGGCCGCCAACGCCGCGTCATCAGAAAGGCCGACGCCGCTGAGCACCAGGATCTCGAATTGCGAGACTGCGTCGTCGCCGGCCACTCCCGCAGTTACGCCCTGCGAGAAGTCGGTAGGTGTCCCGTTCGACAACCATCCTGTCCAGACTTCATCGGCAAATCCGGGCAGCAGATCAAAGGACCACTCGTATTCCCCGTCCGGAAGTAGTCCGATGTTTTCCGCAACCGGGCTCTCGTAGATCTCGGGTTCGGCAAAGAAGTCGGAGTCCATGCCGAGTTCTCCGAATCGCATGTAGTCATCCCCGCCGCCGTTGGAGAACCCCTCCGACAGCCCAAAAGGATCGCTCATCAGTTCGACGAAACCGTCGACGGTCGACGCCAGCGACTCCGCATCGAGCGATTCGAGCATGCCCATCAACGCGGCCGAACCCGAGCGAACCGGCGACACAAACCAACGTCCGTCGACCTGACGGAGAACGAGACCACCCCGCGCCGTGCCGAGTGTGCCGATTCCGCTGGTCATCAGCCCTTCGATGCCGAGCCCGGCGAACATCTCGTCATTGCACAACGTCTGTGTCTCGGGCCCGGAGTACTCGTCATTGGTCGACATCGTGGTGCAGCCGTCGGCCACTTCGACCTCGTAGGAGTAGCCATAACCATCGTCAGTCGAGACGAGCGTTTGTTCCGGACTGAACAGAACCGCGATCGTCGAGCCGTGAGGGCCCGCCGCGTTGAACTCGAACGAGTCAATCGTGACCGTGGCGAGATCGCCGTCTGTCACCGCGCTGACAAGGACGTCGTCGACCGACCACACCCAACCATCAGCGCGAGCCGATTCCAGGAATTCGTCGACGGTGGTCTGTGCCTCATCAAGAAAGAGCGGGGCGTAGTCGTAGAGCGCCGACATCTCCTCGGGGTCCATCATTCCGATGGACGTCGCGATGTCACCATGTTCTATGGCGCCGATCAGGTTGGTGATCGCCCGTTCTGGGGTGTCGCCGCCAATGGCCGTCACGCGATCGGCCAAATTCGGCAGTTGTTCATTGAGCCCGAGACGAGCGTTCTCGGCCACCGAGTACCACAGGCTCAAATACCAACGACCGTCTCGCTGGACCGCGACCACCGGAGTCGTGCGGGAAATCATCTGGCCACCGGTGGTCTCCGATGGGGCGAACTCACTCGAATCCATCCGATCAGTCACCAACGGGCCAAGCGGTACAGCTGATCCGTCGATGCTCGTGACGTAGCTGCCCCGCTCGATGAAGACGTGGGCGAGATCGGGGCGGATCTTCACCACAGAAAATTCGAGCCCCCCGAAGTCGAGTTCAATACCGTCTACTGAAGACAGGTCGAGGGTGTCGTCGAAGACTTCGAGACGAACGAGTTCGTCGACCATGTCGAATCCGGCATCGATCAAGGTTTCGCGCTCGCTCGGTTCGACGAATTCGACCGCACCGATGAGATCTTCTTCGGCCAGCGATTGCAGTGCTCCCTCGAGCGCACCCTCGGGCGTGTCGGCACCGCCATCATTTCCGCCGGCGTTGAGCGCAAGATACCCGCCGCCGCCAATCAACATGACGGCTGCTCCAAGCGCGAACGCTCGACCCGTCCACTGAGGACCGCCACCGGTGGCGACGATTGGGCCCGTCGAGATCGAGGTGGTTGGGGCGGGCGATGCGGTGCTCGCCGAAATGTTTGAGGCCGAAGAAGGGGTGGGCAGCGAAGACGCCGAGGCGGGCGGCGACCACTCGCTCGGAACCGAGGGGGTGAGCGGAGTCGGGGGCGCCCACTCTTCTGGATTCTCTTCGTTGGTCATGACCAACCCTTCGACCGCGACAACGCCGCCATGAGTATCAGACTCGCAAGCAGAGTTGTTGTCAGGCCCGCGACGACGCCCAGAAATGCCCCCCACAAGAGAGCAAACGGCGAGGTCATCACAGTGAGAAAGGCAAGCGTCAGAACTGGTCCCACCGGCAACAAGAGCCAGGCACTCACCTGCGCGCGCCCCCAGGCGATCGCAACAAGCGCGAGTCCCGTGAGCACCGGTATCGCCACCCAAGCCGACATCGCGAGCCATTCGCGAGAACCCTCCAGTACCCGCAACGCGCTGGCCGAGTCCAACAACTCGATCGACGAACGTTGTCGTTGCCCGCTGCGCAACCAGGGTGCGAACAGGCTCGCCACCGAAACCAACGCGACCGCCACGGGCGCCCACCCCGAAATCGCACGCCCTCGCATCCCGGCAACTTAGCGGTCTCCAGTCCTACCAAAACAGGAAACGACCCGAGCACAAGGCCCGGGTCGCTTCAAGTAATCGGCGTGAGCCGATGCAAATCCCGAGGGATCTACATCATTCCACCCATACCGCCCATGCCGCCCATTGGATCGCCGCCGCCCATTGGCATGGCGCCTGCTTCCTCGGGCTTGTCAGCGATAAGCGCCTCAGTGGTGAGGAGCAGACCAGCAATGGAAGCTGCGTTCTGCAGCGCCGCACGTGTGACCTTGACCGGGTCGATGACACCGGCTTCGATCAGGTCGACCATTTCACCGGTCGCAGCGTTGAAGCCCATCGAACCTTCGGCGGCCTCGACACGCTGGACGATTACCGCGCCCTCGTGGCCAGCGTTGGCCGCGATGAGCCTGCACGGAGCCTCAAGTGCCTTGAAGATGATCCGAGCGCCAGTGGCCTCGTCGCCCTTGAGCTTCTTCTCCACCTTGGCAACTGCAGCACGGGACCGAAGCAGGGCGGTACCGCCACCAGCGACGATGCCTTCCTCAATGGCCGCACGAGTGGCCGAAACGGCGTCTTCGATGCGGTGCTTCTTTTCCTTGAGTTCGACCTCAGTGGCGGCGCCAACCTGCACGACGGCCACGCCGCCGGCGAGCTTGGCGAGACGCTCCTGGAGCTTCTCACGGTCCCAGTCGGAATCGGTGTTGTCGATTTCAGCCTTGATCTGCTTGACCCGACCGTCGACGTCAGCGGCGTCGCCGCCACCCTCGATGATGGTCGTGTCGTCCTTGGTGATGATGACCTTGCGGGCCGTACCAAGAAGGCTCAGATCAGCGGTGTCGAGCTTGAGGCCGACTTCTTCGGCAATGACCTGACCACCGGTGAGGATGGCCATGTCCTGCAGCATCGCCTTGCGACGCTCGCCAAAGCCTGGGGCCTTGACCGAAACGGAGCTGAAGGTGCCACGGATCTTGTTGACCACGAGTGTGGCCAGCGCTTCACCGTCGATGTCTTCGGCGATGATCAGCAGCGGCTTGCCTGCCTGCATGACCTTCTCGAGGACGGGCAGAATTTCCTGCACGTTCGAGATCTTGCCCTGGTTGAACAGGATGTACGGCTCGTCGAGAATGGCTTCTTGACGCTCCGGGTCGGTGACGAAGTACGGCGAGAGGTAGCCCTTGTCGAACTGCATACCCTCGACGAAGTCGAGATCCATACCGAACGTGTTGGACTCCTCAACGGTGAGGACACCGTCCTTGCCGACCTTGTCGATCGCCTCGGCGATGACTTCGCCGATGGCGGTGTCAGCGGCGGAGATCGATGCAACCTGAGCAATCTTGTCCTTGCTGTCGTCGACCTGAACGGCCTGCGATGCGAGGTTCTCGACTGCGGCAGCAACTGCCTTCTCCATGCCCTTTTTGAGGCCCATGGGGTTGGCGCCAGCAGCGACGTTGCGAAGGCCCTCACGGACCAGCGCCTGCGCCAGCACGGTGGCGGTGGTGGTGCCATCACCAGCAATGTCGTTGGTCTTGGTCGCCACCTCCTTCACCAGCTGAGCGCCCATGTTCTCGAACGGATCTTCGAGTTCGATTTCACGGGCGATGGACACACCATCGTTGGTAATGGTGGGAGCGCCGAACTTCTTGTCGAGAACGACGTTGCGACCCTTCGGGCCGAGCGTGACCTTGACCGCATCAGCGAGCTTGTTGACGCCCGCTTCGAGGCTACGACGCGCTTCTTCGTTGAACTTCAGAGTCTTTGCCATGTGAAGTCACTCAGCCGATCTTGGCGAGTACGTCGCGGGCGTTGAGGATGAGGAGTTCTTCGCCCTCGTTGGTGATTTCGGTGCCGCCGTACTTGCTGTAAACGACGGTGTCGCCAACCGCGACATCGATGGGGATGATGTCGCCGGTCTGATCAGAGCGGCGGCCGGGGCCGACGGCGATGACTTCACCCTGCTGGGGCTTTTCTTGGGCGGTGTCGGGAATCACCAGACCGCTAGCGGTCGTGGATTCCGCTTCGTTGGAACGGACCACAATACGGTCCTCTAGGGGTTGCAAGCTCATTCGATCCTCCGAGATCATTTCGATGTGAGACACGTTGTCTATTGACCGAGTGCTGCGTTAGCACTCGAGCATGCCGAGTGCTAACGATAGAGCAAGTAAGGGCGTGGACAACTGCGGATCGGCGAGTATTTTCTCGCTTTCCACATCTTCTTTGGAGGATTCTTCGTCGAATTCGTCGAATTCTTCACCTCCAGCGTCGTTGAGCGCCTCGCCGATCAGCCCCATCAGGCCGCGAGCGGTCTGCGCAACTCGCGTATCAGCGATGCCGACGAGGGTCGTTAAACCCGTCAGATCAGCGTTTCCCGGCTGTTCGATGACCGCCGCCGACCCGCCATCGACCGCGCTAAGCCGGGAGCGGAGTCGATCCTCAGTGGCCGACGGTTCGGAAGGCCAGCGAGAACATCGGTTGCCGTAGTCCGGGGTTGCGATGTGAGGGTTTTGGGCGTGGAGCGACAGGTGCGCCACCTCGAGAAGCGGGATGAGCCTGCCGAGATGGGCGACCTCGGCCCGTTGGGCCGCCAGATCCGCTCGGCTTTGCACTTCACGTTCGGGCGAAGACGTCGTGACTTCGGTGAGCACCAGCCGTGACCAAGGAAATGAGGGCTGTCATCGCGAAGCTGGCTCGGACTCCGCGCTGGAACCGCGCGTCCAGCGGCGTGTCCTTTTCGACAAAACGATCCATGATGCGTGTCACATCATCCCAATCGTCCCGAGGCCTTGTCGCCTCAGGGGCGACCGACCAACGTCATCAACCAACCGGCCGAATGACTCAGGAAATCGGTAAGCGCAACGACGGATTCGCGCCAACTTCCAGGCCAGACGGGCCATCCGCCCGAAGCCGCCACCAACCCGCGGCCGCGACCATTGCCGCGTTGTCAGTACACATGGCCCTACTCGGAAGAAAGGCGCGAAGGCCATCAGCCTCCGCCGCGGCCGCCATCTTTTCACGCAGGCGACTGTTCGCCGCAACACCTCCGGCCAGACACAATCCGCGGGCGCCGTGTTCCTTTGCCGCTCGTCGCGCCTTCGTGACCAGGACATCGGCCACGGCCTCTTGAAACGAGGCGGCGACGTCGGCCACGGCGGCATCCGGGTTCTTGCGGACATAATTGACCACCGACGTCTTCACCCCACTGAAGGAGAAGTTGTAGCCGTCGTTCATCATGGCGCGCGGGAAGGCAATGGCATCCCGGTCGCCGTCGCCACTCAACCGGTCGATGGCAGGGCCGCCGGGGTAACCCAACTCCAGGCAACGGGCGACCTTGTCGAATGCTTCGCCCGCGGCATCATCGACCGTCGAACCAAGCACTCGGTACCGCAGGTGGCCTTCCATCAGAATGAGCATCGTGTGGCCGCCCGAGACAAGAGCGATCACCAGCGGCATCTCGAGGTCGGGATCTTCAAGGAACGCGGCGTAGAGGTGCGCCTCCAAATGGTTGACCGCCACGAACGGCACATCCCACGCCATCGCCATCGCCTTCGCCGCAGAAACACCAACGAGTAAGGCTCCGACAAGACCGGGGCCATGGGTCGCCGCCACCGCGTCGATTCCCTCGCCGGTGAGGTTCGCTTCGGCCAGCGCCTCTTCGACTACGGGCATGATCTGCTCGACGTGGGCCCGACTCGCGACCTCTGGCACCACGCCGCCGTATTTTGCGTGAATATCGATCTGACTCGAGACGATGCTCGACCGGACATCAGACGCTCGCGAGACAACCGCAGCCGCGGTTTCATCGCAGCTGGTCTCGATACCGAGAATCACATCGGACGTGGTGGAAGAATGGGCAGCGTTGGTCATGCGTTTGTTCCCATCGGTGGACAACCAATCTCCGCGGCAACCCGATCGATCCGATCGCGAATGTCGTCGGAGTCGAGGTCGTGGAGCCACATGATGATGCCGTCGTCGGTCGGCGCGGAGTAGTAGCCGGGGCGAACGCCACCGGGTTGGAAGCCGAAGCGGGAATAGAGGCGCTGGGCGCGGCGGTCCGCGGCTCGGACTTCGAGTGTTGACGACAATGAACCATGCCGCCGCGCGGCCGAGAGCAGTTGTACGAGGAGGGTGGACGCGATCCCCCGCCCCTCCTGCTCCGACTTCACCGCAACGGTGGTGACGTGGGCCTCATCGAGCACAAAGAGCAGACCGGCGTGGCCCACAACTTCATCGCCGTCGAGCGCGACGAGGTGGAGTCGATCAGCGGCGTCGAGTTCCTTGCGCCATGTCGCGACCGACCAGGGGTTGGGGTAGGCCTCAACGTCGATTGCCTGGACCGCATCGATGTCGCGGGGGGCCATGGCGGAAATATCGAGCATGGTCATCATTTGTCGCCCTCCCACTTCGCGACCGCGTCAGGGCGGCGCAGATAGAGCGGCTCGATGAGGTGAGGGGCAACGGCATCGTCGACCGACCGCAGCGCAAGCCGCAGCACGGCATCAGGCAACGGATATGGCGTCGAGACTTCATCGACGAGGCCACCACAAGCCTCGATGACTTCCCGATACACCAGGGCGCCATCACCCACGAAACGGGTGCCAGCGGCGATCACGATCGCGTCGGGTTTCGCGACGGCCGGGTCGCTCCCCGAGGTGCCATTGTCGGCCGAGAACGTCGCGTGGAACACTTCGCCCCGACGGGCGTCGATCGCGACAACAGTGGGCGCCGTGACTGACGCCGCATCGGCAATCGCGGCCAGCGAGGTAACGCTGATCATGTGGATCCCGAGGGTGTGGGCCAGCGCTCGCCCGGTGGTGATGCCGACCCTCAGCCCCGTGTAGAGGCCCGGCCCGACGTCGACGGCGATCGCATCGAGATCCGCGAGAGTCACTCCGGCTTGGCCAAGGACAAACTCAATCTGCGGCGCCAATGACTCCGCATGACGCCGACCCCGGGTTGAGTAGGTCGCGCCGAGCACGCCATCGGGCGTACCCACCGCACAGCCGACACAAGAGGTGGCCGACTCGATGGCGAGGATCAGCGGGCCACTCATGACGTCCACGTTTCTAATGCCGCCGCCAGCGCATCTCGACGCTCGGTCCACCGAGGGCCGACCAGCGTGAAATCAAGACGACGATCGTCGTCGCCGTCCTCATATCGAATACGCACTTCGAGCCGATCCTCGGGAAGCGTCGGGCGAATTATGTCGCCCCATTCCACGAGGGTGACACCATCATCGAGAAGTTCATCGATAGCGAGGTCGGCCGCCTCGGCGAGGGACTCGAGGCGGTACACATCAAGATGGTTGACCGCCATATCGCCCTCGTATCGGTTGGCGAGAGTGAAGGTGGGACTCGTCACCGGCTCATCAACACCGAGCGCACGAGCGAGGCCTTGTGTGAATGCAGTCTTTCCTGCGCCAAGGTCGCCGACAAGAACGAGGAGGTCTCCCTCTTGGATCACCGAGGCCATCGAAGCGGCCAGTGACTGCGTGTGCGCGACCGCGGAGGTAGTGCAACTGAGGTGTGGGCCGGAATTCACCCTTCGATGCTACCGACCGACTCCCTCACGGCCTGCTCCACCGCAACAACAGCCATGAGCCGCACATCGTCGACATGGGCCTCAACCACTCCGGTTGCCGCCGAGACAAAGGCGTCTCCATCACTCCGCATGTGCGGGGGCGTGACCGCGCGAGCCAAGCCGTCGTGGGCACCCTCGGCGACAAGTCGGCAACCCACCTTGTCGAGGGCGGCGTTGGTGACGACCAAACCAATCGTGGTGTTCGTTCCGAAGGATTCTCGGTCGGGCCACGAATCGAACGAACCGTCGAGTACCGCCTGAACCGTCGTGCCGTCATCGATATCGCCAGCCGCGTTCGTCGCAACGATCGCGGTTAACGCGAGATCACCACGTTGAACATTGACGATCCCAAGCCCGCCGGGCTTGGCAAACTCGGGGCCCCGCCACTTCCCAACCATCGCGCCAGTGCCGGCGCCGATACGACCCACCGCCGGAGAGTCGGTGGCCGAAGCGATCGCCGATGCGCCGGCTTCGGCATCGGGGAACACATCGGCACGCCCGACCCCAAGGTCATAAAGGGCCAGAGCGACCACGATTGGCACTGGTCCATGGGCCGTCGGGAATCCCCGTTCCTCGGCGACGAGCTCTCGCATCACTCCATCAGCCGCCGCGAGACCGAAGGCCGAACCGCCCGACAGCACAACCGCATCGACCGCGCCGACGAGTCGGGTTGGATCGAGCAGGGCGAACTCGCGGCTCGCCGGCGCGCCACCGCGCACTTCGCCCGATGCCACCGTGGCTTCCGGGAGACGGATCACCGTGCAACCGGTCTGGCCAACGGCATCAGTCCAGTGCCCAACGGTCACTCCAGGAACGGCGAGCCTCACGTCTCACACGCTAGTTCGATCGCTTCGTCATACTGCGGTGCCACGTTCGTCCACGCGAATCGGTGCATGGATGCGGCGAGCCCGTCGACCGCGGCGACGCTGGCCGGCAGGTCGACCAACACCCGCTGCAGCCGCGGTCGAAGTCCACCCGCTGGGTAAAGCGCGGTCTCGTGATACATCGCCGGAATCGTCTCGGGATACGCCAGCGCGTTCGGGAGCACCGGCACAGCGCCGGCACTCACGGCTTCGGCAACGGCAATCCCGAAGAACTCATTTCGCGCCGCAGACACCACCACGTGGGCCTCCTCCAGGAGACGTCCATAGTCCGCCTGCGATTGCCGGCCGCGAGCCACGACACGGCCGCCCAGCCGATCGAGCAGGGGATGAATGGTGTCGGCTTCTCCGCCACCGTCGTCCCCGACAACAGCGACTCGAAACGCCACACCATCATCGGCGAGACGGATGAGGGCGCGCACGACGGCGCCGACGTCGTTGTCGTGATGCCATCGTTGGTTCGACACAACGAGGGGCGCTCCGACGATCGGTTTCGTCACCGCCTCGATCGGCTCGATACCCACCGGGAGAATCTGCATCTTCATCGCGACCGACTCCAGCAGATGATGGTGCGAGGCGTCCGGGACCGCGTTCAAGAATTCGGGCAACGCCGCGAGCAGTGAGTCGCGATGGAAGGCGCTGTTGCACCACACCTGATCGGCAGCCACAAGGTTGCGCCACGTGGTCCATGCGAGCCCGGCATCGAGTGCCTCGCCATCTTGGCGGGGGTAGGTGAGCTGGTTCTCGTGGAGGTAGAGAACCACCGCGACGCCACCGTGAGACCGACGGGTGTGGGTGATCAGGTCGGCGAGGTCAATCATGTCGGAAGCCACGATCGCGTCGACCGGCCCATCAGCATCGACCATCTCTGCGGCGAGGGTGATCGCGCTGCCTCGCATTCGCCAGCGCCACGACCGCGCCGGCAGTGTGAACGTTCGGATCTGATGCCGGCTATGGGCTCGCCATCCGTCGACCCATGCCTGGTGAGAGCCCCCATAGAAGGGCTCGACGAGATCGACGTTGAGGGTCATTCGGGCGCAGCGATAGCCGCGAGGTGAGCCGCCAGAGCGTCCGCTACTTCGGACGCCGCTAAACCAGCACCGAGCTCGGCGCCGGCGCGACCGTGGACATGGGCGGCGATCACACTCGCGTCGGGTCCGGAAACGCCGCGGGCAAGAAACGCCACAATGGCACCCGCGAGTACATCTCCGGTACCGGCGGTCGCCAGGGCGGCCGTGCCGCTGGTGATAACTCGGGTAGGCGCATCCGGGCCAGCCACGATTGTCGTCGGGCCCTTCCGCACCACCGTGACACCATGCTCCTCGGAAAACGACACTGTCTCGGCCATACGATCGTCGGCCACACCGCCGGTAAGGCGACGCCATTCGCCGTCGTGCGGCGTGAGGACCGTGGGCGCATCACGCTCGGCCAGCAGGGGCACCAGCTCACGCTGTAGGGCATCGCCGTCGAGCACCAACGGCACCGGAAGCGCACAGGCCGCCTTCAGCGCGGCCGACGGGGTCAGACCGAGACCCGGGCCGACCAGCACCGCACCGATTCGCGCGGGAAGCTGATCGAACGCGGCCGCGGCCCAATCGTCGAGCGGAAGCGGAAGGGCGACGGCCTCTATGGGTCCTTCATCGCCTCGTGCTCCAGGCATGGCCAGCTGCACGATTCCGGCGCCACAACGTTGGGCCGCTCGAGCGGCGAGCCAGGCGGCACCGGTCATCCCGGGGGAGCCGCCAACAATACGAAGACCGGTTCGCCACTTGTGATCGTCGACAGGCAAGGTCGGCAGTAACGGGGCGATGTCGGCGTCGTTCACCGCGAACGCCACAGCACCCGAGGCGGCGAGACCAATGTCGACGACCTCGACGAAGCCCCCGAGGGAGCGCCCGGGTTCGAGCACCAGACCCGGCTTCAACGCAACAAACGTGACCGTGCGGTCGGCTCGTAGCGGCCGGCCGAGCGATGCACCGGTAAGGCCATCGACACCTGAGGGAAGGTCGACGGCCAAAACAGGAATGTGGCCTGCGACTATTGGTGCCTCGTACGGACGCCGAAGTCCGTTTCCGAAGGCGGCATCGATCACGAGATCCGCTCGGTCAATGGACGCTGGTTGGTTGGCGACTTCCACCAAGGAGCATCGCACCCCGCGCCGCTCCAACTGCCTAGCAGCAACGCGACCATCAGCGCCATTGTTGCCCGGCCCAACGATCACGATGACTCGACGGCCATAGGTGCCGCCGAGCATCTCAATTGCCGCGCGAGCGACTCCTCGCCCCGCTCTTTCGATCAGAACGTCGAACGGTTCGGTCGCCGCGGCGTCGATCTCCGCCATCCGGCCCGGAGTGATGACCGGAATCACGACGGGAGGGCGACGACTGTCGCCTGGGCAAGATGATCGGTGTGGCTGATCGTCACCAAGAACCGCCCGACTCCGGCCGCGTTCGCAACCTCGATTGCCGCGCCATGCAGCTTCAGCTCAGGGCGTCCATCGGCGTGCTTCACAACCTCGATGTCGGCCAGGTTCATGCCACCAAGACCGAGGCCGAGCGACTTCAGGGTTGCTTCCTTCGCCGCGAAACGCGCAGCAAGCCGCGCCGCTGGGTCGGCCGCGGCATTCGCGTACGCCTGCTCATCGGCGCGAAACATCCGATCGACGATCGTTGGTGTGCGCGCCAAGACACCGCGAAATCGGTCGATGTCGACGAGGTCTGTGCCGATCCCGATCATGCCCGAACCTTACAAGAGCCCGACAGTTGGGGTGTCAGCTGATGCGCCAGCGATCGGCGAGATCGTTGATTGGCAAGGTGAGTAGATCGGCGACGTCCTGCTCACCAAGCAGATCCTCACGGAAGGTGTCTTCGGTCTCCACGACCGCGTCTCGCAATGCCGAATAGCGGTTGCGGTAGCCCTGGAGCACACCACGAGCGGCGCCCGCCGAGAGCCGATCCGAGAAGCGCACCTGCAAAAGCGTGAGACCGGTCGTGACGTTGTCCTTGAGTTCGGGCACGATCACAACCGAACGGCCATCGCTGCGGCCTCGAGCAACGAATACTCGACGCTCAAGCGCGACCTGGTGTTTCGTGCCGCGCAGCGTCGGCGAGCGGTCGGTGCGGGAAGGAATGTTGCGGCTGATGCCACCCCGGTCCACGACGACCGCAGTTGCTTCGCCCTCGCCCTCCGCGTCGAGGCCCTCGACGCGATATCGGGTGTGGCCAAGCACCTCAACGACCGCCGGATCGAGATCGGCGAGGGTGCGCAACGACGCATAGCTGAGGCGATCGCGAGGAGCGCCGGCTTCGAGTGCGGCCCGAGCGAGCGCCACTTCGAGAAGTGTTTCGTCAGACCGGGAAATTCCAACCGTGACCGTCTTCGCCTGATGTTTGATGGCATCGATCGGGCGGGTGAGTTCCTCGATCCCAACTGTGAGGGCCGCGGCGAGATCGTCGAGCACGACAGCCGGCGTGCCGACCCTGCCGTATTCGATTTGGTACGCCTCAAGCGGCGACGAGCCGAGGGCGAAACGCAGCAGCGAGGCCACCTTCACGGCCGTGCCCGCTTCGAGATGCCCATTGAAGGCACCGGTGCGGACACCATCGAAGAACGCCGCGGCCGCCCGGTCGAGTGACGGCGCGACCGCAGCCAGCGCCTGCTCACCATCGAGATCGTGGCGTGCCGCAATCTGCTCGATTGCGCTGCGTGCTTCTCGCATCGGCATTGCCTGGGCATCAATCGCCAGCGCGACTTCATAGCCGAAGAGATGGCCCGCCATTGCCGAGAGGATGAAGCCGAGACGAGCATCGACCGCCGGCACCGGGAGAACGGCGAGCGCGGCGCGGAAGCGACTCTCGCCTTCGTCGGCGATCACGATCGGAGCGGCCTTGTGGGCCCGGAAGATCGCAACCTCCTTCGCAACGTCGTCCGCCGTCGAGCCGGATAGACCGGCCGCGCACACAAGAATCATTGGTTCCGACGACAGGTCGATGTGCTTCTTGTCTTCGGTGCTGTCGGCGGCGATCGACTTGTAACAGAGCTCCGAAAGCTTGATCCGTATTTCCTGCGCGGCGATCCGGTTGGGGCCATTGCCAACGAGCGCCCAGTATCGGCGGCTCGGCGCAAATTCTCGGGCGGCTTCGCCGATCACATCGCGGCGACCAATCACCGTTTCCATCGCCGCAGGAATCGAGTTGATGCCGTCGAGCAGACTGCGGCGGTCGTCGCCGCCTTCGTCACCCAGGAGTTCATCAGCGATAGCGATGGCCAGCAGAAGACCTGCCGCGATCTGCGAATAGAACGCCTTCGTCGAAGCGACACTCATCTCAACGTCGCGACCATCGGAGGTGTAGAGAACTCCATCGACGCGGTCGGTGAGGTCACTGCCGCGACGATTCACAATCGCGATCACCTTCGCGCCACGATTGCGAACAATATCGACCGTGCGGTTGGTGTCGGTAGTGGTGCCGGACTGACTCACGGCCACAATAAGCGTGTCGCTCATGTCAGAACGCAGAGAGAATCCCGACAGCTCGGTGGCAAGAATGGCCTCGGCGCTGATCTGACCTTCGGGCACCAGCACGTCGAGGGCAGCGGCGAGCGATTGCCCGGCCACCGCAGCCGTTCCCTGACCAATCACCAGGACCCGAGTGATCGAACCGTCGCGAAGACCTTCGCGCACGTCGGTCGGGATGATCTCCGGGCCGAGCCTCACTTCGAGACCATTGTCGCCCTCGACGATCTTGCCCCGGAGCGTCTTTCGGAATGAGGTGGGCGCCTCCCCGATCTCCTTCATCAGATAGTGCGGGTGATCACCACGGTCGATATCGCGGGTGGTGATCTGCGCAACGGCGACGTCGCCTTCGGTTACCGGGAGATCAGTGCCGTCGTAGGCCTTTCGCAAGATGCCGTCGAGGGACCCGGCGCGATCGCTGTCGAGCTCGATGATCTGGCCGCGACTGGCATTGGGATTCTCGGGGTTGCCCGGCGTTTCGCCGTCCATGCGGATGTAGTCGGGCGTCTCTTCGACAACGCCATAGGGCTCACTGGCGATGACGTAGGCATCTTCGGCCAGCCCGATATAAAGCGCCTGGCCGCTACCTCGCAGCGCGAGTTGGAGCCGCTTTGGCGCGCTGGCCGTAGACGCACCGATCGCAACCGATCCCTCGAACGTGGCGACCGTTCGCCGAAAGGCCTCCGCTGATTCGAGACCCTCGCCGAGGCGACGGCTCATGAGGCTGGGAATGACCTTGGCATCGGTGGTGATCGCGGGCGTGATGGCCACGCCTTCCTCGGCGATCAGATCGGCGAAGTTGTCAACATCACCGTTCAGAACGCCGACCACATACGGCCCCTCAGCATCAAGCAGGTCGCTGTTGAGCGGATGGGCGTTGGGCTCGCTGATGATGCCGATCGATGCCCACCGGGTGTGGCCGAGTACAAGGGTGCGAGCGATGTCGTTGGCCAGGGCGGCGTGGAGCAGGTCGTCCTCCGCGAACGCTTTGCGGATGACGGAGCTGTTGTCACCCAGTTCACCGATCTCGGCCGCGGTCTTGTGGACGACCGAGAGCACACCGTCCACAACACGGACGCTGCCCGAGCCAAAGTTCACGTCGCCGGATCGAGCCTCGATGGCCGCGATAGTGGCGGGATCGGTGAGGTCGAGGGCGTGGTCATGCACCAACAGATGCAGACCGGCGGAGTCGCGACCGCGCACTTCGAGGCGATCAATCGCGGAGAGCGCCTGGTGGATCGACAAAAATGCTTCGAGCGAGCCGGTTGTGCGGGTGTCGCCCGCCAGCATGGCCACGGTCTCGGAGGCGCGAACGCGGTCGCGGGTGATGGCCCACACACCGTCGCGGACGCGTATGAGTTCGTGATTCCGACGCTCGAGTTCGGCCGTCGGCAAGGCCGCTCCGGCCTCCATCGCAGCCTCGATTGCTTCGATGGCCATCTGGATCTCACCGCAGTGGTGCGCCAGCGCTGGCGCGACCGCGCGGTCGGCCAGCAGAAGTCGAACTCCGGGGACGCCGCGCAACAGCGTGTCGGCGGCCGTCAGTTCATCCCCGGTTACCCGGAGGGCCTCCGTGAGATCGGACGCGTCGCGAAGCGCAGCGGCCAGCCCGACAATGGGGTCGAGAACGTCGCCCGCGGTCGGTGTTGATCGGGTTGAGGGACGCCGCACGACAGCAATAATCCCGCACATGTTTCCTCCATGGAAAAGAAGGGTTCCGTACCCCGTTGGTCGCCCGGCACGAGCAGTTTAGGGACGCCCCCAGTGAAGCTTCCGTCACCCACGCTCCGTGGGATGGCCAGAAGACAATCGGAAAGCACTAATCAGCACGCTACGAGAAGAGTGATTCGACCGCGCTCACGAGGCCGTCGGCCTCCATCTGCGCTTCGGCGTCGGTTTCCGCCTCGACCATCACACGGATGAGCGGCTCAGTGCCCGACGGCCGAATCAGGACGCGACCGCGCCCAGCCATGCGGCTGAGACTGGCGTCGACGAAGGGGGCCAGCACGGCATCGACGTCGTCGGGCCGGTTCGCAACGCGAACATTACGAAGCACCTGCGGCAGGCGCTGCATCGAGGCCGCGGCGAGATCTTCGAGCGTGCGTCCGGTGCGAGCGACCACGTCAAGCAGTTGCACGGCGCTGAGCACACCGTCGCCGGTTGAGGCCAGCTCGCGGAAGATGACGTGGCCCGATTGTTCGCCCCCCAAGCTGTATCCGCCCGCGGCGAGGGCTTCGAGCACGTAACGATCGCCCACCTTGGTGTCGATAATCTCGATTCCTGCGGCAGCCATCGAACGGCGGAAGCCGAGGTTGGTCATCACCGTGACGACCACGGCGCCGCGAGCAAGCCGCCCATGTTCGTGACGGTCGAGCGCACAGATTGCGATCACCTGATCGCCATCGACGATCTGACCCTTGCCGTCCACGGCTTGAAGTCGATCAGCGTCACCATCGAAGGCCACCCCGACGTCGGCGCCGGAGGCACGCACGGTCGCTTGCAACGAAGCCGGATGGGTGGAACCGCACTCGTCGTTGATGTTGCGGCCATTGGGGGCAGCGTGGAGAATCTCAACGGTGGCCCCCAGTTCGGCAAACACCTGAGGAGCCACGGTGCACGCCGATCCGTTGGCCGTATCGATAACCAGCCGCATGCCTTCGAGGTTGCGGCCCTCGAGGCTGGCGACAATCGAAGCCACATGCCGGTCGACTGCTTCGCCATGGCGATCAACGCCCTCGCCATCGACGGGCGTGTCGCCCGCGGCGAGCAGTCCGTCGAAACGGGCCTGGATCTGGGCCTGCACGTCGTCGCCGAGTTTCGCGCCGCCCGCGCCGAAGAACTTCACACCATTGTCGTACCAAGGGTTGTGGCTGGCCGACACCATTGCGCCGGCCACCATCTCCTCGTGACACCACAAGGCCACTGCGGGAGTCGGCACAACACCAAGATCCACCGACGTTCCGCCCGCCGCGGCGACGCCGGCGTGAATGGCGCCGGACAGAGCCGGACCTGACTCACGCGTGTCGCGACCGACTACGAACGCGTCATGGCCCAGCACCTCGGCGCCGGCGCGCCCGAGGGCGGCCACCACGGGGGCGGTCAGAACATCGCGGGCATCAGCCCGGATTCCATCAGTGCCGAAGCTGAGGCTCACGGCTTCTCCATCGGCAGGACGTTACCCACCAACAGGAATTAGCGCTTGCTGTACTGCGGCGCCTTGCGCGCCTTCTTGAGGCCGTACTTCTTGGATTCCTTCTTCCGAGGATCTCGGGTCAGGAAGCCAGCAGCCTTCAGGGCAGGACGGTGCTCGGGCTCAAGCTCAATGAGCGCACGGGAAATACCGAGGCGCAGCGCACCGGCTTGGCCGGTGGTGCCCCCGCCATGAATGGTGGCGTCGATGTCGTAGGTCTCGCGCAGTTCCAGCAGAACGAGCGGCAGAACGGAGTTCTGACGGTGCGTGCGGGACGGGAAGTAATCGTCGAGGGCCTTGCCGTTGACCGTCACGACACCGGTGCCGGGACGCAGACGGACGCGAGCAACGGCGCGCTTGCGGCGGCCAGTGGTTTGAGTAAGCGGAACAGTCATCGATCGATTCCTCGTCAGGCCCGGGGTCGCGCCACAGCGTGGGCGATCTCGAGGGGCTGGGGGTTCTGGGCGGAGTGGGGATGTGTCGGGGCGGCGTAGACCTTGAGCTTCTTGATCTGCGCACGGCCAAGACGGGTCTTCGGGATCATGCCCCGGATGGTGTCTTGCACAGCCTGTTCGGGCTTACGGGCCATCTTCGAAGCGTAAGTTTCGGTGCGGAGGCCGCCCGGGTAACCGGAGTGGCGGTGCACGAGTTTGCGCTCGGCCTTGCCCGCGGTAAGAACGACCTTGTCGGCGTTGACGATGATCACGTGATCGCCGGTGTCGAGGTGGGGTGTGTAGATCGCCTTGTGCTTGCCACGCAAGATGTTGGCAACTTCAGTCGCGAGCCGGCCGAGGACGAGGCCTTCAGCATCGACGACGTGCCAGGAGCGCACGATCTCGCTGGCTTTAATAGAGGTGGTAGTCACGGGAGTCCCTCGTGTTGATATGAACTGTTCAAGGCTAGGGGTCGCGATGCGTAACGACAAACGTTCCGCGCCGCGAAATCGCGGCAATTACGCGAGTTCATCCGCGCGGATCGGGTCATAATGGGCGCGCCAGAGCACCAAACCGGTCGGTGGGACCGGGCTGGGAGCGGTTCCGCGGTCCATACTGCGGAGCAATTCACCCATCTCGTCAGGGCGTCGGCGACCCAGCCCGATCGCCACGAACATGCCCACGAGGCTGCGAACCATCTGGTGGGTGTAGGCGTTGGCTTGGATATCGAAGCGGACAATCCCGTTCTCCAGGAGCCACACGGCTTGATGCACGCGGCGACGAAACCCCTCGTCGGGGCGCGACTTGTTCTTCTTGCTAAAGGCGGTGAAATCGTGCAGCCCAATGATCTCGGGGCAGGCCGCGTTCATCAGATCGAGGTCGAGCGGCTCGCGCACGTGCCACGTCAAGTGATGCAGCAGCGGGTCGGCGACCGGTCGATTGATGATGTGATAGCGGTAGCTGCGGGCGGTGCAGCTCAAGCGGGCGTCGAAAGTTGGCGCCACCTTCTCGAGTCGGTCCACGACGATGTCGGGCGCGAGTTCCCGATTCAGAAGGCGCTGCAGCGCATGCGCTTCGAAGTGATTCTCCGGTGCGTCGAAGGCGACCACCTGACCGGTCGCATGCACACCACGATCGGTCCGGCCCGCGCAGCTGATCGTGGTGGGTACCCGCAGCCCAAGGGTGAGGGCACCTTCGAGGTCAGCCTCGACGGTTCGAACATCGGGATTCTTGGCGAAACCAGAGAAGGGCGCGCCGTTGTACGCCACGCGCATTCGCACGCGAATCATGCCGTCAGCAGGTGGCGGGCCCAGGCGAGGTTCGCGGGCCGGAACGAGGTCACTCATCGAAGATGATCACAGACCGAGCGACGGACCCCGACAACATGTCGTCAAATGCTTCGTTGATGTCGTCGAGCCTGACCCGCTTCGAAATCATGGCGTCGAGGGGCAAGGTGCCTTCCATATAGCGATCAACCAGCGCGGGCATGTCGACACGGAAGTTGTTCGACCCCATGTTCGAGCCTCGGAGGGTCTTCTCGTTCAGCAACTCGGCTGCTTGGATCTCCACCGATTGCCCCTCAGGCACCATGCCAATTACGACAGCGTCGCCGCCCACGCCAAGCATGGCGAAGGCCTGTTCCACTGTTTCCTTCCGACCGAGCGCCTCAAACGCGTAGTCGACTCCCCCACCTGTCAGCTCGTGGACTGCGGCCACCGGATCTTCGGTTGCCGCGTTCACCGCGT
The DNA here is from genome assembly GCA_047639555.1 of Candidatus Aldehydirespiratoraceae bacterium. GTDB lineage: Bacteria > Actinomycetota > Acidimicrobiia > Acidimicrobiales > Aldehydirespiratoraceae > JAJRXC01. The sequence continues at coordinate 103,307 of JBLIOE010000007.1, forward strand.
GCGTCGCCCCGAAGGAACAGGCGGTCGCCAGCTTCTCATCGGTGACATCGACAGCGATGATCGTGGTTGCTTCCGCGGCCACGGCTCCGAGCACGGCAGAGAGGCCGATGCCCCCACAACCAATCACCGCAACGGTCGCACCCGCCTCCACCCGAGCGGTGTTCGTGACGGCGCCAAACCCAGTCATTACCGCACAGCCGATAAGCGCGGCCCGATCGAGGGGCATGTCGTCTCGAATCTTGACGACGGCGCGTTCGTGCACGAGGAGCCGTTCGGCATATGAAGACAGGTGATACAGCTGGCCGAGCGGCTGATCGCCGGCCCGAAGGCGCGGCGCATCGCTGTCAGCGCGTTCCACTCCCGGGTCTTGGCAGAGATACCCACGGCCTGTCGCACAGAGCTTGCAGCGGCCGCACGACACCGACATGCAAGTGATCACATGGTCGCCCGGCACGAAGTCGACTACGCCGTCGCCAACTGCCTCGACAACCCCAGCCGATTCATGGCCCGGCACGAGAGGCAGCTCCGCCGCGTAGTGGCCGGTCATGAAGTGATGGTCCGAATGACAGACGCCGGCGGCCGCCGTCTTGATCAGCACCTCATGCGGACCCGGATCGTCGATGTCGATTTCTTCGATCGTCAACCGTTCGCCGACGTTTCGCAGCACTGCCGCACGAGCTTTCACCTCGAAAGGATCGCGTTCATTGTCGCGAGCCACAACCCGCGAGGCGGCTCGCACTCTTGATCGCTGCGGCGAGCGCTTCCAGCGGGGCGATGCCCGGCGCCTCGTGTCGCGATGCGGTCACGAGAAGATCGGCGGACTGGAGAAGGCCGTGATACTCCGACCGGCCGACGCGGCCGTGAAAATTCACAGGGTGCGCCAGGCCGAGATCAGCGACCAACCGTTCAAGAGTTGCTCGCTGAGATCCGGCCCCCGAGATATGTAGTTGGTAGGCCTCATCAAGATGAATCAACGACATGATCGTCTTGTCGACGTGCTTGTAGTCCTCAAGACGGCCGGCCGCGAGAAGGTGCACGCCGCCGGGGCGAAGAATCGTCGGGAGCGCCGACCGGATCTCCATTGCGTCGACGCCGTTTGGGATCACCACGGTAGGGGTGCCGAGATCACCGAGCGCTCCGCGAAGCAGTTCCCGTTCGGCTGGACCAACACAGATCACTCTCGCCGATCGCCGCACTATCCAACGCCCAAACATCCGGTAGGGCCGATGCGGCACGGCCCGAAAACGACTGTCGCTTGTGCCATGGAAGTGCGGCGTGAAGACGATGGATATTCGGCAGAACGCTGCGTCGATCGCGGCCGGCGTGTCGTGGTAGCCGTGGACGCGGAATTCATCAGAATCGTCGATCGCTCGTATTACGGCGGCGAGTCGAATGGAGAAGTTCGCGTCGGTCATCCGAATGCTGCGAGCGAAGCGACGAACGATGACGCCGTCGAGTTGTTCCACACCCACATCGGTGCCGCTGAGTTTGTGAGTCAGGACCTCGACCTCTTGACCGCCGCCAGCACGGCCAGAGGACAGTCGTTCGACGTGCGTCTCGATCCCGCCGAGTGACGGGGCGTAGCGGTCGGTGACCTGAACAATTTTCACGGTCAAACGGCGACCACGAAGTCCGTCGAGACGGCTTCGAGGGCGACCGGCAAACTCATCGGATCGAGGGGGACAGGGATCACGTTGATGAAGGTGTTCGGCGGGGCCGGGGTGGTGGGGCGAAGGGCCTCACGAGCGATGGCGCGAAGGACCCGCCAGCTGTCCTTCCATGCGTTGAGGTTCGACTCGCAGTGAATCCGGTCAGCTTCGAAGGTGGGTGTCTCGGTCGTCGTGGGACCCTGGGTGGGCATACGGATCAGGATCTTTGTCTCGACCTCGAAGCTCGCGACTTCAGGCTTGAGGGCGGCAGCACCGACAGGTTGCGAGAGCCCTTCGAGCTATCGGCGCCGGCGATGAGCACTCCGGACGCACACGGCGCGGTACTCGTCATTGAGCGCTGCGGCTATGGCACGGCCGCCTGGTTGACCGTCTGAAACTCAAGCCATCCGAAAGCCAACGCCGCGAACTGTCACGATGTGCTTCGTGCCGTTGGCGTCGACCTTTTTGCGCAGGTTCGCCACGTGCACGTCGATCACGTGATCGTCGGCGTACCAGTCGTCGCCCCACACACGAATGATCAGCGAACGCCGTTCCCACACCATTCGCGGGCGCTCGACCAGCGCGTGAAGGAGGTCGAATTCGATCTTGGTTAAAGCGACGGGCACCTCCCCAACGGCGACCTCACGACTAGTCGGGTCAACGCGTACCTCCCCGTGCAGGATGGCGGGCGTCGCGGTCGCCGACGGAGCGAACGTGCCAGCGCGGGGTCGGCGCATCAGAACTTGGATTCGGGCGACTAATTCGCGCGGCGAGAACGGTTTCGTCATGTAATCGTCGGCGCCCGCCGTCAGGCCGAGAAGGCGATCAGCTTCGTCATTGCGGGCGGTCAACATTATGATGTACGCGTCGCTGAACAATCGGACCTGGCGGCACACTTCGATGCCGTCGATGTCGGGTAGGCCCAGATCCAAAACGATGACGTCCGGGTGCACCGAGCGAGCGGCCGAAACTGCTCCGGCGCCATTGGCGACAGCAGTGACGGTGAAGCCCTCTCTTTCGAGAACGGCATCGAGGAGTTGCCGGAACTCGGGCGCGTCGTCAACAACAAGGATGGAGGCCTGTTGCACAGCGATTGACATACAACCTTCATCGGCACCTTCGGCACCGGCTTGAGATGACGTTGGTCCTAACCCCAGTGGGCCGATCGCCGATCGCAGCCAGACGCGGCTCGCTGGTTCGCCGAAAACGGCAAACGCCCCGTCGGTTGCCCGACGAGGCGTTGCTACAACGTTCTGGTGACGAGACCTGCAGGACGGGTCCGGCGCAAACGCTGCGCGTTGTTCAAGTTCGGCGCCGCCGAACTCGCCCCTGCTGCTTCAGGACTAGACGAATTCGATGCGGGCCATCGGGGCGTTGTCGCCCGAACGGGGGCCGAGCTTGATGATGCGCAGGTAGCCGCCCTGTCGCTCCTCGTAACGGGGACCGATCTCGTCAAACAGCTTGGAAGCCATTTCACGATCACCCAGGAACTTCACGACCTGGCGATGATTGTGCACGCCACCCTTGCGGGCCTTCGTGATCATCTTCTCGGCGATCGGCCGCAGGGCCTTCGCCTTTGCCTCGGTGGTAGTGATGCCTTCCGCTGCGATCAATGACGCAGTGAGGTTGGCAAACATCAGCTTCTGATGCTGGGCGCTACCGCCGAAGTTCCGGCTCTTGCGAGGTGTTGCTGGCATGTCAGTCTCTGTTTCGGAGTGAGAGGCCGCGCTCGTCGAGCTTGACGATGACTTCGTCGAGGCTCTTCTGGCCAAAGTTCGTGATAGCGAGGAGGTCGTCCTCGCTCTTGAGCAGCAGCTCGCCCACGGTGTTGACCTGGGCACGCTTGAGGCAATTACGGGGACGCTCGGAAAGCTCAAGATCCTCGATCGGCAGTTCCATGTCGGGTCCGCCAGTGGCGACCTGCACAGCTTCACCGAGCTCAAGGCCCTGGGGCTCATCGCTCATCTCTTCGACCAGTTGCACGAGGGCACGCAAGGTGCCGCCAGCCGACGCGAGAGCGTCACGAGGAGTGATTGAACCGTCAGTTTCGACCTCGAGAACGAGACGATCGAAGTCGGTCGACTGCTCAACACGGGTGGGCTCGACGACAAACGCGACCCGGCGAACCGGCGAGTAGATCGAGTCAACCGGGATCACGCCAATGGTGGTGGAAGTATTGTTCTTGTTGGCCGACACATAACCACGGCCGGTCTGGACCGTGATGTCGACCGCGAGACGACCCTTGGCGTTGAGATTGGCCAGCACCAGCTCGCCGTTGAGAATCTCAACGTCGGGATGCGGCTGGATATCGCCAGCCGAGACCTCGTTGGGACCACGGGCATCGAGACGGAGTGTCACCGGCTCCTCGCTGTGGACCGACAGTACGAGGTCCTTGAGGTTCAAGATGATGTCGGTGACGTCCTCGGCAACACCAGCGATGGTGTCGAACTCGTGGAGGGCGTCGTCGAAACGAACCTGGGTGACGGCGGCACCAGGAATCGACGACAACAAAGTCCGTCGAATCGAGTTACCAATGGTGTGGCCAAAGCCAGGCTCGAGCGGGCCGATAGCAAACCGCTGAAGGTTGCCTTCCGGCTCGTCGATTGCTTCGACGGTGGGACGCTGAATAACGAGCATCAGAAACCTCGGCTACTTGGAGTACAGCTCAACGATGAGCTGTTCGCGGACGGGGATATCGATCTGCTCCCGGATTGGGAGCTCACGAACGGTTACCTGGAAGTCTTCGCCGGTCTCGATCCACGCCGGAGCGGTGCGATCAAGAACGTCGGAGTTCCATTGGATAACCGTGAATTCGCGGGCCTTGGTGCGCAATTCGATTACGTCACCCTTCCGCACGCGGTAGCTCGGGATGGTGACCCGGCGACCGTTGACATTGACGTGACCATGGTTGACGAACTGGCGCGACTGGGGGCGGGTAGCGCCCCAACCGGCACGGTACACAACGTTGTCGAGACGAAGCTCGAGGTAGCGCAGCATGTTGTCGCCGGTAACACCTTGGCGCCGGCTGGCCTCCGCAAAGAGGTTGCGGAACTGACGCTCGGTGAGGCCGTAGCTGAAACGGGCCTTCTGCTTCTCTTGGAGCTGCAGGAGGTACTCCGACACGGAACCACGACGACGCGAACGGCCGTGATCGCCGGGCGGGTAGGGACGCTTGTCGAGAGCGACTGTTTCGCCCTTCGTTCCCCAAATGTTGGTGCCGAGGCGACGCGAGACGCGGGCCCGGGGGCCGGTGTAGCGAGACATTTCAGACCCTCCGCCGCTTGACGAGGCGACAACCGTTGTGCGGAATCGGAGTGACGTCCTTGATGCCCGTCACTTCGATGCCGGCGTTCTGAATCGAACGAATGGCGGTCTCACGGCCAGAGCCGGGACCCTTTACCTGCACGTCGACCTTGCGGACGCCGTGTTCCATCGCCCGACGGGCAGCCTGTTCGGCTGCCATCTGAGCGGCGAAGGGGGTGGACTTACGTGAACCCTTGAAGCCAACGTTGCCCGCCGATGACCAAGCGATAATGTCGCCTTGTTGGTCACTGATCGCAATGATCGTGTTGTTGAACGAGCTCTTAATGTGGGCGATTCCGTGCGTGACGTTCTTGCGTTCACGCTTACGCGGTCGACGACCGCCGGCAGCTGCTGTTGCCATTACTTGGTGACCTTCTTCTTACCGGCAACGGTCTTCTTGGGACCCTTGCGCGTGCGGGCGTTGGTGTGAGTGCGCTGACCACGGACGGGCAGGCCACGACGGTGGCGAATACCCTGGTAGCAGCCGATCTCCATCTTGCGCTTGATGTCTTGCGACACCTCGCGGCGCAGATCGCCCTCGACCTGAAGGTCGGAGTCGATGTAGCCGCGGATCTTCGCGATCTCGTCGTCGGTGAGATCTCGAACACGAGTGGTGTTGTCGATCGCGGCGGCCTCACACACATGAAGTGCGGTGGTGCGGCCGATGCCGTAGATGTATGTAAGCGAGATCCCAACCTGCTTTTCACGTGGGATATCAACGCCGCTAATGCGTGCCATTTCAGCCTTGCCTCTGCTTGTGACGCGGGTTTTCGCAGATGACCATGACACGGCCGTGGCGACGAATCACCTTGCACTTGTCACAGATCTTCTTAACGCTTGGTCGAACTTTCATTTCACTCCCGGCCGCATCCTGCGGCCGCTGTGTGCTCCAGCCAGGCCGGAGACTTCTGCTCCGGACACCGGAGGCTTACTTGTAGCGATAGGTGATACGGCCGCGCTGCAGGTCGTATGGGGTGAGCTCCACCTGGACACGATCGCCAGGGAGGATGCGGATGTAATGCATGCGCATCTTGCCGCTGATGTGCGCGAGGACCTCCGGCCCGTTCTCCAACTCCACACGAAACATGGCATTGGGGAGCGATTCGGTGACGGTGCCCTCGAGGACAATCGCGTCTTCCTTGGCCTTCGCGATGGTGAAACCTCCTGAAGACGTGGGAGCCGGATGCTCACACGCGGAATGACCTGGGGGACCCAGGCCAATGGACTACGCTATCGGGCGCGTCGAGGGCGTCCAACCCCGACTCAAGACTGGTCAGTCGCCGTTGATTGCCGAAGCAAGTCGAGCGAACACATCATCTTCAGAACCAACACCATCAACAGTTGCCAGCAGATCACGGGCAGCGAACCAATCGAGCAGTGGAGCCGTCTGTTCCTGATAGAGGGACAAACGGCGCTCAATGGCGTCAGGGGTGTCATCTTCTCGCTGGCGAGCCAGCATTCGTTCGGTCACAATCTCGGTAGCAACATCGAGATTGATCGCAAGATCGATCTTTTGACCAAGGTCGGAAAGGATGCGCTCTAGGGCATCGGCCTGGTCGGAAGTGCGTGGGAAACCGTCGAGCAAAACACCGTTTTGCATAATGTCGTCTTCAGCAAGACGCTCTCCAACGATGCCGTTCATGACCTCGTCGCCAACGAGGCCGCCGTCTGCCATGATTTCTTCGGCTTGGCGACCGAGTTCCGTGTCAGCCAAAACGGCCGCCCGGAGCATGTCGCCGGTCGAAATGTGGACACAGCCAAAGGAGCTGGCGATTCGGAGGGACTGGGTGCCCTTCCCGGAGCCTTGACGCCCGAGAATGACCATTCGCAACGCGCTCATCTACTTCAGGAATCCCTCGTAGTTGCGCATCATCAGCTGGCTGTCGATTTGTTTCATCGTTTCAAGCGCAACGCCCGAGGCAATAAGCAACGAAATGCCACCGAAGGCAAAGCCGCCGGCGCCGCCACCTTGGCCAGCGCCGCCGTCGGTCTCGAGCGTGATCTGGATGAGAATCGATGGCACGAGGGCCACCGAGGCAATGAAGAGCGCCCCGGGGAAGGTGATACGAGACAGGATGCGCTGCAGATAACGCTCGGTCTGCGGACCCGGACGAATACCGGGAATAAAGCCGCCCTGTTTACGAATGGTGTCGGCCTGCTTGGCCGGATCGAAACTGATGGCGGTGTAGAAGTAGGCGAACCCGACAATCAACAGACCGAAGAAGATGTAATACGTGACTGCGGCCGTGTTGGCGAGGTTGTTGTCGACCCAGCTCTGGACACTGCCACCAATCCCCTCAGAGGGGAGCGCAGCCGCCAGCAGGTTTGGCAAGTAGAGCACCGAGCTCGCGAAGATGATCGGGATCACACCCGACTGGTTGACCTTGAGCGGGATGTAGGTGGATTGACCGCCATACATGCGTCGCCCGACGACACGCTTGGCGAACTGCACCGGGATGCGGCGCTGGCCTTGCTCGATGAAGACAATCGCGACGAGAAGCCCAATCGCCACGGTGATCAGAATGAGGAGAGGCACGAGGCCATTCTCCGCGTGAACGAGGGACCCTTGCGCAGGCAGCGACGAAACGACGCTCGCCATGATCAACAGCGACATACCGTTGCCGATGCCGCGTTGGGTGATGAGCTCGCCGATCCACATCAGCAACGCCGTACCACTGGTGAGGGTGAGGACCACCACGAAGACAGTCCAAGCGTTGAACTTTGGCAAGAGATCGACGTTGCCGACCAGTCCGCCTTGATGGAAGAGGAAGGCGAATGAGGTGGACTGCACGATCGCAATGGAGACCGTCATATAACGAGTCCACTGTGTGATCTTGCGCTGACCAACGGCGCCTTGCTGCTGCCACTGCTCAATCTTGGGAATCACGACCCCAAGGATCTGCATGATGATCGACGACGTGATGTAGGGCATGATACCCAGCGCGAAGATCGCGAACTGGGTGAGCGCGCCGCCCGAGAAGAGCTGGATGTAGCCGAGAAGACCGGACTGATTCGCCTGGTCGCGCAGCCCTTGGACCGCCTCGATGTCGACGCCCGGCGCGGGAATAAACGACCCCAGCCGGTACAGGCCGATCATGGCCAACGTGAACAGAATCTTGTTCCGAAGGTCGTTGACCCGGAAAATGTTCAGAACCCGCGACAGCACGGCTCTCTCCCTCCCCGTTCGGGAAATCAGCGATTGGTGTGTTGGCTGAAACTGCCGTGTGGCGGACGAACGTCCCACGGAAGATCCAAGGTCTCGACACTACCCCCAGCAGCGGTGATAGCTGCTTCGGCAGACTTCGAGAAGCCGTGGGCCTTGATGTTGATGGCCTTGGTCAGTTCACCGCGACCCAGAACTTTCAGCAGCGCACCCTTGGAGATCAAGCCGCGCTCAAGGAGAATCTCGGGGGAGACCTCGGTGAGACCGGTTTCTTCGAGGGTGTCGAGGTTGATGGCCTGGTATTCGACCCGGAACGGGTTGGTGAAACCACGGAGCTTAGGAATCCGCTGGAGGAGTGGCATTTGGCCACCCTCAAAGCCGATCCGCACAGTGCTACGGGCGCGTTGACCCTTGGTACCGCGACCGGCTGTCTTGCCGCCCTTGCCACCAATACCGCGAGCCTTACGCTTGCCCGGCTTGTTCGAGCCCTTTGCGGGCTGGAGATCGTGCAGCTTGATCATGAGTCGTCCTCTTCGCCTGTCAGCTCTTCAACTCGAACCAAGTGCGGAACGCGGGCAATCATGCCACGAGCTTCCGCCCGGTCTTCCAAAATATTGCTCTTCCCGATACCGCGTAGCCCGAGGGCGCGCAGGCAGCCACGCTGCTTCGGCTTGGTGCCGATCGCAGAGCGAATCTGGGTGACTTTGATCTGAGCCATCAGGAAGCCTCAGTGGCCGTCGGGGCAGCTGGACCGCGCTCGCTCTCCTGGTAGGCAGCCCAAAGGCCGGCCGGCAGGAATTCCTCGGGATCGAGGCCGCGGAGACGAGCGATTTCGTCAGGACGACGCAGACCCATGAGACCGTTGATGGTCGCACGAGCAACGTTGATGTGGTTGGCCGAACCCAGCGACTTGCAAAGCACGTCGTGGATGCCAGCTTCTTCGAGGATGGCGCGTGCCGCGCCACCAGCGATCACTCCGGTACCAGGAGCGGCAGGCTTGAGCATGACGCGACCTGCACCCATCTCGCCGATGGTTTCGTGCACGATGGTCGAACCGGCCATCGCAACCGAGAACAGGTTGCGACGAGCCTCTTCGGTGCCCTTCTGAATTGCCAAAGGCACTTCCTTCGCCTTGCCATAACCCAGGCCGACCTTGCCGGCGCCGTCGCCGATGACCACGAGGGCGGTGAAGCTGAAGCGACGACCACCCTTCACGACCTTGGCGACACGGTTGATGTTGATGACCCGCGACTCGCGTAGGCCTTCACCACCATCTCGGGGATTCGGCTCACGTTCTCTACGTTCGTATGCCATTAGAAGTCCAGTCCTCCCTCACGAGCTGCGTCGGCGAGCGCCGCAACCCGGCCGTGGTAGCGGAAGCCGCCACGATCGAATACCACTGAATCTACGCCGGCAGCTTTGGCTCGCTCTGCGAGGAGCGTTCCACACTTGCCTGCGGCTTCGGCGTTGCCATTATTGGCACCCCGAAGCTCCTTCTCAGTGGTGGATGCCGCGGCAAGGGTAACGCCCGTAAGGTCGTCGATCACTTGTGCGGAGATGTGCTTGTTGGACCGGAACACCGCGAGACGCGGGCGTTGCGCAGTGCCCCGCATCGTCTTGCGAATCCGGTAGTGGCGACGGAGCCGATCGGTCCGACGCTTCTTTGCGGTGTAGGCCATTACTTGGCGGCCTTTCCGGCCTTGCGGATCACACGCTCATCGACGTAACGAATGCCCTTGCCCTTGTAAGGCTCGGGCTTGCGCCACTGTCGAATGTCGGCGGCCACCTGGCCGACCAACTGCTTGTCGATCCCCTTCACGAAGATCTGCGTCTGAACCGGTACGTCGAACTCGATGCCCTCAGGGGCTTCGATGTTGACGGGGTGGCTGTAGCCGAGCGCGAGCTCGAGCTTGTTCGTGCCCTGGGCTGTGGCTCGATAGCCAACGCCCTGGATCTGGAGCTCCTTTACGAAGCCCTCGGTGACACCGACGATCATGTTGTAGATCAGGGTGCGGCTGAGGCCGTGGAATGATTTCGACGAACCACTGTCGTCTGGACGTTCGACCACAACGTGGCCGTCGTCCTCGCGAGCGGTGATGCCGCCAGTGAGGGTCTGCGAGAGAGTGCCTCTCGAGCCTTTGACCGTCACCGTGGCGCCCGAGATCGAAATCTCGACGCCAGTCGGGATGGAGATGGGTGCGCTGCCTACTCGGCTCATTACTGCTCCCTCACCACACGAAGCAGAGGATTTCGCCGCCCATGCGGTTCTTCCTCGCTTCTCGGTCGGACATGAGGCCCTTGTTGGTCGACACGACCGCCACGCCGAGACCACCCTGTACACGGGGGATCTCGTCACGCTTGCGGTAGATACGAAGACCGGGCTTCGAAATACGGGTAAGACCCGAGATGACTCGTGCTCGCTCAGGCGAGTACTTCATCTCGATGGTCAGAGTGCGTCCAGGCTTTTCGCCATTTTCGTCCTCAGAGAAACTACTGATGTAGCCCTCCTTGTGAAGGAGGCCCGCGAGTGCGAGTTTCTGCGTCGAGGACGGCATGCGGACATCGTCGTGCATCGCCACATTGGCGTTACGAATACGAGTGAGCATGTCGGAGATGGGATCTGTCATTGTCATCGCTACGTCACCCCCTACCAGCTGGCCTTCTTGACACCGGGCAGTTCGCCCGCATGTGCCATCTCACGGAGACAAATTCGGCAGAGGCCGAACTTGCGGTACACCGAACGGGGCCGGCCACAACGGCGGCACCGGGTGTAGGCGCGCACCTTGAACTTCGGGGTGCGCTGCTGCTTCTCACGAAGTGCTTTCTTCGCCATGGGTCACTGCCCTTCGCGTCGGAACGGAAAGTCGAACGCAGAGAGCAAAGCTCGTCCGTGGTCGTTCGATTTCGCCGTTGTGACGATCGTGATGTCCATACCCCGGGTGGTGTCGACTTTGTCGTAGTCGATTTCCGGGAACATGAGCTGTTCGGTGACACCGAAGGTGTAGTTGCCGTTGCCGTCAAACGACTTCGGCGACAACCCTCGGAAGTCGCGGATACGTGGGATCGCCAACGAGATGAGGCGGTCCAGGAATTCATACATTCGATCGCCCCGGAGGGTGACCTTGCAGCCGATGGTCTGGCCTTCGCGCAATTTGAAAGTGGCGAGGCTTTTCTTGGCTCGAGTGGCGATCGGCTTTTGGCCGGCGATGGTCTGCATATCGGAGAGCGCACCCTCGATGAGCTTGGCGGAGCCAACGGCTTCACCAACACCCATGTTGAGGACAATCTTCTCGATTTTCGGGACCATCATCACGTTGGGGAGTTCGAGTTCGGCCTGCAAGGCGGCACGAATCTCCTCGTTGTAGCGGGTACGGAGTCGCGGCTGGTAGGTAGTGGTGCTCATGTGAGTTCCGCCCCCGTGCGCCGGCAAATACGGACCTTGGTGCCATCTTCGAGAATCTTGTAACCGACCCGGGTGGCTTTGCCATCCTTCGGGCTGACGACGGCGACGTTGGACACATCCATCGGCATTGCCTTCTCGATGATCCCACCCTGCTGATCCCCACGAGTGGGTGCCTGGTGCTTCTTCGCGATGTTGATGCCATCAACGATCACCTTTCCCTTTTCGGGAATGGAACGCTCGACGACACCCTCAGCGCCCTTGTCCTTGCCGGACAGGACGACGACGCGGTCTCCCTTTTTGATTTTCATACCCGGTGCTTTACGGGTTGGCGTGGTCGCCATTAGAGAACCTCCGGTGCCAACGACACGATTCGCATGAACTGCTTGTCGCGCAGTTCTCGACCCACGGGGCCGAAGATGCGAGTGCCGCGGGGCTGGCGCTGATCATTGATCAACACGGCTGCGTTTTCATCGAACCGGATGTAACTGCCATCCGGTCGACGCTTTTCCTTCTTTACGCGAACGACGACGCACTTGACGACGTCACCCTTCTTCACCTGGGCGCCGGGGATCGCGTCCTTGACCGTAGCGACGAAGATGTCGCCGATCGAGGCATAACGACGCTTCGAGCCACCGAGGACCTTGATACACAAGACCTCTTTGGCGCCCGAGTTGTCAGCGACCCGAAGACGGGATTCTTGCTGGATCACTTGGCACGCTCCAGGACTTCAACGAGACGCCAGCGCTTCTGCTTTGACAGCGGTCGGGTCTCTTGCACACGCACGCGGTCGCCGACGTTGAGAGTGTTTTCCTCGTCGTGAACGTGGAGCTTCTTGTTGCGCTGCACGGTCTTGGCGTAGCGGCGATGGCGAACACGATCAACAGTCTCGACGACAGCGGTCTTGTCCATCTTGTCGGACACGACCAGGCCCTCACGGACCTTTCGCGCGTTCTCGCGGGGTTCAGTTACTTCAGCCATTACTGGCCTCCTCCGTTGCGGTGACCGCTTCAGAATCAGCGATCTCGCGGGCCCGGAGCTCGGTGAGCACTCGGGCAATATCTCTCTTGACGACCGTCATGGCCGTCGACTTCTCGAGTTGGCCGGTCGCGAACTGGAAGCGCAGGTTGAACAGCTCTTCCTTGTGATCGCTTAGCTTCTCGATGAGGTCGGTGTCGCCGAGATCGGCGAGCGCCTTTGCCTTTGCCATTAGAAGCCCTCCTCACGGCTCACGAAGCGTGCCTTAATGGGCAGCTTCTGGATGGCACGATCGATCGCCTGACGGGCGATTTCCTCGTCGTGGTATGAAAGTTCGAACAGGATACGACCCGGCTTCACCACGGCAACCCAGTGTTCGGGGTTGCCTTTGCCGGAACCCATGCGGGTTTCGGCCGGCTTGTTGGTGACGGGCTTGTCCGGGAAGACATTGATCCACACCTTGCCGCCACGCTTGATGTGGCGGGTCATGGCGATACGACCGGCTTCGATCTGGCGAGCAGTGATCCAACCTGGCTCGAGAGCCTGGATTCCGTAGTCACCGTAGGTAACTTCAGTGGCGCCCTTCGAGTTGCCCTTTGTACGACCGCGGTGTTGTTTGCGGTGCTTGACCTTCTTCGGCATCAACATGTCAGCAACCTCAGTCGTTCGCCCGGAAGTTCGGGGTCTCACTCTGCTCACGAGTGGATGCTTCAATGGCATCCTCCTCGTCGAGGAGCTTCTCGAACTCAGGGTCGGCTTCCTTGATGAGCGGTGTGATCTCTTCGTCGACCTCGGCGTCGCCGTCGGTTTCAGGAGTAGCCACACGCTTACGGGCTGCGGCAGATGACACAACCTTGCGGGGCTTCGCCTGACCGCTGGTTTCGCCGACCGCCATTGCGGCCTCGAGCGTGGCCTTGTCGTCGTTCTGAGTCTTGTAGGGGAGGATGTCGCCCTTGTAGAGCCACACCTTCACGCCAATACGGCCGTAGGTGGTCTTGGCCTCACGGAAGCCATAGTCGACGTCAGCGCGGAGGGTGTGCAGCGGCACACGGCCTTCGCGGTACCACTCGGTACGAGCCATTTCCGAACCGCCGAGGCGGCCCGAGCACTGGACACGAATACCGAGAGCGCCGGCCTTCTGAGCGTTCTGCACGGCACGCTTCATCGCGCGGCGGAACGCCACACGACCAGCGAGCTGATCTGCGACACCCTGAGCGATCAAGGCGGCGTCGAGTTCGGGCTGCTTGATCTCCTGGATGTTCAGCTGCACCTTGGCGTTGCCGGTGATTGCGGTGAGACCGGCACGAAGACGGTCGGCCTCAGAACCACGGCGGCCGATCACAATACCCGGACGGGCAGTGTGCACATCGACACGAAGACGATCGCGGGTGCGTTCGACCTCGACACGGCTGATCGCCGCATGCGGCAACTCCGTCATGAGGAAGTCACGAATCTTCCAGTCTTCGATGACGAAGTTGGCGTAGTCCTCACGTTCGGCGAACCAGCGGCTCTTCCATTCCGTGGTGATACCCAGGCGGAACCCGTACGGGTTGACCTTCTGTCCCATTACTCGTCCTCTCCGGCGTCGCCGGCACTGTCGTTGCCGCCGTCGGCGGATTCGTCATCGGAAGAGGCCTTCGATCCGGCCTCGCTGAAGCCGGCGGCTTCGGCGGCGTCGGTTGTGGCGAACCACACCTCCGCCACGGTTTGTTCGAACCAGCGCCCTTCGGCCTGGTGATACTTCATCGAGTCGGCATTGCCCTTAATGGGGTAACCCTCAGGGGCAACGCTCGCATCATCGTGCGGGGCGTGGCTGAGCGGACCGAACGGCGATTCATCATTGGCGTCGACAATTGTGTCAGCGTCGGAATCGGCCTTTTCGGCGTCGTAGTCGTCGCCCGCGGCTGCCATTTCGGCGGCGGTAGCGGCAACGACCTCGTTGGCCTGATCTTCGACCGTGACCTCGTCGTCATGATCATGATCGTGATCATGGTCGTGTTCTGCTTCGGCTTCGGCTTCGTCACGAGCACGGCTCTGGGCCACACGCTGGCGACGGGCTTCCGCGGCGTTGGTTGTGGTGGAACGGCCAGAGGCCGACTCGCGTTCACGAAGACGTTCAAGCTTGTCCTCGGAGAAGCGAGAGACGATCACCGTGATGTGGCAGGTGCGCTTACGAATACGAGTGGCGCGGCCACGAGCACGTGGGCGCCAACGCTTCAGCGTGGGGCCTTCGTCGGCGTAACACGCGGAGACGAAGAGTTCTTCGGCAAGCTGGCCGTCGTTGTGCTCGGCGTTGGCAACGGCCGAATCGAGCACCTTGGCGATCTCTTCGCTGATGCCGCGTTCGCTGAAGGCGAGTATTTCCGACGCTTCGGCGTAGGACTTGTCACGGATCAGGTTGAGGATCTCGCGAGCTTTGTAAGCCGACGAACGAACGTGCGACGCCTTGGCCCGCGTGCCTGGACGCTCGTTGGTCTTTGGACCGGTCATCGACGGGCTCCCCGCTCCTGGCCCGCGTGGAACTTAAATGTGCGGGTCGGGGCGAACTCTCCGAGCTTGTGGCCGATCATCGACTCGGTGACGTACACCGGGACGTGCTTGCGACCGTCGTGAACGGCCAGAGTATGGCCGATCATGTCGGGGATAATGGTCGATCGGCGAGACCAGGTCTTGATGACCTTCTTCTCGCCGGACTCGTTGAGAGCATCGACCTTTTTGAGGAGGTGTCCGTCGACGAACGGACCCTTTTTGAGGCTGCGCGGCATTGTAATTACCTCCGCGAACCGCGCGTCCGGCGACGGCGCACGATCAGCTTGTCGGATTCTTGGTTGTTCTTACGGGTGCGGCCCTCAGGCTTGCCCCATGGGGACACGGGGTGGCGACCACCGGATGTCTTTCCTTCGCCACCACCATGTGGATGATCGACCGGGTTCATGGCAACACCACGGGACTGCGGGCGTTTGCCCTTCCAGCGGTTACGGCCGGCCTTGCCGATCTTCACGAGTTCGTGTTGGCCGTTGCCCACTTCGCCGACGGTTGCCCGACAGTCGATCGGCACGCGCCGCATTTCGGTGCTGGGCAGACGCAGGGTGGCGAAATCGCCTTCCTTGGCGACCACCTGGACGGTGGCTCCAGCGGAGCGGCCCATCTTCGCGCCAGCGCCAGCCTTCAGTTCGACGTTGTGTACGACGGTACCCACGGGGATGAAGCGCAGCGGGAGGCTGTTGCCGGGACGAATCTCGGAGCCTTGACCGGACTGGATCTTGTCGCCAACCTCAAGGCCACGGGGAGCGAGGATATAGCGCTTCTCGCCGTCGTGGTAATGCAGGAGTGCGATGTTGCAGGTGCGGTTCGGGTCGTACTCGATCGTTGCAACCGTGGCCATGATGCCGTCTTTGGTGCGGTTGAAGTCGATCGTGCGGTACTTCTGCTTGTGGCCACCACCACGATGGCGGCTGGTCTTGCGACCGTAGTTGTTTCGGCCACCGGTCTTTGACTCACCCTTGACGAGACTGCGCTCGGGTTTGATGGCGGTGATCTCCGCGAAGTCGGACGACGTCTGGAAACGACGGCCCGGGCTTGTCGGCTTACGCTTACGAATGGCCATAACTACGCCTCGAACAGGTCGATCGAGTCACCCTCAGCGAGGGTGACGATGGCACGCTTTTGCCCGGACTTCTGGCCGAAGCCACCGGTGCGGCGATTGCGCTTGCGCTTGCCTTTGCGGTTCAGAGTGTTCACTTTGAGCACCGAGACATCGAAGATTGACTCGACGGCGTCGCGGATCTCGGGCTTCGAGGAGCCGGGGGCTACCACGAAGGTGTAGACGTTCTGCTCAAGTAGTCCGTAGGACTTCTCGGAGACGACGGGACGGATGATGACGTCGCGATAATCTTTCACGACTCACTCCCCTCGTTGGTGTCGCCAGCATCGGGAGCCGAAGCGGACGACGCACCCGGAAGGGTGGCCTCCGTGAAGACGACCACGTCGCTGTCGAGCACGTCGTAGGTGTTGAGCTCGCCCTGGTGCATGCAATGCACGTTGGTGAGATTACGGAAGCTCTTGTATGCGCCCTCGTCGCCATCACCAAGCACCAATAGGACTTTGCCCTCGGCGCCGATGGCGGACAATGCCGCAGTGGCATCCTTGGTCTTCGGGGTAGCGAAGTTCCACGAATCGACAACGATTACGTTGCCGTCGCTCGCCCGGTCGGACAATGCGCTGCGCAGAGCGAGCTTCACCATCTTCTTGGGGGTCT
Organism: Candidatus Aldehydirespiratoraceae bacterium; assembly: GCA_047639555.1. Lineage (GTDB taxonomy): Bacteria > Actinomycetota > Acidimicrobiia > Acidimicrobiales > Aldehydirespiratoraceae > JAJRXC01. Next base: position 120,058 of record JBLIOE010000007.1, read on the forward strand.
TCTGGCTGTAGTCACGCGGACGGGGACCGTGCGCAATGCCGCCTCCACGCCAGATCGGCGAGTTGGAGGAACCGGCCCGGGCACGGCCGGTGCCCTTCTGGCGCCAGGGCTTCGCACCGCCACCACGGACCTCGGAACGGGTTTTGGTGGAGTGGGTGCCAGCACGCTTAGCGGCGAGTTGGGCGGTAACGACCTGGTGCATCACCGGGAGGTTCGGCTCAATACCGAACACTTCGTCGGCGAGCTCCGCGGTACCGGCATCGCTGCCGGATTGGCTCTTCATCGTGATGGACGCCATCTCAGGATCCCTTCACTGCGTCGCGAATTACCACGGTGGCGCCGCGGGGACCGGGGACGGAGCCCCGAACCAGCAGCACCCCAGCCTCAGGATCGCTCTTGACGACCTCGAGGTTAAGAGTGGTGACCTTGGTGTTGCCCATACGTCCAGGCATCTTCTTGCCTTTAAACACGCGAGACGGAGTGGCGCACTGGCCAATCGCTCCGGGCTTTCTGTGGTTCTTGTGGGCGCCGTGCGATGCCGGAGCACCGGCAAAACCGTGTCGCTTCATAGCGCCGGCAAAGCCTTTGCCCTTTGAAACGGCGGTGACGTCAACACGCTCACCCTTCTGAAGAAGGTCGACGGAGATCTCTTGGCCCACTGTGAACTCCGAAACGTCGTCGAGACGAAGCTCGACGAGTTTGCGGCCGGCGTCAACGCCAGCCTTTTCGAAGTGACCCGCTTCGGGCCGAGTGAGCTTGTTCGCATCCCGCACGCCGAGCGTGACCTGGATGGCGCTGTATCCGTCGTGTTCGGGCGTCTTGACCTGCACAACACGGCACGCGGACACGCGCAGCACGGTGACCGGGACGACTCGGTTTTCCTCGTCCCAAACCTGCGTCATGCCGACTTTCTCGCCGACGATCGCCTTGGAGGCCATGGTTGTTTCCTGTGGTTACGGCGGGACTGCGGACAGTCGCGCGTTTCGAATTGCGCAATCGTTACCGATCACGCGAACGCTCCGCACGGGCAAACCCGGCGGAGCGTTCTTCGGTTTTGCGATGTGGTTCCCGGAGGCCTACATCGACGTCGATTCCGTGTGATGCAGCGACTCGAAAGCCACCTCACCGCACAAGGGAACGATCATATCGGGCGCGGTGCCGTGCAACAACCGGCATCCACGGGTCTTTCGCGGACAACCAGTATCGTCCGAAATAATGGCCGCTGACCCCGAAGATACCCCCACCTCGGAAGCTGAAACCAGTACTCCGTCACTGTTTTCGAGTCTGGAGACTGTCCCACGATGGGTGGTGAAGGCGATTGCGCTCTTTTGGCTGGGCTGGGTTGTTGTTTACCTGGGCACAGGAATGGTGCGATCGCTGCGGTCGCTACTCATTGTTGGCCTCATCTCACTCTTCATCAGCTTCGCCATAGAACCAGCCGTGAATCGCCTCGAACGGTGGGGATTACGTCGCGGTCTCGGAGTCTGGGCCGTCTACATCGTCAGCATTCTTGCCCTCGCGAGCTTCTCCGCCGCGATCGGCACCGCACTGGCAACGCAGATCAACGACTTCATTGCGGATGCCCCGGCGCTTATCGAAGATGCCGAGATCTGGCTACAAGAGAACATCGACGAAGACATCGACCTCGCAAACCTCCAAGAAGAGTTCGTCGCCGACGGCCGAGCCGCCGACTTCGCCACAACCTTCGCCGACGATCTCGTCAATCTTGGTACGACGCTTCTCAATATTGTGTTCCAGGCGTTCACGATCGCGCTCTTCACCTTCTATCTCGTTGCCGAAGGCCCAAAGCTGCGCCGGACGGTCTGCTCGTTTCTCAGTCCTGAACGACAGGCCATGGTGTTGGAGGTGTGGGATCTCGCCATCCAGAAGACTGGCGGCTACATCTACTCTCGGCTAATTCTGGCAACACTCTCGGGGGCAGCGCACTGGATTGCGTTCGAAATATTCGATGTGCCATTCCCGCTTCCCCTTGCGTTGTGGGTTGGCGTGATCTCGCAGTTCATTCCCGTGATTGGCACCTACTTCGCGGGCGCTCTCCCGCTGATCATCGGGCTGCTCGAAGACGTCAAAACCGGACTCGCAGTCCTGATCGTCATCGTTATCTACCAACAGGTCGAGAACTACCTGTTTGCGCCCAAGATCACGGCTCAAACCATGGAGATTCACGTAGCGGTAGCGTTCGGCGCGGTTCTGGCGGGCGCCGCCCTTCTTGGTGTGGTCGGCGCGTTGCTCGCTCTCCCGTTTGCGGCCACCGCCCAAGCGTTTATCTCCGGCTACCGTCAACACCACGACGTGGCCGAAGAGGCCTTGGCGCAGAGCGCCCACCGCCGAGGGCGATCGGGATGAGCCAACAAATTTTCTTCACTCACGTCATGAAAACGGGCGGGACAACACTCACCCAAGCGCTCGAAGCCGCTGTCGGCGACGGGCCAATGTTCCCCAATCACAGCCCGGTCGCCGTCGTTGCCGCGAAGTCGCTCCCGGACTACTTGATGGCGGAAACCGCCGAGCGTCGTGCGGAGTACGCGTTGATCTCTGTGCACTACCCCGCATGGGTAACTTTTCGAGCGGTCGACAACCCTGTACGGGCCACGATGCTGCGCGACCCCGTCGCGCGCACGATCTCCCACCTGAAACAGATCGCCACAAGCACCCACCCCGCCGAAACCGTCGCCGAGGCGTGGGCGGATGACGAGATCCGTCGTCGAATGACCGACTATATGTGTCAACTCTTCAGCGACCCTGGCGAGCCAACTCCTGAAGCGGTCGATCCCAACACGGAAGATCCCGAAGTTCGCCGTGCGTTCCTGAGAGCACTGGGCAACGGCTGGAGTACTGCGATCTGGCACCCGCGAGTCGTCGACTCGGCTGCCGCCGCAGCGGCCATCGCATGCCTCGACCGGTTCGATGTCGTCGGCGTCACCGACGAGCTACCGGCGTTCGCGGCCAAACTGTCGACGGCAAGCGGACTTCGTATCCAGGCACCTGGTCATGCCAATCGTTCCCTCTCGACGGAACAGGCTGAGGCATGGCTCGTTGATGAAATCAAGGCCGCAACGCGGCACGACCAAGCACTCTTCGAACACGCTGAACTCTTGACGCACCGCTAGCTGCACTCCGGTGCCAGCCTGAACGCGCAAACGGCGAGCCGAAGCTCGCCGTTTACTGGTGGTGTGGGGGATCAGGTTGGCCGGAACTCTGGCCGTGTTCTCTTAAGCGAGAGTGGCGGCCCCGTCAACGAGACGGCTCCGACGTTCTTTGTCGTTTCGAAGGTTGGTCACGAAGACCGCCGCTTCTGTACGACTGCTCATGTTGAGCTTGCGAAGAAGGTTCGACACATAGTTCTTGACGGTCTTCTCTGCCAGGTTCATACGCTCGGCAATCGAACGATTGGTCAGGCCTTCCGCGAGATGGTCGAGGAGACGTCGTTCCT
>JBLIOE010000008.1:0-122027 GCA_047639555.1 Candidatus Aldehydirespiratoraceae bacterium
CGATTCTTTCGTTTCTGGGTCAGCGGAGTGATGGTGCCCTCGATGTCGTCGAGGAACTCAGCGATGCCGAACTCATCGAGGTGGATCTCCATCTTTCCGGCTTCAATCTTTGAGAGATCGAGAACGTCATTGATGAGGCCAAGCAACTGTCGGCCGGCGCCGACTATTCGGTCGAGGTCTGGCCGGTATTCGTCGTTGTCGTCTTCGGTGACCTCCTCCTGCAACATTTCGCCGTAGCCGATGATTGCGTTTAGCGGCGTCCGGAGTTCGTGGCTCATATTGGCGAGGAAATCGCTCTTGGCCCGGCTGGCCTCGAGTGCTGCGTCGCGCGCTTCGCCGACTTCCGTCGTGCGTTCCTCAACCTTCCGCTCGAGCGATTGTTCTGATTCTCTGAGGGCCTCATTGGCGAGCTGTGTTGCATCGAGTGTGTCGCGCAGGCGCCCGTTCGACTGACGGACCGAGAGCATGCAGAGGATCGCCCCGGCCATCGCTCCGACACCGGCGACGACGGCGATGACTCGCTCGGGTACTTCGTCGAAGGAGAGAATCGGGTCGAACATCGTGGCGATTGCTCCGACCACGAGGATGCCGGACGCCACGATCGTGAGCCGTAGGAGGTGAGCTGAATCGACGAACGGCAGTGCGAGCACGACGGACAAGAAACAGAAGACACACACGAGGGCCCAAATCGCGGGTGCGAATATCGCCATCGCTAGCGTCGGAATCCAGATAGCCAAGGCGAGCGAATTGATGCCCTCACGAATCTGGTTGTTCTTCGCGTACCGAACGGCGAAGCGCTGGATGATGAGTACCGGCGACACGGAAATTGCCAGTACGAGTACGACCGTCGCGGGGTACGCCCAGTACATCCCGAGCAGTACCGGGATGGCGACAGGCGCCGCGGGTTCGTTGTAGCCAATGATCTGACGCAGGAGGGTGGCCTCCGGTGTCATCTCCTTGCGTTCGCCTTTGCTCTTGGCCACGCCCTGCCCCCAGTCAGTGTCAGAGCGCAGTCCTCTATATGACCCGCCCGCCGACGTCACCCTATGCTTCGCGCATGGCGGAGAGCGAGAAGAACGAGAAGAACGAGAAGGCGCGGAACGAGACTCGTACGACGCTGCGCAACCTCCAGCACGATCTCCGAACACCGATAGGCCAGATCCTGGGTTACAGCGAGATGCTGCAGGAAGAGTTGGAGGAGCGCCAACTCTTTGTCCTCACGCCCGACCTTGACCGAGTGCGCAGCGCCGCGAACACGTTGTTGACGCTCGTCGACGGCATATTCCGTCCCGAAGAGATCTCGGCCACGCCCGCGGATGCCGCGGCCATCGAACCTCTCGGGAATGCAGGACTCGTCTCGCAAGTAGCAGCCCGCGCACACTTACTACTGGTGGACGACGAACCGGCGAACCGTGACCTTTTCGGTCGGCAACTGGAACGGGCCGGATACAGAGTCACCGAAGCTGCGAGTGGTCGCGAAGCGCTGCAGCTCATCAGCGACCATCCCTTCGATCTCGTCTTACTTGATGTCTTGATGCCCGAAATGAACGGTATGGAGACACTCGTAGCGATCCGGCGATCGAAGGCGGCCTCAGAGCTCCCGATCATCATGGCGACCGCACTCTCGGGCCCGGACGACGTCGTCGATGCTTTGGCGGCCGGAGCGAACGACTACGTCACGAAACCATTCGACATGCCGGTCGTCTCCGCCAGAATTCAGATGAGCTTGAGCCTTCGGGCGGCCACCGATGAGATCGAGCAGCTTGCGCAGCAGCTCGAGATTCGTAATGCCTTCCTCCGCCGTACCTTTGGTCGCTATCTCTCCGACGAGGTCGTCGCGAACTTGTTGGACAACGACGACGGACTCCAGATCGGGGGCGAGCGCCGCAAGGTCACCATATTGATGGCCGACCTCCGAGGATTTACGTCCTTGACCGAGTCGATCGGCGCGGCCGAGATCGTGGCAATTCTGAACTCCTACCTGTCGATCATGGCTGACGTGATCCAGGAATATCGGGGCACTGTCGACGAATTCCTCGGCGACGCGATCCTGGCCCACTTTGGAGCGGTCACGACGGGAGAGGACGACGCTGAGCGAGCGGTAGCCTGCGCCGTCGCAATGCAACAAGCAATCAGCGAGGTCAACCGCGTCAGCGCTGAGCGTGGTCTCCCCGCCGTCGAGATGGGTATCGGTATCGCGACCGGCAATGTCATCGTTGGAAACCTCGGCTCCGAAACTCGATCGAAGCACACCGCCATCGGAAGCGCCGTGAATCTCGCGGCCAGAATCGAAGGACAAACCCTGGGTGGTGAGGTTCTGATCTCGGAGGCCACCTTCGAGGAAGTACGCGATCTGGTCGAGGTCGACGCGGTGCGCGAGGTGTGGCCGAAGGGGTTCGACTCCTTGCAGACGATCCACCGAGTGGTACGGATCGACGGGGACCACAATCTTTCGGTGCCGGTCGCGGCCGCGGGATTCATCGATCTCACGGAGCCGATCGGCGTCTCGTTCTCGGTGCTCGAGGGCAAGGAGATCAACCCGACCGTTCACTTCGGCGAAATCATCTCGCTGTCGTCAACCGGCGCCCGCATTGCGACCACGACTGCTCTGGCGCCACTCACCGAGTTGCGGGTGGCGCCGTCGGCTGATGCCAGCGACGCTTCCTATGCCAAGGTCGTCGATGTGGACGTCGACGCCGCGACCGCCACGATGCGGTTCACCATGAAATCCCCAGTCTTGAACCTGCCGCCGAGCTAGGCGTTCTTGGGGAGTTCGTTGAACGGGGTGGTCTTGAAGTCGCCGGGCTCCTTCGGGAGACCGAGGACTCGTTCGCCGATGATGTTCTTCTGGATCTGGTCGGTGCCGCCATAGATCGGCGGGGCTTGGGCGTAGAGCGCACCGCCGGTGATGAACCGAAGCATCGGGTTGCCGGTGGCTTCGTCGAGAGCGTCAGCATCTTCGGCTGAGTAGCCGTGGAGCGTGCCGGCCGGACCGAGGAGCTGTAGGCCGAGGTCGCGGTTGAGGCGAACGAGGTCGCTCATCGCGAGTTTCGAGATGTTGCCCATGCCCGGGATGTCTTTGCCTGAGAGCTTGGCGGCCTTGACTCGGTCGGTGTTCATCTGGCCAAGGCGGGTCATGATGTGGAGACGAACGAGGTCCTGACGGATGATTGGATCGGTGTTCTTTCCGAGCGACCTGGCGAGGTCTTCCATCATCGAGGAACCGGCGCGCTGACGAGGACCTTGACCGGTGGTCTTGGCCTTCGCAGGGTCGGGGGCCCAATCGCCGGCTCGTTTGCCGAGCATGTCGCCAATGGTGCCGGGGGTGAGGCCGGAGCCGCCGGAACCGCCGCCCGCTCCGAGTCCGGCCCGTTCGTTGGCGAGGGTGGTGTTGGTGGCGGCCCATCCGTTGTTCACGCCACCGATAACGGCGCTATCGGGGACACGAGCGTCAGTAAGGAAGACCTCGTTGAACATGGCGTGGCCGGTCATCTCGACGAGCGGACGAAGCTCCACACCGTCTTGATGCATATCGCACGCCATCCAGGTGATGCCCTGATGCTTGGGTGCGTCGGGATTGCTGCGAGCAATCAGCATGCCCATGTCGGCGGTCTGGCCGAGGGAGGTCCACACCTTCTGGCCGTTGACGATCCATTCTTCACCGTCGAGTTCGGCCTTGGTGGAAAGACCGGCGAGGTCGGAGCCGGCGCCCGGTTCGGAGAACAGCTGACACCAGGCCTGCTGGCCGGTGACAATGTCTTTCACATAGAGATCGATCTGCTCTTGTGTGCCGTGGGTCGCAATCGTGGGAGCGGCGAGCAGGAGACCAAGTCCGCCGGGGGCACCAACGGCACCAAATTCGGCGATGGCCTTGCCGACGCGATTGGAGTCGCTTCGGGAGAGGCCCTTGCCGTAGGCGTTGGTCGGCAGCGTCGGAGCACACCAACCCGAGCGGCCGAGGAGGTCCCACCATTCCGCAAGCGTGAGGTCGGGGTTCCAGTTCTCCTCGAGCCAGGCGTTGAGCTCGTCGAGGAGGGCATCAGTAGCGGTCTGTTCGGTCACGGCCATAGTCAGGAAGGCTAGCGAGAGATGAGGGCTTCGGCCGCTTCGAGATACGCGTCGGCCACCGCCTGTGTGCGTTCGAGAGTGCACGACACGGAGGGCAGGTCACTCGGCGAATGGAACCAGGGGTTCTGGCCAAGCAGCGAGAGCATCTGGGGCGCATCGAGCCAGTCGGCCGCTTCGCCGAACCACTGCGAACGGTCTCGTCCCGGTGTGTGAAGTCCGTGTTCGACGCGCTGAAACGCCGCGCCGATGGCATCGATCTTCTCGGCCGGGGCAATTGTGCGGGCGGGCATCAGCGAATGGTCGGGCGCAGTGCGGGTGTCGTCGGCGGCCCAGTCGCAACCCACGTTGGCGCCGACGTGGAGAAGCGTGTGGACCCGGTCGACGTATTGCTCGTGAAGCGCAGCTGCGCCAAACGCCCCGAGCCCATGGCCCATCGCCCCGAGGAACAGGACCGGGCCGGCCTCCGCGAGGCGCTCCACGATGTCAAGAGCGACCGCGATTCCCGTGCCGCGTTCGCCAACGCGCCACCCAGCTCGGCAGCGACCTGCAGAACATGGACGCCCGACCCCAAGGCGGTGCCGCGATTAGAAACGGCGAGGAGACCGGTGAGATGACGCGTGGCCGCGACGACCAGGCCGCCCGGCTCTACGTCGGTGTCGAGGGCGCCGCTCACTCCCATCGGTCCTGTGCCCAGGGGAGCAAAGGCTGGCCCGGTGGCCGGCGTCGAGGTGCTGGCCTGGCCGGTCGCTTCGTAGAACAACGGAAGCGACTCGACTTCGTCGCCATCGATCGCGACGGACCAATCGGCGACATAACGATCGAATTCGACCGGCTCGAGCCTCACGCGGCCGCCGCGTTCACGGAGATGCGTGGCCAGCCAGCCGGCTGTCGCCGCCTGTGTTCTGGTGCCGCTTCGGTGAATTCCGAGCGCGGCGTATTCCTCTACGAGCGAGAACAGCGCTGTCACAAGATGAGCGTGGAGCCGTCGGCCCAGAAGGCGTGGGTTCCGGAAGAGATTCGCTCGGGAAGTGAAATTGTGGCGATCGGACCGTCGCTCGGGGCGGCGGCGTCGAGCACGAGACATTGCGACCGGTCGTTCACGAGATCGATTGTGAAGGTGATGAGGTAGCCATCGTCTTCCGCCGTGGCTCCGGGGCGAGGCGCCATCACGGTCTCGCTGGCGTAGACACCCTTCGGAAGTCGGAGCGTCTCCATCGACCCGGTGGTCACGTCGTGTTTCACGATGCCTTCGAAGCCGAACCAGCCTTCGGCGGGAAGCGCGTCGTAGCTGTACCGATACGGCCGGCCGGCGTAGTGGCCGTTGATCATCGCGAACTCGAGAATCTGGTCGCTGAGCGGGCCTTCGGTCGTGGCCCCGGTCTTCAGATTGAACCGCCACCGATACGGGATCGACTTCATCGCGTGGAGGTCGAGGAAGCGGTACACATTCTCTTCGAACGTCGCTTCCGGTCGAGGCTTCGGTGAAGGGTTCTGCTGAAAGAAGCCATCGAGGATGATCTCGTCGCCTTCTTCGTAGGCATTGATCCAATGGAGGACAAACGTGGGCTTGGCCTCGAACCAGCGAACTTGATCGCTGCGGCCACCGCGGGGAATCACGCCGAATCGAGTCGGGAGGTCGGGGTGGAAACGCGGCGCGTACGAGCCGGCCGCCATGGCTTCGGTATCCCAGAACATCGGGCAGTCGTTCACGATTGCGTAATTCTCGGTGAACGCCATGTCGTGGGGGAGCCGTGACCCGGGAAGCTCGACGTCGATGTAGTTGGTGAGCTCACCGGCGGCGCTGACTTCGCCGTAGTGCATAAACGGATGCTCGGTCCCATAGTTGAAGAAGAGCATTTCGCCAGTGTTCTCATCGATCTTCGGATGAGCGGACACGCCGTGGGGCGGGAAGGCGCCATTCCAGGTGGCTTTGCCAAGTGGCGCCAGAGTGCGGGGATCGAGCCGGTAGAGGTCGCCGCACATGTAGAAGCTCGCCAGTGCTTCACCCCGGTGCACGACAACGTCGGTGCTCCCGGCGTCCTTCATCTGTGGCCGGGCGCCGATCGTGTGATCGGCTTTGGCCGAGGCGGGAAGTTCGGCGACGCCGGCCCACAAGGATTCGCCGGCTTCGAGCTCTTGCACCAAACCGTCGGTCCGCACGAATCGGTTGGCGTAGCGGGCCTCACCGTCTTCGAACGAGATCGAGTGGATCATGCCATCGCCATCGAACGGGTGGTAGCGCTCGATTGGCGGATGCAACGGGTTCTCGGTGTTGCGGAGGTAGACGCCGTTGAGATCGTCGGGGATCTGACCTTCTACATCGAGGTCCCACGCGTCGTATTCGGTGTGTTGTGGCCGCCACGCTCCGCTGCGGTACGGGTGCGAATCGTCGGCTGGAAGGGTGTGGGGGAGTGCGTCGTGAATCTGAATCTGCATAGCGATTACGCAGCATTACATGAACGGCGGACCCGAAACACGTGCACGATCTCGCTGATAGTGCGAGACTTTTGGCAATGGGAGACGTTCCGGAGATCGGGCGTCAGATTCTTGACGTCGCGGGGATCACCTTGGGGGGTGATGGCCCGCTCGATATCACTATCCACGACGATCGGTTCTGGGACCGCGTCCTCAGTGATCGTGAGCTCGGTCTGGGTGAGAGCTATCAGGACGGCTGGTGGGACGCGAACCAGCTTGATGAGTTTCTCACGGCGCTCCAAGTTTCCGACATTCGTGCGCTCGTCAAACCCAACCTGGCGCTCGCGAGTCGAGCGCTGACGGCCCGACTTCACAATCGGCAAACCCGTTCACTCGCAAAGCGCAATGCCGAGTCGCACTACAACATCGGCAACGACCTCTACGAGCGCATGCTCGACAAGCGAATGATCTATACCTGCGGCTACTGGTCGGAGGCCAACGATCTCGATTCGGCGCAGGAGGCGAAGCTCGACCTCGTCTGCCAGAAGCTCGACCTCGAACGAGGTATGCGGCTGCTCGACATCGGTTGCGGCTGGGGCGGCTTCGCCCAGTTCGCGGCAGAGCGATACGACGTCCACGTCACCGGCATCACGCCTGCGGCGGCGCAGGTAGCTGTGGCCCGCGAGCGCACGGCGTCGCTCCCGGTGCGAATCGAACAGCTCGACTATCGAGAGATCGATGGTTCGTTCGACCGCATCACATCGATCGGGATGATGGAACATGTCGGCCCCAAGAACTTGCCGACGTTCTTTGATACCTGTCGGGAGTTGCTCGAGCCCGACGGGTTGATGCTGCACCACACGATCGGCTCGAATGATTGGCTTACGGTCGGTGACCCATGGTTTGACCGGCACATCTTCCCGGGCGGCGTGTTGCCGTCTCTCGGCCAGATCAGTCGTGCGGCCGAAGAGCACTGGTCAATCGAGGACGTGCACAACTTCGGGCCCGATTACGACCGCACTCTGATGGCCTGGCACGACAACATCTCCGCGAGGTGGGACGAGATCGCGGACTACGACGAACGCTTCCGGCGAACCTGGGACTACTACTTGCTTGGGTCCGCCGCCGGTTTCCGGTCGCGTTCCGTGCAGCTCTTTCAAATTGTCTTCAGCCAGTCACGCCAGCAACGACCGGCCTATCGGTCGCCGCGCTAATCGTTTTTTCCATAGCGGCCGGACGAATCGCCGTGGCCCGCCGCAGGGCCCCTTCACCGACGAACCCGAAAACGACGAAATCCGCCCCCGCCCGCCGCCCAAAGGCAGCGAACTGAGGCGGATTCGCGACGGGTTTAGTGGAACTGCTCTTCTTCGGTGCTGCCGGCGAGGGCGAGCGTGGAGGAAGTGCCGCCGGAGATGACGGTGGCGATGTCGTCGAAGTAGCCGGCGCCGACCTCACGCTGGTGCTTCGTGGCGGTGTAGCCGTCGGCTTCCATGCCGAATTCGCGCTCCTGGAGCTCGACGTAGGCGGTCATGTCGTTGGCGGTGTAGCCACGAGCCAGATCGAACGCCGAAGCGTTCAGCGCGTGCCAACCCGCGAGGGTGATGAACTGGAATGCGTAACCCATCGCACCGAGTTCACGCTGGAACTTGGCGATGTCGGCGTCGTCCAAGTGCGCCTTCCAGTTGAAGGAAGGTGAGCAGTTGTAGGACAACATCTGGTCCGGGAACTCGGCCTTGACGGCTTCGGCGAACTCGCGAGCTTGGCCGAGATCCGGCGTGCCGGTCTCGCACCAGATGAGGTCGGCATACGGGGCGTAGGCCAGCGCACGTTTGATCGGCGTCTTTAGTCCGGGCTCGGTGTAGTAAAAGCCTTCGGCCGAACGCTCGCCGGTGAGGAACTCCTGGTCGCGCTCGTCCACATCGGTGGTGATCAGGTTCGCGGCGAGGGCGTCGGTGCGAGCCAGAACGATGGTGGGGGTGCCAGCGACGTCAGCCGCGAGGCGAGCCGCGTTCAGCGTGGCGACGTGCTGCTGGGTCGGGATGAGGACCTTGCCGCCCATGTGACCGCACTTCTTGGCGGAGCTGAGCTGGTCTTCCCAGTGAACGCCAGCGGCGCCCGCTTCGATCATGGCCTTCATGAGCTCGTAAGCGTTGAGGGGGCCACCAAAGCCGGCCTCAGCGTCGGCAACGATCGGCAGCATGTAGTCGACTGACGGCGAACCGCTGGTCTCGGCCCACTCGATCTGGTCCGCACGACGCAGCGCGTTGTTGATGCGGCTCACGACCGACGGCACGGAGTTGGCCGGATAGAGCGACTGGTCCGGGTACACCTGGCCGGCGAGGTTGGCGTCGCCTGCGACCTGCCAACCGGACAGGTAGATGGCGGGGAGGCCGCCCTTGGCGTACTGGATGGCCTGGCCACCGGTCATGGCCCCCAACGCGTGGACGTAATCCATGCTGTTGATCTGGTCCCACAACTTCTCGGCACCCTGTCGAGCCATCGTGGCCTCGGGGGTAACGGAGCCGCGGAGACGGACAACGTCTTCTGCGGTGTAATCGCGCTGAACGCCCTTCCAACGGGGGTTCTCGTCCCAGTCCTTCTGAAGGGCAGTCACCTGTTCGGCGAAGCTCGGGTTCATTACATTCTCCTGATTATTGGTAGGTCCTGGCCGCAAGTGCTCTTAGAGCAACTCGTAAGCCGGAATGGTGAGAAATTCGGGGTAATCGTCGCTGAGACAGAGCGACTTGGCGAGGTCACGGGCATCGCCGAAGCGGCCGGCCGCCCATCTCCTCGGATGAATGGGGTCGGCGTCGAGGGTGGCCCGGAGCGCATCGAATTCCTCGTCGATGAGCTGGTCGAGGAACGCGGAGTCAAGAACGACGCCGTCGCTGACCTCGACGGAGTGGCGACGCCACTGCCATAGCTGCGCTCGACACACTTCGGCCATGGCGGTGTCTTCGAGATGATCATCGATGGCGACGGCCGCGGTGCCGGCGAGCCACTCGCCGAGATAACGAATCAGAATGGCGATATTGGTGCGAACGCCGGCCAAAGTGACCGCACCCGCCGACCCCGGCAGGGTCAGCAAGTCATCAGCGGTGACATAGACGTCGTCTCGCTGGCGGGCGATTTGGTTGGGGCGATTGCCGAGCACCTTGTCGAATTCGGCTCGGGCAACTGGCACGAGTCCGGGGTGAGCAATACGGGTGCCGTCGAATCCGTCGCCCGCTTCGCGGCGCTTGTCGACAGAGACCTTGCGAAGTTCGCTGGCGATGCGTTCTCCGTCGAGGCCATCGGGAACCACGCCGGACATGCCGCCGATCGCGTGGGCGCCGCGGCGATGACAGGTGGAGACGAGCAACTCGGTGAAGGCTCGCATGAACGGCGTAGTGACAGAGATGCGCTCTCGGTCAGGAAGGACGAAGGAAGGGTCTTCGCGGAAGGTCTTCGCCACGCTGAACAGGTAGTCCCAGTTGCCGGTGTGGAGCCCCGTGATGTGGTCTCGGAGTTCGTAGAGGATCTCTTCCATCTCGAACGCGGCGAGGATGGTTTCGACAAGGACGGTGGCGCGAATTGTGCCGGCGCCGAGCTGTAGGCGAACCTCCGCGTAGTCGAACACGTCGTTCCAGAGGCGAGCGTCGTCTTGTCCTTCAACCTTCGGAAGGTAGAAGTACGGAGCGGTTCCGCGGGCCGACGCCGGCGCGGCGTTGTGGAACACGCACAGCCCGAAGTCGACGAGGGCTGCAGCCATTCGTTCGCCATCGACGGTGATGTGCTTCTCTTCGAGATGCCATGCCCGCGTGCGCACCATCAGTGTGGTGGTGAACGGGGGCGGGGAGAGCTCGCCGCGATAGGCAGCGGCAACGTTGGCCTGACCCTCGACGATGTTGCTCCACGTGGGAGTCGTTGCATCTTCGAAGTCAGCCATGAACACGTCGGCGCCCGAGGTGAGGGCTTTGATCATGAAGTCTCGAGTCACAGGGCCGGTGATTTCGGTGCGCCTCGAGGTGAGGTCGACGGGTGCACTGGCCACGGTCCAGCCGCCGGAGCGGATGTGGGCGGTGTCGGCCCGGAATTGCGGACGGACGCCGCGGTCGAAACAGCCCTGGCGTTCTTGGCGCGCTTCAATGAGGGCCCGACGGCGGGGCTCAAACTGGCGATGCAGCTCGGTGAGAAAGTCCAGCGCTTCTTGGGTGACGACGGACGCGGTGAGGGGATGTGCAGTTGCCGTGGCGGCGAGTTGGGCCGAGTCTTCAACAGACATCATCTTCCTCTCTGTGGACAGAACCCAAGTTTGCCCCTCTTTTCGTTACAAAACAAGACATGTATGGGACAAATTTTAACACCCGGGTTTCTGTGAGGCGAAAGATCTGGCATTCTTTTGTCCATGGCCATCGATTTCGACGCTCTGGTGCTTGGTGCCCGCATCCGTCATGCTCGGCGCCGCAGCGGCGCCACGCTGGCCGATATCAGCGAACGGATTGGTCGCCCGGCGCCCTATTTGAGCCAGCTCGAGAACGGAAAGGTCGAGCCCAAGCTCAGCCTCCTCAACGAGCTTGCTGACGCGATGGGCACCGACACGAGCGACCTTCTTTCCCCCGAGCCGCCCGATCGGCGCTCCGAGCTCGAGATCGGCGTTGCCCGGGCGCAGGAAGACCCGCGCTACGTGGCGCTCGGGCTTCCGTATCTCAAGCCGTCGGCGAAAGTCGGTGACGACGTTCTCGAACACGTCCTCACCTTGTGGAATCAGCTCTCCGAACGTGAGGACGAACCGGCCGAAACGCCGGACCAGCGTCGCTTTGCCGACCATGCCCGCGCCGCGAACGTTGGGCTCCGTACAGAGATGCGCAGCCGTGACAACTACTTCACCGAGATTGAAGACATCGCTCGGGCCTCACTGGAACGAGCCGGCTACAGCGGTTCGGGTCCGATTAGCGAGCGGGTACTCACCGAGGTCGCGGCATCACAAGGATTCACAATCGAACGAGTCGGCACGATTCCGCGCACCGCTCGCAGCATCACCGACACCCGCGACAAGATCATCTTCATCCCCGATCGCGGCGGACTTCGCATTCGCCAGGCGCGCTCTGTTGTTTTGCAGACACTCGGCCATTTTGTGCTCGAGCATCGCGACACGACTGACTTCGGTGACTATCTCCGTCAACGCATCGAGTCGAACTACTTTGCCGCCGCAGTGCTCGCCCCCGAGGCTCCCGCCGTCGAGTTCTTGCGCGAAGCCCAAGCGCAACGAGACATCTCAGTTGAGGACCTGAAAGAGGTCTTCTACATCTCCTACGAGATGGCGGCCCACCGCTTCACCAACCTCGCAACGAAACACTTGGGAATTCCGTGTCACTTCCTCCGCACCGACAGCGAGGGTGTGATCAACAAGGCCTACGAGAACGACGGCATCGCCTTTCCTGAGGCAGAGGACGGTGGCCTCGAAGGGTTACGCGTGCCTCGGCAGTGGGGTAGTCGACAAGCGTGGAACGCACACGGCAGCTTCTTGCTGCACAGCCAGTTCACCGTCTGCGACCAGGGCGAGTACTTCTGCACGACCTATATCGAGACGGAGACCGACCGGTCGCCACACGCGATCTCGCTCGGCACGACCGCCGCGTACGCGTCAGCCTTTCGCGGCGCGGACACTCTGCGCCGCGAATTTGCCCGTGGCCGCGAGATCGAGCCTGACCCACAGCTCGTTGGAGAATGGCGAGACATCGCCTGGCCGTCCGCGGCCGAGCGGAGCCATGTACTCTCCGCGCTGCCGCCGTCGGAACGCGAGTTCAGCCCGTTCCCCGGCATCGACCTGCTCGACGTCTATCGGTTCCTCGAGCGTCAACGCCGAAGCCGAGGCCGCTAGACCCCATCTCGGCCCTAGCGGCCGAGGATGACCAGATGATCGATCGCGTCGATGGCGACGTGGATTGTCTCGCGGCGCTCACCCTCAATCATCAGCGCCAGGACATCACGACCAACACTGCGGAGATTGCCGCGGTGCTCTTCGTTGGCCGCCGACAACAGCACGGTCGGCCGGTCGGCTGCGAGTTCGAGTAAGGCCTCGGCCAGTACAACAACCAGAGATGCGGGGCGATTGCCGACCGTCGACACATCACCGGGCGCAGCGCGAACGGTGGCGATTGCTCGGGTGGGAATCAACACGTCGCCAAGGCGCTCTTCGCGTACCGCGACGAAGTCGGCGCCGAGCGCAACAACTCGGCCGCGAGCGGTGCGTCCGCCGCTACTACGGACGGCAACGGGCCGGCTGCGTTCGGCCAGGTCAATCAGGACGCCAAGAAGGGTTGCGTCCTCAGTGGCCTGCCGTTCGAGCCATCGTTGTCGGGCCCTTTCGCTGGCGGCGGCATCGACAAGACCCTCGGCAATCCACGTATTCAGACCATGCAACGGATCGTCGGCCGTGAGCCGAAAGGGCGTGCTGGAAGAATCAGCGTTCACGTTACCGAGGGTACCGGTACCATTCCGAGTGAACGATGAGCGACGCACGAATCACCATCCGCATCCCGGGCAATCATTTGATGAGTGCCCTCCTGGGTGAACACGACTGCCACCTGCGCCGAGTCGAGGAGGCATTCCCCGACACCGAAGTCACGGTTCGGGGCAACGAGGTCCATCTCTCCGGCACCGACGCTTCGATGGTGCAGGTCCTATTCGAGGAGCTGGTGGTGCTCGCCGAGAAGGGTCAGCGGCTCGACGAGCGAGCGCTCGACCGCACGATCGAGATGGTGCGCCAAGACGAGCAACCGTCGAAGATCCTCACCCATGAGATCCTCCGCACCGATCGGGGCCGCGTTATTCGGCCAAAGTCGAGCGGCCAGAAGAGTTATGTCGAGGCGATCGACGCCAACGTCGTCACCTTTGGTATCGGCCCGGCGGGCACCGGAAAGTCGTGGCTTGCCATAGCTATGGCGATCGCTGCGCTCCAAGCTGGATCCGTCGAGCGCATTGTCCTCACCCGGCCGGCGGTGGAAGCAGGTGAGCGTCTCGGCTTCCTTCCCGGTGACCTGATGGCGAAGGTTGATCCGTATCTTCGGCCTCTCTACGACGCCCTCCACGACATGGTCGGTAGCGACGGCGTGGAGCGTCTGATGGAGAAGGGTCTGGTCGAGGTTGCTCCGCTCGCATTCATGCGAGGCCGCACACTCAACGGCTCCTTCATCATTCTTGACGAGGCCCAGAACACGACGCCGGAACAGATGAAGATGTTTCTCACTCGTATTGGCTACGGCGCGAAGGTCGTGGTCACCGGTGATGTCACCCAGATGGATGTCCAGACGGGCAAGAGCGGGCTGCTTGGCCTGGAGCCGATCCTGGGCGGAATCGACGGTATTGATTTCGTGCGTCTCACCTCACGAGATGTGGTCCGTCACCGGATCGTGCAAGACATTGTCGACGCCTACGAGAAGGCCACTGTGAATGGCTGATCGGCCGGTGGTGGTGGCGGTCGACGAACAGACTGCGGTCGCGATTGATCTCGATCGTTGGCAGCGCCTCGCCACCGATGCCCTCGTCGCGTCTGAAGTGCACGTCGGTGAACTCAACCTCCTCTTCGTCGAAGAGGCCGAGATGCGCGAGCTGAATCTCCAACACATGGATGAGGACCGCCCCACCGATGTGCTCTCGTTTCCTCTCGACGGGGCTGATGGTGATCCGTTGGGCGACGATCTCATCGGCGCCATCCTGATCGGCGACATTGTCGTTTGCCCGGCCTACGCGCTCCGACAGGCGGAAGAGCACGCCGGCGATCGAACCCACGACGGATCCGTCGACGATGAGCTGGCGCTTCTCATCGTTCATGGCGTGCTTCACGTGCTCGGCCACGACCATGCGGAGCCCGATGAGACCGCACTGATGCAGCGTTGCGAGGATGAACTTCTCACCGCCTACCATCTCCCGCACCGGACCGAACAGTGACCAGTGGGCTTGTGATCGGAGCGATCACGATGCTGCTCGTTGTGATTATCGCGGCGTTGATCGCGGCCGGCGAGACCGCGCTCACCCGCTTCAGCCGCTCTCGAGCAGAAGCGTTGGCGGCGGAAGATTTGCCGGGTGCGGCGGCTCTCGCCGCAGTGCTGACTGACCGAGAGGGCAGTCTGGCGCCTCTTCTGTTCCTGCGGATCGTGTTTCACCTGGCGGCGGCGACGATTGCCACCGTGCTGGTGATCGATCGATGGGGCACAAGCTGGGTCGTGCTTGCTGTGGCCGTTGAGGTCGTGGCGCTCTATGTGATAGCGGAAGCAATGCCGCGCACCTGGGCCTTGCAACATCCCGATATTGCGGCTCGCCGCGCCGCTCCGATGGTTCGAATCGTGCTGCGGATTGCTCCAATCCGTTGGGCCAGTCGTGCCCTCAATGGCGTGGCCAACGTCTTGCTGCCGGGTCCGGCCCGGCCGCCGGTCGTCACCGAAGACGAGCTGATTGCGCTCACCGAAGCGGCCGCCGCGAGCGACGAGATCGATGACGAGGAACGCGACCTCATCGAGTCTGTCTTCGCGCTCGGCGACACCATTGTTCGTGAAGTGATGGTTCCTCGTACAGACATGGTGACGGTCAAGGCCGAGCTGTCGATCGCCGAAGTGGTCGACCTTGCGATTGAACGTGGGCTGAGCCGTCTGCCCGTGTGTGGCAACGACATCGACGACATCGTCGGCGTTTGTCTGATCAAGGATCTCATCCGAGCCGAACGGGCCGGAAAGGGCGACCGGCTCGCCCGATCGCTCATGCGGCGCGCCCAGTTCGTTCCCGAGACTAAACACGCCGATGACCTGCTCCGGGAAATGCAGCTCGGCCGACACCATCTGGCGATCGTGATCGACGAGTACGGCGGTACGGCCGGCCTGGTCACTCTGGAAGACGTGGTAGAGGAGCTCGTAGGCGAAATCGTCGACGAGTACGACAAGGAGGAGCCCCTTCACGAACCCCTTGCCGGCGGTGAGGCATTGGTGCACGGGCGCATGCCCGTTGATCAGCTCAATACGCTGATCCATTCACGGATCGAAGAAGGCGACTGGGACACCGTCGGCGGCTTGATCTTCAACACCCTCGGTCATGTGCCGGCCGTAGGGGAATGGATCGAAGAGGGCGGCGTGCAACTCCGAGTAGAACGAATGGAAGGCCGCCGCATTACTCGCGTGCGGCTCACACCGATTGAACAGACAGCGGGAGCAGTCGAATGAGCGAATACCGCTCGGGTTTTGTCACGTTTGTCGGCCGACCGAACGCGGGTAAGTCCACGTTGCTCAACAAGATTCTCGGTCACAAGGTGTCGATCGTCTCCGACAAGCCGCAGACCACCCGCACCCAGGTGCGGGGCATGCTCAACTCGCCCGATGTGCAACTGGTGTTCGTTGACACGCCGGGTATCCACAAGCCGCGAAGCGCGCTCGGCACCAGTCTGAACGCCACGGCCCAAAAGGCCACTTCCCATGTGGATGTTGTATGTCTGGTGCTCGACGCAACCGCTCCCTACGGACGCGGGGATGCGTTCATCGCTCAATCACTTCCCGCCGACTCCATCGTCATCGTCACGAAGGCCGACATGGCATCACCCGAGCAGGTTCTCAAACAGCTGACCGCAACCTCCGAGCTCAGCGTCGAGTCGTGGTTCCCGGTGTCCGGGAGAACGGGCGAAGGTATCGACGAACTCGTGGCGTACCTGCGAAATCGGATGCCCGAAGGGCCGCAGCTCTATCCCGACGACATGATCACCGACGTCCCCGACGAGTTCTGGGTGGCCGAGCTCGTACGCGAACAACTACTCGCGGTCACGCGTGAAGAACTTCCGCACTCGATCGCAACCCGCGTCACCGAGTGGGACTGGCCTCGAATTCGTGTCGAGATTATCGTCGAGCGCGACTCACAAAAGGGCATCGTCATCGGTAAGAAGGGCGAGAACCTCAAGAAAGCTGGCATCGCCGTTCGAGCGCAACTGCCCGACGAAGTCTTCATCGAACTCTTTGTGAAGGTCGAGAAGAACTGGCAGCAACAGGCGCACTCCGTAGAGAAGCTGGGCTACTAGCTACAGCGCTCGGCTGGGGTCCTCGGCGGCTTCGTCGCCGTACTTTTCCGCGTACACCAGCCATTCCTTGAGCCACTGTGTGTAGGCCGCTTCGTCCGGCTCGCCGCTGTCAGAGTCGGTGGCCTCGGGTAGCGGTGGCGGTCCAAAGTGTGGGTTGGGTGCCGGCTCCTGGATTGCTTGAGCGGTCGGAATCGAGAGAGCAAACGGATCTTTGAGGAAATCGACGTCGGGCTCGCCGGGAAGGACGACGGCGAACAGGTCCTGCTTCTCCTGGAAGGGGGGCAGCTCCGGGAAACCATCGCTCGGCTCTATCGGCGCTGCGCCCAGGGCCTCGAGCGCGTCTCCGTGGAGGCCGTCGAAAAGATCGGCGGCGTCGTTGCGGAATGGGTCGACATCGGTGGCGTCGAACGGGTCATCCGTAAACGGGCTCTCCCGAAACCCGACGGGTGGAGCAGAGGAGGGAGCCGCGATCGACTCGGGCTGGTCGGTTGGGAAGGAGTCGGCCACAGGAGCGCGGCGCGGCAGCGACGCGTTGGGCCGGAGAGAGAGTTGGGGTTGGGGCGTGCTCTCGGGAATCGGGAGATCTTCGAGGCGCTGGCGCATCTCTTCGAGGATCGCCAAATTGTCGGGGAGTTGCGCGGTGCCCGGATCTTCTGGATCCTGGCGTTGTAGTCGCATCGAGATCAGACCGAAGACCAGGAGCGAACCAATGCCGGCAATGACCCACGTGATGGGGTTGTCGACGTCGGAACCGGCCAGATAGGCGTGGTAGCTCCCGCCGATCATCGCGGCGAATGAGGAGAAATGAAGCACCCGCCACAGATGTTTGTTGATGTGTCGGCGAAGCAGCGAGGAGACCTCGATGGCGACGAGCAGGTAGGCCGCAATGATGCCCCAGGCGATCGCCTCCGGCTTCCAAACGGAAGCGCCCGGAACGAACAGTTCTTTCGCTCCGAAGTCGACGAAGGAGTCGGCCCACAGTGTGCCCATGTGGGCGAAAAGGAATACGACAGAGATTCCGCCGAGGAAGCGGTGTAGATCAAGGAACCAGGGGCCGGTGCGGGCTTTGACGGCGCGCGTCGACAACAAGAGTCCGATAACAACGGCCGCTGTTGCTGTTGCCCAGGTCATCAGACCTGCTGCTCGAGTGGCGTACCACCACACCTGTTCCCTCACGGCGTCTCCCGTCGGCACCAAGCGCGGGAATGCGAGGATTTCAAGCAGATACCAGTTCGGGGTCGGCGGCCCAACTGAACACCACTCGGACACCGAAGGACTCGATGAGGGCCGGGGCATCGTCTCCGGCGACCATCGCAGCCTTCGTGAGAACCTCGGCCTGCTGCGCCGTGGCCGCAAGAATCGTCACGGATTCGAGACGGTTCTTCGTCGGATGACCGGTCCGCGGGTCGATCAGGTGGTGGGCCTCGGTTCGTCCGTGCTGCCATCGACGTTGTGTGGTCGTGCTGGTGCAGACTCCGCCGTCGTCGATCGTGGGGAGAATGGTTTTGAATGCGGGGCCGGAAAAGTGCCATCCGCCGCGCGTGGGGCTCTCGCCGATCACGCGGATATCGCCACCCACGGAGACGGCGGCGCCGCGGGCGCCGAGATCGATCAGCATCGCAGCGACAATGTCAGCGGCGGCGCCCTTGCCGATTCCGCCCAGATCAAGATGGACGCCGGGTGGCAGGGTGACGGCGTGGAGGGCGGGATCGAGCGTGATGTCGGCGACCCCTGGTGTCGGCCGGTCAGGCGTTGTTGCCGGGCCGACACGCTCGGACCGGTCGGCGATTGCCTCGAAACTGACGTCGTATCCGTTCGTGATCATCGCGTCGTACACGGTGGGGTCGAACAGTCCGGCGGTCTGTTCACATCCGTCGACCGCAGCGGCAACAACGGTGAACGTCTCTGGTGAGACGATCACGGGTGCGCCGTTGGCCCGGTTCAGGACCGAGATCTCCGAGTCGGGAAGAAAGCGACTCCACTGCTGCTCGAGCACTTGGAGCCGGGCAGAGGCAGCGGCCACGAGCGGCTGATCGTCGTCATGGACGACGATCAGCGAGTTCGTACCCATCACCCGGCCGGCGGTACGAGACTCCATCAGCTGCCGGTCGAGGGGAGAATTGTGGGCGGCGGAACCGTGGTCGGTGGGGTGGTCGTTGGCGGGGCGGTGGTCGTTGGCGGGGCGGTGGTGGCGGGTGCGGCGGTGGGCGTGGGTGCGTTCGTTGGCACTGGAGCGATGACTGCGGCGCTGGTGGTTGGCGGAGTTGTCAGCCGGGGCGCGGCAGTGGTCGTCACGACAATGCTTGGCGGGGGCGGCGGAATCGGGGCTGACGCGGGCGCGGGTCGAGCGGCGGGGAGCGAGCCGACGTTTGGATTTTCTGGCACCGCGCGAATAGATGCTGGCGCGCTGAGGTCGAGGCGTTCGACACCGAACGCCACTGGTTCCTTGGCCTCCGGTGTTGGCATCGGCATGGACACATCGGCGTCCGCGGTGCGTTGCGCCCAGCCGACTGTCACCAGCAAGCCGGCGTAGGCGCCAACCAGTGTTGCCCCCGCGGCGCGACGGGCGCGACGGGCAGGATGCGGGCGACGACGACGACTCACCGTAGAGAGATCGGCACGTTTCCTTCGAAGGTTGAGTGCCCGGGGGTTTGATTAGGCGTCGCGGAGCTCTCGCAAAAGCGCTTCAGCTTCGGCTCGATCCTTCGTACGCCGCATCGGCGGCAGGGCCTTGATCAGCTCCCATCGATACGAGCGAGATGTGGCCAACCGGGGGTCAAGTACCGCCACGACCCCTCGATCGGTGGCGGAACGAATCAGTCGACCGGCGCCCTGCGCGAGCATCGTGGCGGCGCGGGGGAGATCGATCACGCGGAAGGCGGCGCCTCCGGCGCGTTCGCGGCGGGCCTGGAGAACGGGGTCATCGGGGCGGGGAAACGGCAGCCGATCGATCACCACGAGATTGCACGTCGACCCCGGGATATCGACGCCCTGCCAGAACGACATCGTGGCGAAGAGACAGGACTCTTCGTCCTCGATGAACGATTCGAGCAACGCCATCTTGGATCCCTCGCCCTGAACGTGGAGATCCCACGGGAGACGGCTCTCGAGATGGGCCGCAGCGTCACGCATCGCGGACCAGCTCGTGAAGAGCGCAAGCGTGCGGCCGCCCGCCGCGACGATCAACGCTTCGAGTTCGGCCAGGCGGGCGTCTCGGTGGCCTTCAGCTCGGGGGTCGGGGAGGTCGGTTGGGCAGTAAAGCAGCGCGTTCTTTTCATAGTCGAACGGACTGCCGACATCGAGCGTGGGCGTGTTCTTCGGGAGGCCGAGGAGCGAGGAAATTTGCGGCGACAGAGTGGCCGACGTGAGAATGCCGGGCCGCTTCGCCCAGAGGTTCTCGGCGAGGATCTTGTCGACCGCGACCGGGGTCGACCGCAGGGCGGGATTGCTCGTTGGGCCATCGACCCAGAGCACTTCGTCGTCGATTGGCCAGCGGACATAGTCGATGTCGTCGAGGAGTGAGGTGGCGGCCTGCCGAGCGCGTAACGCTTTGGCTGCGGTGTCGGTCGGTGCGTCCTTCGGGACGGACCGGAGTGCGTTGAGAAGCTGGTCGACCCGGCCGCGGATGACATCGATCGTTTGGCCGGTTTCGTCGTCGAGGCCATTCGTGAGGCGCTCGCCGATCATGGACTCGAGCACGGCATGGAGCAGCGTGGCCGCTTCTTCCACGCCGACAGGGGCGTCTCGGTCGGCGAGCACACTGCTGGCGGCGCGAGCCGCTTGTTGCAGGCGAGCGGGGGAGATCGTGCGACCCGCGGCCTCAGACATGATGTCTTCGAGCTGGTGGGCCTCGTCGATCACGACGAGATCGTGTTCGGGCAAGATGCCCTCGACCATGACCTCAATCGCATAGAGGTGCAGGTTGACCACAATGATGTCGGCGGCGGCGGCCTTACGCCGTGCTCGCTCGGCCAAGCAGTTGTCGCCGACCGGACAGCGACCGGCGCCGGGGCATTCATCGCGGCCGACGCTGACGAGCCGCCATGTTCGATCATCAACATCGGGGAGTTCGGTACGGTCGCCGGTCTCCGTTTCGGCCGCGAATACGCGGAGCCGATTCAAGAGATCGCTGTCGAGCGACGCCTTCTTTTTGTCGTTGTCGAGATCGAGACCCAAGCGGTCGTCGGCCTCCGCCTCATTGAGTCGCTGGAGGCACAGATAGTTGGATCTCCCCTTCAACACGGCGAAGTTGACGCCACCGTCCACGAGCTCATTCAGAAACGGCAGATCCTTGCCGGCCAGCTGGTCCTGCAGGGCCTTCGTGGCCGTGGCGATGATCGTGGTCTTCCCGGCGAGCGCCACCGGAACGAGGTACGCCAGCGACTTTCCGGTGCCGGTACCGGCCTGAACAACTACGTGGCCGTCGGTCTTGATGGCCTCCGCAACGGCCGTGGCCATCTCTCGTTGGCCCTCTCGGCGTTCGCCGCCGCCCGGAAGGGCAACAGTGACCTCATCGAGTGTCACGAGCGTCTGCTCGGCTAGGTCCACGCTCGCCTCTCCGGGTCGGTTGTCGGCGGAGCCTACGCGCAGCACCACCCTGATCGGTTGACCCGATATGTTCGCGGGGTGTCACTCGACGACCTCGATCTGAAACGGATCCCGCGCCACATCGCCTGCGTTATGGACGGCAATGGCCGCTGGGCGCAAGCGCAAGACTTACCTCGCACCGAAGGCCACAAAGCGGGCGAACATTCGCTCTTCGAAGTGGTCGACGGGTGCCTTGATGCCGGCGTCGAGTGGTTGACGGTCTACGCCTTCAGCACGGAGAACTGGCGCCGTCCGAAGGATGAGGTGAAGTTCCTCATCAACTTCAACGAGGAGATCTTGTTCCGCCGGCGAGATGAGCTCAACGAGCGGGGCGTGCGGATTCGTTTTGTTGGTCGCCGCGATTGGCGTGTCCCGAAGCGACTGATCAAACGTATGGACGAGGCCGCAGAGCTCACGAAGAACAATCGGAAGCTCACCTTCACCATCGCGTTCAACTATGGCGGCCGAGCCGAGATCGTTGATGCCGTCCGCGAAATCGCGGCCGAGGGTGTCGCCCCCAACAAGATCACCGAGAAGACGATCGCCCAGCATCTCTACGACCCCGAGATGCCCGACCCGGATCTCTGCATCCGAACATCGGGCGAGTTCCGCATCTCGAACTTTCTGCTCTGGCAGCTGGCCTACAGCGAGCTGTTGTTCACCGACACGCCGTGGCCCGCCTTTCGAAGAGAACAGCTCTTCGACGCGATCCAGGAGTACCAGGACCGCGAGCGTCGCTTCGGCGGCGTGAACGGAGGCTGAGTCGGCGTGGCGCTCTACCGCGATGAGGCTGTTGTGCTCCGGTCGTGGAAGCTCGGCGAAGCCGATCGCATTATCAGCATGCACACACACGCCCACGGGAAGGTGCGTGGGGTTGCCAAGGGTGTTCGGCGGACGAAGTCAAAGTTTGGTGCGCGACTCGAACCGCTGAGCCATGTCGCCGTGCAGCTCTATCGCGGTCGGGGCGACCTCGACACGATCACACAGGTCGAAACGGTGGATCGGTTCGCCACCCTGCGCGAGGACCCCGACCGTTTTGCCCGGGCGGAGGCGATGCTCGAGGCCGTTGATCAGGTCGCGCAGGATCGGGTGCCCGATCATGCGCTCCACGTCATGCTCGTGAGGGGCCTTCGGACACTCAACCAGCGCGATTCCGCGCTTGTCGTAGCCGCCTTTTTTCTGAAGCTGCTCTCCCATGAAGGCGTGCGGCCCGAGCTCGACGTCTGTGTCGACTGCGGATCCGGCGGGCCCTTCCCCGCCTTCGACTTTGATGATGGCGGTGTTCGCTGCGCCGACTGTCGACGCGGCCGACCCATCACCATGGACGCCGTGTACCTGATGCAACGGATTCTGGGCGGCGGACTCGCCGGCGTGCTGGAGGAACCGGTCGGCCCCGCCACCGGCGAAGTCGACATGCTTGCAACCGCATTGCTCGAGCATCACCTCGAGCGTCGTCTGCGGTCAATCGCCGTGATGGACCAAAC
The DNA here is from genome assembly GCA_047639555.1 of Candidatus Aldehydirespiratoraceae bacterium. Lineage (GTDB taxonomy): Bacteria > Actinomycetota > Acidimicrobiia > Acidimicrobiales > Aldehydirespiratoraceae > JAJRXC01. The sequence goes on from JBLIOE010000008.1 coordinate 22,591, forward strand.
ACTGCCCTAGCGCGAGATCGGAATCCAGGTTCCCTGGGATTCGCTCCATTCCATCCACTCCGCAAGCTCGGGGTCGTACTGGATGTAGGTGTCGCGCGCGTCGTCCCACTGGGGCGCGTCGACGCCCGGCGGCGCGACTGGCTCGGGCTCCGGGGGAGCCGGAGGCTCAGGTGTGGCCGGTGGCGTCGGATGCTCGGGCATCGGGGCGGGCTCGGGTGCTGGTTCGGATGGGGCCACCGGTTCCGGCGGGAGTGGCGAAACCGGGACGACCGGTGGCGCAGGTGGGGTCGCCGGCGGCGCGATCGACGGGGGAGTAGTCGGCATTGCGGTAGTTGGGTCGCCCAGTGGTGGGGGCGGAATCGGCATTCCTCCGCCCGGAGGCGGGGGTGGGGAGCCGAAGGTGGGCGGGGGTGGGGAGCCGAAGGTGGGCGGGGGTGGGGAGCCGAAGGTGGGCGGGGGAACCATCATCGGCACTGAGTTCACACCCGGCACCGCGAGCGGTTGACCGACCCACTTCTTATCGATGACCAGCGTCTTTGCGACCATGTCGCCGACTCGGCGATGGCCATTGCTGGACAGGCCGGTAATCAGACCAACAAGCGGGAAGCACCAAGGGGCAGAGTCGACGATCCAGAGGAGATACCGGCCCAGGTTGCTGCCGAGTCCTGCGGTCTCGAAGGATTCCGGCTTCACGATGCGAAGACCAACCATCGCCTTGCCCGGCGAAAATCCGGTGATTCCCGGAAGGATGGCCTGCGTGACAAATCCGTAAAGGGCGATGATCCCGAGCACTATCAGGATGTCGCTGTTCTGGATCAGGACGACGACGTTGTCGAAGGGAACACAGGCGTAGCCGCTGGTCCCATCGTTGATGTCTTCGCAAACGCGCTCGGCCGCGAACGGCGACAGGAGTTCTTCCGAACTTGCCATATTCCAAATCGCAACGATGGTGATGACGCTCAGAAGAACGAAGTCGATGATCCATGCGGCGGTTCGTCGGCCGAGCACGGCGGTGGGGTCTGCAGGTGGTGCGGGGGTCTGGGGAATCACGGGGTTCATGCTCGCATGCCGCCGATAGTCTCGTGGCCATGCCTGAAGCGGATCCGCAGTTGTTCGACAAGATCGTGAACCTCTCGAAGCGTCGAGGTTTCGTGTTCCAGTCCGCGGAGATCTACGGGGGCTTCCGTTCGACCTACGACTACGGCCCGCTGGGCGTGTTGTTGCTGCGTAATGTCAAGGACGCATGGTGGCGCAACATGGTCCAGATGCGCCACGACGTTGTTGGTCTCGACGCGTCGATTCTGTCGCCGCCGCAGGTGTGGGAAGCGTCGGGTCACCTCTCGAACTTCTCCGATCCACTCGTCGATTGCACCAACTGCAACGCCCGTCACCGCCTCGACAAACTCGACGATCCCAACGTCTGCCCCACGTGCGACACCGCGGGGTCATTCACCGAGGCCCGAGAGTTCAACCTGATGTTCAAGACCAACGCCGGGCCGGTCACCGAAACCGCGGCCGAGGTCTACCTGCGCCCCGAAACCGCGCAGGGCATGTTCATCAACTTCAACAATGTGCTCAACACGAGCCGCAAGAAGCCGCCGTTCGGTATTGCCCAGATCGGCAAGTCGTTCCGCAACGAAATCACGCCGGGCAACTTCGTCTTCCGCACCCGCGAGTTTGAGCAGATGGAGATGGAATTCTTCGTTCCGCCCGAAGAGGCGAAGCAGTGGTACGAGTACTGGTGCAACGAGCGGATGAACTGGTATCTCGACCTCGGCATGAACCCCGAGACGATTCGGCTTCGCCCTCATGACGACGACGAGCTCAGCCACTACTCATCCGCCACATCCGACGTCGAATACCTCTTCCCTTGGGGTTGGGACGAGCTCGAAGGCATCGCCGACCGTGGCAACTACGACCTCACCCAACACGCCAACGCGTCGGGTGAAAAGCTCGATTACTTCGATCAAGTCTCCGGTGAGCGCTACACGCCGCACGTGATCGAACCCGCTGCCGGTGCCACCCGTACCGCGATGGCGTTCCTCATGGCGGCCTACGACGAAGAAACCGTCGGCGACGACACTCGCACCGTGCTGCGCCTCGATCATCGCCTCGCCCCGTACAAGGTCGCCGTGCTGCCCCTGTCGAAGAAGGACACACTCACGCCCACCGCGCATGAAGTGTTCGACGCGATCAAGGGTCGCTGGATGACCGACTACGACGAAACCCAGTCGATCGGTAAGCGCTACGCCCGCCAAGACGAAATCGGCACGCCGTACTGCATCACCGTCGACTTCGAGACCATCGATGATCGTGCGGTCACCGTTCGCGAACGCGATAGCCGCGAGCAAGACCGCGTCAGCCTCGACCAGCTCGAGGGCTACCTGGCCGAACGCCTCGGCTGAGTCGCTTCAGCTGCAGAGCGGAAAGAGCTCGGGTTCCGCCAACGCGGCCCGCAGGAGATGTGTGCGGAGCGCGGCTTCGCGCGCTCGGGCGCCGAACGAATCGTCGCTGCTGATGCGTTCGGTGAGGGCCGAGATGACGGTGGCCGCGTCGTTGTCGTTCACGAACAGGGCAAGGTCGGCGCCGGCGGTGATGGCCGCGATGGCGCGTTCGCCAGCATTGCCGATGACGTCGATGGCCCCCCGCATGGTCGACAGGTCATCCGTGATCACCACTCCCTCGTAGCCGAGTTCGTCGCGGAGCAGCCCGGTCGTGACGGCGTGTGACATCGAGGCCGGGAGATCGGGATCGACATCGGTGAGAATGTGGCCGGTCATGATAACCGGTGCATCGGCGTTGGCGTAGGGAACTCGGCCGGTCTCGCGCCAAGTGTCGAGGTTGCTGCTCGCGATGCTCGACTCCCGATGCGGGTCCTGGCGAGTGTCGCCTTGGTTCGGAAAGTGCTTCAGGGTTGCGGCAACACCGGCTTCGCAATGCCCCTTCACGAAGCTGGCCGACAGTGTGGCCACGATGGCCGGGTCGTCGCCGAACGTGCGCCCGCTGCGAGCCATGAAATTTCCCGGATCAGTATCGACATCAGCGACGGCACCGAAGTTGATGTCGACCCCCAAATCTCGAAGGCCAGTAGCAAGATCGAACGATGCCTTTTGGAGCCCGATCAACACGTCGAATGCGGTGCCGGTGACAAAACGCTCGGTCCATACGCTCGTCGCGTCGTGCGAGTTGATGGGAACACGGACGACCGATCCGAACTCGGCGTCGGTGGTGATGAGGGGCGGGTCGCACAGCCCGGCGGCTGCGGTGTCGATCTCATCGACGAACCTGCGGGCCGCGTCTCTTGAATCGATCGGCGCCCAGTTGTTGTTCGACTCGGTAATGAAGATGCCGCCTACGCAGGCGGTGCCGACGACATTGATGAGGCGGGTCTGCGGGTCGGTGCCGTTGATGCCAATGACAATGAGTTGGGCGGCGAGCTCCTCGGCGCGCAGCGAGGCCACAAGGCTCGAGAGTTGGATGCGGCGGAGCTCGACGGGCGACTGGGTCGTGGTGGTTGCCGCGGTTGTGGTTGGGGCCTGAGTCGTGGTGGGAGCGGCTGTGGTGGTGGACCGCGTGCTCGTGGCGGGCGCCGGTTCCGCCTCGTCACTGTCGCCACGGCCGTTCAGCGATACGGCGAGCGCAAGGACGAGGAGGCTGATGGTGGCGCCAATCAGTAGGCGAGTGTTCTGGCGCATAACGATTCGCATCATGCCACCGTCGCCTCATGAGTGGCGCGTCGGAGGGCACTGCTAGTTTGCGATTGATGGGCATCAACGATGACGACGTTGCAAAGGTTCGGTCTTCGGCCGACCTGGTCGCGCTCATCGGCGAACATACCGAAATCAAACGTTCGGGCCGCCAGTGGATGGCCCGTTGCCCGATGCACGGCGAGCGCACTCCATCGCTGTCGGTCAGCCCGGAGAAGGGCGTTTACTATTGCTTTGGCTGTGGTCGCTCGGGCGACGCGATCTCATTCGTGCAGGAGATGGACAGCCTCGACTTCGCTGGCGCGGTTGAATCGCTTGCCTCGCGTTACGGCGTCCAACTTCGTTACACATCGCAGAACGAAGGCTCGCAGCGCGCCCGAAAACGCACCCTGCTCGACTCGGTCGAAAAAGCGATGGAGTACTACCACCATCGGCTCCTCAACTCGCCCGACGCGGGCGAAGCCCGCAGTTACCTTCGTTCCCGCGGCTACGACGGCGATGTGGTTCGTCGTTACCGCATCGGCTGGGCGCCGGATGACTGGGACAAACTCGCCAAACACCTCCGCCTGAGCGCCGACGACCTTCGTGACAGCGGCCTGGGATTTGTGAACAAAGCCGGGCGCCAACAAGACGCTTTTCGAGCTCGGGTGATGTTCCCCATCCACGACGAGCGCGGCGACCCCGTGGGCTTCGGTGGGCGCATTCTCCCTGGTCACGAGGGTTCTAAGTACAAAAACACCACCACGGAATCCGCGGTCTACGACAAGAGTCGTGTGCTCTACGGGCTCCACACGCACCGCGAGGGAATCGTCAAAGCGGGCGAGGCGATCATCTGCGAGGGGTACACCGACGTGATCGGTTTCGCCGACGCGGGCATCCCTCGGGCCGTTGCCACCTGCGGCACCGCGATGACCGAAGATCACGTGAAGCTTCTGAAGCGGTTTTCGGCCACTCGTCTGGTGTTGGCCTTTGACGCCGATGCCGCGGGCCTCGCCGCCGCGGGCCGCGTCTACGAGTGGGAGCGCGAGCATGAGCTCGAGGTTCGCGTCGCCGATCTCCCGGCGGGGGTCGACCCGGCCGATCTCGCCCGGGAAGATCCGGTTGAGCTGCAACGAGCCGTCGACGAGGCGATCCCCTTCCTGAGCTTTCGTCTTGAACGAGTCCTGAGCTCGGGAGATCTCTCCACGGTCGAGGGCCGGGCTCGCACCGCCGAAGCGGGCCTCGATGTCATCACCGAGCACCCCGATCCGCTCGTTCGCGACGCGTATCTCCTCGAGGTCGCCGATCGCTGCCGAGTCGACCTCTCAAGGCTTCGAGAGCTGGCCTCGGCGCCCCGGGCGAAGCCGGTGGAGAAAGACCCCGCTCCTCAGCGGCGGCGCCAGGAAGAACAGCGAGACCAGCCTCAAGAGGTCTCGAACCAGCCCGACGACTATTACTCCCACGATGACACGAGCGCTCCGGCCGACGGATTGCTCCGAGCCGGGTCGGGGGCCACCGAGGCCGAAGACGAAGCGCTCCGTCTTGCGATTCACCGACCGGAAGACGCCGACCGGATCCATCCCGCCCTGTTTGGCGATGCGAGCCGTCGTGAGGCGTTCGTGGCCCTGAGAGATGGTGGATTGCTGGGCGCGGGAGACCGGGCCGGGGAGCGGGCCGCGTCGCTTCTGCGTCGCCTCGCCGTCGATCCTTCCGATGCCGATCCCAGCGACGTGATCGCTGGCTTGGGCCGGCTAGCCGGCCGCCGCACACTCGAGGATTTGCGTCGAGTACAGCGGGCTCTCGACTCAACCGACGACCAGAAGCGGCACGCCGTATCGTCCATCGGCCCGCTCAAGCTGCTCACGGAACGTCTCGACGAAAGAGAGACGCGAGAAGAGGCCATCGCCCAGTTGCTACCGTGGCTCATCGGCTACGAGGAAGGTAGGAACGCATGACGAATACGACGCCACAAATTCCTCTTCCCGCGGGCGCCGCCGTGGTCTTCGCGGCGCTCCTCGAGTCCGGCAAGGTCTCCGGTCATCTGTCGCTCGACCAACTGGTCCACGAGTTGCGCGATGTCGAGTTCGATATGGAACTCTTCGAGAAGATCCGATCGGCCTGCGAGGCCGAAGGCATCGTGATCGATGAAGACGAGTCGTCACCCGTCCCGCCCGAGATCGTCGTGACCGGGGTGAAGATCGACACCGACCCCACGCAAGAAGAACTTGACGCCGCTCCTGTCGATGATGCCCGCGTCGCTCGGGCCGCCGCGTTCGCCGCGACTATCGGCGACGACGTCGAAGCTCCGGGTCGCCGACGCCGCACGCCCCGCCAGAGCGGCGAGGGTGGAAGTTCCGACGATCCCGTTCGGATGTACCTCAAAGAGATTGGGCAGGTCCCACTCCTCGACGCCCGTCAAGAAGTGCGTATCGCCGCTCGAATTCATCGAGGCAGCAAAGGAGAGGTGGCGCTCGCCGAACTCTCCGAGAGCGGCAAACTCGACGCGATGGAACCCGCTGAGCGGGCCCGTCTCAATCGCGTCGTCCGCGACGGCGTTCGCGCCAGCGACGAACTCACTCAGGCCAACCTTCGCCTCGTGGTCTCCATCGCGAAGCGGTATGTCGGGCGAGGCATGGTCCTGCTCGACCTCGTCCAAGAGGGCAACCTCGGGCTGATGCGCGCGGTCGAGAAGTTCGACCACACCAAGGGTTTCAAGTTTTCCACTTACGCCACCTGGTGGATCCGGCAGGCGATCACCCGAGCTATCGCCGACCAGGCCCGCACGATCCGTATTCCGGTCCACATGGTGGAAGCCATGAACCGCGTGAAACGCGTGCAACGGCAAATGCATCAAGACCTGAAGCGCGAGCCCACCGTCGAAGAGCTCGCGGCCGAAGTTGACGAGCCCGTCGAAAAGATCCGCGAGATTCTTCGTATCGCCATGGATCCGCTGTCGCTCGACTCGCCCGTCGGCGAAGAAGAAGACTCCAACCTCGGCGACTTCATCGAGGATCAGAATGCCATTGCGCCAATCGACGCGGCTGCCCGCAAGCTGCTCACCGCAGCCGTTGGCGAGGTCCTTCACGAACTCTCCGAACGCGAACAAGAAGTAGTCCGACTCCGGTTTGGCCTCGACGACGGTCGCCCTCGCACCCTCGAAGAGGTCGGCCGCCAATTCGGCGTCACCCGCGAACGGATCCGTCAGATCGAAGCGAAGACCCTCGCCAAGCTGCGCCACCCGCATCGCAGCGATCGCCTCCGCGACTACCTCGAGAGCAGCTAGCGCCGTCCTTCTGACCTTCGTGTCACACCCGCTTGCCAGAGTGGGGCATGGGATACGGCGGCAAGCTCGAAGAACAGGCCCGAGCCCGAGCACGGGCGCGGCGCGCTCAGGCGTGGACATTGGCCGACATCGCAGCCGAGTTGGGCGTCGCCAAGAGTTCCGTGTCGCGCTGGGTACGAGACATCGAGTTCGCCCCGAACCCCCGCAGAACGGCCCGCAACCGCCCACCCAACAAACTCCAGCGAGCAAAAGCCTCCGAGATCAAACAACTACGCGCGGCCGGTACTGAGCGCGTCGGCGAGCTCACCGACCGAGAATTCCTCATGGCCGGCCTCGGTCTCTATGCCGGAGACGGAGCGAAATCCGGTGGTTCGGTCCATTTCGCGAACTCGAATCCGGCCATGATCCGCTTCATCTGCCAATGGCTCAGAAAGTTCCTCGAGCCGCCAGAGACGGCATTTCGGATACGGCTCTACCTCCACGACGACCTGGATCTCGACCTCGCCGAGGACTTCTGGGCTCGGCTGTGCGACATTCCGAGAGCGCAGTTCCACAAGGCGCACCGCCCACCCGCCGTAGACGGAATTCGGCGCAACCGGCATGTATATGGCTGCTGTCATCTGCGCTACTCGTCGACGTACGATCTGCGAAAGATTCTTGGGATGATGGAGGCGATGATGCTGGTACCATCTCCGACGATCCTTCCGGGGTAGCTCAGCTGGCAGAGCATCCGACTGTTAATCGGATTGTCGTGGGTTCGATCCCCACCCCCGGAGCCACAAAACGAAAACGGACCGCCCTAACCGGGACGGTCCGTTTTGCGTTTTGTGCTCGACTCCGGGCGCTAGGGTCATACCGGGCTCGTAGCTCAGTTGGTTAGAGCACAGGACTCATAATCCTTCGGTCGTGGGTTCGAGCCCCACCGAGCCCACGCCGTTCGCTTCGCTCACTAAGGGAGTTTCGCTGTGCGAAACTCCCCGCACCGCGAACTTCGCTCCAAATGCGAACTGGTCCATTTATCTCGGCCTAGAGCCGAGATAAATGGACCAGTTGCGGAACGGTTGGTTAGATCGAGCGGCCGAGGAAGGCAGCAAGTTGGTCGGCGTTGCTGGCGCCTTCGGGGCACTCCGTCTGGGCGCCGAACGGGGCGCCTTCGGGGCCTCGGTAGGCATCAGGGATCGACTGCTGGGCTTGTACGAGCAGCGCCGAGGCGAGCTCAGGGTTGAGGTCGGTGTTCTGACCGGTGGCCTTGGCGAGGTCCCAGGCGTGCTGGAACGTGTCGTTCATCGCGAGGCCCAACACCGCGGAGCCCGGCATCTCACCGAAGGGCATGGTGTGCATTTTCTCAAGGATGCCTTCGGTCTGGAAGACAGCAAGTGCATCAGACGATGCGGTGGCGAACGCGGCAACGAAGTCGCCACTGGCGGGATCGCCGGGGTCGGCCGGGGCTTCACCGGTCATGCCGGCCTTGAAGAATCCCTGCGTACCAACGAGGTGGTTGATCAAACCAGCGACGTCCCATCCAGCGCACGGCGTGGGGGCGCTGAGCTGATCGGCGGTGACGCCGGCGAGCACGGTTTGTGCGGCTTCTACGGCTTGTTCGAATGGTTGAGTCGACATCTGATCCATGTGCTTTCGATCGGACGCCTAACCGAGTGCCAGGCGCGAGAAATGAGATCGCAATCTAACAGTCGTCTACGCCTAGGTGTCCCGCGGCGTTCGCCCCAAAACCCAAACTGGTCCACCCACATCGGCCGGAGGCAGATATAAGTGGACCAGTTGCGGGGTCGGACGTCTACTTGGCGGCGGCGAAGCCGATGTCGAGATCGGCGAGGATGTCGTCGATTAGCTCAAGGCCGACGCTGAGGCGCACGAGGCCAGCGGATACACCGGTGGACTCTTGCTCCTCGGGAGTGAGCTGTGAGTGGGTGGTGGCGGCTGGCTGGATGACCAGGGAGCGCACGTCGCCGATGTTCGCGAGGTGGCTGTGGAGCACGAGCGCCTCGACGAACTTCTTGCCCGCTTCAAGGCCGCCCTTGATCGTGAATGCAGGTACGGAGCCGAAGCCCGCGCCGCCGGTCAGGGAGTTGGCGATGCCGTTCCATGGTGAAGACGGGAGGCCGGCATAGGCCACGGTCTCGACCTGGTCGTGGGCGTCGAGGTACTCGGCCACTTTCTGGGCGTTCTCGAAGTGACGTTCCATTCGCAGGCTCAGCGTTTCGAGGCCCTGGAGCAGCAGGAATGCATTGAACGGCGAGATCGATGCGCCGATGTCACGCAGAAGCTGCACTCGAGCCTTGATGATGTACGAACCGGCGCCGAGGGCGGGCCAGTAGGCGAGGCCGTGATAGCTCGGATCGGGTTCGACGAACATCGGGTGCTTGCCCGAAGCGCTGAAGTCGAACGAGCCGCCATCAACGATCGCGCCGGCGATAGCGGTGCCGTGTCCACCGATGAACTTCGTGGCGGAGTGGACGACGATGTCGGCACCGTGCTCGAGCGGACGAATGAGGAACGGCGTGGCGACGGTGTTGTCGACGATCAGCGGCACCGAGTGGCTATGGGCGATGTCGGCGACCTTGCGGATATCGACGACATTGTTCTTCGGGTTGCCGATCGACTCGCAGTAGAACGCCTTGGTGTTGTCCTGCACCGCCGCGTTCCATTCAGCTTCGTCGTCTGGGTCGATCACGAAGGTGCAGGTGATGCCCATCTTCGGGAGGGTGTGATGGAGCAGGTTGTAGGTGCCGCCATAGAGCGCGGCGGCGGCCACAATGTGGTCGCCCGACTCGGCGAGGTTCAGGATCGCGATCGTCTCTGCGGCCTGACCAGAGCTCGTGAGGAGCGCTCCCGGGAGGCCAACAGCAGTTTCGGTGCCGCCCTCAAGGCTCGAAAGTCGAGCCTCCACTACACCCTGCGTGGGGTTCATGATGCGCGTATAGATGTTGCCGATCTCGGCCAGCGCAAAAAGGTTGGCGGCGTGGTCGGTGTCACGGAATGTGTAGGCGGTGGTCTGGTAGATCGGCACTGCCCGGGAGCCTGTGGTTGGGTCGGGCTCCTGGCCGGCGTGGATCTGACGGGTTTCGAAACCCCATTGGTCGCTCATGGCTGTCCTCTTTCCGAACGTTTACTGGTTCGCAGATCGAACAGCCTCCCAGTTGGCCACCGGCTAAGAAATCCGAGGTTCGCGGAAAGACGCCTCACAAGTCGGCTCGCCGAGGTCGGGAACGCAGTACGTTCGAGCCGGTGGAAGAGCAAATGGGGCTGCAGGTAGACGGCATTGCTGTGGCATGCCGTGACGGCGACGATCTGCTCTCGGCCACCGTGCGGTCGGGTCAGTGGCCGGTCGGGGTGCTGTGCACCACCGGTGACTGCGCGAACTGCCTCGCCGCCGTTGATGGCGTCGCCTATGTCCGCATGTGCCAAACGTCGGCCGCGTCGGCGCTCGCGGTGACGACGATGGCGGCGAACGAGCTTCCGCCGCTTCCTGAGCCCCGCGAGGCGCCAACCCCGGCGGCGATCGAACATCGCCGCGCCGATGTGGTGGTCGTGGGCGGCGGACGATCCGGGCAGGCCGCATCTGCCGCGGCGGAAGCCGATGGCGACACCGTGTTTGTACTCGACGCGGGCGCCGGCGAGGAAGTGATCGCGGTCTATGCCGGGCCACTCGTCGTCGCCCGCACTCCTGACGCGATGCTCCACGTGAGCTGCGATCGCGTGATCGTGGCGACGGGCTCGTCGACGATCCCCCCGATCGTGGAGGGTTCTCGCCTCGCCGGCCTGATCACACCACGAGCCCATGACCGCTTCGTCGAGCGAGGTATCGATCTCGGCGTCGTCGTGCGACCAGGGTCTCCCAACGTGCGATTCGAATCGGCCGACAACCATCGTGTCTCCGCGGTGACGTCGACCGACGCGACGATGGCCTGCGACACCGTTGTGGTCGACGCGGGCCGAAGCCCACGCGACGCCCTCATTCGTATGGCTACCGATCTCAACGTCGAGGTGGTGGGGAGTGCCGCCGAGCAGGGTGACCATCCTCCCGCTCCAACAACGGGCCTGGTTTGCCCGTGTAAGGGCGTCTCGGCCGAGCAGTTGCATGAAGTATGGGATCGCGGCTTCGAGCACATGGAGTTGTTGAAGCGTGGGTCTGGCGCCGGAACGGGGACCTGTCAGGGCGCAAGCTGCATGCCGTATCTGCGCAGCTTCGTGGCAGAGAAGGTAGGGGAGACCGTCGCGCCGTTCACCGCCCGGCCCCTGACCCGACAGTTGACGATGGCTGAAGTCGCGGCGGGCCAGTACTTGCCGGCCGTCGCCCGCACCGCCCTTGATGCAGAACACCGGGCGCTCGGGGCCGCAATGGACCGAATCGGCGGCTGGTGGCGGCCCTGGAGCTATGGCGACACCGACGCCGAGTACGAGGCCGTGCGCCACCGGGTGAGCGTCGGCGACGTCTCCACCCTCGGAAAGATGATCGTGCAGGGTCCCGACGCGGAGGCGCTGCTCCAGAAGCTCTACCCAACCGACATCAGCACCATTCGAGCTGGCCGCAGCCGCTACGTGCTCATGCTCGACGAACGGGGTTATGTCTTCGATGACGGCATGGTCGCGAGGGTCGGCGACAACCAGTTCATGCTCACGTTCACCACCGGCGGCGCGAGCATGGCGGAAATGTGGGTGCGAGATCAGGCCGACGGCCTCGATGTTCGCATCCTCAACCAGACACTGAGCCTCGGCGCGATCAACGTCACCGGGCCCCGTTCACGCGAACTCCTGACTGCGCTCGGACTCGGCGAGGACATTCCGTTTCTTGGGTTCGATCAGCGCGAGATCGCAGGCGTGGAGTGCACAGTCTTTCGCCTGAGTTTCACCGGCGAGCTGTCGTATGAGCTGCATCACCGGCGTGTCGATTCGGTCGCGCTCTGGCGGGCCTTGCTGGCCGCCGGCGACTCGCTCGGGATTCGCCCACATGGGCTCGAAACTCTCATGCGCCTGCGGCTCGAGAAGGGCCACATCGTGGTGGGTCAAGACACCGACTACGACTCGAGCCCGCGTCGACTCGACCATGACTGGGCGGTCAACCTGGACTGCGGCGACTTCGTGGGTCGCCATGCCACACAACGCACCCGGGAACTCCCGCTCGACAAGAAGCTGGTCGGCCTGACCGCCGCCACGACCCCGCACGAGGGTGCATCGCTCTGGTCTGGAGACCGATTCGCGGGCCACGTAACGTCGTCAACATGGTCGCCTTCTGCGGAGACAGCAGTGATGCTTGCCTGGCTTCGCCTTGACGACGGAGCGAGCCCGGAGCATCTCGAGGTCGAGACCTTCGCCGGTCGTATCCCCGCCCATCGAGCGGAGCTCCCGTTCTATGACCCCGGTGGTCGGCGGCCCCGTGCCTGAATTTCTCGACATCCGGATTCGCCGCGTTGTTGCGACCTCAGCGGCGATCGATGCGCTCTCGGCGCGCGGAGTCACGGTGCTCCGAAGCGCGGTCGACGAAGCGCTCGTGATCGACGCCGATGCGGGCGAGCTCAAGCTCGACGACCCGTGGGCGATTGTCCAAGAAGATACGAGCTGGGTTGCGTTCGCCTACGACCACGAAACTGCCGCACGGCTGTTTCCTCGAGTTGCCTCCTGGGAACCGCCTTCCTCGGCCCAACCCTTCGCTCAGGGGATGGCGGTTGGCCTCCCAGTGAAAGCGTGGTGGCGGGATAGCAACATGGTGATCCTCTGCCCGGCGTGCTTCGAACACGATCTCCGCCAGCGCATCGATGAGGTGCTCACATGAACGAGTTCACCGAGACCAAGGTGCAGCTGAATTTCGCCACCCAGAAGAAGTCCTACGACGTCATCGTGATTGGCGGCGGCGGCCACGGGCTGAGCACCGCCTACCACCTGGCCGCCCGCCACGACATAACCAACGTGGCCGTAATCGAACGGGGTTACATCGGCGGTGGCAACACGGGCCGCAACACCACCGTGATTCGCGCGAATTATGGCATTCCCGAGGCCGTTCGTTTCTACCAACGCTCGATGGAGATGTACGAGGAACTCGAGGCGGAGACCGATCGCTGGATGATGCACAACCCGAAGGGGTTGCTCTGGTTGTGTCACACCGAGGCCGGAGTTCGGCGGGAGCAGGCGCGAGCATCGATCAACCAGGCATTTGGCACGGAGACTGTCTGGATCGACCCGGCCGAGGTGAAGCGACTCGCACCTCAGGTCGACCTTGACCCGGGTGGGCGGGGCGAGATGCCCGTTCTCGGCGGTTCGTATCACGTGCGGGGAGCGACGGCTCGACACGATCGAGTTGTGTGGGCGCTCGCCGAAGGCGCCATGCGTCGAGGCGTCGACATCATCCAACACACCGAAGTACGAGGCTTACTGCGCAGCGGCTCGCGGATCACTGGCGTACGGACCGATACCGGCGATATCGCTGCGGGCACAGTGGTTTGTGCGGTCGGCGGCGATGTCACCTCGATCGCCGACATGGCCGACGTGCGGCTTCCGATTCGCACTCATCCGCTGCAGGCATTCGTTACCAATACCTATGAGCAGGGCTTTCACCCAATTGTGGCGTCCGGCGACATGGGTTTCTATCTCAGCCAGACCGCTCGCGGCGAGATACTGGCTGGGCAACACATCGACCCGCAACCGTCGTTCAATCGGCGGTCGGGCGTCGGCTTCCTCAGCGAACTCTCACATCGCGCCATGCTGCTCCTGCCGTTCTTGGCGAACCTACGAATCCAGCGCCAATGGACAGGCAGCTGCGACATGAGCCCCGACTATTCGCCGATTATGGGGGCGACTGGCGTGGATGGTTTCGTTGTCACCACCGGCTGGGGCACATGGGGGTTCAAGGCCATCCCCGTTGGCGGCCACACGCTCGCCGAGTTCATCGCCACCGGAGTGGCTCCCGAGCTTATGGCCCCCTTCAGCCTTGACCGGTTCGAGCGGGATCGCACGCTCGCCGACCGTGGTAGTGCGGGGACGCACTAATGCAGCGACTCCACTGCGATCATTGCGGCCCGCGTGCGCTCGAAGAGTGGGTGCACGGCGAGATCTTCGAGGTGCCCGACCAACTCGTCGACGCCGACGATCGAGACATCGATCGCGCCTACATGCACAACAACACTGCCGGCCTCATCGTGGAGGCGTGGTTCCATCTCTATGGCTGTCGCCGGTGGCAGACGTTCCGGCGAGACACGATGACCGACCTGTTCGTTTGAACGAGCCCGAATTAGGGGGCGTTCATCGCATCGACGACGGCGAGGGTGTCGCCGAGATCCACGAAGTCAACGGTGATGAAGTTGGCCACCGTTGAGTGGAAGGTTTCGCACTCGTTCACTCGATCGATCAGCAGCGGATTGTGGTTCACCTGATTGGCGAGCGTCGGCGAACCGAAGACGTTGGTGAGGAAGTGGTTGAGAATGAAGAGGTCGTTGCTCGGCGATCCACGCAAGTGGTTGCACGAGAAGTCGGCGGGCACGGAGTTCGAGAAGTGCGTCTCAAACGCGAGGTCCCACACGTCCATGAGCCAGGGGTAGGTCGGGTCGACATCGACGTCTTGCAGCACAATGAGTCGTTGGTCATTGTCGACCATCTCGCCCAGTGTCGGCCAGGTGCCGCCGGCGTATGTGTAGGCGTAAGCCGAGAGGCCGGCTTCGTCGAATGCGGCGGCCGTGAGTGAATGGCTGAGGTACGACTCGACGATCAGCGTGACAACCTCACCGGGGTTGGCGTCGAGAAACGCCCGGATCTCGTTGAGTCCCTCGATAAGTGGCTGGGATCCAATCGAGCAGAATGAGTGGCAGAGGTAGGGCGTGTCGGGATCGACATCCGGTACCTGCACGAGTCCGATGCCGTTGAGGTCACCGGCTCGATACGTGTCGAGCATCAGCGCCCGTACTCCGGCCTCAAGCTGGGCGGGTACGTCGAGATTCTGATTGGGACCGGTCCACCCATCGGTGGCGTTGGACATGGCGTTGTGGGTAGTGGCGTAGTGGACGCTGTCATAGGCCTCGCCGCACAGGTGATGGCTGCCGTTGCAACCAGGGACTTCGAGCGTGACGAACTCGGCGACGTAGGTGCTCCAGTCGGTTGCCCCCACGAGCATCTGGTGATCGCCGGGAGCCAACGATGTGGCATCGACGGAGAACTCATACGGCGCGGTGTTGTCAACAAGCGCGGGAGCATTGACCCCGTGGGGATGGATACGCACAGTGGAGGGTGTGAAGTTTTGGGCGGTGACTTCGAGATCGATAGTGCCGGCCGTAGCCGACCAGTCGGCCGTGACGGTGATGCTTGGGACCGGCTCGCCCGGAAGCGGCACCGGCCAGACACAGGCAGAGGCGAACAGGCAGACAGCGACAGCGGGGAGTAAGCGGCGGATCATGACGGAACCTCGTGACGGTTCTCGACACACGAAACGAACACCATCTTGTCTCGGATGAAGAAGGTCGGCATGCCGCGAGGTTACCTCTCTCCTAGTGGTCAGCACTAGGGTGCAGTCATGGATAACGGCGACATCGTCGAAGACTTCGAACTCCTCGACCAACACGGATCATCGGTGCGACTTTCGAGCCTCGTCGCCGAAGGCCCCATCGTTTTGTTCTTCTATCCGAAGGCCATGACCCCTGGTTGAACGAAGGAAAGCTGCCATTTCCGCGACCTGCAGTCCGAGTTCAGTGAACTCGGAGCGCAGCGAGTGGGGATCAGCGCTGATCCGGTGGATCGGCAAAAGGAATTCGACGACAAGAACACCCTGGGTTTCCCGTTGCTGTCCGACCCCGACCGCGAGGTCTCGAAGGCGTTCGGTGTGAAACGGATGGGTCCGCTTCCGTCGAAGCGAGCAACCTTCGTGATTGGCACTGATCGACGTCTACTGAAGTCAATTCGCAGCGAGACCAACATGCTGCAACACGCCGACGAGGCGCTTGAGGTGCTGCGGGGCCTCTAGCGGCTCCCAGTTCCTACAGGTCGTCGAGCCAGGCTGGCGCTCGGTCGAGAATGAATTCGCCCACCCGGGCGCATCGGTCAAGCACGTCGCACAAGACTTCCTGACCAAGAAAGATCCGCGCCAGCGGCACTTCGACGCGGGCCAGGATGCTGATGGCACGCTCTGGCGCGTCGGTGACCGACGCGAATGAGTCGACGGCGCTCACCTCGAGCGGAAGATCGGTGCCGCCGATCCCGGCAAGGTCGGTGGCGAGCACCAGCAGGTCGGGCGCCTTGGGGAGTGTTGGGAGCGCAAAGCTCAGACTGATCGGCAACTTGATGTCGTCGGATGGTTCACCGGTTTCCCCGATCTGCATCACCTCGTCTTCGAAGTGGATCAGTGAGCGCGGGTCGACCTCGAGGGCGATGTGCATGTCGAGCGGACCGTCGCAAGCGCGATCGGGATGGAGATCAATTTCCCATGTCTGACGATTGGTGTAGGTCTCGATGAAGTGACGCTCATCGTGGACATGGAAGCCGTGTTCGGTGACGTGGTCCTTGAGGTCTGCTACGAAACCTTGAAGATCGATCACTGCCATTGGCTCTAGCCTGCCACGGATCGGCCGGGAAACGTTACGCGAACAACGTGACCCAAGCGCTTCCACGTGATTCACTGCGGCCGTGACTGACGATGAGGTGCTTGCGGTTCTCCACGCTGCCGCCGATGCGGTCGTGGCCGCGTTCGCTGGCAAAGTTGAATGGGGGCCCTCGGGTCTTCGCGATGATCAATACGCATCCGATCTAGTCGCCGACGCGGCAGTGTTGGCGGTGCTCGCCGAGGCCGGCATTCGAGCGCTGAGCGAGGAGAGCGGACTCGGGATGGGTGACGGTCCCGTGGCCGTTGTCGACCCGCTCGACGGCTCGACAAATGCTTCACTCGGGTTGCCGTGGTTCTGCACGAGCTTGTGTGTCGTCGACGACGACGGACCGTGGGTCGCCGTCGTCCACGACCATGGTGCCGGCCATCGTTATGCCGCGATCCGGGGCCGAGGTGCCACCCGCAACGGCGAACTATTGGCGCGGCGCCCGGCGATCGATTTGAGCGATGCGATCGTCGCGGTAAACGGCACCCCTCCACCCGACGCCGGTTGGGCCCAGTTCCGTTACATGGGTGCTTCCGCCCTCGACCTTTGCGCCGTGGCCGATGGCCGGTTTGCTGGATACGTCGATTTCGATGGCGGGCTCGGCGTATGGGATTACCTGGGTGCGCTCCTCATCTGTCGCGAGGTTGGAGTGGAGATGCACGACGCAGCCGATCGCGAGCTTGTGGTCTTGGACCATACGGCTCGCCGTTCTCCCGCAGCCGGTCCGCCTGGCCTCGTCGCCGCGCTCCGCCGACTCCAGCCATCAATCCACACGGAGTAGCCTCGCCGCACCCCTTCGAAGGAGATTCGGTGCGCCGTCTGCTTGCTCTCACCCTGCTCACCCTTGCTCTTATTGCTGCTGCTTGTAGCAGCGACGCCGAACCCGTCGCTGATGCCGATTCGGCGCCTGCGCCGACGGTTGCGGCCGACGCGGAAGAAGTAGTAGCGGGCATGCCCGATGAGCCTGCGTTCGAGCGGCCCGACTACGCGGCCGAGGCCGCAGGGCTTGCGGTGGCGGCGAGCGATCGGGAACTGCCACCGGTCGCCCCGGAAGCACCCATCGGCGCGTATGGCTACTCACGCTATGTCTTCTCCCAATCCGGAGACGACGTAGTGCCGTCGCTGATTGAAGGACCGCTTGGTTACCAAACCCGTTGTCAGGAAGAGGCGCAGGACTGTTCGTATCAGGAGCTGAAGGCTCTCCACGACAGCGGCGACGACGTGCCCAACTATCTCGGCATGGACCGCGAGACCCTGGGTGAGTTGGTGGACCAGCTCGATCGAGTCAACGTCGCAATCAGTGCTTACGCCGACATCGGTGACGCGTGTGCGGCGGGCTTCGCCAAGAGCACCAACCAAGTCGCCAACATGGGAATCCACATGATTGACAACGGTGCCAACGGCTTCGATCCGGACCGTCCCCAGATGGTGCTCTTCGCTCAGGAAGACGGCTTCGGTCTCGGGAGCAACGAGATCGGGCGCTGCCAGGGCGACGAGTGGACGGGTGAGCCCGGGTTCGTGCCGGTAGGAGCGGTGTTCAACATCAACCTCACTGAAGATCATCCCGACGGTTTCGCGGGGCCCATCGACAATTGGCACATCCACTACAACACCTGCATCGGCCGATCCGAACAGGCTGGTTCTTCGGTGGTGAACGATCCCGAGTCGACCGACTCGGCGGAGGGCGCCCGATCGAGCACGACCCAACAGGCGTGCGCGGAGCGGGGCGGCCGCTTCCTGCCCGTCATTCCCAGCTGGATGATGCACGCTTATGTGGCCGAAGATTTTGATGCGCAATCCGGCGTGTTCTCGATGTTTAATCCGACAGTGTGGCCACTCTCGAATGCCGAGGCGCTGGCCGACGACCGAGTGGTGCAGCCATCCGACGATGTCGAGGCGGCGCCGATCATCAACTTCTCGTTTGGTGAGATCAACGTGGGTGTGGGCGAGACCGTTCGTTTCTCAAACTCCGATGCCGTTCCCCATACCGTCACCGCCGGATCGTTCCTGGAGCCGGATGACGAATTTGATTCTGGTGTGCTCGGCACCGGGCAGGCCTACGACCTGTCGTTCGATTTACCGGGTGACTATCAGCTCTTCTGCGTCCTCCATCCCGACATGGTCGGCACGGTGACCGTCGGGTGAGCGGCGGCCCGAGCGCCCCACTCAAACGATTAGTCTTTCGCACCTTTGGTGCGCTGCCCAAGCCCGTTCGCCGCGGGCTCATCCGCACGATCCGTCCGTCGTGGACGGCCGGCGCGGTGGCGATCATTGAGCGTGACGATGGACGCTGGCTCTTCGTGAAGCCGATCTATCGGAAGGGCTGGACCTTGCCCGGTGGCCTGATCGACAAGGGCGAACATCCGTCGGTCACGGTTGTGCGAGAGATGGGTGAGGAGATCGGCGTCGCGGTAACAATTGTGGGCGAGCCGTGGACCATCCTCGACCCCGATTTCAATCGGGTGGAGGTCGTGTATCGCGTGACACTCGACCCCGCCGTCGACCCCGACGAAATCGTCGTCACCACCGCTGAACTCTCCGATCTCGGCTGGTACGACCCGGCCGATCCCCCTGCAATCGAAGATGAAACGACCGACGTGCTCGCTCTGGCGAAAGTAGTGGCGTCCGGCGGATCCACCGTCCGCATTCGGGGCGACGTCAACAGCGCATAGACGGCGAGGTGTGCGCGGTAACGATCGACGGACGACTACGCAAGCTCGTGCCCGCGTAGCCGCCCATCGGAGCGTTCAAGCTGTGACTAGTTCGTCTCGAACGGCGGGTATTCGTCGGTGAGAAGGCCGGCGTAAGCGCCAAGTCGCACGTTGACACCCATCGCGCCGACGACGAACTTGTGCATGCCGGCTGGCCATTTACCGGTGAAGAGCACCGCGAAGAACGCAACGAACCACATGATCTGAGCGACAAAAAGAATCACCATCGCGAAGATCATTGCGGGGATCGCCCAGAAGAACCGGAGCAACACGGTGAGGCGGTTGCGGCCTTCCAACGCCGGCTCATAGTCGACCCGCACCGGCTGTCCGCCGGGGTCGGCCGCGCTCATGGTGAAGTCAAACGGCGGATACTCGCCGTGCAAGAAGCCCATGTAAGCCGTCACGCGAACGTTGTAGCGGTTCGCCATGCACAGGTAGTTGGCGATGCCCCCCGGCAGCTTTCCGGTGACCACGATTGCGATCCATCCGACGAACATCAGGACCGACGCCACGATTTGCACGATGTAGAGCGCGATCATGTGTGGAATGGCCATGAACCACTGGACGAGCGGTCGCCAGTTGGCGACCTTCTCCGGTGCGACGATGGTGAATGTTGCTGGATATGTCATGTGCCCAACCCTTCAATAGAGAGGCGCGGGGTTTGTCCCCGATGTGACATTAATCGTTCAGGTTCGTCCCTATGAGGGACACGTGGACCCTTACCGAACACGGCTCGATCGCCGTACTGACGTTGCTCAATTCGATGCCGCAACCAGTGGTAGCCCCGACTAGGTAGCCGCAAGCTCGAATCGGACACGAACAGGATCGTGGTCCGAGAGCGGTTCGCCGTCGTCACGGGTGAAGGTCGGTGCCTCGTTATTCCATTCGAGGGCGGCGATGGTGACCCCGTCGCCCGACCGATAGATCACCTTGTCGATGCGGTTGGGTTCGTCGCAGGCAAGTTCGGTGCAGGCATCGGTGAGGCCGGCGTCGGCCAGCAGACCGGCGAACTGGTCGGCGTCGGGGTCCCGGTCGAGGTGCAGGTTGAAGTCGCCGCCCACAATCACAGCCCGTCCGTCGGAGTTCTCCAGGATGTGGGCGGTGAGTTCGGCCACGTTCTCTTCCCGAATGCCGAAGTCCTCTCGGCCGGCGTCGAGGTGCAGGTTGTAGATGTCGACCTCTATGCCATCGGCAAAGGTCGTGGTGGCAACCGAGAAGCCCTTCAGCGAGAAGCAGTCGGCCGAGGCGATGCCGCAGGTGAGCCAACGCTGCCGTTCGACCGGGGTGAACGGATCGTGGCCGAAGCGGTTGAGGCCATCGCTGAGCAGGGCTGATGGCCGGTCAGCGTCGGTCCCTTGCGGAGCGGCGAGCGACTCGGACTGGTGGTCGAAGTCGGCCAGGTCCACCAGAATCTCGTGGTACGTCTCTTGCCCTGCGGCTGCATTCTCGGGTGTCAGCCATGACTCCTGAACGAGAACGAGGTCGTAGTTATTGAGTAGCGGCCCGATGAGCGGCGTGTTGGTCGCGGGCTCGCTGCCGGACAGCGCATCGGGAAGACCGGCAACGTTGTAGATCAACAGGTCGACCTGCACCGCAGGCGGGGGAGGAGCGGCAGTGCTCGGCGCCTCGGTTGTGGGGGCAAGGGTGGCGGGCGCAACGGTCGTCGTGGTTGCCGCCGACGTGTCGGTATCGGAGGACGAACAGGCCGCCGCGAGAATCACGAGAGCGAGGAGGGGAGTGAGGAGTTTCATCGGGGGCTCAGAATCATTTGGGTGCAGCGGAATAGGGCCATAGTTCGCTCCGTCATTTCGTTCGTCACAAGTACATCCCACACATGGGTCTGGCGCCCAAGGTGCGTCGCCGTCGCGACACCGACGACTCGTTCCCCGATCTTGGCGCTCGAGAGGAAGTTCGTCTTGAGTTCGATCGTCGTGAAGCTGTGGCCTTCAGGAATGTTGTTGCCGCAGCCGGCAGCGCAAAGCGTGTCGGCCAGCGAGATGATCGCGGGCGCAAAGAGAAAGCCGGTCCCGGCGATCAGCTCGGGAGCAACATCGATATGCCCCTCGACTCGTTCGCCCTCGGCCTCGTCGAAGACAACCCCATGTAGCCCCGGGGCGAGGGGGCCAAAGAAGTCATTGAGTTGTTCGACGTCCATGCGCCGAGTCTGGTCCACGAATCCGAACGGTGCCCGTAGTTCGTCCCGCTAGCCTCTGCTCCGGCGGGCGTTTAGCTCAGTTGGTTAGAGCACCTCTTTTACAAGGAGGGGGTCGGGGGTTCGAATCCCTCAACGCCCACGCCGTTCGCTTCGCTCACTAACGGAGTTTCGTGACTACTTCTTCTCTTTCGGCATTGTGAACACAGCTTCGATCTCCACGAGCGCTCCTCGATCGATTCGGAATCGCTCGGCGATCATCACCGGCATGACCTTGCCCGGCGAGCCCGCCGACAGGTTGTAGAAGACAGCGGCACCGTCGCCGGCGATCACCCATCGTTCGTCCGATATGCCTTGCACCATCTGCATGATGTCGGATTCGAGTTCTGTACGGAGGTGTCGGCTTCCTTCGCCATTGACGATTCCGTTCTCGACGCGCCGGACGTCGTCGGCGAGCGAAACCGCGCTGGCGTCATGGCTGACCAACGCATCGAGGTATGCCCGAACCGCAGACACAACTCCCTCATCTGCCGCGCCTTCGGCTACTCCGTCGAGCCAGCCCATCGGCGATCCTGGCGTCATGGTGTGAAAGGCCTCGATCTCGCAGATGAGGCCATCGCGAAGCCCGAACCGCTCGCTGACTGTCACCGAAACCAGCCCGCCCTCGCCCGTGTCGGCGGACAGGTCGTAGAAGGCCACCAGTTCGTCGCTTCCGACCACCCAACGGCGGTCAGGGGTGATGGTGAGTGGCGGTTCGTGACGAATGGATTCGCGGAGGGCATTGTCGCCGACTGCGCTCGTTCGTCCGTTTACAACCCGGCGTACGTCGGCCGTCAACGGCACACCCGAGGGGTCTCGCCGGACGAGGGCATCCAGATACGCCGTCGCGACTTCAATGGGGTCCATCGTGTGTCAGTCCTTCTGCTTCAAGTAAAGCCGTCGAGGCGGGCGGTGAGAGCGGCGTCCTCCGGGTTGATGTCTTCCAGCTCACGATCGACGGTTTCGGGGTAGAGCGTGAGGACCAGCACCGTTACGAGGACGGGACCCAGGGCGAGGAGGGCGATCCCGGTGCCCGCGCCGTCGAGACGGTCGTCGAGTTGGCCGGCCAGCACGAGTCCGGTCGCCGAACCCATGACCGAGATGGTGGTGATGATGGCGTTGGCGCGAGCCCGCAGCTGGGTCGGGAACAGCTCGGGGCCGTAGACGCCGAGCGCGGGTACGGTCGCGGCCGAGAAGATGATGAAGCCCATGCCGGCCAGCCACATCGCGATGCCGTCCGAGTTGTAGACCGCCACACCCAGCAGCGCACTGAACAGTACGGCGGTGGCGCCCACTCGCCGGCGTCCCCACGTCTCGGCGAGCCGTCCACCGATGACGATGCCGAACACCCCGGGGAGAGATGTCGCGAGGCGAAATCCGGAGATGTCGCCCGCGGAGAAGCCCCGTTCGTCCTTGAGGAAGTCATTGAGGAGCTGGTGGGCTGGCGCCGCGAACATTGCGCCGAGGTAGCCGGCCGTGGAGAGGAGCACGAGCCGGCGCACGAAGTTGCGGCGAGCTTCGGGCTGCTTCCTCAGGTCGTCGTCATCGGTGGTGGCCAGCGCGGCCTCAAAGCGACGCGACTCGGGAAGGGAGCGAGCGACCGCCCGCCACAGCGGAAGAAACCCGAGCGGGACCAGAAAGAGGAGGCGCCAGCTCCAGTCGGCGATCCCGGCCAGCGGCAAGAGCATGACCGCGAACAACCCGCCCACGCCGCCGCTCATGGCCAGCAGGCTCACGGCAAAGGCGCGGCTCCTCGGCCCAACCTCCTCGGCCGCCACGACCAAGAGGAGCACACTGGCGGTGGTGGCTACGCCGCGGGTGATGGTCTGGGTGCCGGCCAGTACATAGATGTTCGGTGAGACGGCGCCCACTGCGGTTGCGAAGCACGCAACCAGGGTGGTGGCCAAGAGCAGCTGACGGCGGCCGCGGCGGTCGGCGAGGACGAGAAGGCCGAGCGATGCTATGACCCCGATTCGAATGGCGGCGAGAGCATTGCCTTGGGCTGCGTCGGAGAGGCCGAATTCGTCGGTGGCAAACGTGATGGTCTGCGTGGTTGCGCTGGTCGCGTAGCCCAGGACGAGGGCCAGGCCGCACAGCAGGCCGAGAAGCTGTGATGTCCGCATCGACTGACGTTCGGGCGGCGACCACCACGGCCACGACTCGTCCCCATCGGAGAGCTTCGCCATCTCGCGGCGGATCTGGGGCCGTAGGGCCCAACCCGTGGCCGGCATTGCCACCTTCCAGCGGACGGTCTGGACGACCTCGGTGCCGCCCTCGACTTCAAGGAGCTCAACCTCGCGCTCGTAGTAGTGAAACGGCCCTTCGGCGAGCTCAAACTGGCCGTCGCCCACGGCCCGCTCGAGCACAAAGCCGTCGCGGGGAGCGAGGACGGCCGCGAGCGCGTCGTCGTCTAACACGGCCCGCGTCGTCACCTCCCTGGTCATGCCCGGCAGCCTGTCAGGTCACCGGCGGGACGAGAAATTCGTCAGCTCACAAACTCCCAAGCGGCGTCGGCCGCAGAGAAACGGGCGAGCTCGCCAGCGCCAGCGGCGGCATGGTCGTCGGGGCCGAGTGACGCCGAAGGGAATCCGGCCATGTCGAACTCGCCCAGCCCCGCGAGGGCGGCGGCCAGCGACTCGTTGGTGAGGTCGGGACCAGCGGCCGTCAGCGCAAGTTCGAGGATGGTGGCCGCGCCGCACGCATTAATCGCGAGGCCCACATTGCCGACTTCGGCATCGAGTGCAAAGTCGACGCGTTCGTCGGTACGACCCTCGATTATGGCGACGCACTCGGCCACGGCAGGATCATCGGCCATGGCGGGCTGGTCGACGGTGCCGACGGGCGTGGGTAGCAAGGACAACATGGCGTCGACGTAGGAGAGGTCGACGCCGCCGGAGGTCAGCGTGTTGGCGCCGATCGCTGGGTTCGCCAGCCACGTCGTCTCGTAGCCGACTCGGGCCGCGGCTTCGAGCCCCCCGGCGGTCGGGCTGGCGTGGACGGTCACCGTCACGCCCTCGGATCGGAACTTCTCAAGAACGACCTCGACGGCGGCTTGATTGGCGACCACGTCTCCGCCGTTTGCGCCAACAAGGCCTTCCACTGGATCGATTCCTGCGTTGCTCAGGGCCGCGACGGTCTCGTTGAAGAGTTCCTCATCGGCATCGATAAGGCCGAGCACGCCGACAGTTTCGCCGTCGAAAACGCCGGCCGCCGCCATGGCGTCTACCCATTCAACGGATCGGGTGTCGGTCCGACCTCGAACGGAGACGTATGGGGCGGTCGAACGGTCGATGCGTTGTTGGTTCTGCTGGCTGACGGTGATCGCCGCGGTGTTGTTCGCTTCCGTGTAGCAGAGCACCTGGTCCAGCCGGATCGCGCCGACCACCATGAATACCTCCACATCCTCGGTCAGCCGCACGCATGCCTCGTCGGCCTCGGTGTTGCCGATGGGAAGGTACGTCTCGGTGGTGATCTCGAGTTTGCGCCCGTGGATGCCGCCCCGGTCATTGATGGCCTCAAGGGCCGCGGTGTAGACGGCACCGGCGTCGCCGGAAGCGAGGTCGACCCCAGCATCCGCGAGCCGTTCGAAGTCGATCGCGACGACCCCGATCCGGATGGCTTCCTCGGTGACGCCGCGGTGACTCGCGGTCAGCTCAACGGGCACATCAACCGTTTCAGTATCGTCGTCCAGCTCAGGTTCGTCTTCGGGTCCGTCTTCGATCGCGTCGGGCTCCGACGTCGCCGGGTTGGGCTCGATCTCGTCGGCGGTGTCGTCGCTGCTTGAACAACCGGCCGCGACGAGCGCGGCGAGCGTGAGAGCAAGCAGGAGGTGTCGTGCTCGGGTCATGTGAGATCTCCGTTGATCGAGGTATCGAGGGTTTGAGTAACGAGGGTGTGAATGAGTTTGCGGCTGCGCGGGACCGATAGGCGCTGCCAACGCCGTAGCCGCTCCCATGTGTCCCAGCTGGTGTGGAGGTCGAGAAGTTCGATGGTTTCGGCCATATTGCTGCGGTCAAGAGTCGAGAGTTCGGGTTCGAACGTGTGTATCAGCTGTCGACGGAGGCGGGCGGCGAGGTTGGTCTGCTGTGTCCGGATCTCGGGGGACGCGTGCATGTTGGCCAGCGCGGCGCGGCGCACCGGTGCAACCGTCTCGAAGAGCTCGGCTCGGTGGGCGACGAGGCCGTCGATGCGTTCAGTCAGCGTGCCGGAGAGCGGATGAGCGATGAACAGCTCCGGGTGTCGGGCCTTCTGGTGCTCGGCCAGCGCCATCGCGATCGCGTCCCGGTCCTGGAAGTGGTGGTACATGGACCGAGTGGTCATCCCCACGCGAGACGCGATGTCCTCGATGGTGGGGGTGAGGTTGTCTTCGGCGTACAAGGCAGACAGGGCGTCGATCACCGCCTCGCGGGTACGTCGGCCCCGGGCGACACGCCCGTCCTCGACCGTGTCGGTCACGCTGGCTCCAGGGTCGAGGTCAGCTCGTCGCGGAGGCGGACCAATTCGTCGGCCGTGCTTGGGTCGGCAGCCAGGTTGGTGGCTTCGTCGGGATCGGCGACGAGGTCAAATAGCTCACAGGCCTCACCGGTGGCGGCGTTGAACGTCGCTCGCCACTGGCCGTCGGTGATGGCTTGCCAGGTCGTCATGTCGGGGCGCATGCGGATCATGCTTACGGCATGATCGCGGGCGGTGCTCGTATCGCCGTTCACCAGGGGCACCAGCGAGCGGGACGGCGCGTTGTCGAGCGGAGCGGCGGAGCCGGCGTCGAGCAACGTGGCGGCGACATCGAAGGCCTGGACCGGCGCGGTTTCGACTCGACCATCGATCCCGCCGGGTGGCCGCAAGATGAGCGGCACCCGCACCGACGATCGGTAGAAGTTCATCTTCGCCATCACACCGTGGTCGCCGAGCATTTCGCCGTGGTCGGCGGAGTAGACGATCCATGTGTTGTCGAGCTGCCCCGCACGTTCGAGCTGAGCGAGCAGATCGCCGATGCGCTGATCGATGAGCGACACCATTGCGTAGTACTGGCGGGCGCCGGCCAGCACGAACTCGTCGGTCAACAGCTCGCTGTGCGAATGCTTGCGCAAGAAGGTCAGCTGGGCCGCCCACTCGTCGGTGGTTGGGACAGGCTCCGAACGGGCCGTTCGCTCAATGTGCGCACCGGCGTAGTGGTCGGCCCAGAGCGGGTCGCCCATAAGCGGCACGTGGGGCTGAACGAACGAGAGCTGCATAAACCAGGGCCGGTCGGCTGTCTGGCGGCCGATCCATTGTTGAGCTTCGTCGGCCAGGTAGCAGGTGAGGTCGAGCTCCTGGGGCAGGGGAGAGGTGACTGCATTCCAGTGGCCATCGCCGCCGCGGAAGTTGGCCTTGATGATCTCCTGGTACTCGTGGAGTGCACCGTTCTCGCGCAGGAACTGCATGTACGGCGTGTTCCAGTCGCCGATATGGACGTAGCGGTCGAACTCCTCGACCACGTGGTCGAACCCGAAGCTCCCGATCCACTCCTCGGTCGGTGGGGGCGTGCCCGGCTCTGCGAGCATTGGCCATGAGTCGAAGTGGGTCTTGCCGATCGATGCGGTGGTGTAGCCCGCGTCCTGTAAACGGCGGGGAAACGTGTCCCACTCCGGCAGGCAGTCGCCGGCGAAGTTGCCGAGCACACCGTGGTCGCTGGGGAAACGGCCGGTCAGCGACGAGGCGCGGGCCGGCTGGCAGATGGGGCTCTCGGTCCAGGCCTGGTCGAAGCGAACACCTTCGGCTGCGAGACGGTCGAGATGGGGAGTCTGGACGATGTCGTTGCCGGCGCAACCCAGTACGTCGGCGCGGTGCTGATCGGCATAGAGAAAAAGAAGATTGGGCCGCTGGGTGCTCATTGGCCTACACCTTCCCACGAAGTGGTGCCTTCTCGGAGAAGTCGGGCGCTGGACTTGTAGAGGCCCTTGCTCGGGTACGGGTCGATCTCCTTGGATCGCGCCCGGCAGAGGTCGGCCTTGATGGACCGAGCCCTCGTCACCGATGGCTCGTCATCGGGGCCGAGGGCGACGAGATCGATGACATGCATGGCCAGCTGTACCCGTCCGTCGGTCGCCAAAGCTTCGGCCCGGGCGATCACCGCGTCGGGATCGGCGATGGCGTCGAAGGTGGCCCGGGCCACGTCGGCTGGCGCGGCCGGATGCAGTGAGGTCGGGTTGCGGTCCCACCAGCCGCTCTCCTCGCGGACGAGATCGCGCACGATGTAGTCGGGACTGCCGTAGATCGGTTTCAGCCAGGGAAGATCGAACAGTTCAGGCGGGTAGTCCAGGTCGGCCAAGATCTCGCGCTCGCCCATGCCTCGGTTGAGGCGGTCGACCACCGCGGTTCGGAGCCACCGCAGCGCCTGGGCCGTCGTGGTGAGCCGCTCAGCAATCGCCGCTTCTCCGGTCACAACCGGACCAAACTCGACGACGAGTCGCTCGGCACGCAGGTCGACCAGCCGCTCCAGCGTCTCGGCCCAACGTACGGTCAGCCGCAACGTGCGCAACGGCGTTCCGATGTTCGGGATCATGTCAGCCGGAACGGACGCGCCGGCGTAGAGCGTGCGAGTCTCGGGCAACCACATGGCCAGCGCACAGTCAGTTTCGGACGGGACCCACAAGAGTTCAATGCGCGGTGACTTCGACAGCACCATGTAGTCGTCGAACAACTCGGTCGGATCGACGCGGCTCGGCTGATACTTCGTGGAGATGCCGGGAAACTGCATTTCGACGAGAGTGGCCTGGTACCCGTCGGTCTCCCGATACCTGTCGTAGCGGACCGGAACGTTGCGGTGGGAGATGAGGCGAGGCGCCGCCTCGCCGCGTTCGGTGTTGTGGTCGAGCCACTGCGGGATGCCGAAGTTGTAGCCGTAGTGCCCGTGCGAGTAGCAGATCGCGGCGACGGGAGCCTCGGTGCGAACCCGTAGGGCCAAGATCATGGCATCGGTCTCTTTGCCGCCGGGTCCCGTGTCGACCAGCATCACGCCGTCGGGTGTCTCCACCGCGAACGCGTTGCCCTGACCCGGCAGGACCCAGACACCGGGTGTCACCTCGGAGCTCGTTGGCGTCTCGTCCTCAGTGGTCATAAGTCGTTACTCGTCTTGTCGTCGGCTATCTAATTTCACATACTACGAAAATTCATTGCTAGGTTCAAGTCATCGCTCGGGGGCCACATGGTCCCTGTGCCGACCACCTCACCAACATCACTATCTGAGATCACCATCATTCGAGACAGGGAGTACACATGACCGACTTCAAGGGAACGATCGGGCGCACGCTCGCCGATTCGGAGCCGCACTTCGAGGAGCGACCCCATCCGGGTGACGGCGCGCCGAATGTGGTGTTCGTGCTGCTCGACGACACCGGGTTTGCCCAGTTTGGTTGTTACGGGTCAGATATCGAAACGCCGAATATCGACGGCTTGGCGGCGGGCGGGGTGCAGTTCACGAACTTCCACGTGACGCCGGTGTGTTCTCCGACACGGGCGGCGTTGCTGACCGGTCGGTCCCAGCACGCCGTGGGGATGCGTGGCCTCTCGGGCTGGATCACGGGCTTCCCTCACGCCACTGGCCACATCTCCGACGCCGCGGCGACGGTCGCCGAGGTGCTTCGCGGCGAGGGCTACGCCACGTTGTGCGCCGGCAAGTGGCATCTGATGCCCGGCACCGATATCTCTGCCGCGGGGCCATTCGATCACTGGCCACTCGGTCGGGGCTTCGAGCGCTTCTACGGCTTCTTGCCGGGGGAGACCGACCAGTTCCATCCGGAGTTGGTGCGAGACAACTCCCACATCGATCCACCGGCAACACCCGAGGAGGGCTACCACCTCTCAGAGGACCTGGTGGACCAGTTGTTGTTGATGATCAGCGACAACAAGGGCGTGCGCCCCGACAAGCCGTTCTTCGCCTACCTCCCGTTCGGCGCGACCCATGCGCCGCACCAGGCACCGCAGGACTATCTCGACAAGTACCGGGGTCGCTACGACGAGGGCTGGGATGTGGTGCGCCAGCGCTGGTACGAACGCCAGATCGAATTGGGTGTGATCAATGCCGATACGACGCTTGCGCCCCGCAACCCCGGCGTCGAGCCCTGGGACGACCTGTCGGACAACGAGCAGCGTCTCGCTGCTCGGCTGCAGGAGGCATTTGCCGCTTTCTTGGATCACACCGACGACCAGATCGGCCGGTTCGTCGATGGATTGGCGGCCATGGGGGAGCTCGACAACACGATTCTTGTCCTCTTGTCGGACAACGGCGCGTCCCAGGAGGGCGGTGCATCCGGCACGATGCACGAGATGAAGCACTTCAACGGCATCAAAGAGGCGCCGGACGAAGCCATCGAGCGGATTGACGACATCGGAACGCCCCGCAGCCACACGAACTATCCGTGGGGTTGGGCGCAGTGCGGCAACTCGCCGTTTCGTTGGTACAAGACCCTCACCCATGAGGGTGGAGTACACGTGCCGATGGTCGTGCACTGGCCCGATGGTCTCGCCGATGAACAGGCCGGGACGAAGCGCGACCAATTCGCCTATGTCTCAGACATCGTGCCCACCGTCTACGAGCTGCTCGGCATTACGCCGGCCGGCACGTATCGGGGTGTCGAGCAGATGCCGGTGACTGGGCACTCGTTCGCGTCGGTGCTCGACAATGCCGCTGCGCCCGCGACCAACACCCTCCAGTACTTTGAGTTTGCGGGCAATCGCGCGCTCGTCGCTGAACTCGAAGGCGTGTCGTGGAAGGCCGTCACCCGCCATCTCCCCAATACTGGCTTCGACGATGAACCGTGGGAGCTCTACAACCTCTCTGTCGATCCATCGGAGTGCAACGACCTCGCTGGCGATGCGCCGGAGCGGCTAGCCGAGCTGATCGATCTCTGGTGGCAGGAGGCAGAGCGTCACGGGGTGCTGCCGCTCGACGAGCGCCGCCTCGAACTGTTCATTCCTCGGATCGGCGATCACGAAGTCCATCGCCCGACTCGTCGCTACACCTACCGACCACCGATGACTCGGATTCCGACGAGAACGGCAGCGTCACTCACCGACACTGTCGTCGACATCACCGCAAGAGTCAGCCGCTCGGCCGACGACCACGGCGTGTTAATTGCTACCGGCAACGAGAACTGCGGGTTGTCGGTGTTTGTTCAGAACGGGCGTCTCGCCGTCGACTACAACGCGTTCGGCGACCACACCATCGTGGAATCCGATATCGAGGTGCCTGCTGGTGATATCACGCTGGCCGTGCATCTAGAGCGCGACGGCGCGGCGGGTTGGGTCGAACTGTCGATCGACGGTGAAGCGTGTGGGCGAGCGGCGATCCCGCTCTACCTGTCGATGTTCACCTCGGTTGGCCTCAGCGTCGGAGAGGATCACGGCTCGGCTGTTTCGGCCCGATACTCGGCGCCATTCGCTTTCACCGGGACCCTGCACGATGTCACCGTCCAACTCCCTGGTGGTCGCGACCCGAGTGCCGACGAAGCCACGGCCAAGAGCGAGTGGTCGCGGCAGTAACCCAACGTCAGGGCAGTCACTCGCCACGCGCTTGACGACTGAATGGCCGACTACGGTGGCGCCCGTGATTCCATAGATATGGAGGGGATGAGATGAGCGGTTCCGGATCTCTGCCGTCGTTGGCCGTTGTGACCGGTGCGTCGAGCGGAATTGGAGCGGCGACCGTGCGTCGGCTCGCCGCAGAGGGAGTGCAGGTCCATGCTGTGGCCCGCCGCGCCGATCGGCTCGAACAGCTCGCCGTCGAGACGGGTTGTGCTGTTCATTCCCTCGATGTCACGGACTCCGATGCGCTCGTAGCTCTGGCGGCATCCGTCGGGCCCGTCGACCTGCTCGTGAACAACGCCGGCCTCGCACGGATGGACGCGCCGCTCGCCGAAGGGACGATCGAGGACATCACCCAGACGATCGACACGAACGTGACCGCCTTGATGGTCGCCACGATGGTGTTCCTGCCAACAATGATCGAGAATCGGCGCGGCCACATCGTCAACATCGGATCGATGGCCGGTCTCTATCCGCTGGCGTCCGCCACCTACGGCGCCTCGAAGGCCGCGGTGCATCGGTTCTGCACCAACCTCCGGATCGAGCTCCGAGGCACGGGTGTACGCGTTACCGAGATCAACCCCGGTCGAGTCGCGACTGAGTTCTACGACGTGGCCGTCAGTGATCCGGCCCAGCGAGCGAAGTCGAAGGACAGTGGGGTCGAGGAGGTGACCGCCGATGAGGTCGCCGACGCGATTCAGTATGCGGTGGGTGTGCCCTCCCACGTCAACATCAACCGGATTGAGCTCCAGCCAACCGAGCAGACCTACGGCGGCATGTCGTTCGATGCGGTGCCCCCCAGAGACGGAGATGTGTCATGAGTGATTTCGCTGCACGGTGTGTCGTGATCACCGGGGGAGCGTCGGGAATGGGCGCCGCCACTGCCCGCGAGTTCGCCGCTCTGAGTGCAACCCTAATCCTCGTCGATCTCGACGGTGACGGGGCGGAGGCCGTGGCGGAGGAGTGCCGTGCCGCGGGCTCACCTGCGGTTTCGGTGGCCGTCGGCGACGTGAGCGACTCGACATTCTGCGACGCGGCGATCAATGGAGCGGTTGCCGAATACGGCACCGTCGACGTCCTCGTCACGGCGGCGGGCACGATCCACCGGGCGGATGCACTCGGTACGGGTGACGACGACTGGCGTCGGGTCATGGGTGTGAACGTGGACGGCATGTTCTTCATGTGTCGGGCCGCCCTCCGACACATGACCAGCGCGGGCACCGGGGCGATCGTGAACTTCGGGTCCATCTGGGGCGGCGTCGGTTCCGCCGGGTCGACTGCGTATTGCGTGTCGAAGGGAGCTGTCCACCAGCTCACGAGGGCTCTGGCGCTCGACCACGCCGAGGATGGGATCCGGGTGAACGCCGTCGCTCCCGGCGAGGTGGACACGCCGATGCTCTCGTCGCAGCGCGACGAGCGGCCGAGTGCCGCGGACTTGCAGGCGTTGGCCGATGCGACGATTCCTATGAAACGTCTGGCTCGACCTGAGGAGATCGCGAAGGTCGTGGTGTTTCTGGCGTCAGACGACGCGAGTTACATGACGGGCGAGATCGTCCACGTCGACGCCGGTTACACGGCACGCTGACCGACCGCTTCGGTTGTCAGCTCGCGGATTCCGGCGAGGATGAAGCGCACCGTGTTCTCGATGTCTTGATCTCGATCGCGTTCAGGGCGCTGGGCGGCCAAGTTGCCGGCCTCAATCGATGCGGCCGAGCCGAGCCGCAGGACGAACTCGGTGGCCTGCGGTGACGTCGGGTACTCGGCTGCCATAGCCCGTACCAGCACTCGCTCGGCGCCTCGCCCTTCCGCTCGCTCGCGTTCGTTTCGGATCGTCGCGATCTCGGGCACCACGCGAAGTCGGCCGATGGCGGTCGCCGATGACAGCTGGTCGAAGTTGGCGGTGACGAAGACGCGGACGACATCTTCGAAGTCGCCCGCGGCGGCGATCTGAGTGCGGATGTCGGCCTGGTATCGCTCGTCTTCACGGCGGAAGAGGTCTTGGAGCAGCGAAGTGCGAGTGCCGAAGTACTTGTGCACGAGCTGGGGTGTGACACCGGCGCGCTGGCTGACCGAGTCGACGGTGCAGGCGGCAACACCGTCCGCCTCGACGAGCGCCCGGGCGACATCGAGTAGCTGGTCACGGCGATCCGCGGGGGAGAGGCGTCGACGGGGCTCGGACATGTCGACAACCATACCGCGATCCGACTACTGTTTGAGTGAACTCAAATAGAGAGACCAGCCGCCATGACCTATGCCGACAATAGACGAATCATCGACGTCGACAGTCACCTCTTCGAACTCGACGACTTCCTTCACTCGGTCGCCACGCCGGAGGAGGCGGCCTACCTCCAACCAATGGACGGACAGGCGGAGCTGCCTGTGTCACTCGAGGCGGTCGAGAAGGGCCGACAGCACCTCGAACGGCGCAACGCCGACCCCGCGGTGATGGCACAGTTTGAGGCGGGGATGTTCGACATCACCCGCAGCCCCTGGTCTCGGCTCGGCGCCTTCGACCCCGCTGACCGTTCCCATGCGCTCGACGTGCTCGGCTTTGAACGACAGGTCGTGCTCGGCACGTTCTCATTCCACCAGGTCGCCCACACCGACGACCCGAAGGCGCTCGAGATTGGTGCCCGAGTACACAACCGGGCGATGGGCCGCTTCTGTTCTCATGACGACCGCTTGTTGGCCGGCGGCTATGTGCCCCTCTCGCTCGGCCCTGATATCGCTGGCGCCCTCCTCGACGAAGCGTTCGCCGACGGTTGCCACACCGTGATGGTGGATCCCAGCGACCCCGATCCCGAGGCCCGCTCGTTCAGCCACCCAGACTTCGATCCGTTCTGGGCTCGCTTCTCGAAGCGGGACGTCCCCGCGATCCTGCACATCGCGGTGGACGGCCACTACGACCCGGTCTCGCCCAGTTTCAAGAACAACGGACGCAGGGCGACGGCCGTGGGGGGCGACGCTCCCGACTCGATCTTGGGTTTGATCGCGATGAGCACCTCCGCCGAGATCTTCCTGTCGGCCATGATCTTCGATGAGGTATTCGAGCGCCATGAGGGCCTTCGTTTTCTCTCCCTCGAGCGCGGTGCGACGTGGGTCCCCGGTTGGCTACACCAACTCGACTTCGTGGAGCGCACAACACGGCGCATGGCCCCGCGGGCGCGGCGCGCCTCCGACGTCGCCCGAGAGCGACTCCGGGTTGCGCCGTTCGCGGGCGAGCCGGTGGGCTGGATCATCGAACAGCTTGGTCCCGAAATGCTCTGCTTCGCGTCTGACTATCCCCATCCCGAGGGTTCGAGCGACCCGATTCGGAAGTTCGAAGCAACGATGGACGGAATCGACCCGGCCGCGTTCGACGCGTTTTACGCCGGGGTCGAGCGCTTTCTTGGGCCAGTGTCCGCCCGCGCCTGAGTGTCCACGCTGCTCAGCGTGCTGGCGGGGCCTAGGGAGCGTCGTAGGCGGTGTCGTGCTCGTCCATGATGGCATCGGCGATCGCCTTCAGATCGGTCGTGTACCCGGGGTCGTAGGCGTAGGTCGAGAGGTCGACGTCGTAGATGGCCCGCAGCCAGATGAGCTCGCCAAGGTCCTCGAGAATGTCATCCGGATGGCCGAAGGTGTCGCTGAAGATCGCGTCGTCGGAGCCGCTCACGAGCGTGTCGACATCGGGAAGTTGCCCGGCGTCGTAGAGGCTGTAGAGCTCACCGGCGGCCTGGCCATACGGAATCCCGTAGATGTCGATGCCAGGGTAGAGATCCCGGAGATTGTCGATCATGCCGTGGAAGAGCGATACGTGGGCGGCTTTCCACCCGGCAAGGTAGGCGGCGGCGTCGGTTGATCCCGGGTTGGTCCCCCAGGGGAGAGCCACGAAGAAACGAGTGTCAGGATTCTGCGCGAGGGCGTAGTCGATCCAGCTGATGTAGCCGGAGAGTGTCGGATACGTCGGGTGGTAGGTCATCCCAAAGAGGTCGATATCGCCGTCGTCGAGGTGCCCTTGAATCTGGGCCCGCTTCGAGGCGTTGTTCCACAGTGCTTCGGGCGCGCCAGTCGCGCCGCCCGAGAAGACGATCGACTGGTTGTGATCGGTGAACCCGGCGTTCGGCCCGTGGAACGCCATCTCCTGAGCGAAGGGGCGAAAGAAGCTGTGACCGATGAACAACGATTCGTATCCGGTGACGACATCGGGCCGAAAGATGGCAGTGATTGGTGACGCAGAGATGCCGCTGAGTTGGTCGATCCCGTCGGCCGAGACGTCGAAGCTGCACTCATTGGCGATGGCCTCCATGCACACGCCCGCCCAGCGATGGAAATGCCAGTCCGCCGCAGCGACCCCGTAGTAGGTCTCGTCGTAGGCGCCCGTGATCTGGTTGTCGGTGCAGTTCGCGGCACCGGCCTGGAAGTCTGTCAACGAGCAGTCACGATTGCCGCTCTCAGAGACGACATCGCCCTCGCCCACGATCTCGATCGGCTGATTACAGGCAGTGGCAAGCATGATGACGGCCAGCAGGGCCGCGAGTCGTGATAAATGGCGCTTTGTCATCGAACAGTCCTCCTTGCAATCCCTTCGGGGACGAACGCCCGAAGGTACAGGGTCAGCACGCTGGAAGGAAGTTGCCCGACCCACGTACGCGCGGCCGCACCCCGTGCGGCAGAAGCTCGGCTTGTGAGACAGTGGGATGAAACTATGTCTGCCGCAGACCGCTGTGATCGAATCGCCCGGAGACCCGTTGACGGGGCCTTTCTTCCTGACGTTGTCCGCGAGCTCGCGAAAGCGGAACAGATCACACCCGTTTGGGAGAATCAGCTCGGGGGCCTCACCTTCGAGATCGGAGAGGGTGAGAGTCGTCGGTTTGCGAAGTGGGCGAAAGCTGGTTCTGGACTTGATCTCGACACAGAACGGCAACGCCTCCAGTGGGCCAATCCGTACATCGACGCTCCAAGAGTTCTCGACCACGGCCGTGACTCCGAACAGAGCTGGCTTGTGACCGCTGGAATAACGGGCGATAGCGCAGTGTCTGAATACTGGAGGACACAACCGGCGGTTGCTGCGCACGCGATTGGAGCACAGTTGCGGCTTGTTCACGACGCTCTGCCCGCAGACACTTGCCCGTTTGAATGGTCGGTCGAGACTCGGCTGTCGTCGAGTTCTCTTGGCCCATCCGACGGATTTCTTGATGTTCTGGCCTGGCGTTCCGACTTCGAGGGCGTTGCGATCAAAGACGGGCAGCCGGCCGGTGTTGTCGACCTCGGCGCTATGGGGGTTGCCGACCGATGGGCCGATCTTGCCGTGGCCACATGGAGCACGGAGTGGAACTACGGCCCCGGATGGCAGCAAACTCTCCTCGACGCATACGGCATCGAAGCAGACGCTGAACGAATCGACTCCTACCGACTCCTGTGGGAGCTCGGCGAGCAACCGAGTGCTGCTGCGATCGTATGTGAGCAGGGTCTCCAACCTGGGTGACTCGGCTCACTAGGTTCAACGGGATGCTTGCTGCCATGCCCGATTGGTTCAAAGATGAATATCTCGGGATCGAGGTCGAGCAGTACATTGGCATCGCGGTGCTCGCCGTCATCGCCACGCTGCTGCACTTCGCGTTGTTACGAGCGATCTCCCTCGTGGTGCGGCGTCGATACACCGGAGACGATCTGACGTTCTGGGAAGGTGAGCGGCGCCAACTAAACCGGGGCATCCGGCTGCTCACGGTCGGGATCACCGTGCTCGTCGGGTTCCCGACGCTTGATTTCGACTCGGACGTCGAGGACATCGTGAATCAGGGGACCAGCCTGGTTGCCGCCGTCGCGATCATCCTGGTTGCCTACCGCGCGATCGACATCGGAGTGGATGTGCTGGCGAGGCGTGCCAGCGCCACCGAGACGATGCTCGACGACAGCCTGGTTCCGTTGTTGCGCACGACGATGCGGTTGTTCGTGACCGCCGTCGGCATCCTGTTCGTGCTGCAGAACCTGGACGTCAATGTCTCGTCGCTGATCGCTGGCCTGGGTCTCGGTGGTCTCGCGATCGCACTGGCCGCGCAAGACACGGTCCGTAATGTTCTGGGTGGAGCCACGATCTTCGCCGACAAGCCGTTCGAGGTCGGCGATTGGGTCATCGTCGACGGGGTCGAAGGCACCGTCGAGACCGTCGGCTTTCGCTCGACACGGGTGCGCACCTTCTACAACTCCTTGGTCAGTGTGCCCAACGGCAATCTGATGAATACCGGGATCGACAACATGGGTCAGCGTCGTTGGCGTCGGTATAAGACGACGCTTGGCGTCGGCTACCACACCAAGCCAGATCAGATGCAGGCGTTCGTCGAAGGGATTCGGGCCATCATCCAAGCGAGCCCGGGTATGCGCCAGGACTACTACATGGTCGAGTTCCACGGCTTCGGCGCGACCAGCCTTGACGTATTGGTGTATTGCTTCATGGATGCCCCGGATTGGAACGCCGAGCTGCGCACCCGGCATGTCCTCAATCTCGACATCATGCGACTCGCCGAATCGCTACAGGTTGACTTCGCCTTCCCGACTCAGACGCTGCATATCGCCGAGATGCCGGGCCAGCGCCCACAGCTACCCGACGTTCCCGACCGCGAACGTCTGCGGGAGATCGTGGATTCGTTCGGTCCGGGCGGCGAGGCCGGCCAGCGCGTCGACCTGACAATCTCGGACGGCCACGAGAGCGCGCTCGAGAGTCCCTACGCCCAAGCCGACGAAGGCTGATCTACCGCAACAGTGCAAAGGGTCGGCCGACCCGCTCGTCATCGGTTGAATGTTGTTCCCCGGACCGGGTCAAAATTGAGTCCGTACGCGACTGAGCGCCGCCGACCGATTGGTCGACGGCGCTCAGACTACGGAATC
Source organism: Candidatus Aldehydirespiratoraceae bacterium (assembly GCA_047639555.1). Classification (GTDB taxonomy): domain Bacteria; phylum Actinomycetota; class Acidimicrobiia; order Acidimicrobiales; family Aldehydirespiratoraceae; genus JAJRXC01. The sequence continues at coordinate 60,471 of JBLIOE010000008.1, forward strand.
AGATAACGCGAACGTTCTGAGCTTCTTCACCCTTGCGACCGGGGGCGACGTCGAATTCGACTGCCTGGCCCTCGTCGAGTGACTTGAAGCCGTCTCCTGCGATGTTGGAGAAGTGGACGAATACGTCCTCTCCGCCTTCGCGGGAGATAAAGCCGAAGCCCTTCTCGCTGTTGAAGAATTTAACTGTGCCCTGCATAATTTTCACTTTCGATTTGAAGCACACCGTCTTAGCGTGTGCTGCGCACAAGTCTAGGGCTATCTTCGCTCCACTCCACCGCAACCCCTGAAAATGCTCTCCGGATCGAGCACGGAGCGCCTTCGCGATTCCCGATATTGACCGGGCCGGAATGGGGAGTGGACACGTTCTCTTGAACAGTATGGCTCAAAAGACGTATTCGTTGTCAGCCCAACCCGTAGGCCGACGGGCGGCTGAGGGTGTTGGAGGGTTGGCCCCGCGATAGCGGCACACTGGTGGCCTACCGAGGAGTAGCCCCCGATGAGCGACACGATCGACGAGAACCCCCCGTACCTCAACGCCGACATCCGGACCCCGGAAATGGAGATGGCGGAGACCGGCGAAGGTGTTCCTGCCGCCGCCGACATGGCGCTTGAAGACATCAACCCGGCGAACCCGCACCTCTTCAAGGAAGACCGCTGGCACGACCACTTCGCCCGGCTCCGAGCCGAGGACCCGGTGCACTTCAACGAGCTCGAGACCGCTGGTCGTTTCTGGTCCGTCACGAAGTACGACGACGTGCGCGCGGTCGACGGTGACTGGAAGACGTTCTCCTCTGCTCGCGGGATCAATCTTGGTATCAAGCCGAGCCCAGAGATCGATGCGCAGATGGAGAAGATCGTCTCGTTTATTGCGATGGACCCGCCGACCCACACCGATCAGCGCAAAACCGTGCGTGGTGTTTCGGCGCCGAGCAATCTCGGCAACCTTGAGCCCGAAATTCGTGAGCGCACGATCAAGGTGCTCGACGCACTGCCGGAGGGCGAAACCTTCGACTGGGTCGACACCGTCTCGATCGAGCTGACCACGCTGCTTCTCGCGGCCCTGTTCGATTTCCCGATGGAAGATCGCCGCATGCTCACCCGCTGGTCCGACATCGTGTTTGCGGTGCCCGGGCCCGGTGGTGTCGTGGAAACCCAGCAGCAGAAGATCGACGAACTCATGGAGTGCGTCAGCTATTTCGAAGGTTTGTGGGTGGAGCGGCGCGAGAACCCGGGCTTCGACCTGGTCTCGATGCTCGCCAACGGCGAGGCCACGAAGGACATGCCGACAATCCAGCATCTGGGCAACCTGCTCTTGCTGATCGTCGGCGGCAACGACACCACCCGCAACACCATGACGGGCAGCGTCTACGGACTCAACAAGTATCCCGACGAGTACAACAAGCTGATCGCCGATCCGGGCCTCATCCCGAAGATGGTGCCCGAGATTATTCGCTGGCAGACCCCGTTGTCCTACATGCGGCGGACCGCCACTCGCGATTGCGAGATCCGCGACAAGAAGATTCTTGAGGGCGACCAGATCCTCATGTGGTACCTGTCGGCCAACCGCGATGAAGACGTGTTCGACAACGCCGAGGCCATCGATCTCGAACGCCACAACGCGGACCGCCAGCTGGCGTTCGGCTACGGCATTCACTTCTGCATGGGCAGCCGCCTCGCCGAGCTACAGCTCCGCGTGTTGTGGGAAGAGGTCCTCAAGCGCTTCAAACGCATCGAAGTGCAAGAAGAGCCAGAACGCACCTTCTCCTCCTTCGTGCACGGCTACGCCAACCTGCCGGTGAAGGTCACTCGCCGCTAGACGCAACGATGCCTGCCTCGATCGCGGCCATCAGCTCATTGAACCGTTTCCGATGGGTGGTCTCGAGATCGAACGCCCCCTCGGGAATGCCGGCGAACACGTAGCGCTCGCCGCTACGGAGGGCCTCAAGTACACGGTCAGCGCACGTCGATGGCTCGAGACCAACGAGGCCCGCAAACTCTCGGGTGGGGTCGTCGACCAGTCGGCCCATCTCGGCCGGGCGGTTGCGCTCGGCATCGACAATCAGCGACCGCACCATTCCTGGCAACAGTGCTGATGCCCGGATCGGGGTGTCAACAAGTTCGTCGGCCAGGGCATCGGTGAGCGAAAGGATCGCCGCCTTCGACGTGCCATAGATACCAGTGGCGCCGAGGGCTGTGATCGACGATGTGTTGAAGATGTGGCCCGGTTCACCGCCCGCTTGCATACGAGGAAGAAACGCGGTGACACCGTTGACCGTGCCCATCACGTTGACGTTGTACACCCACTGCCAGTCCTCGATGATTGAGTCGCCGAAGCCCTTGAACAACAGAACACCGGCGTTGTTGCAGAGCACGTGAACGGCACCAAAGGTGTCGTAGGCGGCATCGGCAAGGGCAACGACGGAGTCGTTGTTGGCCACGTCGACGTGTACCGCGACCGACTCGGTTCCGGCCCGCGACACAGATGCGGCGACGGCGGTCGCCCGCTCGAGATCGATGTCAGCAACCACGGTGCGCATTCCGCTTGCGGCGAACGCGAGGATCAAGGCCTCGCCGATGCCGCTGGCGCCGCCGGTGACGACAGCGACTCGTCCATTGAGTTCTTCCATCATTCGATGCTCGTCAGTCGCCCTTGGCGACGGGGACTTCGATGCCAGCGTCGGCCGCTCGTCCGAGCACCTTGAGATATCCGGCATAGGCCTCGATCAGATCCTCTTCGGTTGGGCTCGTCGCGATGACGTGCGGGTCGGCGAGCAGTGTGTCTCGCCATGCTCGGACGAGCGACAGCTCCTCGGGAATTTCGAATCCGTGGAAGTGGCGAAGGCCGCAGAATCGGACGAACATCGGTGCCGCGGTCGCATCCACGAGGCCGATCGAATCGCCCGCCCAGTAGCCATCGACGTAGCCGCGAGCCTTCAGTCGTCGTTCCATCTCCGTGAGGTGCTCGAGGAGCGCGTCGGTGAGCGCTTCGTCGCGCTCGGGTCGCACGTTCATGAGGCGACGTTCGTAGGCCGGACAGGGGCCGTCGTTCCACCACTCGACCCACATTCGGGCCGCGGCCCGCTCGGTTGGGTCAGCGGGAAGCAGCGCGGGCGCGGGCCACCGTTCTTCGATCCACTCATTGATGACGTGCGACGGATGTATCTCAAGGTCGCCCCACTCCAGGAGGGGTACGGAACCCATCGATGATTTCGTCATGAACCAGTCGGGCCGGTTCACGAGATCAATGTCGATGGTCTCGATTTCTATACCTTTGGCCGCGAACGCGATCTCGCTGCGATGGCAGAAGTTGCAGGTGATTGCCTTGTAGAGCGTGGGCGGAGCCTCGGTGGCCATAGTGGTTTACCCGACGTCGATCGCGTCGGAGATCGGTACGAATGTGAGCGTCGCGCGGTCGTACTCGACGAGCACGAGTTGGTCTCGAGCGTCGACCTTGTCGGCCCGGATCGTGGCGAACTCGTAACCCGGCAGCGAGAGGTCGGGCACGTTGTCGAGCGCCGCGAGCCAGGTCTCATTGGTGAGGTTGGGGCCAGCGGCGGTCGCAATCTGGACGAAGAGGGAGATGCTGCGGCAGGCGCCGACCGTCCCCGAGAAGTAGTTGGGCTCGCCATTGGGAAGCTGGCTGGTGGCGCGAACCTCGATGCCCTGGGCCTCCTCAACGGCGGCAACGCAGGTGAGAATATGAGGATCGTCGAATGCCGCGACGTCGGGACCGTTGTTGTTCGTCAGCAAGCGGGTGCCTTCCTCGAGGCCTTCAGGCGGAATGCTCGACCAATCGGTAATCGAGTCACCGTTGCCCATGATGAACGTGAACTCCGGCGCCTGGATGAAGAACTCCTGGTTCCGGAATTCGTCCTCGCCGAGGAGCACCGCGGTGGAGACACCTGACGAGCGGGCCCGTTCGAGCCACACCGCCACGTCGTTCGCGGTGGCCGGCCGGTCGCCGGTGGTGGTGATGACTTCGGTGATCGGAACGCCGACGCCGACGCCGGACAGCGCCTCCGCCATTCCGTCGACGAGGGGCCGCTCATCGACAGACGAGCCAATGACCATCATCTCCCCGAGGCCATCGAGGACGCCGGCATCGGCCATCAGTCGAGCGACGGCACTATTTCGTCGGTTCAGGCTCATGTCGGCCGAGACCCAAAGCCCACCGGCCGCCTCGGCCTGATCGGTGCGAGGCGCGGGCCCAACCAGGATGGTGTCGTGGAGTTCGGTGAAGCAGCTGTTGACGTCGAGCGCCCCCGGCCCCGAGAACCCCGCGAGCACGGCGAAGATGGTCGCGTCCTCGGTCAGCTTGAGACAGACCTCGTCCGCTGAAGTTGGTCCGACGGGAAGATACTTCTCGTGGATGAGCTCGATCTGGCGTCCGAGAACGCCGCCGTTTTCGTTGTAGTAGGCGACGATCGCGTCGGCTTGGGGTCCAAAGTTCTGGAACGCGAGATCGAGTCCGAACGACTCGTTGAGAAGCTCGAAGTCGATGGATGTGTAACCAAGCGTGATCGTGTCGGCTGTGACGCCTCGGAAGGTGTCGGTCAACACGACATCTTCGGGTCCGTCATCGATCGGAGACGGACTGTCTTCGGACGGACTGTCTTCGTCGGTCGAGTCGTCCTCCAGAGGCGTCGATTCCACCTCGGCCTCACCGCTTGTTCCGTTACTGTCGTCGCCACAAGATGCGGCGACGAGCGCCAGCGCGATCAACAACGCGAGTATCGAGTACTTCATTGGATCCCCATTTCCTTCTCAACGTGCCACCCACAGGACAGTGCGTCCCTGGTCATCTGTCAATCGAAACGGGCTATAGCTACTCCGGCGATTGAGCCGATCGGCGGCCAAAGAAGGTCTGTACCGCGGAGTCGGACAACGCAACATTTGGTGCGTCGTTGTAGGCAAACACGGCGAGCATTCGGGTGGTGTTGCCAATGGTCGGCGTGACGCGGTGGAGCGAGTCGCGGCCGCGAAACAGCACGAGGTCGCCGGGGGAGAAGTGCAGCGGCTCGGCGGTTTCGCGGCGGTCGATCACTCCGCCGACTTGGTCGTAGGCCATGTCGCCGCTGGCCGAGTGTCGAACGTTCGACACGTACTCGAACACGCCGCCGTCGTCGGGCGCTTGCAGGAGCATGGTGACGGCGAAGGAGGAGTTGTCGAAATGCCAACCGAGCTCCATGCCGTCGGCTGCGAAATGCACGTTGATTGACGACAGTTCGTCGTTGTACGGAAAGACTGCGTCGATGCCAAGGACGCGGCAAAGGAAGGTCTGGAACTCCGGGTCGTCGTAGACCGCACGGAGTGGAGAGCCGACCGGAACCTGGTCGTCAGCGATCAGCCCCTTGCTACTGACGATCTGGCGGTTGAACACGTGATCCGTAGGTAGAGACGGATCATTGGGTGTGAGGTAGACGTTGTGGGTGTTGCCCGCGTAGAACGCCTCGTCCTCCCGCGGCGCCGACTCGCGGACGATCTGGGCGATGGCGTCGTCGGTGAAGAATTCTGGGAGTACGAGTGCGCCATCCTGGTCGAGTGTCGCGCAGCACTCGATCGCGTAGTCGAGGTCTTCGATCTTGTGTCGCCCTCGATTGAGGTGGTTGTGCGGTGCCACCGCCGCACTCTAGGACGACGGCTCAAACCTGGAGTCGCTGGCCAATATGGTGAGGTTCCATGAGACCAGAGGTGTGCACATGACTGTTGGCAAGGTTCGCCCGGCGCTGGCCGGTATCGCTGGCTATCGGCCCGGCAAGGACGCGTCCCAGGCCGAAGAAGAACACGGCATCACTGGAGCGATCAAGCTCGCCTCGAACGAGAATCCGTGGCCCCCCGTCGCCGCCGTTGTTGCCGCGATCCAAGACGCCGCCAACAGCGTCAATCGCTACGGCGACAACGCAGCGTCCGCGGTGGCGGCCGCGATTGCGGAGTGGACTACATCCGGGACCGGTGCCCCGCTCGATGCGTTGAACATCAGTGTTGGCTGCGGCTCCTCGGGGGTGCTGCAGCAGCTGATGCTGACCTATGTCGACCCGGGCAACGAGGTGGTGTTCCCGTGGCCGTCATTTGAGATCTATCCCGTGTTCTGCACAATCTTCGGTGCGGTCGCGGTGCGGACCGGACTCGATGACTATGCGTTCGATCTCAACGCGGTCGCCGATGCGGTCACCAACAACACCTCGATTGTCTTCTTAGCGACCCCGAACAATCCCACGGGCACCGCAGTGTCGTGCGACGAGATCGGCCAGCTACTCGACCGGATTCCCGACGACGTGATGGTTGTGGTGGATGAGGCATACCGAGAGTTCAGTGATCCGGCCCTAGGCGACCCCGTCGTCGAACTTCTGCCTCAGCATCGCAACCTCGTGGTTACCCGAACATTCTCAAAGGCGTTCGGCTTGGCGGGCCTGCGGACCGGTTACGCGATTGCCGACCCGGAGGTTGTCAGCCAGATCGACAGCGTCCGCCTGGCGTTCAGCGTCAACAGCCTGGCCCAGGCCGGCACCCTGGCCGCGATCGAACACGCCGACGAGGCGCTCGAGCGAGTGGCGCTCCTCCGACAGGAACGCGACCGGATGTTTATCGCGGTGACCGAGGCCGGAATGGACGTAGTGCCGAGTCACGCCAACTTCCTCTTCTTCCCCACGGGAGATCGGACCGCCGAGATCGCATTCGCGATGGAGAAGCAGGGCGTCGTCGTTCGGCCCTTTGCCCGCGTTGGACTTCGGGTCACCATTGGCACCCCCGAGCAAAACGACCGATGGCTCGCGGCCCTGCTCGCCGCTACTCGCTAAGGTCGGCCGCGGCGTGATCGCGATTGCAACAACCGGCGATCAAATCGATCGGCTGACCGACGCGCTCGGCGCGCTCGAAGCAGAAATCATCGACTCGATTTCGCCCGGGCGAAGCCGGCTGATTCTGCTGGCGCAGCCGCGAGGTGTTGAGAGCAGCGAGAAGATTGCGGTTGCCCTCCGAGGAGACGGCGAGATGGCGGTGAGCCGACCCGACGGCGGTGCCGCGCTGGCTCGATGGCACGAGAACACGAGACCGGTGTCTTTCGGCGATCGGCTGAGTATCTGTCTCGCGTGGTCGGAACACGACCGGAGGAATCTCGGGAACCTCATCGAGCTTGGTCCGCGCGGCTTCGGAAGCGGCCATCACCCGACCACTCGGCTTCTGATCGAGGAGCTCGTCGCCCGAACGCAACCCGGCGCCACGATGCTTGACGTCGGCTGTGGCAGCGGTGTGCTGGCTCTCGCCGCCGCGAAACTCGGTGCCAGTCGTGCGGTGGGTGTCGATCTGAAGGCCGAGGCGCTCGAGGCCACCGCCCGCAACGCGGCCCTGAACGGACTCCGCCAGGTCGAAGTGGCCTCCACCCCGATCGAGGCAATGGAGGAGCGGTTCGACATCGTCGTCGCGAACATTGCCCGCTCTGGCATTGTTGCTCTCGCGCCAAGTCTGATGGCCCGGCTTGCGCCCCGCGGGTGGCTGGCTGTTAGCGGGATCACCCCCGCCCAGTGCGATCTGGTCGCCGGTTACCTGCACCCGTTGTCGGTAGTCGCTCGCCGAATCGATGGCGAGTGGGCGATGCTGGTTCTGGGCACGGGGCCCTGACGAGATCCTTACGTCTCGGGGATCTCGGCCACCCACAGTGAATAGGGCCAGTCGTAGGCGGCGCCACTCCAGCCTGCGGTGTAGCGGACGCTCTCGCCGTCTGGTTCGAGTTCGAACTCAAGGACGGTCTCGGCGAAGAGGAACTCGCCCATGGCGTTCTCGAGCGTGTGCGTGTCTGGAGTCGCGCTGATCACACCGAATGTCCTGCTGTTCCAGTCGACCACGAATAGACGAATTGGCTTGCGTAGCGTGATGGAAGACTCAGCCTGCTCGTCCGCGAGCCGCAGCTTCATCGATGTCTCGATCGATTCATCGCCATCCCACCGGGCAAGGAGAAGGGTGCGGCCGTCAGGCAGATCAATCGCCTTGTCGTTCCAAATCGCGAGCGGGCCGAGTCGGTCGGGCAGATCTCGGCGGGGAGTGGTGGCTGGACGCCGGTCGTCCGCAGTATTGAGGTCGACGCCGGAGTCGGCGCCTCCAAGGGCAACGGGCATCGCGACCATGGGCGCCCACGGAAGTTCGCTGACCGGAGCGGTTGACACAAGCGGAGCCGCAGCCTCGGGTTGAGCTGGGCTGGACTCGATGTCGCCATTGCTGCATCCGGTCAGCGCGAAAGCAACGACGGTGAGTGCCCCGATGAAGGTGGTTGCCCGATGCATCGCTGAAGTCTGACCGCTTGGCGCACCCGACGCCGGTCGGGTGGCGGTCACTGCGGGGCGGTGCGTTATCGCGCTGAGCCTGTCACCGAGGTGTGGTTCGCTGATGAAGCGCAAGCCCATATCGTCCATCCGCCCGAGGCGGCCTTGTTCGGCGGCAACGGCGCGGCCGGATCGTCGGGCCGATGATCTGCAAGACTCACCGGATGCTTGATCACCTCTCTATCCAGTGCGCCGATCTCGCGGCGAGTGCAACTTTCTGGCTCATCGGGTTCGTGTGCGATCCCGACGGCAACAATGTGGAAGCGGTCGGTCATGCCACTGAGTAACCCGACAATCAATGTCACCCCGAGCGGACAATCGTGTGGCGCGCACGTGCGCGGCGTCGACCTGAGTGAGCCACTCACACCGGATGTGGTGGCGGAGATCCGGGCCGCATGGATGCAGCACAAGGTGCTCGCGTTTCCGGATCAATTCATCACCGACGATGCGCTCGAACAGTTCGCACTCCAGTTCGGGCCGTTTGGCATCGACCCGTTCTTTGAGTCGATCGACGGACACCCCCAGATCGCGGCGATCCATCGCCGGGCCGACGAGACGGCCTCGGTTTTCGCCGAATCCTGGCACGCCGACTGGACCTTTCAGGAGACGCCGCCCGACGGCACGTGTCTGTACGGCAAGGTGATTCCGCCGGTCGGGGGCAACACCTGCTTCGCGAATCAGGAGGCGGCCCTCGCGTCGATCCCGCCCGAGCTCCGGGCGAAGCTCGAGGGTCTCACGGCGATCCATAGCGCGAGGACGGCCTACGCCCCCGACGGCGTGTACGGCGAGAGCGACACTGAAGCGCGCGCCATGAAGATCGTGGTGAGCGATGAGGCCTACGAAACCCGCACTCACCCGCTGATTCGTACTCATCCGGAAACGGGGGCCCAGACCTTTTACAGCTCACTGGGCTACATCGTCGGCATCGAGGGAATGGCGGAGGACACATCCACCGAGCTTCTCCTCGAGTTGTATGGCTACCAGACCGCCGAGTCGGTGGTTTATGAGCATCAGTGGGAAGCGAACATGCTGGTCATGTGGGACAACCGTTGTGTGCTTCACAAGGCGAGCGCGGGCTACGACGGCCACGAACGGCTTCTCCACCGCATCACGATCGGACCGAGCGGCTGACGCACCCGACACGCCGAGCGATCTCGATTGATCGCCGGTCTAGGGCGTGAGGTCGAGATCGTCAACATGTGTGCCGGCGGGGATCTCGCCGAGTTCGGCGCGGATGTCGTCCAACAGCGCGGCGGCTACCGCCGACGTTGCTCCTCGGGCGGCGCGGGCAACATTGACCACCTTCGGCATTTCGTCGAGCTCTCGCGCCCGTGGCCATTCGATCACCGCATCGGTGACCGAGCGGCTGCTCAGCAAGGCCACGCCAATTCCCGCGGCGACAGCGGTGAGCACGCTTGCGGTCGAAGGGCCGGAGAACGCGGTGCGGTGGGGTATATCGGCCTCCCGAAGGGCCACCTCTGCGAGTGGTCGATAGAAGCCGTCCTCGCCAAAGGTGATGAGCGGCACGGGACCCTCGTCATAGGTCCACTCAGAGGACGACACCCACTCCAGACGGTCGACCCACAGGAGGCGGTCGGTGCGCCGCACTTCGTGGCGGTGGAGCTGGATGACCGCCACGTCGAGTTCGTTCGCGGCAACCATTGCCTCGAGGCGGGCGGAGCGGTCGACGTGAAAGTCGAGGCTGGCGGCGGGATGGATGCGACTGAATCGGCCACACACCGCGCCGGTACACGCCGCGCTGGCTTCTTCGGTCGAGCCCAGGCGGACGTTGCCCTCAAGCTCCGTGCTTTGGAGACGGGCCACTGCCTCGTCGTGCATGGCGATCATCGATCGGCCGTATTCGAGAAGTTCGCGACCGTCTCGGGTGGGAGAGATTGATCGACCGTCGCGGACCAATAGATCGCGGCCGACCCTCTCCTCAAGACGTTTGATCTTCCAGCTCACGGCCGACTGGCTCATGCCGAGGGCGGTGGCCGCGGCGGTCATGCCGCCCTGGTCGATAACGGCCGTCAGCGTGCGAAGGGACTCGATGTCGAGCTGCATCCCTGCACGATAGTCGAGTATGACAAGAATCGATGGAAAGTAGCGACTGCACCCGATTACGTCATGGCTTGAAAAGTCGATAATAGAGACATGAACACCCTCCGAAACTCCGACACCCGCCTCAACCCGGGTATTGCCCTGCGCGCTGCGCTCGGTCCCGGCTTTCAGCTTGTGGGCCTTCGCGACAATGTTTTGAACGGAATCGTCGCCCGTCAGTCGGTCTCACCGGTCGACAGTCGTGCGATTGCAATCCCTCGTTCACCCGCCGCGGCGTAAAGCAAATAGCTCGCTCCGTCGTCGTCGAAAACGAACGGATCGCGAAGCTGATTTACCGGGCGGAGAATTGTCCCCCGCTGCGAGGGCGTCAGCGGTTCGTTGACGCCCTCCCAGCCGAGTTCCGGCCGCAACACCTCTTCGGGGCCGCACGGTGCCCACGAAAGCCAGTCGCCCGTGAGATCGATGGTCGAGCGCAGGATTCGCTCCGGCGCATCACCGACCTGCGTCCAGAACACCTCCAGAAGCGAACCGGCGAGACGAAGCCCGGCGTGGCGCATCTCGCTCGGGAAGATCCACGGCCCGGACTCGAACCCGGTGATGCCGTCGGCGGACCGGGAGAACACGCCCGGCATCGACATCGCGTAGACCATGCCGTCCCAGTCGAAGGCCCGGAAATACGGGAGCCCGATAATCTCGGGATGCACGTTGAAGGCGCGTCCATCGCTTGACGTCGCCACTCGCGACCGCTGCTTGCCGTCCTGGCCGAGCCCGTGAAAATACATCCGGAACTGCTGGCGTTCGTGATCGACGACAACGTCGGGCGACGCGATGTGCGGAGCGCCCGGATCTTCATCGGGCGATGCGACAGCGGTGCTTTCGGCACCAGCTTCCTTCACCCGCTCGGTTGAGAAACGCGAGTCGGCGAGAGCGAGCACGCCTGGATCGTGGACGGCGTACGGCCCCGCCGGGTGATCGGCGTAGGCGAGTCGAATGTGATCACCCTTGTGGTGCGCGAAGTAGAGGTAGTAACGGCCGAGCGGATTCTCCACCCAGTCCGGCACTCGCACGAGCGACGGACCGTTGATATTGGTGCCCAAACGAGCCCCCATCCCTGGATGGATGATCGGATTCCCAGGAAGACGGGTGACGTGCAACGGCATTGCTGCACTGTTTACTCGGTGAGGGTTGAGGGATGTGAGAACTCAAGTTCGGAAGCAGCGGCGGCGTGACTAACGTCTGACACATGAACCCATGCCTTCGTTTCGTCGCGGTCCTTGTCGCTATCTTCTCGCTACTCGCCGCGGCCTGTGGGGATGACGGCGACGTGGCCCCGGCCGACGATCCGGCCGACGAGGCTGTGGTCGACGAGGCTGTGGTCGAACCCGAACCCGAACCCGAACCAGCCCCTGAACCCGAAGAGGAACGAGATTTCTCGACAATCGGACCGATCATCGAGGACTTCGTAGCGGAGAACGAACTCAACGGTGCCGGCCTCATCGTCGTACACCGCGATGAGGGTGTCCTGTACCACGACCACTGGGGCGACTTCAGCGAAGACCGCATCTCGCTCGTGATGTCGTCGTCCAAGATGGTCACCGCCGGTGTGCTCATGTCGCTCTCGGACCAAGGCTTACTCGATGTCAACGCGCCAATCGCCGACGCCGTTGAATGGGGCGCCGGCAACCCCGACATCACGCCGGCCCAGCTCGTATCCAACAGCTCTGGTTTGGTCGGACTGGGCCCGAACCCTTCGTACCCGCCTTACCTGTGCCAGTTCGTCAACACGGCGGTATTGCAGGAATGCGCCGAGACGATCATGACCACAACCGAGGATGATGCCGATATCACCGGTCCCGATGTGGAGTTCAACTATGGCGGTGGCCAATGGCAGGTCGCGGGCGGCCTGGCCGAGGCGGTCTCCGGAAAGAGCTGGGCGGAGCTGATCGATGAGACCTACGTGCAGCCCTGCGGTCTCGAGACGCTCGGCTACAACAGTCCGTTTATCCCCCTCGGCGCGACGTTCGAGTATCCGGATGGCTTCGACGGCGACCTCTCACTGCTTCCTCCTACCGAGAACCCGAATATGGAGGGCGGCATGTATGTCACCACGGGTGACTACGGCAAGCTCCTGCTGATGCATCTGCAAGACGGCATGTGTGGTGACACGCAGGTTCTCTCGACTGATGCCCTTGCCCAGATGCATGGCGATCGCACTGCGGCGGTGTACGACAGCGACGTCGGGTACGGCATGGGCTGGTGGGTCGACCGCGACAACGGTCGGATCTCCGATGGTGGCGCTTACGGGTCCGTTCCGTGGCTTGATCTCGAAGACGGCTACGGCGCCTTCCTCGTGATCGAGAAGACCAGCGACGTCGGGCAAAACCTCGCCGGCTTGCTTTACGACCCGATTGAAGCGGCTGTGGTCGGCTAGAAGCGCTGGAAGAATTCGAGCAACGCAGCGCTGGTTTCGGCGGGGGCTTCCTGCTGGACCCAATGTCCAATCTTCGGGAGTAGCACGACATCGCGGAGATCGGTCGCGGCCATTCCGGAGCGGAGCGCGTCGGCATCGGCCCCCATGATCACCGCGTCATCGGCCCCGGCGAGAAACAACATCGGCACGTCGATGGTCGCGCCGGTGTACGCCTCAGTGAGCTCCCAGTTGCGGTCGAAGTTTCGGTAATAGTTGAGGCCGCCGCGGAAACCGCACGAGCGGAACTGGTGAACAACCACGTCGAGGTCGCCGGGCTCCAACCATGCGGGCGCGTTGTCGGGTTCGCCGAGGCGAGGAATCCATCCGCCTGCGGCTCGAAGGGGATCCGTCACCTCGGGCTCAGAGCGCGGGGCATCGGGCGAGACATAGAGACGACGAAGCAGCTTCTCGGGGTCGGCGTCGTACTCCGCCTCAGCAACCCCGCCCGGTTCGTTGTGGTAGTTGATGTAGAAGAAGGCGTCGCCGAACAGTGCGCCCAGAGTGGTGAGCGGGGGAGTGTCGGGCCGTCCGTTGAAGGGCACACTCATCAGCGTCACGCTGTGCAGCCGGTCGGGGTGAAAGAGGGCCGTGTTGGCCGCGACCATCGAACCCCAGTCGTGGCCCACAAGGTGGGCGCGATCGGCACCCATTTCGTCGATGACCCCGATGAGGTCAGCGGCGAGTTCGATGATGTTGTACGCCTCTTCGGCGTCGGGCGCGTCGGTTGCGCCGTAGCCGCGCATCTCCGGAGCGACGACGTGGAACCCGGCCGCGGCGAGGGCGATGATCTGGTGGCGCCAGGAGTACCAGGACTCGGGCCAGCCGTGGGCAAGTACCACGAGTGGTCCCTCGCCGGCCTCGGCGATGCGCATCCGAATGCCGTTGGTTTCGATGAACCGGTGGGTGACACCTTCGACAAGGGACGTGGTCATCGTCGAAGCGTAGGATCTCGCCATGCCAAGTACCGCCTCGATCTTTCTTGATCCTCGTCGCCATGTCGGCGAGGTTGACCGCCGAATCTTTGGTGGATTCCTCGAACACATGGGAAGAGCCGTCCACGAGGGAGTATTCGAGCCCGGCAGTCCAAAGGCCGACGAACGTGGCTTCCGCACCGATGTTGCTGACGCACTGCGGCAGCTCCAGATGCCTGTAGTCCGCTACCCGGGCGGCAACTTCGTCTCCAACTATGACTGGCGTGATGGGGTTGGCCCGGTCGATCAGCGCCCTAGCCGGCCCGACTTCGCGTGGCAGTCGTTGGAGTCGAATGCCTTTGGCACCGACGAGTTCATGACCTGGTGTGACCACATCGGCACCCAACCAATGATGGCAGTCAACCTCGGCACCGGAACCGCTCGCGAAGCGGCGGCCTTGGTCGAATACTGCAATCTCGCGGGCGGCACCGCCGACTCGCAGATGCGCCACGACAACGGCCATCCCGATCCGTATGACGTGGAGCTGTGGTGCCTGGGCAACGAGATGGATGGTCCTTGGCAGGCGGGCCATGTGCCCGCCCAGACCTACGCCGAGAAGGCGCTCACCGCGTCACAGCTCATGAAGGGCCTCGACCGCTCCATTCAGACGATCGCGTGTGGATCGAGCGATCGCGGCCTGCCGTCGTATCTGCAATGGGATCAAACTGTCCTCGAGCACTGCTGGGACAGCATCGACTTCATCTCGGCCCACCGCTACAGCCGCAAACGCCGTGACGACAGCGAATCATTCCTGGCCGAGGGTGTGCTGATCGACGGGATCATCAACGACTATCGATCGCTCCTTCGGGTCGTGCAATCCCACAAGAACAGCTTCCATTCAGTGCATCTCAGCTTTGACGAATGGAACGTCTGGTATCGCAACATGGAGATGGGCGGAAAGTGGACTCACGCCCCCCATCTGATCGAGGAGGAGTACAACCTCGAAGACGCGCTGGTGGTCGCCCAGTACCTCCACAGCTTCATTCGTAACGCCGATGTTGTGAAGGTGGCGTGCCTCGCGCAGCTCGTGAACATCATCGCCCCGCTGCTCACCACGAGCGACGACATGCTGGTGCAAAGCATCTTCTGGCCTTTCGAGATGATCAGCGCACTCACCGCGGGGCGGTCGCTCACCCCCGTGGTCGAGGCACCCCTCATTACAACGAAGCGGGCCGGCGAGGTGAGCGCGCTCGACGTGGCGGCCACCCATGATGCCGCCAACAACCGAGCGATGGTGTCCGTAGTCAATCGACACCTGACAGATGGCTACGGCACGACGATCGACCTCGGCTCGCTGGCCGTGGCGTCGGCCACCGCTCGTATGGTCCACCACCACGACCCGCTTGCGGGAAACACGTGGGAGTCACGCGACGTGATCGTTCCCACCGAGATCGAAATCTCCGTGAGCGCGACTGGTCTCACGCTCGAGGTGCCGCCGCTGGCTCACGTAGCCATCGACGTGACGCTCGCCTAGGAGGCGTCGACGGCGTGCTGCTTCGCGGCCTTGTAATCCGCTTTGCCATTCGGGGACCGCGGCACCTTGTCGACGAAGACAACCGTCTTCGGGGCCTTGAAGCGAGCGAGCTCGCCTTTGACCGACTCGATGATGTCGGCCTCGGCAACGGTGGTGCCCTCGACTACGGAGGCAACTGCGGTGACGGCCTGGCCAAACTTCTCGTCGTCGATACCCACGACAAGACAGTCGACGACGTTCGGCACCCGCTTCACGGCTTCCTCGACTTCTTCCGGGAAGATCTTCTCGCCGCCGGAGTTGATGACCTGGCTTCCGCGTCCCAGGAGAATGAGGGCGCCGTCCGCGGCGACCATTGCGAGGTCGCCCGGGAATGAGTAACGCTCGCCGTTGATCACCCGGAAGGTGCGGGCCGATTTCTCTTCGTCCTTGTAGTAGCCAAGCGGCACATTGCCGCCGGCCGCCACCATGCCAACCTCGTCCGATCCGGGTTCGACGAGGCGGTTATCTTCAGTGAACACCTTGGTGGTGGGCGACTGGGTGAACTTTCCGGTCTCGGTCTCGAGTCCTTTCATCGTGACCTGGACACCCATCGACCCTTCGGTCGAGCCCATGGCGTCGATCAGCATCACTTGGTCGATCCGGTCGATCAGCTGCTGCTTCACTTCGGAAGTCCACATCACGCCGGAGGACTGCATGATCGTGACAGTTGAAAGGTCGTAGCTCGACCCGTCGTCCTTCCCCTCGTCGATCGCCACGATCAACGGCTTCGCGAAGCTGTCACCGACGATTGTCACGGTGTTTACCTTTTGCTCCTCGATGGTGCGCAGGACCTCGTGGGCGTCGAGCGACCGATTGGTGAGCGTAATCACGTGGGAGCCGAGGAGGTGGGGGATGAAACACCCCAACCAAAGACCGGTGCCATGCATGAGTGGCGCACACGGAAGCGACACGAGCGTGGCGTCGGTGCTCGTTGCTGCTTCGACCATGGCCGCCGCATTCTCCGGCATTGCCATACCAAGCACCGGGAACGCGGAGCTAGCGAGGCCCTCGGTCAAGCCGCCAATGGCGTACATCACTCCCTTGGGCATACCCGTGGTGCCGCCGGTATAGAGCATGTAGGTGTCGTCTTCGGCCCGTTCGATGCGCACCATCGGTGCGTGGCCAGCGATGATTTCTTCGTAACCGCGAGACGCCGGCACCTGACCGGATCCGCCATCGTCGACCTCGATCACGAGCTTCAAATTCGGGAGCTGGTCAATAACGCTGGCCACCCGACCGCCCAAGGACGAGTGGAAGACCAACGCCTCAGAATCGGAGTTGTCGAGGAGGTAACGAAGCTCCTCCCCGATGTACCGATAGTTGATGTTGATCGGGACGCCGCGCATCTTGAAGGCGGCGAATTGCGCCTCCATGTACTCGTTGGAGTTGTACATGAAGAGACCGATCTTCGAATCGGCGGTGAGGCCAGCGGCTTGGTAGGCCTCGGCGATCCGGGCTGACCGGTCGTCGTACTCTCGCCAGGTGCGGCTGGTCGCCCCATGGCTGATCGCGGGACGGTCGGGGATCCGGTCGCTTATTGCTTCCCAGATGGTGGCGAAATGCATCTCCATGACTCGTGACTATACGACGCCGTTCGAATACGGGAATATTGCGAGTATCTCGCCAGTTTGATCAAGCACGGAGTCAGCTTTCTGGAGGTCAAGGCAACATGGCGAGTCGAGAAGCGAATGTCACGCAGCGAGCTGAGCGGTCTGGCCCGATCCTGCAGACGGTGGAACTCGGGGCTCAATGGCCAACGATCGATCCGTTCCTGTTCGTTGCCCATCACCACGACGATTATCCAAAGGGCAATGGCCGTCTCGGTCCCGATGCCCCGTTAAGTGGCCGGAACATTGGTCAAGATTTCTCGGGCAATGATGGTTGGAGCATGTATCACGGCGACGAGGTGCCCGGGTTTCCGCGACACCCGCACCGCGGCTTCGAGACCATCACCTATGTGCGTCGTGGCCTCATTGACCACGCCGACTCGCTGGGTGCCACCGCCCGCTTCGGACGGGGCGACTCGCAGTGGATGACTGCGGGTGCCGGCATTCAGCACGCCGAGATGTTTCCGCTCACCCAAAACAACAAGGCGAACCCGCTTGAGCTCTTCCAGATCTGGCTGAACCTGCCGGCCGCCGACAAGATGGTGCCGCCCTATTTCACGATGCTGTGGAACGAGCAGACGCCGCGCGTCACACCCGCCGCGGGCGTCGAGGTCACCGTGATCGCCGGTCGACTCGGCGACGCTGAGCCGCAGAGTCCGCCGCCCCACTCCTGGGCATCAAATCCCGATGCCGATCTGGCGATCTGGCACATCCGGCTTGACCCCGGAGCGAGCTGGACCATGCCCGCCGCCCAGAGGAGCGACACCCAGCGTGTGTTGTACGCGTTCGAGGGTTCCACCCTCGCCGTCGCCGGCACCGAGGTCGATGCCGGCACCGGCGTGTTGCTGCAAGCCGACATCGGTGTCGAGCTCGTCGCCGGCCCTGGCGGTATGGAATGCCTACTCATGCAAGGCCGTCCGATCGGCGAGCCCGTTGCTCGTCATGGACCGTTCGTGATGAACACCGAAGACCAGATCCACGAGGCCTACGCCGACTACGAGGCCACCCGGTTCGGAGGTTGGCCATGGTCGTCACCTTCGCCCAATCACGGCGCCGATGCCGACCGATTCGCGATCCATGCCGATGGCCGCCGCGAACAACTCGCGGTGACATGACGGCTTCGCTCGCCTGTGGTCATTCATGAAGCCGCTGGACTCCTGACTACATGTTGAGCGCTGGATTGCTGCTCTATCGAGACCACAACGGTGAGCTCGAGGTACTGCTCGCGCACATGGGTGGACCGTTCTGGGCGTCGAACGACGCCCACGCATGGACGATCCCTAAGGGACTCATTGAGGACACCGACGGCAACGACCTCCTTGTCGTTGCGGCGCGAGAGTTCGCCGAGGAAATGGGCCAGAGCGCGCCGGCGGGCGAATCGCTCGACCTCGGGGCAGTGAAGGCGGGCCGCAAGACAAATCACATCTTCGCCCGAGCCGGCGATTTCGATGCGACCCACATCGAGAGCAACACCTTCGATCTGGAGTGGCCCCGAGGTTCGGGTCAGACCCAATCCTTCCCCGAAGTCGATCGGGCCGATTGGTTCAGCGTCGCTGATGCTCGCACCAAGCTCGTGAAAGGGCTTCTGCCTTTCCTTGATCTACTTGTGGCCCACCCCGCCCTTCTGCTGGAGCGCGAGGCCGGCCGGGGTCTTTTGGTGGCACCGTCGGGACGCACCCTCATGATCCGAGGCGAGGACCCATGTGACCCAGACCGTGGCGGGTTCTGGTTCATGCCCGGCGGAGGTCTTGATCCGGGAGAAAGCGCGGCCGAGGGCACGATTCGGGAGTTGAGCGAGGAGCTGGGCCTCGATGTCGACGCGGTCGGTCCGATTGTGATGACACGCTGCGACGAGTTTCCTCTGGCGGGCCGGATCTATCGGCAAACCGAAACGATCTTTCTCGTCGCCGTGGCCGACGAATTCGAGCCGCAACCTCGAGCATTGGAAGCGATCGAACTCAGTGTGATCAAGGAGTTTCGCTGGCTCAGCGCTTCGGAGCTGCGAGCACTCGACGAGGCGTACTACCCGCGGCGACTCACTGAGCTCCTCGACTCGATCGCCGCCGACGGTCCACCGGTTCTGCCCTGGGCGGAGGATCTCACCGCCGAGGGGTGATCACGACGAGATCGGTGGCGGATTGCAGCTCCGCCTCTGGGAGTTCGGTAACTAATCGGCGCCGACCAACCACCTGAGCGAGCAGGTGGGTGCCATCGGGGGTGACGGCGATCCCCTTTGCCCGCAACGTGGAAGTAGGCAGTGCCGCGATCATGGTGTCGAAATCGGCCCGTTCGATTGGGTTGGGTATCGGCAACGTCGTCACTTCGTGAGCATCGAAGAGTTCGGGCGGGGGAGTGTCGCTCACCCCTCCGGGGCGCCGCGTACCGAGATCGAGGAACGATGCGGTCGCTACGGCGTCGTCGGAACCCAACACCGGGACACCGGGCGCCAGGGTGTCCAGTCGTTCGGTCACCGCGGCTTGCTGTTCGGCGTCGGCGAGGTCACGCTTGGTGAGGATGAACAGGTCGGCGGCTTCGAGCTGACGGGCCACCGACGCGCCGGTGTACGGGTCCTCGAGTCGTTCAAGGAACTGGTCGGTGTCGACGAGCACCACGATGCCGTCGAGTCGGAACCCGTCGGTATCGGCCCAAGGGGCCACGCGGGCGGGGTCGGCGACGCCGCTGAGTTCGAGAATGACGTGCTCCGGTGGAGTGGGCCGCGACCGCAGCCCGTCGAACGCCGCCGCAAGACCGCCGGCGAGGCTGCAGCAGACGCAGCCATCAGTGAGTTCGATCGTGTCGGCGTGGCGACGTTTGACCAGCTTTGCATCGATGTTGACCGAACCGACGTCGTTGACGAGAACGGCGATTGGTTGTTGGGTCTTGGCCAGTACGGCATTGATCACCGTGGTCTTGCCAGCTCCGAGATAACCACCGAGCAAGGTGACCGGAACCCGCCGGCCGTCCCACGGCGCAATGGTCTCGATGACCAGAGAGTCTGCTGTGTCATCTGTCTCTCTCATCGGTCTCGACGCTAGCGCTACGGTCGGGCAATGACGGATCTGTTCTTCAACCCGCTGCAGGACGGTTATACGGAGAATCCGTGGGCCCACCTCGCTGAGATGCGGGAGCAAGAACCCGTGCACCCGCTTGTGGTTGGCGGCTTCGCGCTGTTCCGCTACGACGACGTCTTTACAGTCCTTCGTGATCCCTCGCTCAGCGTCGACGACGACAACGCCGATTTCGGCGAGCTCGATCGGGGCGTGCTGGTCGAGGAATTCGGCGACGGACCCAACGACTCTTCGATGTTGAGCACCGATCCGCCGGACCACACCCGGCTCCGCCGGCTCGTCAGTAAGGCATTTACCCCGCGAACAATTGAGGCCCTTCGGCCCCGCATCGAAGTCCTCGTCGACCAGAGTCTCGATCGGATGGAATCCGCCGGTGGGGGCGATGTCGTTGACGAGCTGGCGTTTCCGCTGCCCTTTGATGTGATCTCGGAGATGCTTGGGATGCCCGAGGGCGACAAGCTGCAGATCCGCGATTGGTCGAGTGCGATCGTCAAGACCTTGGATCCAATCCTTACCGAGGACGAGATCCGGACCGCGTTGAAGAGCAGCATCGCGATGGATGCCCATCTCAACACGGTGATCGAGTGGAAACGGGCCAACCCAGCCGACGACTTGCTCACGGCCCTGATCGAAGCCGAGGAAGACGGCGACCGGCTCACGACGAAGGAACTTCGCGACCAGGTTGCGCTGCTCTTTATTGCCGGCCACGAGACCACGGTGAACCTGATCGGCACCGGGATCTACGAGCTTCTCAACCGCCCGGAGCAACGTGAAGAGTTGCGGGCCGACGAGTCCCTCGATGCGGGGGCGGTAGACGAGCTATTGCGTTTCGTGGCGCCGGTGCAGTTCTCGCGTCGAATAGCGGTCGCCGACTTCGAGGTAGGCGGCGTCGAAATTCCGGCCCGGTCGTTCATTCAGACATGGCTGGCCTCCGCGAATCGAGACCCGGAGAAGTTCGGCGACACGGCCAACGAGCTCGACATCCGCCGGGCCGACGCGGGCCAACATGTGTCGTTCGGCAGCGGCATCCACTATTGCGTGGGCGCATCCCTCGCGAAGCTCGAGGGCCAGCTGGCCGTTGGTCGTTTCATTCGCCGGTTCCCCAACGCCAAGGTAGCCGCGCCGCCCGAATGGAACGGCCGCATGAACTTGCGTGGGCTGGAGAAATTCCACGTCACCGTAGGCTGACGGCTATGAACAACGGCATGAGTTCTCGCCTCGTTTACACCCAAGATGAGCTGCTGACCGACCATGACTATGCGGAGCAGCATGTCGTTCTCGGCCAGCGCCTCCATGGCGGCCACATGGCCGACGGCACGTATCAACCGCCGCGGGCCCTTGTCCGCGAACGGGCGTTCGACGCCTGGGAAGCCGCTCTTGTAGAGCGGGGAGGCGCACCGTTTGGCGCCTCGGCCCAGCTCCTCGAGGGAATCAAGCTCCCCACCCCCGAGCAGCAGCTCGTCATGCTGCGCAATGACCTCCCGATGTCGTTCTGGAACTCACTCACAATCGTCGGGAAGATCGAGGCCAAGGGTCGGCTTCTCGCGGAGATGACGTTTCCTGATTTGCAGACTGCGATCGTCGACGACATTTCTGAAATGGCAATTGGCCACCTCAACACGGGCCTGCTGCTCGCTCACGGCCTCGACGAAGGCGGGCAACCTGACGAGGGCATCGGTGGTCACGATTCCATGTGGTTTGCGGCCCGCGATCTCGTGTTCGGCCCCGGGGCGTTTCCCGATGTTGAACCACCGGAAAACATCGGACGAGAAGATGCCGGCGTCCGTTTCGTGCCAGAGATCGAAGCCAACATCGAGTCGACGGTGTCGTTCCTCGCGAATCTGCTAATCATCGAGTTCCGGGCCGAGATTGGTTTCGCCGACACCCAGGAAGTCCTCCGCACCGGCGATGTCTTCGCCGACCGTCGCGACAACGCCAATCTGGCCGCCGAGATCATCGAGCGCATCCGCACCGACGAACTCATCCACGTTCGTTCGCTCAACCTGTATCTGGGCGAAATGCGCAGCGTCGACTTCCATACGACGAGCGGGGGCACCGTCAGCGGCGCCGAGCTGATCGATCGTTTCTGGAGCGGACTCGTGCGTTGGGCAACCGTCGACCAGCCGGCCTTGAGCATCAAAGAGTCTCGCCGGATGTATCAGGAGCGCATCTCCGCTCACGCCGAGGCCGATCGGGTGCTCGCCGAATTCGACGCCGCCGTATAGGCGGCGCGGCGACGACTAGTTCTGGCGCAGCCAGGCTGCGTTAAGTTCCGCTGAACGGCCGCGCAATGTGCCGACTTCGGAGTTGATCGCGTCGCGGAGCGCGGGCTCAGGGATGAACCGCACGCCGTAGAGCACGTAGCCTTCTTCACTCACGCGCCGGTGCCTTACCTCGACGACACCGTTGAGATCAAGGAACCGGACATGGACACGCGTCCCCGGTTCGATCTCATCGGTGGCGGGTACTTCGACGAGCGCCCCTTCGAGGGAGAGGTCACGAATCACCGCGGGAGTGCTGACTTCTTCCTTCTTCAGGAAGCTTTTCCGTTCGAGGCGAACGTTCCAGCTCAGCGGTCGACGATCCGCCAATTCGTGGCGGGGAAGTAGCCTGTCGAGGTGTCTGGCGGTCATTCCCATGTCGCCCATAGTACGACGCGGGATGGCCCCGGAGAAGGCTGTTGAGCCGTGCGACCTAAGGGAATGATGCGTTGTACCCACTGCGCTACGATCAGCGATCGCCCCTTTTGAAAGGCCGTTTGTGTCGATCATCCACACCAGCCCACTGCCCGACGTCGAGATTCCGGAGACACCTATTAGCGGCCTTGTGCTACGCCAGGTCGCAATCAAACCGGATGCCGTCGCAATCACTGATGGTGCCGGTTCCTCATACACCTACGCCGAGCTGAGCGATGCCATCCACCGCATGGCCGGAGGTCTTGCCGCGCGCGGATTCGGGCCCGGTTCGACGCTGGGGTTGATGGCGCCGAATATTCCTGAGTACGCGATCGTGTTTCACGCCGCGGCCGTTGCGGGGGGCACGGTCACAACGATCAACCCCACGTACGGCGCTGAAGAGGTGCGTTTTCAGCTGCAAGACGCCGGGGCGTCGTTGCTGATCACGGTCCCGATGTTTGTCGACGTTGCGACGGCCGGTATGGAAGGCACCGATGTCACCGACCTCTTCGTGATGGGTGAGGCCGATGGGGTCACTCCGATGAGCAATCTCTTTGGTGAACCGATCGAACAGGTGGCGGTCGACGTGCACGACGATGTCGTCGTGCTGCCCTACTCCTCGGGCACGACGGGCCTTCCGAAGGGCGTCATGCTCACGCACTTCAATCTCGTGGCCAACATCTGCCAGATGGAACATGTGCTCGACTATCAGGGCGAGGAAGTTGCGCTGGCGGCGTTGCCCTTCTTTCACATCTACGGCATGCAAGTGCTCATGAACGGGCTGCTCGCCAATGGCGTGCGAGTTGTCACGATGCCGCGTTTCGACATGGGCGATGCGCTCGGCCTCGTGCAGTCAGAGAAGGTCACGCGATTTTTTGCGGTGCCCCCGATGGTGCTTGGCCTTGCCAAGGTGCCCGACGTTGACAACTTCGATCTCTCGTCGATCAAGCAGATCTTCTCGGGAGCAGCACCGCTCGGCGCAGAACTCGCCAACGAGGCCGCCGCCCGAGTCGGCTGTGAGGTCGTGCAGGGATACGGAATGACCGAGCTCAGCCCGGTCACGCACTCAACGGTCGAAGGCCAGGGCCGACCCGGCACCAGCGGCGTTCCGATCTCCAACGTCGAATGCCGCATTGTTGATCCCGAGTCAGGCGAGGATCAGCCTGCGGGGCAGCGCGGCGAGCTGTGGGTCCGTGGCCCCATGGTGATGAAGGGCTACCTCAACAACGAGGAAGCAACCGCCGCCACCATTGATGCCGATGGTTGGCTGCACACCGGCGATGTCGCCCTTATCGACGAGGCCGGTCACTACTCGATCGTCGACCGCATCAAGGAACTCATCAAGTACAACGGCTTCCAGGTGCCACCCGCCGAACTTGAAGGACTGCTGATCACCCATCCGGCCGTGGTCGATGTTGCCGTGATCGGTGTTCCCGACGTGTCCGTCGGTGAGCTGCCCAAGGCCTTTGTCACGCTCGCTCCGGGCGCCTCGCTCACCCTCGACGAGGTGCAGGCCTTCGTGAGTGAACATTTCGTGAGCTACAAGCAAATTCGTCTCCTCGAAGAGATCGATGTGATTCCGAAGAGTGCGTCCGGCAAGATCTTGCGCCGCGAACTTCGCGACCGCGACAACTAATCCAACGGGTAAGCGCCCGCCGGGTTGTCACGCCCGGCGGGATCCTCGAGGACCACGAGGTCCGGTTCGCTGACGGTCTGATTGTCGACGTGCGTCCTTGCGTCGATTCGCCGGAGCACGACCTCGTGGCCGCCGGCTTTATCGATATCCAGGTCAACGGACACGACGATGTCGACGTTGCCACTGCCGATCACGCCGGATGGAACCGATTGAGTGGGCTAATCGCGGCGCAGGGAGTGACATCGTGGTGCCCGACACTCATCACTGCGCCGCTCGACGTGCTCGATGACCGGATCGCGGCCGTTTCTGCCTTGGCCGCGGGATCAGGCCCGGCGGTCGTCGGGATTCACCTCGAAGGGCCGTTCCTCGGTGCCGCTCACGGAGCGCACCACGGGGTCGACACTTCGCCCATCGATCTTGCATGGATCGCGGCGCTGCCCGCGTCGGTCCGCATCATGACCCTCGGCCCCGAACGAGAGGGAGCCGCGGCGGCGATCGCTGCACTGGGCGACTTGGGGGTACTGGTGGCCCTCGGCCACACCCGCGCGTCGGCGGCCGAGGCCCTTGATGCCGTCAACGAGGGGGCTCGGTTGTTCACCCACGCCTTCAATGCGTCAGGCCCGTTCCACCACCGGGATCCCGGGGCACTCGGCGTCGCTCTTGCGGACGATCGGATCGCGATCAGCCTCATCGCTGATGGAATCCACGTTGACCCGATGATGCTGCGACTGGCCTGGCGGGCGAAGCCGGCCGGCAAGGTCGTGCTGATCACCGACGCGGCGGCGTGGAGATCGGGGCGCCTGGCCGATGTCGGTGTGGCGTTGGTCGATGGCGCGCCGCGACTCGAGAACGGTGTGCTCGCCGGCAGCGCACTCACCATGGATGCCGCGGTGCGCTACTGCGTCGATGTGGTTGGCGTCGACCTGATCGATGCCTTGGTGGCCGCGTCGGCCACGCCCGCCGATCTTCTCGGTCTCGACGACCGGGGGTCGATCACCCCCGGCCGTAGAGCCGATCTCATTGCGTTCCGTCCGGGGCTTGAGATTGCCGCCACCTGGGTGCGCGGCGATCTCTCGTTTCCCGTTGGGTCAGAGGCTCAGCCCGCGGGCGACGGATAGGCCGGTGGTGTCTCCGACTCCGGCCGGTCGTCGTAGAAGAAGACGCCGTTGTCGGGGTTGAAGACATCGGGCGATGTGTCGGGCCACTCACCCGGCAGGTAGCGAGTGCCACCGCCGACGTACCAGTAACAACCAGTTCCGTCGTTGTCGAGTTCGTCGAGACACTCGGTGTCGGGGTCGTACCAGATCTCGGACACATCATCGATGCCGTTGATGTCGGGGAGTGTGTCGTCGGGCCACAGGCCCTTGTCGCCCCAGGAGATCGACGGTTGAGTCAGTGCCCCACGCGCCGTCGGGTCGCTGGCCAACATGGCGTCGGCGTAGTTCTGAGGGGTGAGGTCCGGCCCCGTGCCCTGCAGGAGCGGGAAGAGGAGAGCAGCCTGCCACTGCACCCCGATCGTGTTGGGGGCGGGAGGTTCTTCACCGTGGAACCACTCGTAGAGGAAGAAGAAGCCGCTCTTGCGCCGGTCGACTTTCACCGCCGTGTTGCTTTGCCCGAATGCGTGGCGCCACTGCTCTTGGTCGTAGGTCCGGGCGAAGATGTTGGTGTCGACCAGAACCGTTCCGGCCAGTACCCACTCGGGGAAGTACTCCTGGTCGGTTGCTGCGAGGGTGAAGTCGCGGGGCGCGATGGGGTCGCCAGCAAAGATGATGGACGTGACCCCGGCGTCCTTCAGGGTGGCGATCCGGGTGATGGCCTGCTCCTGCAGCGTGGCGGGGTTGAGCGCGTAGGGGATCATCTCGACCAACTCGACGCCGTATTCGTCGTTCAGAAGATCGCGGAAGTTCTCGGCGTCCGTGGTCGACACATCGCTGGTCTCGAGGTACAGGAAAGCGAACTTGCGTTCTTCGGTCGCGAAGTCGGGGCTGTGTTCCGCGTTGCGACCGGCCAGACGCTTCCCGATGTACTCGGCGAGCAGGATTCGGCTCTGTTCGGCTGACTTCGAGATCGTGTGGAGGTAGGGGTAGTTCTCGCGAGCAGTGACGCCGCCCATACAGGCGCACATCACCTCGTTCGCGGCGAGCGTCTCCGCGAACGCCACCCCCTGCAGTGCGGGCCCGCCCCACACCATGAACGGACGGATGTCGCGGGCAATTGTCTCGGCATCGGCGATCGCCGCGATCTCGTCGTCGGATGGGCCGGTCGCGTCGTAACGGATCAACTCCACCGTGCGGCCGTAGGTCTCGTAGTAGGCGCCGTAGAACTCGGCGAGTCCCTGGTGGGTCTCGAAGATATCGGTCGGTGTGTCGTCGTTGTTGATCGGGCCCGTGACAAAATCGAGCACCGGGTCGACCTCGGGGGCGAGGTAGACGACAATCTTGATGCTGTCGGCGGTGACGCCGGGCGAGGTCTCGCCGCCGTTGTCACCCTCGTACGGGGCCACACAGGGACCGGCGAAGAAGAACGGGAACGCATAGGTGCCGAGGTCCGTGTCGCAGCGATCACTCCAGTCGATGTCGGCCGTGGTTCCGGCCGCCTCGGCTTCGGCCCAGGTCAGGATTCCATCAGCGAGAGGGTCGTCGGCGGTCGGATCATCGGTGGTCGGGTCGTCGGCGGTCGGATCATCGGTGGTCGGATCATCGATCGCGGGGTCGTCAGGGTTGACGGACTCGGCATCGTCGCCGCCCGAAGTGGCAAGAATGGCTATGACGACGATCACTATCAGAGCGATAACCGCGAGAGGCCCCCATCTCCGGAGCTGCTGGGACATATTGGATCCTTCAACGTCGTTCATATTTTCCCCCTGATTTGTTGAATTGTCTACCACTAACTCTGTCGCTCGCCCGATCTTGCGATCACGTCCTTGTTGGTTCCGAGATAAGACGCGATCACCCCGGGATGGTGCAGGACCTCTTCGGAACTGCCCGACGCGATCACCGCGCCCTGATCGAGCGCAAGTATTCGGTCAGCGATTCCCGAGATCAGCGGCATGTCGTGTTCGATGACCAGAATGCTGGCCCCCAGCTGTTCGCGGATGCGCAACAGCACCGGGACGAGAGCCTCGGTCTCGCGTTGGGCGATGCCGCTCGACGGCTCGTCGAGCAGGACAACTTTCGGGTTGTGAGCGACGACACACGCAAGATCGACAATTCGTCGCGACCCGGTCGAGAGCTCACGAAGGAACTTCGATCGGAACGACTGAAGTCCGAGTAGTTCGATCAACTCGTCGACCCGAAGACGCACCTTCTCCTCGGAGTCGTGCACGTTGGGGAGATACAACATCGCGGCGATGGCACTCTTGACCTCGACCTCGAGCTCGAGCGCAACCGCCATCGCCTCTTCGACCGTGAGCGACGGGAACAGGCGGGCGTCCTGGAACGAACGACCAAGCCCGCGACGCGCCCGCATGTGAGGCGACAAAGTGGTGACGTCGCGGCCGTCGAGCAGCACGTGACCGGTGTCTTCAGCGGTGAATCCCGCGATCAGGTCGAACAGGGTGGTCTTGCCGGCACCGTTGGGTCCAATCAGTCCGAGGATCTCGCCGGGGGCGACCTCGAGGCTGACGCTGTCGACCGCGCGGATCCCGCCGAAGCTGCGAGTCAACGCCACCGTCTCCAGCATTGGCGTGGCATCGAGGTCCAACTTCGGTGCGGTGCTCGCGTTGACGCGTTGGCGCGGGGTCGTGGTTGCGGAGGGTCCGTCGCGCGTCTCGACCGCGGCGCCCGCTCCCTCGAGGAAGACCGACCGCAGCACATCGGGTCGTTCGAGCAGTTCGGCCGTCGGCCCGTGGAATCGAATCTCGCCCTTCTCCATGAAGTACGCGGTCTCGGCGATTGTCAGCGCCACATTGACCGACTGATCAACCAGGATGATGGTGGTTCCCTCATCGGCCATCTGGCGAAGCACCGGGAGTAGCTGTTCGACGATGACCGGCGCGAGGCCGAGTGAGAGTTCGTCGACCATAAGTAGGCGCGGTTTGGAGAGCATGGCCATGCCCAAAGCGAGCATCTGTTGCTGCCCGCCGGAAAGATTGGCGGCTGGTTCGTCGCGGCGGTTCGTCAACGCGGGGAACATTTCGTAGACGCGGTCGAGTCCCGCGTCGCGAGCGGCATGGTCACCGCGCTGGAGCCAGCCGGCGACGTTGAGATTCTCGGCGATCGTGAGGGTGGGGAACACGCCAGCACCGCCGGGGACCTGGAGCACGCCTCGGCCGGCCACCTCGTGGGGCGGCGCGAAGGTCATCTCTCGTCCGTCGAAGATGATCGCGCCGCGACTCGCCTCGACCACCCCGGAGATCGATTTCAGGAGCGTGGACTTGCCTGCGCCATTCGTACCCAGGAGAGCAACGATCTCGCCCTCATCGATTTCGAAGTCAACATCGAACAGCACTTGCACATCGCCGTAGGAAACGTTCAGTCCGCGGACGAGAAGCAGCTTGCTCTTCCCTTCACTGCGAAGGAGGGCCACCTCTGATCGGGCCGCCGCCGTGGCCCACACCTGCTTGATGTCGTCAGCGATGACGAGACCGGCGGTCGAGAGAAGCAACCCGCCGATGAGATAGACGGGGGTCATCATCAACATGCCGGTTCGGATACCCCACGCATCGCCGATCGCGCCGATGAGTGGGAGCACGACGAGGCCGGGGAGGATCCACAATGAACCAATCGAGAATCCCATCGCCCGGGCTCTCGGGGGAATCGCCATGGACAGCACCGCGAAGATCGACGGCACAAACATCGCGTTGACGAACGAGGCGGCGGCGGCGGCGCCCGCCGCGACCCAGACGTTGGGAGCCAGTGCGAAGACCGCGAGGATTCCGGCGTTGAGGAAGGCGGTCACTGCGAGGAAGCGGAGCACGAGGCCGGGGTCGCGGGCCATGAGCTTGCTGCTGATCGTCGCGCCGACGATCAAGCCCACGATGCCGGCCGGTTCGACGGCGGCGGCGAGGAAACCCCGAGCCCGTTCGTCGAGGCCGAAGACCTCGTCGTAGAGAAGTGATGCGAAGGTTCCGAATCCGATGAGGGAGGCCGCGAGGAATGGAAGCGCATACCAGATCCGCCGCAGGCTCTCGATCTTGTACAGCATTCGCCAGGCCTCGGCGAACGACGGTGGTTCCTCTTCGGTCTCGACTGCCTCTTCGCTCGCGCCCATGGCCCGACGTTCGTGCGCGCCGCGGATCGGCTCTTTCATCCGCACCCCCGCGATGACGAGCAGCACGGTCGGAACCGCGAAGACGATGAAGGGAACCCGCCACCCGAACTGGAAGGCAAGCAGGCCGGCGACGATCGGTCCGATCATCTGGCCGACGAGGTTTGCGGACCGGTGGAACGCGAAGACCTTGGGCCGCCGTTCCGGCTCGTAGTAGTCCGCGATGAGGGAGTTGTGGGTCGGGTCGACGACCGCCTTGCCGACGCCGGAGCCGCCTCGAGCGAAGGCGAGTGCCCACAAGGTCCACGCCAGGCCGGTCGCGAATGAGAAGAGCCCCCACACGAGGGCGCCCGCGAGCGCTAGCCGGGTGCGGTTGGTTCGGTCGGCCATCTGCGCGATGGGAATCTGGAGCGCCAGAGCGGCCGCGCCAACGAGGGCGACGATGGCAAGAAGACCGGTGAGGTTGAGTCCGAACTCTTCGCGAATCTCCGGGAGAAGCACGCTGAACGCGGTGCGGTCCAGTTCATCGACCGCGTTCAGACCGAACAAGATCAGGAGCGGATAGGTCGGCCCTGGTCCGGTGAGGGCATCGACGGAGCGGATCGGATGGCGAACCGCCTTCATGACAGCCTTGAATGCGCTCATGCCGGCTCTCCCGCCGTGGTGCCGGGTTGTGGGTCGGCTGTTGCTTCGTCAGTGAGGTCGGTAACTGGCACCGCCGCTTCCTCGACCCGGGTCGGGGCAACATCAGCGAGAAGGCTCGGCACGATGATCTTCTTGCGTTTGGCGACCCATCGGAGCCACTGGTCGCGGATACGGAAAAGCAGCCCGCCGATCCCGCTTGGGATGATTAGCAGGACAACGAGCACACCGACGCCGCTGGCGAAGAAGACCCACTCTGCCGGAAGGAACCACTGGAGTCCCTTGAGGTAGAGCGCACCGATGACACCCCCAGCGAGTGAGCCGAGGCCCCCGATGACGGCCATCACGAAGACCTCGATGCTGTCGTCGGGTTGGAAGCTGACGGCGGTGTAGATCCGTAGGTTGTAGGCGAATAGACCGCCGGCGATGGCCGCGATTGCGCCCGACATCGCGAAGCCGGTGAGCTTGGCCCGGAGGGGGCTGATGCCGAAGGTCTGCGCGGCCGACTCGTTTTCGCGGAGCGCGAGCAGCACGCGACCGGTGCGGGTGCGCCGCACGCCTCGCATAGCCACCATGACCAAGGTCAGAACGATGAGGGCGACGTAGTACATGCGAATCGGAGAGTCGATATCGATCCGGCCGAGGAGCGGGACCCGCTTGAAGGTGTTGTCGTGGACCCACGACCCGATCCAGAAGCTCTCGTTGAGGAAATAGCTCGTTGTGGCGAGCGAGAAGCCGAGTGAGCTGACGGCCAGAAACAGGCCCCGCTGTCGGAGCGCGGGGAGGCCCACGACAATGGCAACGAGCGCGCCGACGGCGGCCGATGCCATCAACGCGAGGATGAGATCCACGTTCCATTCGTTGGTCAGCTTGGCGGTGACGGCGGCGCCGAACGCCACAAACGCCATCTGGCCGAGCGACACCTGACCGGCCCATCCAGTCAGCACGATGACCGAGATACCGATGATTCCGAAGATCAGAACCGCCGAGGCCTTGATCAACTGGGCGGTGTCGAGGAAGTGGGGCAACACCAGGGCGGTGACGACCAGCGTGGTGGCGAACAGGGCGCGGACCGCCTGGACTTCGCGCACGCCCCGGAGCTCGGGGGGCACCGGACGCACCTCTTCCGCCGCTTGCCAGGTGGACGTGGAGTCGTTGTCGGCGCGTGACTCCTGACGGGCCAAGATCGACCGGATCAGTAACGAGACGATGATCACCCCGGCGAGGATCGCGTCGTTCTCGAAGCTGCTCCCGCCGTTCACGATGATCGCGGTTTCGAGTATTCCGAGCACGGTCGCGCTGAGGGCGATGCCGGGGAGGTTGGTGAGATTGCCGAGCATCAGCGCGGCGAGCGCTCGCAGCAGGATTCCGAACGAAAGGACGGAGCCGACCGGAAGGCCGATGATTCCGGCCCGCAGCCAGATTGCGATGAACGCGAGCGTGGTGGCCACGGACCACACGATGGTGTGCAGTCGGTTGACGGGTATGCCCAGCAGCGATGCCCGATCGGCGCTATCGGCCGCGGCTCGGATCGCCGTACCGACCGCCGTGCCGCGCAGGAACGCGGCGATTGCCACCATGGCGAGGGGCCCCACGATCCAGGCGACGACGTAGTCCTCCCGGAAGATCACCGAGTTGAGCTCGAACTTCATCTCCCAGGGGAAGTCGACCCGTTGTGAACGCGACGGGGCGTCCCACAGCCGGGCAAGGGAGAGGGCGCCGAACGCGAGAATTTGGCTCAGCCCGAGGGTGACGACCGTGAGAATCAGCCGAGCCGATCGGGAGAACCGACGGATGATCAACATCTCGACCAACGCGCCCAGGACGATCGCCGAAGCAAGACCGGCGATGAAGCCGACGAAGTAGTTGACTCCAGTGATCGTCACCAGCATCACGCCGAGGAGACCGGGGACATAGCCGAGGTCGCCCTGACTGAAGTTCAGGACCCGATTGGCCCGGTACACCAGCGCCATACCGACCGCGATCAGTGCAGTGAGGAGCCCGATGGTCGCGCCTTGGAGCATGAACCCGGGCTTCATCGGGAAGAACACGACCTGGATCGCCAGCACGGCGAAGGCGGGCCCGACGGTCGCGAGGATCCGGGCTGGACCGTCGGGCATCGAACCACGCGTGGCGCGGATCCGCTGACGAAGACGAATTGCGACCGAATTGGAGGCGGTGCTCATGAGACAGGAAATCCATCGGAGACAGTGACGTACTGGCGATCGGGATCGTTTTGGAGAACTCTGCCAGTGGGCGGGCCGGCGGCCGAATCCCCCTCGAGCATCTCGGCGCCGTCGGGCGCGTACTGCAGGATGTAGGTCTTGCGCACACTGCCGGTCGTGTTGGGTCCGGTCATGTGGGGCGTAAGCGATGAGAAGATCACCGCGCCGCCCGCACCGACGGGAGCCGGAACTGCATCGGGGTGGTCTTCGAAGCACTCGTAGCCAAGCGGGTCGATATAGGCGTGCGCAAGCGTGCCGCCTTGATGGACACCGGGAACGACCCACGGACACCCGGCATCAACGGTGGCGTCGGTGAGCGCGAGCCAGATCGTGAGGTACTGCTGCGGCTCGACGAAGGTGTAACCGTTGTCTTGATGCCAGGGGAACCGGCGGGGCTTCTCGGGCTTCTTGTAAACGATCTGGTCCCAGTAGAGGCGAACGTTGGGGCCGACAAGGTCTCGACATATCTCCGCGATCGCCGGGTGCCGGCTGACGTTGCGGGCCGCCTCGGACTGCTTTACCGCGTGCGGAGCGAAGACGATGGCACCCGACTCGGCAATGAACATCCGTTCGTCGGGCACCGTCTTGAGGAGTTGGTCGAAGCCCTGCTCGATGACATCGAGCTCGTCTCGGACGTGAGCGAGCGTGGCGGGATCGATGAGGTCTTCAATAACGATCCAGCCCTCGTTGTCGAACTGGTCGAGTTGGTCGTTGGTGAGGCGGGTCGGAGCAATGTCAGACCGCTTCCAGGCAAAGTCGGAGTTCCAAGGATGCGCACGCAAGGCGCTTACATTTGCACAACTGGGTAGCGGCGTCAGATTGAGCGAACGGCCACCGGCCCATTGGCCCCCTTGATTAGGCCGAACGACCACTGTCATTAGCCGCTGGCTGGGCACTATCCTCACGATGCGTGACGACAAGTACGGAATTCCGCGCGACGGTTCTCGACGAGCTCATCGCTGAGCGAGGACACCTCGTAATCGACGGGGCGATGGGCACCGAGCTGTTCGCTCGCGGTCTCCCCCCCGGCGACGCACCGGAGCGGATGAACCTCGACATGGTTGAGGCCGTACAAGACGTCCACCGCGCCTACGTGCAGGCGGGGTCCGACATCATTCTCACCAACAGCTTCGGCGGCACCAAGTACCGGCTGGCACTGCACAAGCTCGACGACCGAGTGGTCGAGGTCAACGCCGCCGCAGCCGCCAACGCTCGGGTTGCCGCTGATGAAGCCGACCGCCGCGTGCTGGTCGCTGGTTCGATCGGCCCGACGGGTGAGTTGATCTTCCCGCTGGGCGAACTCGAGGCGGCTTCCGCATCCGACGCTTTTGCGGCGCAGGCCGAAGGCCTCACCAAGGGTGGCGCCGATCTCTTGTGGATCGAGACCATGAGCTCGATGGACGAAATTGAGGCCGCGATCGCGGGTGCTCGCCGGGCGAGCGACCTTCCGGTCACCGTCACCCTGAGCTTCGACACTGCTGGGCGCACGATGATGGGTGTTACCGGCACGGAAGCGGCCAGGCGCCTCACCGAACTCGGCGTCGCCGCAATCGGCGCCAACTGCGGCAACAACCTGCCCGAGACCGAAGCGGCACTCGCAGAGATCCGTGCGAACACCCACGTTCCGGTGATCTCGAAGGCCAACGCGGGCATTCCTGAGTGGCACGGCGCCGAGCTGTCCTACAGCGGCTCGCCCGACATCATGGGCGCTCACGCTCACCGCATGCGCAGCACCGGCATTCAGATCATCGGCGGATGCTGTGGCAACTCGCCGGCCCACGTTGCGGCAATCCGTGCGGTGCTCGACGGCACCGTCCCGGTGCCCGATGTCCACGTCGCGGAAGCCACCACTCGATTGACCGACGAGGATGTCGCTGCTCGCCGCGTCCGTCGCCGCGGTCGCGGCTAACTCGCTAGCGCCCCACCGGCGTCGTGCACATGGTGCACGGGGTCGTGGATGAAGTATTTCGCGAAGGTAGTGATGGTGAATTCAGCCCCGTCGCTGCGATAGCCGGTGCGGGGCCACTCCTCATTGGTCACGGTGTCGAAGCGGGCGGCGAGCTCGTCGGCCGCGACCCTCAGCTCTCGAGCGACGGTGGCGGGATCGGCCTCGTGATAACGCTCGATGAGCGCGGTCTCGTCCTGGTCCCAGTTCGGGTAGTGCGGTCCGTCCTCGTTCAGCATCAGATTCAGACGTTCGAGATAGAGCCGATGAACGTCGCGGACGTGGCACGCGTATTCGAGCGGTGACCAGGTGGCAGGCGAGGGACGTTGGTGAACAGCGGCGCGCTCGCGAGAGAGGATGAGTTCCCAGTCTTCGGTGTTGGCTCGTATGAGATCGGCGACGCAGTGGGCCGAGAGATCGCTGGCGTCAAACCCGCACTCGGGGCAGGGACGGTCGAGCACCCAGGTCCAATCCTTTTCATCGGGTATAGGCGTAGGCGGTTGGGGGGAGGACATGCGGGCAATTCTGGCGGGTCGCGGGTCGGTCCGCTCGGAGATTTGCGCCTACGGTGCGACGATGACTGACCGGATCGATATTGCGGCGAAGCTCGGGGCCAATACCAACCTTGTGCATGGGTTCATCTACTTCGCGCCCGAGGCAACTGAGCGATACAACGAGATCGGGCTCACCCCCGAACAGCAATACTTTGCGAGCCGAGCGGCACCGATGGGTCCCGTGCCGGCCGAAGTAGTCGTCGCCACCTTCTTCAACTTCCATCCGCCGATGACCCACGCCGCAATTCCCGGAGCGTGGGCCAACGCGACACCGGAAGCGATCCAGACCGCCCGTATGGCCGCGGCCGGAGCCGTGCTCCGTCGTTGCTGTCCGGATGTGTCCGACGAAGACATTGCCGCGATCACCGAACTTGCGGGCCGCGTGATTGCTGGTCTCGGATTCGAAGGTAAGCCACTCGCGGCCGCCAACCTTGCCGTCGAGGAGCCAACTGACCCTTGGGAGCGCATGTGGCAGCGGATCACCGTGCTGCGAGAGTGGCGCGGCGATGTGCACGTGGCGGCGCTCACCGCGGCCAATGTCGACGCCGTCGAAGCGTTGATTCTTCACGCCGCTACCGAACAGGTTCCCCGGGCCGCCCTGATCACCACGCGCCAATGGCCGGAGGCCGACTGGGCCGCCGGTGTCGAACGCCTTCGTGCTCGCGGTCTTGTCGATGCCGACGAGCAGTTCACCGATGCGGGCCGCGCCTTTCGCGACGACATCGAGTTGCGCACCAATGAAGCGTGTGGTCGCTGGGTTGATCTCCTTGGCGACGACGCCGACCGTTTCCGTTCGCTTCTCCGCCCGATACGGGTGGGGCTCATGGAAGGCGGCGCCTTCGCCGCGATGGGAAGAAGCTGATGAGTAACGACACCTCCGCTCGCGTTATCGGCTCGGCCTTTGTCGGCGCCGGGGTCACCCACTTCGCCCGGCCCGACTTCTTCGAGAGCATCGTCCCGCGCTGGTTCCCGAACCCGGCGCTTGCCAATCAACTGTCGGGCGCCGCTGAGATTGCCTGCGGTCTCGGCATGTTCCATCGACGCACCCGGCGGGTCGCCGCATTCGGGCTCATGGGGATACTGGTCGGCGTTTTCCCGGCCAACGTCGACATGTATCTCAACAACGTTGATATGAAACCGGGCGATGACGGGAAGATGACCCGCGTCGAGGGTGCCGACGGGGTGCGGCAACGCAACCTGATTCGTCTCCCGTTCCAATTCCTTTTCGCCTTCTTTGTGTGGCGCCACACAAAGAAGCCCGCGGTCGCCTCACGGAATCGATAGAACGCCTATGCAGCCCAAAATCTCGATGACGCTGGTCACCTTCGCGGCCGAAGATCCCGGCAGCTGGGGGCATCTCGTCGACCGCGTCCGAGCGGCCGATGCCGCGGGTCTCGATCGATTCGCATTGTCCGACCACGTGGCGTTTGGCGAAAACATGGAGGCCTACGGTGACCCAAAGGCGGGTGGCACCGCGGGCGGTCGCCAGCCCACCGGTCCCGACGGGCATTGGCTCGAGCCGCTCTCGACGATTGCTCACCTCACCGCCGTCACGACCCGGCTTCGCTTCAGCACCAACATTCTCATCGCGGCCCTTCGTCGTCCCGCCGTGTTGGCGAAGACCGCAGCGACGATCGACGTGTTGAGCAATGGCCGTCTCGATCTGGGTGTCGGTGTTGGCTGGCAGCGCGAGGAATACGAAGCCTGTGGGCTCGACTACGCCACTCGTGGAGCACAACTCGACCACACGCTTGAGGTGATCCAGACCCTGTGGCGCGAACAACGGGCCGACTATTCGTCCGATCAGTTGTCGTTCAACGCGATCCACGCGATGCCGAAGCCCCGCCAGGCAGACGGCGTGCCGATCTGGGTGAGCGGCACCGTGAACCCGCGTTCCATGCGCCGGTTGGCCCGTTTCGGGTCTGGTTGGATCCCGTGGGGCCCCGACGCGGCTGATCTCGTGACGAGTATCCCCAAGATGCGCGCCGCAGTGACGACCGCAGGACGCGACCCGGAAGGGATCGAGGTTGTCGCCAATCTCCCCGTCGTCGCCGACGAGGCGGGAGTCGTCGACTACGCGGCCACGTTTGCATCGGCGCCCGCGCTCGCGGAGGCAGGCGTGACGGACTTCCGAACGCAGCTACGTCTCACCAATGACGCGTCCGATGCCGAAGCCCGTATTGCAGAACTGGTGGGCGAGTTCCGGGCCGCTACGGCCTAGTTCCCGTCGCTCAGTAGCTGCGGGGCAGACCCATCACCGTTTGGGCGATGAAGTTCAGTGTCATCTCTTGGCTCACCGGGGCCAGCCGCTGGATCCGGGCCTCACGCCAGTAACGCTCGACGTGGTATTCCCGGGCATAACCCATGCCGCCGTGTGTCTGCACGGCGGCGTCGGCTGCGGCGAAGGCTGCCTCCGCGGCGAGATACTTCGCGCTGTTGGCCTGTTCGCCACAGGGCAGGTCGTTGTCGTATCGCCAGGCCGCTTCTTGCGCCGCTCGCCAGGCCGCGGCGAGCTCGATTCGGGACTTGGCGAGTGGATGGCTGATGGCCTGGTTCGCGCCGATCGGCCGGTTGAAAACCTTGCGTTCTTTCGCATAGCTGACCGCGCGCCGAAGGGCGGCCTCGCCGATGCCGGTGGCTTCGGAGGCAAGAAGTATTCGCTCGGGATTGAGGCCGTGGAGGATGTGGCGGAACCCTTTACCTTCCTCGCCGACGAGGCGCCAACCTTCCACCGGAAGGTCGTCGTAGAACACTTCGCAGCTCGCGACGGCGTTGCGGCCGGCTTTCGGAATCGGCCGGATGTCGACATGGTTGGGATCGAGATCGGCGAGGAACAGCGAGAGGCCATCGAAACCGGACTCGGCTTCGCCCGTGCGGACGAGCAACAGCACAACTTCTGACTCGAGCGCCTTCGTGGTCCAGATCTTCTGACCGCGGATGATCCAGTTGTCGCCATCGCGGATGGCGCGGGTCTGGATCTGTGATGTGTCGGTTCCCGCGTTGGCTTCGGTCACCCCGAAGGCCACGTGGAGGTCGCCGGCCGCCGCTCGGGGGAGGAACGTGTCCTTCAGCCGATCGTTGCCGAATAGGAGGACGGGATTCAGCCCGAAGATGGTGAGATGTACGGCCGAGCAGCCGTTCATAGCCGCGCCCGAGGCCGCGATCGTTCGCAGCACAATGGCCGCTTCGGCGATGCCCTGACCGCCGCCGCCATACTCCTCCGGAATGGCGATGCCGACCCAGCCGCCTTCGGCGAGTCGATTGTAGAAGTCCCAGGGAAATTCATGCGCTTCGTCGAGCCGGGACCAGTAGTCGTCGTCGAAATCGGAACAGATGTCCTCGACGGCGGCGCGAATCAGTTCGTGGTCTTCGCTCGTGCTGAAATCCATGGTTCACCAAGTGTCGATGTGTGGGCGGCGCTTCCGATCGCGCGCGGGGGGCGCGCTGCGTAGGAGATTGACGATTCGACGCCGCGTATCGGCGGGGTCGATAACGTCGTCGAACTCGTGATGGGCGGCCGCGTTGAGCGCCTTCGAACGTTCGTACATCGCAGCCACGCGGGCGTCGTAGGCCGTCGCGCGTTCGGCGGGGTCATCAATTGCCTCAAGCTCTCGGCGGGCGCCGAGGGTGACCGCACCTTCGATGCCCATGCCGCTCACCTCACCGGTCGGCCAGGCGACGGTCAGCAGCGGCGCATGGAAGCTGCCGCCCGCCATCGCTTGGGCACCAAGGCCAACCGCCTTGCGAAGGACGACGGTGGCGAAGGGAACCGTGAGGCTCGCGCCCACCACGAACATGCGACCGAATCGACGCACCTGGGCGTTCTTCTCGGCGTCGGGTCCGACCATGAAGCCGGGCGTATCACAGAGGAAAAGGATCGGTAGGCCGTGCCCGTCGCACAATTGCATGAACCGGGCCGCCTTGTCGGCGCCGTCCGCATCAATCGCGCCGCCGAGATGGAGCGAGTTGTTGGCAATCACGCCGACCGGGCGGCCTTCGATGCGGGTGAGGCTCGTGATCATGCCTTCGCCAAAGGTGGGACGAAGCTCGATCACGCTGTTGTCATCGCAGAGCTGGGCGACCACTTGGCGGACGTCGTAGGCCTGCTTCCGGTTCTCGGGAATCGCATTCTGCAGAACTGTTTGATCGGCACAGGACCAGTCCTCGATGCGGCCCTGGAAGTACGACAGGTACTGCTTGACAGCGGCCACGGCGGCGGCGTCGTCGTCAACGAGGATGTCGATCACACCATTAGCGGTCTGCACCTCGACGGGGCCGATGTCTTCGGGGGCGAACACCCCCAACCCGCCGCCCTCGATCATGGCCGGACCGGCCATACCGAGATTGGCGTCCTTTGTTGCGATGATCACATCACAGACGCCGGCGAGCGCGGCATTTCCCGCAAAGCAGCGCCCAGAGACAACCGCGACTGTCGGTACGAGGCCGCTAAGCCGGCTGATGGCCGCGAACGATGGAACATTGAGTCCGGCGATCGTGGGGATGTCGGTGTCGCCTGGTCGCCCGCCGCCACCCTCGGCGAAGAGCACGAGTGGGAGTTCGAGTCGTTCGCAGATCTCGAAGAGTCGATCCTTCTTTTGATGGCCTCGATAACCCTGCGTGCCGGCGAGCACCGTGTAGTCGTAGGACATCACCGCGCAACGACTGGTCTCGTCGGCGAATTGCTCGCCGTTGATTCGACCGATTCCGCCAACAATGCCATCGCCAGGGGTGTTGGCAATCAGGTCCTCGCGCGATCGTCGACCGGTCTGCGCGGCATACATAAACGATCCGTATTCTTCGAAGCTCTGGGCGTCAACAAGGTCGGTCAGGTTCTCCCGGGCCGTCCGCCGGTGGCGAGCGTGCACCTTGGCGACCGCTTCAGGGCGGGCGGAATCTTCGAGAAGTTCTTGCCGGGCGTGGAGTTCGGCCAGGTCCGCTCGCGTCCCAGTGTCTTCCTCCACGGGTGCCTGGATTCCCGCCGAACTAATCTCGCCCGGTTCCACGATCGCGATGACGTCAGATTTCCCAACGACGTCGCCCACCTGAGCCCGAACGTCGGAAACCACACCATCGACGCCCGCGCGGATGAGTTGTTCGATCTTCATCACCTCGACAACGGCCAACACTGCGCCCTCGGCAACCTCATCTCCCGCGGTAACACGCACCTGCACGATCGTGCAGTCGGAGGGGGCAACAGCGAAAGAAGGCTCCATACGTCTGAGTCTCGCCGAGCGGGCGAGTGCGTTCCAACCCGACGCGACTTCAGTGGCTCAGCAAACTTCTCTACTGTGTTCTCGCCAGCCCCACATCGGAACTGGCAGTTATCGAAAGGAATGCCCTCATGCCAACGGGCACAGTGAAATTCTTCAACAACGAGAAGGGGTTCGGCTTTATCTCGCGCGAAGACGGCGACGATGTGTTCGTGCACTTCTCCAATATCGATGGGTCGGGCTTCAAGAGCCTAGAGGAGGGTCAGCGCGTCGAGTTCGAAGTCGGTCCCGGCCGAAAGGGTGACGAGGCCCTCGCCGTCAAGGTCGTCTGATTCGTCAGACCCGAAATTTCTAGGGAGCGTGCTCCCCAAGACCCACAGGCTCGGGCCTGGGTGGGCCCGGCTGATGACACAAGTCCCTTCACTTCGCTCTCTTTCGGGCGATGGGAAGGGTGATGAAGTCTCAATTGGGAGGAAACCATGCCGGCGGACGCGCCCGGAGCGGATCCGTTCGCTCGTAGCAATCATTCCAAAGACACCACGGTGTCGCTCACCGCTCGTCTGGCGCTGCTTGTGTCAGTGGTGTATCTCGTATGGCGGGCGGTGGCCACCCTTGCGGGCGCTCACGCGGTTGCCGGTGCCATGTTGCTCGTTGCGGAAGCGATGGCTGTCATTGTTTTCGCGGCACGCGTACGCAGCGCTCGTACCCCTGGCATCGACGTTGTTGTTTCTCCCGACGCGCCGCTTCCCGACACTGTTGCCGTTGTTGAGGCGACCGGAACATCGATCGATGAACTTCGAACGACGCTCGTGTCTCTCCGGCGAGTTGCCGGGCTGGATCGGGTGATCGTCGTCGACCGTGAAGGCTCCCGTTGGCTGCAAACCATTGCCAAGCGACTCGGCGCAACGGTGACAGAGCGGGAAGTCTCGTTCGACGATGCCGTACGCGGCACCGGCTCGAGCTGGGTTCTCGTCCTCCGGTCGGGCGACCTTCCGATGCCGGACCTCATCTCGGTGTGTGCGCCCCGTTGCTCTTCCCCTGACGTTGGCATCGTGCAGGTCGGCATCGAGGAAGCCGATCCGACATCGTTTGAGCACGACCCCGACGGGCGTTGGTCGCTTGAACCGTTCGAGCATCAGGTTGTGCGGCCGTCGCTGGCCGCTCGTGGTTCGATCCCGTGGTACGGAGACGGTCCCGCTCTCGTTCGCCGTTCCGCCGTGGTCGACATCGATTCGCCGACCGGACACATGATGGAGGACAGCCGACGGGTTGGACTCCAAGTCATCCGTTCGGGCCGGACGATCACCCATGTGCCCCTCACCCTGGCCCGCGTCCGCGGCCCACAGGGCCTCGGCGAGAGTCTTGTCCGCCGCCACGATCGAACGCGCCGTGCGATGTTGGCGATCAGCCCGCGTTACCTTCGTGGTGTTGGCCGACCCGCCCGCACCGCTCACCTGTTGGCGCTTGTGCCGTTCCTCTCCGCGGTGCAGCGCGTGCTATTGGTGGCTACGGCGCTCGTGGTCCTTGGCTTCGCCCAGATACCGATCGACGCCGTTGCTATCG
This sequence comes from Candidatus Aldehydirespiratoraceae bacterium, assembly GCA_047639555.1. Lineage (GTDB taxonomy): Bacteria > Actinomycetota > Acidimicrobiia > Acidimicrobiales > Aldehydirespiratoraceae > JAJRXC01. The sequence goes on from JBLIOE010000008.1 coordinate 102,134, forward strand.
ATCTCGCCGCTCTCGCGATTCCGAGCTATCTCCTCCGCTGGAACAGCCACATTCTTCTCGGTCGAGGCCGGCTGGGACCGTTCTCGATTTTGCGGAGCGATCTGCGATCGCTTGGTGTGGACCTCATGCCGTTCGGCAAGGTTCGGGCCGAGGCCAACCGCGCCGGTCTTAGTGCCGTGGTGATGGCGGTCCTGGTGCTCGATGTTGCGGTCGTCGTCGTTGCGGTCTCGATGTGGCGCGACTGGGCCACCCGGCTTTCGGCGGGCTTCGCTGGCGTCGCGCTCGTGATCACTGCGGTCTTTCTCGGTGTTGCGATGGAAGTACTCCTTGATGCGATGGCGCGCCGGCAACGGCGTTCGAACCATCGCGTTCGCCTCGGACTTGTCACCTGCCGGATTGAAGAACACGACGGCCAGCTCGTCGACCTGTCGACTGGAGGTGCCGGTGTTGTGGTGCCCGCAGAACCTGAGCAAACCGTTGAGGTGGGTGCGGTGACAACCGTGTCGTTCCGTATTCCGGACGCCGACGGGGCGTGGCGCAGCGTCTCCGCGCTCGTTCACGTCGCTCATCGATCCCGCGACGCCGAAGGTGGCACTCGCCTCGGACTCTCGTTTGACGACCCCACCGATTCACCGCTTGATCCGGTCGTCGAATTTTTGACGATTGACCGCCGACTCGTCGCCCTTGGCCGTCACGCGTCCGTGGCCCGCTGAGGAACTGAACATGGCTATCAAGCGCGCCGCCAGCGCGCCTGCGCAAACCCCCGTCCCGCGCCGAGCGGCCAGCTTTTTGACCATCGTGGCCCTGCTGGCCTCCGGTCTGGGTATTGCCGCCGGCCTTCAGCTTGCTTCCGCGGCGAGCGGGAATATCGACGGCGCGGCGTTCTCTGACTACAACGCGGACGGAGCGATCGGCTCTAGAGAACCAGGCATTCCTGGCGTCGAGGTTGTCGCCGTTGATGGGGCCGGAAATCGTACGACCCCCTTCTTCACTGACACCGATGGCAACTACACCATCGACTTGAGCCTCGCCGCGGGCGATTCGCTCGATGGTGGTCCCTATCGCGTGGAGTTCGCGGGCTGGCCCGCGCATCTCCAGGAAACGCCGGTGGGCGCTGACAACGGCTCGTCGATCCAGTTCGCGTCGGCGGCCGATGCCAACATCTCCCTCGGACTCGCGACACCGTCTGACTATTGTCATGAGAACCCCGATATCGCCGCCCCTTGTTTCGTCTACGCCGGTATCGGCAATGCCGCGAACGAGGCTGCAGTGGTATCCGTGGGTTGGGATTGGGCCGACAACAACAGCCGGAACAACTCCAACGGCCCCATCGACTGGCAGCGAGACGGCGACGGCAACCCGGCCGTTGAAACGACTCTGGCCACCATTGGCGAGGTTGGCGCCGTCTGGGGCGAGGCCTGGGATCACGATCGCAATGCCATCTACGTCGCGGCGTTTGTGAAACGGCACACGAATCTTGGCCCCACCGGAAACCCCACCACGATCTATCGGATCGAGACGCAGGGAACCCCCGACACCGCCGACGACGTCGTGGGGCCGTGGATCACGGTCGACGCGGGCGCAACCGACCCGCACACTGGTGCGGTCGATGGCTGGAATAAGGACTTCGGTTCGTTCGACGACGTGCTGACCACCGGCCTAGGCGATATTGAACTCACGCCGGACGGCACGATGCTCTACGCCGTGGATCTAGGCAATCGCGCCCTCGTGCAGATCCCGATCGCCGCCAACGGCGATGCCGGAGCGATGAATTCGATGAACATCCCGACGAATGCCGGGATTACGAACGGCTACGTCAACAAAAGCGACTGTCCTACGGTCGATCTTCGACCGGCCGGACTCGGCATCTCCGCTGATGGCAAGGTGCATGTCGGCACGGTCTGTTCGGCGGAATCAACAATTGCGGACGACGACTACGGAATCAATCCCAACCAGGGCCGTATCAACGGCTGGACCAACGACAACACCGACCTGGCGGCGGGCGACCCCCGCAAGCTCCACGCCTACGTTTCGGTCTGGGACGGCGACACCGCGGCTCCCACCTTCAACACCGTCCTCGAATTCCCCCTCGACGGACCTCGTCCCTGCATCGCCTTCAACGACAGCTGCAAGATCGGCGGCGACTCGGAATGGCGCCCGTGGGTCGACCAGTACCCGTATGACCGGTTCGACGACGCCTATTCACAGCCGGCCGTGACCGATATCGGCTTCGACAATGGCGCCATGATTGTGGCGCTCATCGATCGCTGGGGCCACCAGACGGGTCCCGACACTCGAGTGATCCGCCCCTCTGACGGTCGCGAGATCGCGTATTCTCATCCGGTCGCCGGCGGCGACATCAAGCGGGCCTGCGCCGCTGGTGATGGTTCCTACGACATCGAAGGTGTGGGTGGGTGTCCGGTCAATGCCGGCAGCACCGGGCGTTCCGGCGGGTTCGCCTGGACAAACGCGGAGACGGGCACCTTTGAGAAGGCGTTTGGTGTTGGCGACGTTGAGTTGCTCTGCGACGCCGCGCCGCTGACTATCGGCAATCGGGTTTGGCTCGATCTCGACGGTGACGGTGCACAAGACGCCGGAGAAATGGGTATCAACGGTGTCAACGTTGAACTGATCGATACCAACGGCGGCACCGTCGCCATCACTACAACAAACGGCACCGGCCACCGGGCCGGCAGTTGGAGCTTCGCAATCGAGGCGGACACTACCTACTTGCTGCGGTTTGACGCCGCCGCGGCCACCGGCCTTCCGTTGAACATCACCGCGGCTGACCTTGAAGTCACCGGACAGCAGACGGGTGACAGTCGCACCGATAACGATGCGACCGCCGACGGGCTCATCCTCATCGCTCCTCGAAGCGCCGGAACGAACGACCACACGCTCGACGTCGGCTACACGGCGATCCCCGACGCACCGGTGCTCGACATCGAGAAGCTGGTGCGGGACGCGAACGGCACCGGCGACATGATCGATGCTGATCCGACCGGCGACGGTGCAGGTGTCGCCTGGTACCAGGCCGGTGCCGTCATCGAATACTCGATCATCGTGACCAACGAAGGTCCGGCCGCCATCACGAACATCATCGTGACCGACGCGGTGACCCCCGGTTGTGGCGATGGACCGTTCGACCTTGGCGCGGGAGAGAACCGCCAATGGCCGTGCACCCACACAACGGGCACCCACACAACGGGCACCGTGAATAGTGCGACGGCAACGGGCGGCTGGCAGCCACCGTACGGGCCGGAGTTTGGTCAGACCTCAACGCTCGAAGACACCGATGATGCCGTCGTGCGACTGATCACACCGGCCATCGGCATCGTGAAGACGACCGCCACCGGAACGCCGTACGCCGCGGGCGCCGAGGTGACCTACACCTATGAGGTCACGAATGAGGGTGACACCGATCTCATTTTGGGGTCACCCGCCCGGATCTCCGACGACAAGTGCGACACCATCACCGATGCCGCGTTTCATGCCGCGGCGGGAGCGCCGTACAACATCGGCGACACCGATGCCGATGGCATCCTCGATGTCGAAGCGGATTCCAAAGATTGGGATGACGCGTTAGGCGCCGAGACCTGGCAATTCTTCTGCGTGGCCAACGTCGACCGTGCTGACCTCGATATTGATGCCGGCGGCGTTGTGCTCGACACACTCACCAGCACCGTCACGGTGCTGGGCACCCCGGTGGAGTCCGACGGGTCATCCACCGGCCTCGGAGACGTTTCCCGCCAAGACGACGAGACCATCTTCGTCGTCGACCCGGCCATTGAAATCGAGACACAGGTCCACGATCCCGGAACGAACGTGTGGCGCAATGGCGACGCCCTGGACGGCGAGACGGGCGATGATGCCCTTCCGGCCAAGTACTACAAGGACACCGTGGCCGAGTACCGCTATGTCGTGACCAACACCGGCAACACGCGCTTGATGAACCCGGTGATTGCGGACAGCGGTGCCCAGGTCACCGACTGTTCTCTGCCGATCACGGTCAACATGATTCTTGAGCTCGGTGAGTCGATCACCGTGGCGAGTGACGGTTCCTGTCATTCGGAATCGCTCGGCGAGCCGGGTGACGTGCTCGACAACATCGGTTCCGTCTCAGCGACCCCAGTCGACGAGAAGGATGTGCCGATTGCTGGCACATCCAACGTGAAGGACAGCGATCCCGCGGCCGTAGAGATTGTGTTCGCACGGATCTTCGTCAACAAGGTCCCTGGCAATCAGACGCTGTTAGAAGACGGCGACGCGGTTTGGCGATTCCGGGTGCGCAACCGCTCGATCGGTATCGATGAGCTCGAAAATATCCAGGTCACCGATGTTCAGAGCAACGGACAAGGGTGTAACCCGACCTACTGGAAGGGCGACACCGATACCGATGATCGACTCGATTCCGACGAGATCTGGGTCTATCGCTGTCGCATCACGGATGTGGTCGACTCCGGCACAGACACCGCCACGGCGACCGGCGATGTGCCGCTCACGGAGCCGACTCCCGCCGACGTCAAGATCCTGACGGTGGCGGCTGAAGACACCGCCGCTCATTCGGTGGGCCTGATCGATCTCCAGAAGGACGTGCGTATTACGTCGGAGGCCGACTGGACCGACTGGGTGACCGCACGCATCGGCGAGCCGGTGGAATTCCGAGTTGTCGTGAGTAATCCTGGCGATGTTCCCGTGATCGACGTGGATCTCACCGACGACCAGTGCACGTTGACTCTCGACACCCTCGAGGGCGATCTCTCGGGTTCCGCCCACGAAGCCGCTCAGCTTCTCGTGTTATCGCCCGGCGAGTCGTGGACCTTCCTCTGCGGACACTCGAACCGCGTCGTCGGCGAGATCACGAATACGGCCGCGCTGAACGGCGTGCTCGTCGACAATCCGTTGACGAAGGACGAGCCGACCGCCGAGGCAGACATGACGGGCACCGATCCGGTGCCCGAGTCGATCTCCTCGGCGGGCTATGACACCGTCGACCCGAAGCTCTCGAGCGCGATCTCAATCGTGTTCGATGGGCCCTACGACGCCGATAATGAAGAGGGCACCCGCGGCTCGAACGATGGCATTCTGCCAATCCTTCCGGTGGGGGAGCACGCCACGATCGTTTACACCGTTCGCAACGACTCCGATGTTCGAATCTATGACGTCAATGTCAGCCTTGATGTTGCCGACGACGTGTCGTGCAGTCTGTTCAACGGTGATCCGACGGATCTCCTCCCTCACGAAAGTGCCTCATACTTCTGCGACTACTTCGCCGCGACAACAGGTCAGACCTATCGAGTCAACGTGACTTCAGACCGAGCCGTCGCGATTGACGGCCACGAACTTGGAGCTGTCACTACCGACGCTGACGACACTGATTCGATTTCCTACCTGGTGGCCTCGGTCGACCTCACAAAGTTCGTGATGGACGGCGAGATCCCTGTCGACGCCAACACGGCCCTCGAGTCCGTCGCGATTCTCGCCGGTGTCGACGTGACCTGGCGTCTCGCCGTGACGAACACCGGTGACGTCGCGCTGGCCTCAGTCGGCGTCGATGACTACATCGACCTGGACGGCGACGGCACGTACGACTGCACCGTGCCACTTGGTCGCATTGTTGGATCGGGTGAAGTGCTCGCCGTTGGCGATACGTGGACCTACGAGTGCACAACTGGCTCGATCGTCGACAACATCGAGAACACCGCTGAAGTCTGGGCTGAAGCGGTACGTCCGAATAGCGAAGAGAAGACCGGTTCGTGGGTGAGCGACAACGATCCGGCGTTCGTTCGGATGATCTCTCGGGCCTCGATCGGTGATCAGGTTTGGCTCGACGCAAACGGCGATGGTGGGCAAGGAACCGACGAGGCCGGCATCGCGGGAATCGCCGTGGACCTGCACGACGTCGACGGCAACGTTGTGGCCTCGACGAGCACCGGTGAGGACGGGACGTACCGCTTCGACGATCTGACCCCGGGCCGCTATCAATTGCAGTTTGGTGTGCCCGACACCTACACGGTCAGCCCCCGCAACCAGGGCGTGGACGATGCCGTGGACTCCGACGCGTCGGCGACCGGATTCACGCCGCTCACGACCCTTGACCCTGGTGAGAATGATCTCGATTGGGATATGGGTCTGTATGAGCCAGCGTCAATCGGTGCTCGCGTCTGGCTCGATCGCAACGCCAATGGCATTCAGGAAGACGACGAGGTCGGCCTGGAAAGTCTCGAAGTTCAGCTGATTGACCCGGCGACGGGCCCCACGATCGAGACAACCACGACTGACGCCAATGGCAACTACGGCTTCATCGAGCTGGCCCCCGGCCGCTACCAGGTGAAGGTTGTGGTGCCTGCCACACACCACATCTCGCCCGCGAATAGTGGTGCCGCCGACGCAACCGACAGCAACATCGATGCCGATGGCCTCTCTCATGAGGTGACGCTGGCGAGTGGCGATGCCGATCTCACGATCGACGCCGGGCTCTACGAACCGGCCCGCGTCGGCAGCCATGCCTGGCTCGACACCAACGCCGACGGTTTCCAAGACGATGATGAGGCGGGGCTCGCCAACGTCGTCGTGCGGCTCCGCGACAGCCGCAGCGAGATTGTGGCGACCGCGACCACCGATGATGCCGGTGCGTATCGCTTCATCGAGTTCGCGCCGGGCGACTACCAGATCGAGTTCGTGACCCCGCCGGGTCTCGAGATCACCCTGGTTGACGCGGCCAACAGTGATGATTTCGACAGTGATGATTTCGACAGTGATGTTTCCCCGACCACGGGCCATACCGCGATCGTCGCGCTCGAATCAGGCGAGATCGACCTGACCTGGGACGCCGGATTCATCGTCCCTCTCGTGGTGTTGTCCTCACCAGAAATCAACAACAATCCGCAGCTCGCGATCACCGGCCGAACCATCTACGTCCTCTTCGGAATTGCCGTGCTGTTCATCGGTCTCGGTGGCTCCATCCGAATCCTTGCGGACCGCGTCCGCCGCCGCGAAGACTTCGCCGTCTGACCCCAGCTGTATTTCTTCGCGGTATCTCTCAGCTGTATCTCTTAACCAAGGCGGAGCGTCTCGAGTGGTTCGAGGCGCGCTGCTTTGACGGAGGGGTACAACCCGGCGATCACCGAGGTGACCAGTGCGGCGGTCATACCCAGCATGTAGATGGTGGGGATCCCGAGGAAGTGGCTCGGGAATTCGAAGCTGCCGACAATCAGCACCGGGTCGAGCACATGGGTCCAACCGCGGATGCGCGAGAAGAACATGACGATTCCGACACCGACAGCCAGGCCGCCGAGGCCGCCAAAGAATCCAACGGCCACCGCTTCCAGGAGGAACTGCCACGCGATAAGAGAACGGCCGTGACCAAGAGCGCGACGAATACCGATCTCCGCTGATCGCTGAATCACCGAGATCGACATGACATTGGCAATACCAACACCACCAACAACGAGCGCAAGAATGCCCATCGACGCGACGATGACCTGCAGCGTCGAGTCGGCCGCGGCGGCGGCCTCCAACGCGTCGGAGGGCACCGAGGTGTTCACCTCTTCGCTGCCGCCGAGATTGATGGCGACGGAGAGGCCGCTCTCCACCTCGATCACACGGTCAGGGTCGGCGCGGATATAGAGCGTGTTGGTCTCGAGACCAACATCGAAGTCATCGTCGGCCGTCTGGGGCGGGATAAGGACCGCGGTATTGAAGTTGGTGACGAGCTTGACCGGCTCGTAGACACCCACGACGCCATAGTTGAGCTCGTTGAGCTGGATCGTGGTGTTGGTGCCGGCCCGATAGTTGAACTCGTTGGCCATATCGAGGCCAATGACGGCAACCCGAGCGCCGGACGCGTTGTCGAAATCGTTCAGCCAGCGTCCGCTCACGAGTTCGATCTGCATGACTTCGAGGAAGTCGTCGTCGGCGGTGAGGACGGGAGTGGGGAAGGCGGTGTAGTAGGTCGCGGCCGCTTGGTAGGGAGACGTGACGACGCCGCTCAGGGCAAGCGTGCCGGTGACACTCTCGATGCCACGGAGATCTTCCACTCGCCGGATGACGTCTTCGGGGAAGGTTGGGTTCTGCGCTCCGAATGAGCCGGCCGCCTCGGCGGTGATGAGGTTGGTGCCGAGCTCGGCGAGATCGGCCTGGAGATCGCCCTTGGCCGACTCGGTAAGACCAACCGCCGCCACGATCGCGCTTACACCAATGATCGGTCCAAGCATGATCAGCAACGTGCGGCTGATCCGGCTCGTGAGGCCGCTAATCGCGACACTGATGAGGTCGAGAACGCTCCGCATCAGTGGCTTCCCTCGCCCGGGCTCAGGGTTCCGCCAAAGCTGGAGGGTTTCGCGACTTTCTTCAGAATCTCGTCTGCGACAATTTGGCCGTCTTTCATGGAGATACGCCGTTGGGCGGATGCGGCCACGGCCGGGTCGTGGGTGACGATCGCGATTGCTCGGGAATCGGTGTGGAGCTCCTGAAAGATCTCCATCACGTTCGCCGCGTTGGTCGAATCGAGCGCACCGGTTGGCTCATCGGCGAGCAACAGCTTTGGCTCGGTGACGATCGCTCGAGCGATCGCCACTCGTTGCTGCTCACCACCGGAGAGCTGCACGGGGCGGTGGTCAGCCCGAGGGGCTAAACCAACAACATCGAGGGCCTCAAGGGCCCGCTTCTTGCGCGCGCTGGGGGAGAGGTTTCGGTAGAGCAGCGCCGTCTCGACGTTGCGACGAGCATCGAGGTGGGGGATGAGGTGGAATTGCTGGAAGATGAACCCGACCACATCGCCGCGGAGTCGCGAGCGCTCGTAGTCGCCGAGGTCTCGGACCGACTTGCCGGTGACGTTCATGACCCCAAGAGAGGGAAGGTCAAGTAGGCCGAGGAGGCCGAGCATCGTGGATTTTCCCGAACCCGACGGGCCGACGATTGAAACGAACTCGCCGGCCTCGATGGTCATCGAAACGCGGTCGAGCGCGTGGACCTTGACCTCGTCGCCGTAGATGCGCGAGACCTCTTTGAGCTCGAGGAGTGAACTGTCGCTCACCAGAAGGCCTAGTTGTCCACTTCGATGACGACGAGTTCGCCGCCCTCAAGGCCAGACACCACCTCGGTGAAGCTGCCCTCCTGGAGACCCGTGACGATCTGTCTGGTCACGTAGGCATTGCCGTTGGCCTCGTCGATCACGGTGACGACCTCGTTACCGGTGCCGTCCTGGTTGACGGCGGCGATCGGCACCACGATGGCGTCGACTCGCTCGTCGAGAATCACTTCGATTCGGACGTTGGCGCCGTCGACGGCGGCGAGAGTGTCTTCGACCTCGACCACACCCTCGTAGGACTCCGAACCGCTCTCGGTAATTGTGGCCGCATCGTCGAGTTGAGTGATTACACCTCGTGAGTCCTGATCGCCCGCCTCGATCTCTACCTGCACCGCTTGGCCAACCGATAGCTCAGAACGATCGGTCGGGTTGGCGAACAGTCGAATCGTGAAGTTCGGTTCGGTGAGGGTGAGTAGCTCCTTGCCGAGCTGCACGGTCTCGCCCTCGTCGACGAACACGGTGCCGACTCGAGCGGGCCAGTCGGCCACGATCATGTCGGACGGCACGAAGATCACATCGTCGTCGGTGGTCTGGATCACGATCGAGATCCGAGTGCGGCCTTCGGGGAAGGTGATACTTCCGGTCAGGGTGTTGAAGTCGACACCCATCGTGGCGGTGCCGTCGATGGAGTAGTCGACGGAGATGTCTTCGTTCGGGGCCTGGTCGGCCTCAATAATGACTTCGACGAGCGAACCTTCGGGAACGGTTTGTTCCCGAGTAATCATCGTGAGTTCGGGGGCGTCTTCGTCCTCGATGATGACCGTCGCCGTGAGCGTTCCCGCCAGGAGGTATTGCTCGTCGGGGTCATCCGCCGGAAGTAGCCGGATCGTCAGCGTCTCGTCGGGCTCGATGTCGTCGTCCTGCGTCGTGCCGATCGTGAAGGTGTCGATCGTGTCGTTGGCGCCATAGTCGAAGGTGGCGCGCTCGTCCTGCTCGTCGTAGTCGTCTTCTTCGTCAGCGGTGCCGCCGATGACTTCGTAACGAACTTCGAGGGCGTTATCGAGCTCGATGTCGCTCTCGATGGTGAAGGTTGCCGCGCCACCTTCGTCGACCATCTCGTCGTCTTCGTCGATCGAGAGGGTGAGCGTCGGAACCTTCGGTGTGTTGTTGTCGAGAATGTCGACGGTGAGAGTCTTGATCGGCCCGATGTCGTAGTTGGCGCCTGTCACGACCTGCTCGGCGATCAATGTCATCGACCAGTCTTCGTCGTCTTCGTCAAGCTCATCGGCCAGTGTGATGAGATCGAGGGTGACCGTCGTTTCACCGGCCGGCCAGATGAACGGCAGATCCTCGAGTGGCTCGTTGACGTAGTCGACGTCGGTATCGGGATCGTCAATATCGTCCTGGTCGCCGCCCGTCGCGCTCGTCGCAAACTCGACCTCGATCTCCGTGTCGGCCGTTGGGGCCGGGTCCGAGTGGAGGGTGATCGTGTAGGTGTCGCCCTCAGTGACTTCGGCGGTGGCGACGTCCATACCAATACGAGGGATGACCGGTTCCTGCATAGGAACGAGGCCCGCACCCAATGTGGGGACAAGCACGGGGGACTCGGAAACTTGGCCGGGGACCGAAGGCCCAATGATCAGCGCGGTCGTGTCCTTGTCGGCAATCGTGTAGCCGTTGCCTTCGGCCAGCGTGATGACGATCGTCTCCTCCGGTTCGGGCGTTGCGCCGCCGTAGCCGTAGGCGATCTGCCATTGGCGTAGGGCCGAGCGGGTGGCCTCGGTGTAGAGCCGATCCACGGCACCGGGGTCGTAACCAGACTCCTGCAGAATGCGTTCGAGCTGGAGGACATCGGGACCGTCGGTACCCACGTCGAGTTGACGGTAGAACGAGAAGTCGCCGTTGGCGGCTACCGCGGAACGGCCATCGAGCGCGAGTAAGACGTCGCCTGCGTTGATGGTGTCGCCGTCGTCGACGTTGAGCTGGCTCACTCGGCCGTCGAACGGCGAGTTGATCGTGGAGAGCTCGTCGCGCCGCAGCTCGCCGTTGATCGTGAGCTCATCACGCAAGGTCTGGCGATCGACGCGCCGGACAATGTCGGGCTCGCGTGCTGCATCGGCTTCCTCATCGCCGGTGCTTTGCCAGACGACAACGGCGCCACAGACGAGAATGAGGGCGACAAAGACGCCGAGAATCTGATTCCGTCCGATTGTCACTCGCCGGCTCCTTCTGCTTCGAGTTCAGCCTCATACGATTCGCCCGCCACGGTGGCGCACTCGCCCATGTCGTCGCTGTCAAGGAACGACGCACCGTCGGGCCCTTCCATACCAGAGGGTTGGTTGAGGCCACGCGCATCGGCCGAAACGCCGGAGAAGGTCCAACCTCGACCTTCCATGCAGTCCATCCAGTGGATGAGCTGGCGATTGCGCTCCTCGATCCCTTCGGCATCGAGGCTGTCGGACTCGCTCTGCATCGCCGTGAACGACGCCTGAATGTCGCTCACTGCAGCACAGTGGGTAAGGGCCTCGATATAGGCCGAGTCGTTGACCGGGTCGCTGGCTTCGAGCTCCGCGTCGGGCTGGCCAATGAAGGCATGGCCCTCGTCTTCGAGGCACGACTGGAACACGCCCATCGAGGAGAACAGGTTCGCCACTGCGGGGGTGTCGTCCTCGTTCTGCGGAATGGTGTCCTCGGTCTCGACAGAGTCCGGATCGCCAGCATCGCCTGCCGGTTCGTCGGATTCTGAGGCACCACCGGCGGCGTCGCCAGGAGCGGCGGAGTCAGTGGGGACGTCAGCGTCGTCGGCGAGAGTGCTCGCACCCTGCTCAACGAATGGCGGATTGGTCGTTTCGGACTCGCTGCCGCCACCGCACGAAGCGGCCATGATGATGGTTACCAGGGCAATACTGATGGGGCGCATAGTTGATTTCGTCATCGTCTCTCTCCGTTAGTTGAGCCGGTTCGCGTTGAACCCGCACTCACCAAAGTCGTCGGTATTGAACTCGTCATTGTCGAGCAGGCCGGTGCCGTCGGGCGTCACCCAGGTGCGGGCCAGCTCGATGTAGGCCGGCTGCAGCACACCGTTCTCGTCAGGCGTCGGCGTCGGGATGGTCCAGCCGCGACCAACCAGACAGTCAACGAAGAGGCCGAACTCTCGGTTCTGAGTTTCGATCTCTTCGGCCGTGAGGTTCGACGTGTCCTCGGCCGCGTCCATTTTGGAAATGATCTGCGAGGACGCCGCGCACTGGCGGAGGGAGTCGATGTAGCCCGGATCGTTGACCGGATCGGTTTCCTCGAGGTCTTGGCTCGGAATGCCGATGAAGCCGTAGCCCTCGGTGGTGAGGCAGGAGGTGAATACGCCAACCGCATCGAAGAACTCGCCGTCGGCGTCCTCTTCTTCATCCATGGGGAGGGTGTCTTCGGTGACGTCGAACTCGGGTGGGTCGGCGGGCCCTTCACTCTCGCTGGCGCCGGCGCCGAGATCTTCGTCCGGCACGGTCTCTTCGGGCGGGAGCTGGGCGTCGTCCAAGACGTTGTCGCCCTGGACCACAAAATCGTTGGCGGCGGGTTGGTTGGCTGTTTCAGTTTCCGAGCCTCCACCACAGGCGGCGGCGAACAGCGCGATGCTCAGGCAGGCGGCGATGAGCCGGGGGGTGCGAAACACGGGACTCTCCAGGGTGGCGGCGGTGCGCGGAGATCGTCCCTGGGCATGCAGCTGCCCGGACTCCTCCCGCGTGGCCGAGACCGTAGTCCCGCCGGCGGGAAAAGAATAATTCGAACTAGTGCGGCGAGACCGGCGCGCCGTCGGCCGCTGCGCTCGCGACCGCGGCGCGGCAAATCGCTTCGACGCCAAGGCCCACAGAGATCGGAGGCCAAGCGGCGCGTTCGCCCTTACACACGGCCCCGAATCGTTGCATCTGGGGGACGAAACCGAGGGCGACGAGCGGTGACTCATCGCGGCCCTTCACGGCTCGCCCGTCGAGTTCGAGGGACACGCTCGGCCATAGTCGGAGATGGGCGACGCCCGTGTCGCTGGCGGCTTCGAGTTCAGCTTCGGCCTCGGTCTCAGTGACGGTCCAGCTCAGCTGTGCGTGCACGATGCGTCCGTCACTCAACCCGAGGCGGAGGGCTGCATCCATGACGGATCCACGCCCATCGCGATGCAGGGTCGCCGAGACCGTTTCGACGGCGGCGCCCGCGGCGGCCAGCACTACCGGGAGAAGCCCCGCACCCGGGGCACTCAGTACACCGGCGGTTGGCGGTGTGTCGGCGAAGTGACCCCACCGAGGCCACAACGACCGGCTGCGGAGTTCGAGATGATGTACGGCGCCGAGTTCGTGGATGGCGGTGAGTGCTCGCGAGACGGTGGAGGAGTGGAGAAGGTTGGCGGCGGTCATCCCAACCTGATCGTCGTCAAGCGTGCTTGGCGATTCCACGAGCACGGGAAGCGCAGCGGGAATCTGATCGAGAACGGCCGCCGTGTTAGCGGCGGGAACGGCCACCACGATCCCGTCCACCGCTCCTGTCCTAATCATCTGTTCGAGCGGCAACACGCTCGTCTCCAACGCAGTTGCCAATGTCATAGTGGCCAATGTCGCCGTTGCGTCGGACCCGGCGGCATCGATGGATCGCCCACCAACCCCGACGAGGTCGAGACCGGGTACGGCTCGCACCGCCTCAGCGTGGAGCGTGGCGGCACGGCCGCTACCGACAATCGCAATGCGGGTCACTCCGCCATGCTGGCATTCAACCGGCGCCGGTGCGTCACCCGACCGCCGTGCTTGTGCTGCGGCCAGTAGCGTGGCCACGATGCGTGGGATCGTCGGGCTACTCCGTCTCGCCACCGTCCTTCTCGGCGGCGGAATCATTATGGCGTTCACCCTTGCCGCGCTCGGCCCAAGGGTTGCCGAGATTTACAACGCCAACGAATCGACCGTTGCCGAGATCAACTTCAACGAGCTGGCCCTGCGGACCGAGGTATTCGACACCAACGGCGTTGAGTTCGACGTGCTCTACGACGTCGAGAATCGTGACCTGGTCGATCTCAAGAATGTCAGCCAGGCGGTCATCGACGCGGTCATCGCGGTCGAAGACGAAGGTTTCTACGAACACAACGGCATCGATGCGAAGGCGATCGGCCGCGCCTTCATTCGCAACGTCAACGCGGGCGGGATCGAGGAGGGCGGCTCCACGATCACCCAGCAGCTGATCAAGAACGGCGTGGTGGGCGATGACCAGGTGATCGATCGAAAGATCGCCGAAGCCGCCGTCGCTCGTCGTCTCGAACAACAGATGTCGAAGGACAAGATCCTCGAGGCCTATCTCAATACGGTCTACTTCGGTGGCGGGGCCTACGGCATAGGCGCCGCGGCCGAGATCTACTTCGGCACCACCCCCGACCGGCTGGGCTACCCCGAAGCCGCCATGCTCGCGGGTTTGATCTCGAACCCGAGCAAATACGACCCGACGCTCAACCCGCGCACGGCCACCGATCGACGCAACGTGGCGCTCGGCCGACTCGTGGCCGCGGGAATGATCTCCGAAGAAGACGCCACCGAATATCGAGCGGTGCCCGTGCCCACCACCCGAACGGTGCCGTCTGAGTGGCAACCCGACAACTACTTCATTGAGGAAGTGCGCAGACAGTTGCTCGACGATTTCCGGCTTGGTGATACTCGCGAGGCCCGCGCCGAGGCGCTGTTCGGCGGCGGACTCCGTGTTTATACGACCTATGACCCGATTGCTCAGGCTGCCGGGATCGCGGCGGTCGACGCATTCCGGCCCGACGACGAGCGTGGTTTCATTGGTGCGCTCGCGGCCATAGAACCCGGCACCGGTCGAGTCCGGGCAATTGTTGGTGGCCCAGGATTCGACGTGGAGGGGTTTGGCGAGTTCAACATCGCCACCCAGGGGGGACGACCCACCGGTTCGTCGTTCAAGCCGTTCGTACTCGCCGCCGCGATGGAGAAGGGGTTGGTGCCGAGCGACACGATCAACGGCACCGCCACCTGCGTGTTCGACAACCCGGGCGGATCCCCAAACCCGTACTCAGCCAACAACTTTGGTGGCTCCGGAACCGGGTCGGTCCGCTCGATTCGCAGCCAAACACTCTCGTCGTCGAACTGCGCCTACCTCCGTCTTGGCCAGATCGTTGGACTGAGCAATGTGGCCGATACCGCTCGGGCCCTCGGCATCACGAGCGACATGAGTTCCCTCCCGATCTCGATGCCACTCGGCCCGCTCAACGTCACGCCCCTCGATATGGCGACGGCCTACGCCACGTTCGCCAACGACGGCCTACAGGTCGACCCGATCTTCATTGAGCGAGTCGAAGATCGATCCGGCAACATCCTCTTCGCCAACGAACCGGCAGCCCAGCGAGCGATCTCCACCCAGTCGGCTCGTCTCGTCTCCTCAATCTTGGAAGCGAACGTTCGCGGCGGCACCGGACAGCGAGCCCAACTCCCCGGCCAACCGGCCGCCGGAAAAACCGGCACCGGACAGGACTTCAAGAACGCCTGGTTCGTGGGCTACACCCCCTACCTCGCCACGGCAGTCTGGATGGGCGACCCGCTCGCCGAAACGGAGATGCGAGGAGTCAACATCCCCGGGCAGGGTGTCAAGAACGTCACCGGCGGTTCGGCTCCTGCCGCCATGTGGCAGGCCTTCAACGAGGCGTATCACGCCGGACTCGAGGCCCGCAGCTTCAGCTCGCCGGCGCCGACCCGACAGGGCGAGCGCATCCGTACTGATGACGAGGAAGACGAGTATCTCGACCTGATCGACAGCGCCTGTGGCGACGAAGACGCCGAAGTTGACGAAGACGAAGACGGCGTCGTCGATTTCTGCGAGAATTCCGGCTTCGTCTTCGACCCCGGCATCGGGATATGTCCCGATCTACTGCTACCAGTCGATCAAGACGAAGACGGCGAGATCGACGTCTGTATCCCACCCACCACGACCACAACAACCACAACACTCCCGTCCATCACGACAACAAGAGCGCCAACAACGACGGCCGCACCAACAACAACCGCACCAACAACAACCGCGGCCCCCACGACCACGGCGCCGCCGACCACCACCGAACCACCGACCACCACCGAACCACCGACCACCACTGCAGGTTGAATGAGCGACAAACCACTCCTCGATATCCAGAAGCTTGATACGGCGGCTGAGCAGCTGCGGCATCGCTATGAGCATCTACCTGAGCGAGACGCCCGGATGGAGGCGCTCGCCAAGGTCGAGGCGTTGACCAATGAGGTCGCCGTGATCGGTGTCTCGCGGCTCGAAGTGGCGGCGCGCCAGAAACGTTTCGAGGACGAAGCCCAGATCTTCGAAGCGAAAGCCGAGGAAGACAACAAGCGGCTCTATAGCGGCGAAGTGGGAGTGAAAGAGCTCCAGCCGTTACAGGACGAAATTGCCGGCCTACGGGAGCGCCAGGGTGAGCTCGAAACCCACGCGCTCGAGACGATGGAAGAAGCCGAAGCGCTGGCTACACGTCTCGAAGAGACCCAGGCGACGAAGGCCGCCACCGAGGAGCGCGAGACAGTTCTCGTGGCCGAGATTGCCACGCTTGAGACGGAGATCGACGCCGAACTGACGAGTGTGCTGGCCGATCGGGAAGCTGCCGTCGCCTTGGTGAACGCCGATGACCTCACTCACTACGAGAAGCTGCGTCCCGGCATGGGCTCGGCCACCGTGGTTGTGTTCGACGGCGCGAACTGCGCGGGATGTCCGTCAGCGATGCCGGCGATGGAACTCGACCGAATGAAGCACTCACCCAGTGGAAGTGTTCTCAGCTGTAACGAGTGCGGACGCATCGTCCTCAACTGAGCCGTCGCCAGTGTTCTTCTTCTTTCTCGCAGCCGCCGTGCTTACGGTGCTGTTCGTCTTCGATAGCCCCGCGATTGACTATCGCTATGTCGCCCTGGGGGGAGTGCTGCCGCTCGTCGAGGCCGTCACCGGTCGACCGCTCATTCTGCACACACTGATCGGGTCGGTCGGTCTGATGGCCGTGGTCATGGCGGCCACGGTTGGTCGGCGAGTCCTGCGACGCCGGCTGCTCGGTGTCCCGATCGGCACCTTTATCTTTCTTGTTGCCGCCGGGTCCTGGACTCGGTCGAGCTTGTTCTGGTGGCCGGCGGCCGGGCTGAGTGGCATCGCCGAACGGCCCCTTCCCGAGTTCGACCGCGCTCCGGTGGTGTTGGTGATGCTCGAGCTCGCCGGGATCGCCGCCCTCATCTGGATGGTGCAACGGTTTGAGCTGCGCCGCCCCGACCATCTCGCCGAGCTACGTCGCACGGGCCGCCTCCCGCGCACCCATCTTGGCTAGGAGCCGATCGTGCTGATCATTGCCCGTCACGGCCGGACGCTCGCCAACGCGTCGGGGGAGCTGCTTGGTCGTCGAGACCCAGCTCTCGACGACACTGGTCGCCAACAAGCCGCTGCGATTGGGCGCGCCCTCGCCGGTGCTGATCGCGTGATCTCAAGCCCGCTGCAGCGTTGCCAACAGACGGCGGAGGCGATTGGTCAGCCGATCGAGATCGACGAACGGTTCATCGAGCTCGACTATGGCGAGCTCGAAGGCACACCGGTCGCCGATGTCTCTGCGTCAACCTGGGCCACATGGCGGGCCGACACCGGCTGGTCAGCCCCCGGAGGCGAGAGCCTCGACGATCTCGCGGCGCGGGTATGGCCTGCCCTCTCAGACCTGCTCGATGAGGCGGCGGAGCGCGACATTGTTGTGGTCAGCCATGTTTCACCGATCAAGGCGGCGATTGCCTGGGCGCTCGGCGCAGGTATCGAGACACAGTGGCGCTGCTTTGTGCAGCAGGCCTCCATTTCTCGCATTGGTGTGAGAGCCGGTGTGCCGTCGCTTCACAGCTTCAACGAAGTGCATCATCTGTCCGCGTAGTTCTATGACAGAACGCGAAATCGGCGACCAATGGTGGCCGATTCCGGGTGGGCGGGGTTATGTACGTATTCGCCTTGAGGGGCGAGGGGTTCGCTGTCCAGCGAGGTGCTTTGTTCAGGCCGAGAATCGAACGATTCGGCTCTGAACCTCTCCGGTGGGAGCGGTGCTGACCTGGAGACGCTCATCTCGCAGGACTGCTGCCATCCGCGTCCGGTTGTGGGCCTGGGCGAAGAGATCATTTGGTCGCCGGAGGGCGGCCGGTGAATTTTGTCGCTCATTGAGGTCTTGTGAGTTCATGTCCCTGTCCCTGTCCCTGTCCCTGTGTGGCCGGTCACAGTTGGAGATACGGACAGTCGGGGGCGGCGCTGTACACAATGCGATCGTGCGGCTCTAAGGTTCGGGTCGGAGGTCCCTCGGAGGTTCCCTAGTGGCTGGGGTGCGATCGGCCCAGTGCTGGGTGTCCATGCCCCTGTTTGGGTGTCCATGGCGCCGGTTGCCTGGTTCCTTCGACTTATGTCCTCTACAGTATTCCTTGCTGCGTCCCGCAGGCGGCGGGGAGCACAAGAGCGGAAGGCAATTCACTCATGGGGCGACGCGCTCACGGCGACTGCATCGAACGAGCCGAGTACGGCGAGTTGATGAAGGCAACCCAGGATCACATTCGAGCGACGCTCGACCACGCTCGGAGGGTGAGCGGCATTTCGCAGCAGCGTTTGGCGAGGGTCATCGGCGTGAACCGAGAGGCCATGCGCGACCGGCTCCTAGGCCGTACCCAAATGAAGGCAGAGGAATTGGCCGCTCTTGCGGCATTTCTCGACTTAGATATCGGGGCGTGTTATCCGCCGCTCGCGAAGCCGCCTGAGGCCGTCGCTGCAAGTTGATCTGATCGGAGCCTGATATGTCATCGAGGTGGCAGGTCTCCGAGGACGACATCTCGTTTCGATTTGTCGCGTCCGGAGGACCGGGCGGACAACACGCGAATCGGTCCAACACCAAGGTTGATGCCGTGCTGGTGTTCGCCGACTGCGCAATACCCGACTGGCTGCGGGAGCGTCTCGTCGGCAAGCTCGGTGAGTCGATTCGAGTCACGGTCGACGCCGAGCGGTCGCAGTATCGCAATCGGCAACTTGCCGTGGAGCGCATCCAGGAGCGAATCGATCGAGCCGCGAAGGTCGAGACGCCTCGCCGGGCAACGAAGCCCACGCGCGGAAGTCAGCGCCGACGGCTCGACGGAAAACGCAAACGGGGCGACGTGAAGAAGTCTCGGAAACGTCCGGGCCACGACGACTAGAGCGCTCTGGGCCCTGCGGTCTGGTTACGGCTGAACGCGGGCCGGGTAGATCGGGCGCCGATGGCGATCGATCAGTCGTGCTGCTTCGAGGGCGTCGGCCGAGCGACGCACGGTCTCATGACCGGTGCGGGCAAACGACGCGATGTCGCGTGAACTCATCGGAAGATCGCGGTCGAGAAAGACTAATGCCGCCGCAACCTGGCCGGTCCGCCGGGGCAGCCGATCGGTGTAGAACTCCAGCGCCGAGACATGCTCAAGCCAACGCAGCGCTTCCGCAGGGAGTTGCTCGGGGAGTGGACTTGCTTCAGCTGGTCCCGTGGAAACGGGGTGGTCAGTCATGCGGGGTCCCTCACTCGCCTGATCGAAACCTTAGCCACCCGTCGGCTGCTCGGTCAGGGGGCAAAGGTCCATCGCGCTCTGCGTGGTCGAACCCGACACTTCCCAGGCTTTTCATCGACGGCGCGTACATCCATCCGTCGCTGATCGGCGGTTGATCACTGCAGCTATCGTCGACAGGACGCCCGTCGACCTATCCGGGTCTGGGTTTCCAGTTGCGGTGGTGGTAGCTGCAGCGGGCTTTGCCGTTGTAGTGCGCTGTTCGTCCGTGGTCGTCCCAGGGGAGGTCGTGGTCGATTTCACATTGCCGGGCGGG
>JBLIOE010000009.1:0-117542 GCA_047639555.1 Candidatus Aldehydirespiratoraceae bacterium
TGCACAACTGAGCTCGGAACTGTTGCCGGAATGAAGGACGACTTTGCTGCTCGCAACTGTCAACTCATCGGGATCAGCGTCGACGGCGTCGACGATCACGCCGGTTGGGCGGCCGATATCGAAACCGCTACAGGCAATGCCTTGAATTATCCGCTCATCGGCGACCCTACGCTCGAGATCGTCAAGGCGTACGACATGCTGCCCGCCGATGCAGGCGACTCGTCCGACGGTCGAACTGCGGGCGACAACGCCACCGCTCGCACGGTCTTCATCATTGGGCCCGACAAGAAGGTGAAGGCACAGCTCACGTACCCGATGACAACGGGCCGCAACTTCGACGAGATCCTTCGCATGTTGGATTCGATTCAGCTCACGGCCAAAGAACAAGTTGCAACGCCTGCGAACTGGAAGAACGGCGACGATGTGATCGTCGTGCCGTCAGTCTCCGACGAAGACGCTCGGGCCAAACACGGCGAGTTTCGGGCACCGGTGCCGTACCTCCGGTACGTCCCCCAGCCGCGCTAGGCGTTGGTAAGGTCCGTCGAACGCTCGTTCGATTCTTCGGGAGACCTGCCCCTTGGCTGCAAAGAAATCCACCGGCTACGAGGCCGACGCCATCCAGACCCTTGAGGGTCTCGAAGCGGTCCGGAAACGTCCCGGGATGTACATCGGCGGAACCGGCTCCGAAGGGCTCATGCACCTGGTGTGGGAACTCATCGACAACGCGGTCGACGAGGCCGCCGCAGGTTTTGCCGACAAGGTCGAAGTCACCTTGTATCGCGACCGCTCGATTGAGGTCAGCGACAACGGTCGAGGCATCCCTGTTGGTCTCCATACGAAGAGCAAAGTGTCGGCGCTCGAGGTCGTCTTCACTGAGCTTCATGCTGGCGGCAAGTTCGGCGGAGGTGCCTACACCTCGTCGGGCGGCCTTCATGGCGTCGGTGCCTCCGTGGTGAACGCCCTCGCCGCCAAACTCATTGCCGAAGTCGACCGCGACGGTTCCACCCATGTTCTCGGTTTCAACGAACGAGTTGCGGGCCAGTTCACCGGGTCGAAGTTCAAGGCCGGCCACAAGCTCGAGCAGGTCAAGAAGATCTCCAAGAACAAGACTGGCACTCGGGTGCGGTTCTGGCCCGACTTCGACATCTTCGACCCGGCTGCGATCATCGACGTCGACGAAATCTGCGACCGGGCAACCCAGGCCTGCTTCCTCGTTCCGGGCATGAAGGTCAGCGTCATCGACAAACGTCCAGGCGGACGTAAGGCGCCGTTCTCATTTGTCTCTCGTGGCGGTCTCGCCGACCTTGTTGATCACCTCTCGGTCGGCGAAAGTGTCAGCCAGGTCATCACGTGCAACGGCATCGATACGTTCACCGAGAAAGTTCCCGTCAACGGCAAGATGACCGATGTCGAGCGCGAGTGCACGGTCGATGTCGCGCTCCGCTGGGTGAAGGGGTACGACAACGTAGTGGTCACGTTCGTGAACACCATTCCCACCAGCCAAGGCGGCACTCATCGAGCGGGCTTCGATAAGTCCCTCACCCAGGTGGTGAACAACGTGATCCTGAAAGACAGTCGCAAGCTCGCCAAGCTCGCGAAACAAGACAAACACAAGGCCACCAAAGACGACGTGCAAGAGGGGCTTGTTGCCGCGTTGAAGGTCACCTTCCCCGAACCACAGTTCCGCGGCCAGACGAAGCAGGAGCTGGGCACCCCGGCGATCGAAGGGATCGTGAGACGGGTGATCTACGAACAACTCAAGGAGTGGTTCGAACCGGGCGGCGGTCCCCGCACCCACGTGAAGGCCATCGCCGACAAGCTGGCGACGGCCATCCAAAACCGGGTCGATTCAAAGACGCTGCTCGAGAACAAGCGAAAGGCGGCGAGCCTTGGTTCCACCGGCATGCCCGAGAAGCTCGCCGACTGCCGCGTGCATGGCGTCGACAGCGAGTTGATCCTGGTGGAGGGCGACTCCGCCGCCGGCCCGGCCAAACGTGGTCGCGACAGTGAAACGATGGCGATCCTGCCATTGCGCGGCAAGGTGGTCAACGCGGCGAAGGCCAGCCAGAAGCAGGTACTCGACAACGCGGAAGCGCAGGCCTTGTTCACCGCAATGGGGGCGGGAGCGGGCAAGGAGTTCAACCTCGCTGATGCGCGTTATGGCCGCATCGTCATCCTTTGTGACGCCGATGTTGATGGCAGCCATATTCGGTGCTTGCTCCTCACCTTGATCCACCAATACATGTTGCCGATGCTTGAGGCCGGCAATGTGTTTGCCGCCCAGCCGCCGCTGTTCACCACCAAGGTCGGCGACGAGGTGTATCGGGTGTACTCCGACGAGGAGAAGGAAGCGCTCACCAATGAACTCTGCAAGGGTAAGCGCAAGCGCGAGAACATCAAGTGGCAGCGGTTCAAGGGTCTCGGCGAGATGAATGTCGACGAGCTTCGTCACTGCGCCCTCGACCCGGCCACCCGCACGCTGCGGCGCCTCACCATGGACGATGCTCAACAGGCCGAGGACGCGGCGCGGATGTTCGATGTGTTGATGGGCAACGACGTGAGTGTTCGGCGAGACTTCCTCGTGAAGAACTCGGCGTTGGTCGACGCTTCGACACTCGATATCTGAGTCGAGGGCTGCGGCTGTCACACCCGTGCGGTAGAACTACATTCATGGAAGTTGATCCCGACGCGATAGGCCTGGCCGACCCGGTTGATCCCGCGTCGATCGACCTCGAGGGCGGGGTTCGAGAGGTGGGTGCCCCCACTCCGCCGCCGCGGTTGTCGCCGTCGGGCGCGGGCACCTTCGAGCAATGCCCGCGCCGCTGGCGCCATCGTTATGTCGATCGTTTGCCCGATCCACCGGGTGAAGCCGCGCTGGCCGGGAGTTTTGCGCATCGAGTGCTTGAGTTGCTCATGCAGCGCCCGCCGGCCGAGCGCACTCCCGATATCGCAAAGGGGATTGCCCGCGAAGAATGGCCCGACACCGAGTCGGCCGACGACTATTCCGCCTTGGGCTACGACGAGGAGAGGAGCCGCCACTTCCGCTGGAAGGCATGGCAGGCCATCGAAGGCCTCTGGAAGCTCGAAGACCCGCAGAAGGTCGATGTCACTGCCACCGAGCGAGATATCGAGGCCGACCTTGGCGGAGTGCCGTTCCGCGGCATCGTCGATCGCCTCGAACGTGAAGCCGACGGACTCGTCGTCACCGACTACAAGTCCGGTCGCGCCCCTTCTGCTCGTTATCGCCGCGGGCGCCTCGACCAGGTGCTGCTCTACGCGGCGGCAGTCGAAGCCGACACCGGCGAAATGCCGGTGCGAGCTCGTCTCCTCTACCTTGGGCAGCGGCCCGTGGGGATCGATGTCACCCGCAAAGAGATCGATATTGTCACCGAAAAGTTGGTGGCCACCTGGCAGGGCATCAACACCGCTTGCGAGACCGACGAGTTCGAGCCCCGCACCGGTCCGCTCTGCGGCTGGTGCCCCTATGTCGATCTGTGCCCGGAAGGCACCAAGGCCGTCGAGAAGCGGAATAGGGCCACCGCCGCGCAAGACGCGGCGATGTCAGAAGCCTCGGGCTGAGCGCCGGCTACTCGTCGTCCAGCGCGGTCTTGCGCAGGTGACGCTTCCACAAATGGCGCAGGGTAACCAGTGCGAACAGGCCACCCAGTGCCGCGGCGACGCCCGTATTCACCAGAAGTGAGTCGGGCGGCGGGTCGGCGGGTTCGGGCGTGACGGCGGGGATCGGTGCTTGATCACCGGCTGCGGCGAAGACCTCGGGTACTCCGAGAATCGAGTCGACGGGAGCCGGGTCGGCGGCATCGGGTTGCGGTCGTCGGCGGTTCGCTTGCGGGTCATAGGCCATGGGCAACCTCCATCGGGAGTACGAGATCAAACAGCTGATCGAATTCGGCCGCGGCTTCTTGCGCTCCGGGGCGATTTCCAAGGGCGTGGATCGGCATCGAACCGGCGGAGGCTTCGGGAACCGCCGCTCGCATATGGACCGCGGGCAGCACGATGTCGCCGTGATCGGCCCGCAATTGCTGATCCCAGTATTTGGCGTCTCGGGTTCGGCCGAGCCGGTTCACGGCAACACCAGCGACGGTGAGGGGTGTGGTGCGGCGGGCGGCAATACGTTCGACGGTTCGCAGAATCTGGCCGACCCCGTCGGATGCCCACGCTCCGGGTTCAGTGACAATGAGAGCCCGATCGGCGGCGAAGAGCCCATTCACGGTCAGGAGTCCGAGTGACGGCGGGCAGTCGATGATCACCACATCGTGCTGGACACCTTCGAGCGCGATCGCGAGGCGATCGTTGGCGCCGATTGGATCGGTAAGGAGTTGTGATTCTCGAGCGGCAAGGGCGGGAGTGGCGGGTACAACCGAAGGTGGACGACCGCCTTCCGACGGCCAGGTGGATGACACGCGTAGGCCTGCGATCGAGCCGGGCCGCTCCTCGGCCAGCGCCTGATCAACACTGAAGGGCGGATCCCACACACCGAGACCGGTGGTGGCGTTGCCCTGTGGATCGAGGTCGATTACGAGCGCATCAAGCCCCCGAGCCCAAGCGGTGGCCGCGAGGCCAAGCGCGACGGTGGTCTTGCCAACGCCGCCTTTCTGATTGACCACTGCGAGAACTGCCACGCGCACAACGTAGCGACCCGATCGCGGTGACGCTATGCCGAGATCGATTCCGACGACCCGAAGGGGGCGCGCTGGTGCAGGTTCTGCTGGCCCGTGACACCGTTTCCTGACCCTGGGCACCACACTGCCCTGATGAATCGACGAGTACTCGTTGGACTTGCGCTGGCGATGGCGCTTCCGGCAATCGATCTGATGGCGCTCGGCGCGGCCGGCCCTGAAGTCGCCGGCGACCTTGGCCGACTCGACCAGATCGCGTGGCTCTTCGTGAGCTATCAGCTGTCGCTCGTTGTGACGGTGCCGCTCTACGGGAAGCTGGGCGATCTCCGCGGGCGCCGGACGGTGTACCTCTCGGCCGTGACGGTGTTCACGGTTGCGTCGCTGTTCGCCGGCCTGGCCTGGTCGTTCCCCGTCCTTCTCCTTGCTCGCATCGCGCAGGGCGTCGGTGCCGGCGGTGTGATCAGCCAGTCCACGGCGGTGATTGCCGACCTCGTACCGGCCCGTGAACGTGGTCGGTACTCGTGGGTCACGCCTTCGGTATGGACAGTCGCATCCTTCGCGGGCCCGGTTCTGGGCGGCGCAATCGCCGAACACGCGGGCTGGCGTTGGATCTTCCTGATCAACCTTCCGCTCGGTGTATTGGCGATCTGGTTCGTGCGCGACGCCTTCCCTGAGCGCCGCGACGATGAGGAGCGATCGTTCGATCGACTGGGCGCCACAATGCTCGTTGTTTCGTACGGGGCGCTGGTCTTGGCCCTGTCAATGGCGAGCGAAGCAGTTGGTTGGTCGCACCCCATGGTTCTGGGTCTTCTTGGGTTGGGCTTCATCACGCTTGCGGGGTTCGTGCGTCACGAATGGTCGGCGAACGACCCCGTCATGCCGTTGCAACTCTTGCGAATTCCCGTCGTGCGGGCGAGCGCGGCCACGACATTTCTCATTGGTTTGGTCAACTTCATGGCCGTCGCCTTCCTGCCCTTGATGCTGCAGGTCGTGTTGGATCTGGGAACAACCCAGGCCGGTCTCGCGATCCTTCCGACCACGTTCATGCTCGCGATCACCAGCACGATCGTGGGGCGGACGGTGGCTCGAACCGGCCACTATCGGGTCTGGCCGGCGGCGGGATCGGTGGTCTTTGCTGGCGGGTACGCGGTCTTGGCGGGGCTGGGCCCTTCGCCGAGCATGATCGCGGTGTGGATCGGAACCGGCCTTCTTGGGGTCGGGATGGGCGCGGGCACGCCGGTCTTCGTTCTGTCGATGCAGAACGCGGTCGGCCACCGAGACCTGGGTGCGGTGTCGGCCATGTCGATGTTCATGCGCAACACCGGGCAGGTGTTCGGCACCGCACTGGCCGGCACCTGGTTTGCCGTTCGCCTGTCGCATCATCTCGATCGCCTCGTCGTGGCGGGACGGCTCGACGGTGTGCGAGACGAGGACCTTCGCGGTGACATCGATGTGATCCGAGGACTCGACGCCGATGTTGAGGCGCTCGTCAGAGAGGCGTTCCGGCTGGCGGCGACCGATACATTCCGAATCGGTTTCTGGGTCGCCCTCGCGTCAGTAGTGGTCGCGGTGACAATCCCTCAGCTGCCGTTGCGGGAATCGCTCGACGAATAGATGAACCGCCGGGTCTACGCGGCGAGCGAGCGGGTGGCGACGCGGACGATGTCGTCCAGGGCGTCGACAAGCTCGGGCGAAGCGCAGAACATGGCGTCGACATCGTCGCCCAGCCATGGTTCACACAGCGCCTGCGGATCAAGACCGGAGCGTTTCCACGCGGTGGCGATCCGACGGATCGCGCTATCGACTCTCGGGTCGGCGGCGGTCACCGATTGGCTCGCCATCCGCTCGAGGTCCCACTCGGAGTCGTCGACCAAGGGACGGCGCACGAGGTTGAGGCGATAGCGCAACGCTTCTGCCGCAATCCTCGTGTGATTCACCCCGGGTGCCCTCCCGATCGACCTGTGGATAACTCCACAACTGATCGTAGGAAGGCTCGCGCGGTTCGCGGTGGATCCCCCGCTAACCGCGCGATGGTCCCGGGCAGCAACCGGCAGCACACGGGAACGGGCGAGCGGGAAGGGCGCTGAGGCGAAGTGGATCTCGATTGGTGAGGTGGCCATCCACGAGGGCGCACAACATCGAAACGAAGCGAGGGTCAGGCACCGTGCCCGGGGTGGCGACCCGACGAAGCGTAAGCCTGAGTTCGTTGGCCGTGTCCTGGGCCTGGCAATCCAAATCCCACACGACTTCCATGTGGTCAGACACGAAGCCGATCGGGACAATCACGGCTTCAGTCGCACCATCGCTGGCGAGGGTGCGGAGATGGTCGTTGATGTCGGGCTCGAGCCACGGGACGTGGGGAGGCCCGGAGCGGCTTTGCCACGCCAGACTCCACGGGTGCTCGGGGGCGATGCCGGCGACGAGCGCCGCCGTCGTGCGGAGTTGTAACTCATAGTCCGAGGTGTCGGCCATCGCCGTGGGGATCGAATGGGCGGTGAACACGATTGGGGTGCCGTCGGCCAGTCCGACAAGAGCCGTGCGTAGCCCGTCCTGAAATGGCTCGACGAACCCCGGGTGGTCGAAGAACGGCCGAATCTTCTGAATGGCGGGTGCGTCGGGTCCGGCGGCGGCAACCGCGGCGTCGATGTCGTCCCAGTACTGCCGGCAGCCAGAAAACGAGCTGTAGGCCGACGTGGTGATGGCGAGCGCCCGCTTGACCCCGTCGTCGCGCATTTTCGCAACGGTGGCGCCGAGCATCGGGTGCCAGTTGCGATTGCCCCAATAAACGGGGAGGCCGTGACCCTGTTGGTCAAGCATGTCCTGGAGAGCGGACTGGATCCGTCGACACTGCTCGTTGATCGGGCTCACCCCGTCGAAGTGGTCGTAGTGGGCGCCCACCTCCCGCAATCGCTCAGCCGGAATGCCGCGACCGCGAGTGACGTTTTCGAGAAACGGCAGCACGTCGTCGGGGCCCTCAGGCCCGCCAAACGAAAGCAGTAGTACGGCGTCGAACTCGGTCATGAGCATGAGGGTAGTCAAGCGAGTTTCGTTCGACCCCGCGCGCTCGCTAGGGTCTCGCGATCCACCGGGTGGAGTCGGTCTGACGGCCGCGTTGACGCGCACACGCACTCGTCCCAGTGGTCTTCCGCGATGCTTCCTCTTCTTCTTCCTTCCTCCCGCCTCCGCCGCCGGACCACTGGTGTCGGACTCATCGCGCTCCTGATCGGTCTGCTTCTCGCCTTCAGCTCGGGTGCGTCGGCCGACGAGATCAATGATCTCCGCGATGGTGTCCCAACGGGCAGCGATGTGCGATCCCAGATCGACGAGCTGTCGCTCGAGCGTGACGATCTTCTTGTGTCGCTCAATGCGGCGGAAACCGATCTCACCGACACCCTCACGGGTCGCAACAGCTTCGACCAGGAGCAGCGGCGACTCACGATCGAGATTGAGCTCGCGATCCGACACCTCCGAACGGTCGCGGTCCGCTCCTTTGTCACTGGAGGTGACGTCGGTGATCTCGGGCTGTTGAATCTCGACGATGTGTCCGACGTTTCGTGGCGCCGTCATCTCCTGCGCACTCATGCGGGCTCGCAGCAGGTTGCGGTCGATCGGCTCCGAGCGCTCGAGGCCCAAGCCAGCGACGAGGTCCGCGAGAGCGTCGAGCAGGCGGAGTCGCTGCGCCTTGAGATTGATCGACTCCAGGTCGAGATTGCGGCGATCGAGCCTCTCCTCATCGAAACTCGTGCCATTCAGCCACTCGCTGACGCGTGGGACCGTGCGGCAATCGCTATCGAAGAAGGTGCGTACGGCATCGCTCCGGCGGACAAGTGGGAGAAGCTGCGGTTCTGCGAATCGACCGACAACTATCGAGCAACCTCACCGACCGGGAAGTACCGCGGGGCGTATCAATTCGACTTCGCCACCTGGCGCACGGTGGGTGGAACCGGCGACCCGGCCGCGGCCCTTCCGGCCGAACAAGACGCGCGAGCCCGTGAGCTCTACGCCCGCCGTGGACACCATCCTTGGGAGTGCGGCTATCACTTGGAATAGCGGCCGAGGCCGCTGACCACTAGCCGCCCAGCAGGCGCCGAGCGGTGCCCGAGATCCGGCCTGGTTGTGGCGGCTCCCAACCCTCGGGAACGAGATGAGGCGCCTTGGCGGCCAAGACGCTGATTACTTCGTTCTTCGACGGGTTGACCAGGCCGACATCGCCAATCACGACGGTGGGCACGGTCTCGTTGCCCTTGGCCCACTTACGAACCGTGTCGGCGTGGGACGGGTCGTCCCAGATGTTGTGCTTGTTCATGCTGACACCTGCGTTCTGTAGCTCGCGGTCGAGTCGCATGCAGAACCCGCACCCGGGACGCCAGTAGAACTCAACACCGGTGAGATCATCGCTCATCAATTTTCCTTGCTGTCTCGAACGGTCAAATGTTCTGTGAACGGAAACCGGCCGTTATAGGCCGGTTTCCGTTCACAGAACATGGAACTCCCGGGGTGGTTGGATTCTTCCCGGGGGCGGAATTAGGGGGCAGCGACGGTGAATGTGGCGATGTCGTTGTCGAGTCGGGCCATCACGTTGTCGATCGTGGCCTGACGGGCGTTGCCGCGGGTGCGGGCGAACGCTTCGCCATGGAGCGTCTCCGCGAGTCGGGCGGCCTCGACCATCACGGTGGATTCGAGTTCGGCCAGTGGCACGACCTGGTCGACGAAGCCCGCGTCTCTTGCCTCTTCGGGCCCGTAGGTGGTGCCGAGAACGGTTGCCGCCGTGAAGTGGCGGCGAGAAACCCGGTCGCGGGCCAGTTCGGTGGCGAAGACTGGGAGGGGCATGCCGATGGTGACCTCAGGAAGGCCGACTCGCCCGGGGGTGTCGCTCGCGATACGAACGTCGCAGGAGAGAAGCACGAGCGCACCGGCGGCGAGGGCGTGGCCATCGGATCCAGCGAGAACCGGCTTCGGGAATCCGTAGAGCCGCATGCACAGTTCAGCGCCCTTCCGAACCATGGCCTGGGCGGCTTCGGCGCCTTCCTTCATGACGGACAGGTCGAAGCCGGCGCTGAACTTGCCTGCTCGTCCGAAGAGCACCACGACCTTGGCATCGCCGATGTTGTCGAGGGCGTTGTTGATTTCGTCCATCACGAGATGACCGAGGGCGTTGGCTTTGCCGTCATCGATGCGGATGACTGCGATATCGCCGTTGACTTCGAGAGAAACTGGAGAACTCATGGCCCCGACGCTACCGGGATCATGGATGCTCACTCCAGATGTGGGTCCCACTCCGGCGGGACGAGATCGGGCGCCAAATCAAGGGCGAGGGCAAACGCTTCAACCCAGGCGCCATAGCCGTCGTCGCTCGGATGGAAACGATCGCGGGCCAAGGCCGTTCGTGCTCCGCGTAGGTGAGGAACCACATCCGCGACCGTGATCCCGCGTCGAGAGGCGGTTCGTTGAACAGAGCGGTTGACCCAGCGGCCGGAGGGGCTCACCGATGGTGCGGGCAACGTTGAGAAGATCGTCGACGCCGGAAGTTCGTCGATGAGCTCATTGACCCGAGCGGACACCGATGGCGGGTGGGGATTGCGCATCAAGTCGTTGGACCCGACGCCGCAGGTGATGAGTGACGGTTCGCGACCGACCAACTCGAGCAGCGGGAGTTGCTCCGATTGCACATGGACGCTTCGAGCCCCGCTGCGGCTCAGATTCACGACCGCGTGAGGTCGTCCGTCGGCGGCCAGCGCACCGGCGATTCGAGCCACCCAGCTGTGCCGGAGCGAGGTGGCCCCCACGCCTTGGGCGATCGAATCACCAAGAACAATCCAGAGCGGGAGGTCGCTCGCGAGCGCGGCATCGGCAATGCGATGCCACTCTTGTTCGAGCGGGTTTACCTGGTCGGCCACCGCCCGCGTGCCCGCACTGACGCGACTAATCGTGCGGGTAATCGGCCGCGGCGTCCACGGGTCGCGGTGGCGCAACGAAGCAATCACCGGGTGGAGCGTGGGTTTCGGGGTAGCGGGCTTAGTCTGCGCCACGTGATCCTCGTCGATGTCGAGAGTGTGAGCATGAGTCGGCCGAACCGTCCGCTCTTCGGCGATGTCTCGGTGACGGTGTCGGCCGGTGATCGGCTGGGGGTTGTGGGCATCAACGGTACTGGTAAGTCGACCCTGCTTTCGGTCATCGCCGGTACACGTGACGCCGAGGGCGGCACTGTTCGCCGTGGGCGCAACGTCTCGATCGCGGTGGTCGACCAGGTCACGAGCCTGCCGGAGGGCACCGTTCGCGAAGCGGTCGGCGGCGGATGGCGGGGCGAAGCCGCACTTGATCGACTGGGAGTCGGCGATCTCATGGATCGCTCCACATTGGAGCTCTCGGGCGGCCAAGAGAAGCGGGTGGCGCTCGCCCAGGCCGTGGTGGCCGATGCCGATCTGCTGGTGCTCGATGAGCCGACCAACCATCTCGATGTCGATGCGATCGAATGGCTCGAGAGCGAATTGTTCTCGTTCCGCGGTGGACTTGTCTTGGTCACCCACGATCGCAAGGTGCTCGATTCGCTGACGACGCGCATTCTCGAACTGGACCGGGGTTCGTCATATCTGCACGACGGTGGATACGCCGGTTACCTCGAAGGTCGGGCCGCCCGCGAGGAGCGCAACGCGGCCTCGGAGTCCACTCGCAAGAACCTCGCCCGCCGCGAACTCGCCTGGCTCCGCACCGGTGCCAAGGCTCGCAGCCGAAAGAGCAAATCTCGGATCGGCCGAGCCAACGAGCTCATCGCTGGCGGTCCTCAAGCGGCCGCCAGAGAGGGCGACCTCGATCTTGCCCAACTCCACAAGGGTACTCCTCGTCTCGGCGACCAGGTCGTGGAACTGCACGACATCACCATCGGGTTCCCTGGTGAGCCGCCGCTTGTCGAAGGCCTTGAACTCCTCCTCGACCGTCGAGAACGCCTTGGCATTGTTGGCGCAAACGGCAGCGGCAAGTCCACCCTGCTCGATGTGATCGCCGGGCGTCGTGCCCCGATCTCGGGCGAGGTGATCGTCGGTCCCACGGCCGTCGTTGGACTCCACGATCAGCGGGGTCGCGACCTTCCGCCCAAATCCCGCGTGCGCGACCTGATGGCCGGCGAAGGGAACGAGCCGGACTGGTGGGACGTCGCCCTCCTCGAGCGGTTCTGGTTTGACAGCGACACGCAGGCGTCGCCCATCGAGCTGTTGTCTGGTGGGGAACGGCGTCGAATCCAGCTGGTCCTCACTCTCGGCGACAAGCCCAACGTGTTGCTGCTCGACGAGCCCACCAACGACCTCGATCTCGACACCCTCCGAGCGCTCGAAGACTTTCTCGACCACTGGCCTGGCGCCGTTGTTGTGGTGAGCCACGATCGCACGTTCCTCGACCGAACCGTCGACGACGTGTTGGTGATCGACAACGGCACGGCGCAGCGCTGGCCCGGCGGCTATGAGCAGTGGCTCCTCGACCGCAAGACCCACGGCACGAAGGGGAGTGTTGCTTCCGCATCAACTCCCGCGGCCGCCAAGCCCGCGCGCAACCGAGCGTCCGCTACCGGCGGCCGCAGCCACAGCACGATCCGCCATGAGCTGAAGACCGCCGAGAAGGAGATGACGAAGCTCGAGAAACGTCGTGCTCGCCTCGACATCGATCTCCAAGAAGCGGGCACGGACCACGTCAAGTTGGCGGAAGTTGGTGAGGCCATCGCGGTGTGCGACCAAGGAATCGCGGCCACGGAGGAACGCTGGCTCGAGATCTCCGAAGAGCTAGAGAACCGCTGACCAGCGATACCCTGGTGTCATGACTGACACCGCCACTCCCGAAACTGAGTCCGGCGCTGGCGAAGTGCTGCTTGTTTCAGAAGCCGCCCGAGCCACGGTGCTCGACATTCGCGCCAAAGAAGACGACGGGGAGACGCTTGGCCTCCGTGTCGAAATCACGGGCGCTTCGGGCGTCGACTACACCTACGACCTCTCGCTCGAGGCGATCGCCGAAGCCGTCGAAGGCGACTATGTGCGCGAACACGACGGGCTCACCGTGATGGTCCCCGCCGATAGCATTTCCGCGCTCACGGGCGCAACGCTTGATCTCCCGACGGTCGCGGGCCAGGGCGGCCTCGTCATCCGCAATCCGAACCGTCCCAACCCGCTCGGAGAGCTCGGTCAGCTCGAACTCACCGGCGATTCAGCGAACAAGATCACGGTCCTCCTCGCCGAGCGCATCAATCCGGCGCTCGCGTCACACGGCGGTTTCGCCGAACTCGTTGGTGTCGAAGGCGAGAAGGCCTTCGTCACGATGGGCGGCGGTTGCCAGGGCTGCGCCATGAGCGCGGCAACACTGCGAGAAGGCATCACCAAGGCCATTCTCGAAGCAATCCCCGAGATCACCGAAGTGGTCGACACCACCGACCACGAGCAGGGTGAGAACCCCTACTACAGCTGATCGGGAAGTAGTTCGCGCACGCTTGCCGCGATGCCCGCCGCGTCGAGGCCGAAGCCGGCGTGAATGTCGTCGGGGTTGCCATGCGGCACGTATTCGGTGGGAACACCGAGCACCCGCACGCGGCAGTCGGCGTCGCGGTTGCCGAGAGCGTCGCGAACCGCGGCGCCGGCACCACCGATCCGAAGTCCGTCCTCAATTGTCACGACGATCTGATGATCGGCAATGTCATCGATCATGGCGGGATCGAGCGGGGTGACGACCCGGGGGTCGTAGACCGTGGCCTTGATGCCATCGTCGGCCAGAAGATCAGCAGCGCCGAGCGTGGCGGACAACATCTGGCCGAAGCCCAATAGGGCGACCGAACGATCGCCGGAACGGATTTGGCGAGCGATGAGGCCGCTGCCCACTTCGGCATCGGACACGTGAGCGGCCTTGCCGCGTGACCAACGAATCGCGACCGGCCCGTCGGTGAGCCCCATGGCGTCTTCCATCATCTGCTGGACCTCTTGATAACTCGACGGTGCGAACACGGTCATGCCCGGCACCTTGGTAAGCAGCACCAAGTCGAGAAGGCCGTGATGGGAGGCGCCGTCGGGGCCGGTGATACCGGCTCGGTCGAGACAGAAGATGACGGGCTGGCTGTGGAGGCCGACGTCGAGGTTGACCTGGTCGAACGCACGAGTGAGGAAGGTGGCGTAGAGGACAACGAGGGGGCGGAGGCCACCCATCGCCATGCCGGCGGCCGCGGTGACTGCGTGTTGTTCGGCGATACCTACGTCGATGCAGCGACCCGGGAATCGTTCGCGGAAGGGGAGAAGCCCGGTGGAGTCCGGCATGGCGGCGGTGATCGCTACGAGCTCAGGATGCTGGTCGCCGAGCTTGACGAGCGTCTCGGAGAAGGCGGCGGTGTACGAGCCCTCCTTCAGCGAGCCCGTGTCGGCGAGACCCGGCTTCGCGTCGTGCATGTTTTTGACATCGTCCTGCTCGGCTGGTGCGTAGCCACGCCCCTTTTGAGTCAGGACATGCACGACGACGGGACCGTTGAAACCGGCCGCGTTGTGGAGGGCTTCTTCGATCGACGCGATGTCGTGGCCGTCGAACGGGCCCATGTAACGAACGCCGAGGTCTTCGAAGAAGGCCGATGGTTCCCACATCTCGCGAATCGCGGCCTTCGACATTTTGACGCCGCGGCCGATCTGCTCGCCGACCCACGGGATGCGTTCGGCGATCTCTTCGATCTTCGCCTGGCGCCGCATGTACGTGGGGTTGTTGCGGATCTTGACCAGGCTTTCGGAGAGCTTGGACACCGTTGGCGCGTAGGACCGACCGTTGTCGTTGAGCACGATCACGGCGTCGCGGCCGCTGTGGCCGAGATTGTTCAGACCTTCGAACGCCATGCCGCCGGTGAGTGCGCCGTCGCCGATGACGGCGACCACCTTGCGGCGTTCGTCTTTGGCGTGGAACGCCGTGGCGAGACCATGGGCGTAGGACAGCACGGTGGAGGCGTGGCTGTTCTCGATCCAGTCGTGTTCGGACTCCGCGCGCGACGGATAACCCGACAGGCCACCGCTTTGGCGCAGGTTGGAGAAGTCTGACACTCGGCCCGTGAGCATCTTGTGCACGTAGGTCTGGTGGCCGGTGTCCCACAGGATCACATCGTGCGGGCTGCGAAAAACGCGATGGAGGGCGATGGTGAGTTCGACGGCGCCGAGGTTGGAACCAAGGTGGCCGCCGTGCTCGTTGACGGCGTCGATGATCTCGTGGCGGATCTGCTCGGACAGGTCGTCGAGTTCGGCGTAGCTTCGACCCTGCAGGTCTTCTGGGCCGTTGATGGCGTCGAGCAACATGAGGCCTACCGGAGATCTCGCGAAGGTCGAGTCGTCCGACACGAATCAACCAGTATCAAGCGTACCTCTCGGGTCCTCAAGAGTGCGGACGCGGCCGGGAAGCAGTCGTGAGACCGGCCGGGCAAGGAGCAAGCCGAAGCCGAGGGCCACGAGGCCGCCGATCGCATCGATCCAGTAGTGATTGGCCGTCACAACGATCGCGAAGAGGGTGAACGCAGGGTAGACGGCGATCAGGACACGGGCCGACCGACGACGCAGCACCGGGTAGAGGCCGATTGCGCACCAGGTTGCCCAGGCAATGTGGAGGCTCGGCATGGCCGCGTATTGGTTCGAGATCGACTCCATCGTGCCGCTCTCAAACGACCAGAGGCCGCCGGGGTCGACGAGAGTGTCGACATAGTTGTGGCTCAGGTCGCACGCGCCGTATTCCGAGGCACAGGCCGACAACAGGCGAGGCGGCATGAGCGGGAAGAAGGCGAATCCAACCAGGGCAACGGTGGTGGTGGAAGCCAGCGTCGACCGCATGAAGAGATAGCGCTGCGGGAACTTTCGGAACAGGTGCACCATGACGAAGATCGTGACCGCGAAGTGGAAGGTGCCGTAGAAGACGTTCCAAAAAACGATGAACGCATCGAGGTCGAGAAAGGTCTCCTGGATCCATTCCTCGTGGTAAAGGCCGAGCGCCTTCTCGACGTCGATTACTCGCTCGGCGTTCTCGAACGCGCGCAGAAGAATGTGGCCGCCGAGGGCGGACCCGAACTGATTCCGGACCGACGAGTAGATGACGTAGAAGACGGCGGTGATGAGCGCCTCGACCCACCATTTGATGCCCTGCCGGTCATCAGCGTCGGACTCGTCGAGCGAGGTGGGTGCGGGGGGCACCATGGCGCGGGTCACGGCTACTCGGCTGCGCGTTCGAGGAATCGATTACGTTCGACCAACACTCGGATGACTCGGCCGGACGCGATCGTGCCCCGAGAATCTGACGCCTCGACAGTGAAGGTGAGTCGACGCCCCTCGACTCGCTCGACCTCGGCGCGAACGTGGACCATTCTGCCGACCGGTGTCGGCTGGACGTGGTCAATCTGCATCCGCATTCCCACCGTTGTCTCGCCGTCGGCGAGGAGTCCGTCGAGTGCTGCGATGCACGCGGCTTCGGCCCAAGCGAGGACGCGTGGAGTGGCAAGAACCTCGACATCGCCAGACCCGAGAGCGGTGGCCGTGTCGAGGTGTGTGACCTCGCGATCGATGGATGCGGACAACCCGGCTTCGACGGACATCGGCGGTACCATAGCCAACCCCAGCCTAGGAGGTCCCCGTGCTCGACCATGAGTTGATCAATCGCACCCTCAGTGCGGCCCTACGCACGGGCGGTGAGTTCGCCGAAGTCTTCGTCGAAGACAAGCGCTCGTCGTCAGCCGTGCTCGATGACGGCCGAGTCGAAGAGCTCACGAGTGGCCGCGATCGAGGTGCCGGAATCCGTGTCGTTGTTGGTGAAACCACCGGATTCGCCCACACTGCTGATCTGTCTGAATTGGGCTTGGCCAGCGCCGCGACCGCGGCTGCTGCTGCCGCCCGTGGCGGTGGCGGAGGCGTCCGCGAGGTCTCGGTGAGTCCGTCGGCGGGCGCGCCGAGAAGCACAGTACGAATCCCGCCCGAAGACGTCGCAAAGGCCACCAAGGTCGAGCTCCTCACTCTCGCCAACGCTGCTGCTCGAGCCGAGAACAACGCGATCACGCAGGTGTCGGCTCGTTATGGCGACAGTCGTCGCCGGATCCTCGTCGCGAACAGTGACGGCTTGCTCGCCGAAGATGATCAGGTCCGCACCCTGTTCTCCGTCTCCTGTGTTGCCACCGGCGACACCGGTCTACAGACCGGCCGCGAATCAACCGGCCGCACGATCGGTTTCGAGTTGTTCGATGAGGCTGATGTCGAAGAGATGGCTCGCCGTGCGGCGGGTCGGGCAATCACCAAGCTCGCCGCTCGCCCCGCGCCATCGGGCGCGATGCCTGTCGTGGTCGGTCCCGGCGGTGGCGGCGTGCTGTTCCATGAGGCATGTGGCCACGGTCTCGAAGCCGACCTCGTGGCCAAGTCTGCAAGTGTCTTCGCGGGCCGGGTTGGCGAACAGGTCGCGACGCCGCTGGTCACGCTGATCGACGACGGCACGATGGCCGGGGAGTGGGGCCACTTCTCAATCGACGACGAAGGTCGACCGGCCGCGCATAACGTTCTCATTCAAGACGGTGTCCTCACGGACTACATGTGGGACCACCTTCGGGCCCGCAAGGCGGGCCGTCCGAGCTCGGGCAACGGCCGCCGCCAGAGTTATCAGCACCTCCCAATGGTGCGGATGACCAACACCTACATCTCCAACGGTGAACAAGAACCGGCCGACATCGTGAGCGACACGCAGTCGGGTGTGTATGTCGCCCAACTCGGCGGTGGACAGGTCAATACGGCCACCGGTGATTTCGTCTTCGGCATGACCGAGGCGTATCTCATCGAAAACGGTGAGATCACCGAACCAATCCGTGAGGGAAACCTGATCGGCAACGGTCCGGAGGTACTCACCCGCATCGACGCGCTCGGTAACGACTTTGCGATGGGGTCGCCGGGCACATGTGGCAAAGACGGCCAGGGCGTCCCGGTTGGCGATGGCACTCCGACGCTGCGGGTCACAAGCCTCACCGTCGGCGGCACTGCGGCGTAGGCGCACCATGGCTGAACTGATTGATATCGCGAAGCAGGTCGCGGGCTGGGCGAACAACGGCGAACAGGTCGAAGCTTTCGTCGTACACGAACGCGAGACCGAGATCCGCGCTTACGAAGGCGACGTCGAGTCGCTCACCTCGGCCGAGAGCCAGGGGATCGGCGTGCGCGTCGTCGCCAACGGACGTCAGGGATACGCCTATGCGGGCACGCTCGAACCCGCGGCTCTGCAAGAAACGCTGCAGGAAGCGCGTGACAACGCCACCTTCGCAGAGGCCGACGAGTTCAACGGATTGACTGCCCCCGACGGCGTGGCCCCCGCCGAACTCGACCTTTTCGATTCGTCGCTGGCGTCGTTCTCCACCGACGAGAAGGTTGCCCTCGCGATCGAGCTCGAACGACTCACTCGAGCCGCCGACCATCGGATCTCTGGCATCGAGTCGGCGGAATACGTCGACACGATCTACGAATCTGCGGTCGCGACATCCACCGGCGTAGCCACCACCACCCGCGAGACGGGGTGTTACCTCTCGGCCTACGCGCTGGCCGAGAGCGACGACGACACACAAACGGGATTCGGTTTCTCCATCGGGCGTGGCCCCGGCGAGCTCGACCCCGCGAAGGCTGCCGACGACGCCGCCGTCCGAGCCACGCGGCTCCTCGGCGCAACGAAGCCGACCACCAGCCGGCTGACAGTTGTCCTTGACCCGTGGGTCACCGCCCAGATGCTCGAAATCATCGGCCACACGCTCACCGGTGATGCCGTGCAGCGAGGTCGCTCGCTGTTCGCCGATCGGATGGGCGAACAGGTTGCCGTCGCCGACATCGTGCTCGTTGATGATGCGACCGATCCGGATGCCTTCACCGCTTCGATGGTTGATGGCGAAGGCCTGGCCACCCGTCGCACTCCGCTGATCGAGAACGGCGTGCTGCAGGCGTTTCTTCACAACAGCTACACCGGTCGCCGGGGCGACACTGCGTCCACCGGGTCCGCAGTTCGTGGCGGCTTCAAGAGTGGACCGGGGGTCGGGGCGCAAGCGCTCGTGCTCCAGCCTGGCACCAAGTCGCAGGCCGATCTGATCGCGGGGATCGACTATGGCCTTCTCGTGCAAGGGGTGGCGGGTCTGCACTCTGGGGTGAACCCGGTGTCGGGCGACTTCTCGACGGGGGCGGAGGGGCTCCTCATCCGCAACGGTGAAATCGCCGAACCTGTCCGCGAGATCACGATCGCCTCCACAATCCAGCGTCTCCTGCTCGACATTCAAGCGATCGGGTCCGATCACGAATGGCTGCCGATGAGTGCAGCTGGCGTGTCGCTGGTGGTCGACGACGTGACGATGTCGGGCACCTGAGTGGCCGATCTCGCCGATCTCGCTCACCAACTCTTGGCTGAAGCACGCGACGGCGAAGCGGTCGAGGTGTGTGTCGGTCGCGGCACCGAGACCTCGGTCCGTGTTCACGGCGGAGAGGTTGAATCGCTCACCGTTGCTGAATCGCATGGTGTTGGCGTCCGAGTTGTGGTCAACGGTCGTGAGGGTGTCGCCCACGCCGGGAGTTTCGACGACGATGTCGTTCGTGGGCTCGTGGCCGAGGCTCGCGACAACGCTCAGTTCGCAGAACCCGACGAACGCACGGGTCTCGCTTCTCCTGATGGCGTCGAGGTCACCCCCATCGATCGCTGGGACACCTCGGTCGAGTCCACTTCGGTCGACGACAAGATAGCGATGGCCATCGAGCTCGAACGCGCGGTCATGGCCGCCGACGAGCGAATACGTGGTGTGCGTGCTTCCGTCTACGGCGACACCCGAAGCGAAACCGCCATCGTCAACACCAACGGCATCAACGCCGCAACCTCCGGAACAATGGCCTCCCTCTCCACGAGCGTGATGGTCGACGACATCGATGGCGGCACCCGCACGGGTGGAGCCGTTGATGCGGCTCGGGGTCCCGCCGGGCTCGACGCCGGGCTCGTCGCCGCCCTCGCAGTCGAGCGTGGCCTTCAACTTCTCGGCGCTAAACGGCCAACGACGGGCCGACCTCGCGTCATCCTCGAACCGCGTTTCGCGGCCACCATCCTCGGTGTCGTGGCGGGAATGCTGTCGGGCGAACGGGTGGTCAAAGGCCGTACGCCGTTTGCCGAGCGCGTCGACGAGCTCATCGCCTCCGAACTACTCACGCTGTTCGACGACCCGACCGACATGGCCTCGCTGTCAGCGGCAGCCACCGATGGCGAAGGCCTCGCCTGTCGCCGGGTGCCCTTGATCTCATCCGGGCGATTGCAGGGATTCCTGCATGATACGCGCAGCGCCCGTGGGCTCGGCACGACCTCCACCGGCTCGGCCCTACGTTCGGTGCGCGGCGGCCCTTCGCCCGGACATCGTGCGCTCCATGTGGCGGCCGGCCACGGTGATCTTGAATCGCTCATCGCCGACACCAACGACGGCCTGCTGGTTTCGTCGCTCCAGGGTCTGCACTCCGGAGTCAACGCGGTGAGCGGCGACCTCTCCGTCGGGGTTGAGGGTGTTCTGATCCGAGAAGGCGAACGCGCCGAACCCATCCGCGAAGGCACACTCGCCGGCGCGATTCCCCGGCTCCTGCTCGACATTCGGGCAGTGGGCGCCGACCTCGAAGCACTTCCCGGGGGCTCTTTCGTGCCCTCAATCGCCGTCGATGGTCTCACCCTGGGCGGAGCGGCATAGATCTTCATGGAAATTCTCCACGCCATAGTGCTGGGTATCGTGCAAGGACTCTCGGAGTTCTTGCCGATCTCTTCCAGCGGTCATCTCGAGCTCACTCGCTGGCTATTCGGCTGGGACAGCCTCAACGCGGACCTCGAGACCTCGTTCGACGTTGCCGTGCACATGGGCACCCTTCTCGGCGCCATCGCGTACCTACGCCACGACGTGCGGAAGTATCTCGTTGCCGGTTTTTCGCCACTTCGCGGTCAGCGGCTCGATACCGATGGGCGGGTTGCCTGGTATCTCGTTGCGTCGGCCGTGCCCGCCGGGATCACCGGTGTCTTGCTGAAGGACCGGATCGCCGATCTCGACAGCATCGCCATGATCGCAGTGATGCTCATTGTCTTTGGTCTGCTGCTCGGGTTTGCTGACCGTCTTCCCGAGCGACGTTCCCTCGACGAGTTCACGCTGCGAGATGCGTTGTTCATGGGGCTCGGTCAGGCTTTGGCGTTGCAGCCCGGCGTGTCCCGGTCGGGGGCCACGTTGACGGTGTCTCGTTTCGTGGGTTTTGAGCGAGACGCGGCGGCCCGGCTGGTCTTTCTCATGAGCCTGCCGGTCATTGCGGGAGCGGGCGTGTTCTCGCTCGTGGGCGCCGATATCCCGAGCGACTTCTGGCCACCGTTCCTCTGGGGTATGGCGGCCTCGGCGGTTACTGGCTGGTTCGCGGTATGGGGCACGCTGCGGTTGGTCCGGTCTCGAACATTCGCTCCATTTGTGACATATCGAGTGGTCGCGGGATTTGTCGTCCTGGGCATCCTCGCCACCAACTGGCGCTAGTTCACCAGCACCGGCACGACCTCGCCGTTCGTGAGCGACCGTACGACGGCGCTGACCTCGGCGGTCGCGATCGCGATAGTCGGAAGTTGGTCGTGGAGTTCGATCACGGTTGCCCCCGTTGCCACGGGATCGCCGGACAACAAGTCGTAGAGGTCGACGGTGTCACCGACGGTCAGATGTCGGGCCGGCACCTGGAGCTCAATCGCTCCGGTGCCGTGGGGCATGGTGGCCAGGTCGGTGGCCCGAACGATCTCGCCGGCCACGAGGCGCACTCCACTCGTGTGGCCGATTGGGCTCTCGGTCATTGCATCAGCCGGGTGGAGAAGGTGAGGAACGGGGAGTCGTGCGACCGCGGCGGCCGAGATCGTTGCGCCCTCGGCGATCTCGTCGCGGACGACCCACGCCTCCGCTTCCGCCCATCCCGCGGCGACATCTTCGGATTGACGTTGGGCTGCGACAAGTGGCTGGGTCGCCATGATGATGAGACCGGCGGCAACCGCGAGTCGGGGCCAGCGTCGGGCCCGCCAGTGATGACGCAGCGTCGAGAACGGGGGATGTGTAGACGGGCGCTGGAGAAAGGACATGCCACTTCCGAACGAGAGAACGTTTGGGGGAAGTGGGAGGAGGGGGCCCGGTAGGCGAGAGGGCCGTTACTCGGCTGGTTTCTTCGACGGGCTCTTCGAGCTGTCAGACTTGGAGGTCGACGACGAGCTCGAAGATGACGAATCCGACGACGAGCTCGAGGATGACGACGACGAGTCAGAAGAGGACGAAGACGAGTCAGAAGAGGACGAAGACGAGCTCTCGCTTCCCGAAGAGGCGCCGGATTCGGTCGCTTTTGACTTCGAGCCGCCACCGCCGTGGTCGTTCTTGTAGAAACCGTCGCCCTTGAACGAGATCCCAACCTTGCTGAAGACCTTCTTGACGGGGGATCCGCACGCTTTCGCGTCGCCCTCGTGGGTCTCGGGGCAATCAGTCAGGGCATCGTCCGCAAACGACTGCCAGAACTCGAACATTTCGCCGGTGCGTTCACATCGATAGTCGTAGGTCGGCACGGTGGCTGAGGATATCCAGCATCGGCGCTTGCGGCACCCCTTCGCCGACTCTCAATCTGTGTTGGCTGCCGAAGTGCCGTACCATGGTCCTGTGTTCCTGACTCTGGCTCTCGTGGTTGGTGCCTACATCGTCGGCATGTTTCCCACCGCGCAGATTGTTGGGCGCCGGTACGGACTGAACCCAACGAAGCAGGGTTCGGGCAATCCTGGCGCCTCCAACGTCTATCGGCTGGGCGGTCGTAAGGCCGGCGTGATCGTTGGTGTCATTGACATGCTCAAGGGGGCGCTCCCCGCGGGAATCGCCCTTCTGGTTGCCGGTCGTCCGGAAGCCCACGCCGTTTGGGCTGCGGCCGTTGTTGGCCACGTCTGGCCAATCGCCCGTGGGTTTCGCGGCGGAAAAGGTGTGGCCACGGCGGGCGGTGCCGGACTGGTCATCAACCCGATCGTGGGTCTTGCGTGCGCCCTCGTTTTCCTGGCCACGGTGAAGGTCGCCCGGGTCGCCGCCCTGGGTTCGCTCAGCATCGCAATCGCGTATCCGGTCATCGCCGCGATTTACGGATCGCCGGGCTGGGAGGTCGCCACCTCAGCCGGAATTGCGACCATTCTGGTCGTGCGTCACCAATCCAACATCCGAGGCCTGCTCAAAAAATACGAGAGCCGTCTCGACGAAGCGAACCCGACCGCGGCATAACGCACTCAATTCAGTCGGCTGTCCGCCGATTGAACATCGCCGGCGCTGTTTCTTGACCGCGGCACAGGCGTATCGTGGAGCCCGGCGGGGATATGGATTTCGAATGAGCAAGAGAGTTCGTACTGCAGTGATTCCGGCCGCCGGTCTCGGCACCCGGTTTTTGCCTGCCACAAAATCGCAGCCGAAAGAGATGTTGACGGTCGTCGATCGACCGGCGATCCAATGGGTGGTCGAAGAGGCCGTCGCCGCCGGAATCGACGATGTACTTATCATCACGAGCCCGACCAAGAAGGGCGTCGAGGACCACTTCGACCGCATGGCCGAACTCGAAGCCCTGCTCGAAGCCAAGGGCAAGGTCGAGATGCTGGCGAGCGTTCGCCGCATCACCGACATGGCCACGTTCCACTTCACCCGACAGGGAGCACCGCTCGGGCTGGGTCACGCTGTTTCGATGGCCGCCCGTCACGTGGGTGACGAGCCCTTCGCCGTGCTGCTTCCCGATGAGTTGCTTCC
Source organism: Candidatus Aldehydirespiratoraceae bacterium (assembly GCA_047639555.1). Classification (GTDB taxonomy): domain Bacteria; phylum Actinomycetota; class Acidimicrobiia; order Acidimicrobiales; family Aldehydirespiratoraceae; genus JAJRXC01. The sequence goes on from JBLIOE010000009.1 coordinate 23,413, forward strand.
CGACGGCGGGGTCACCCTCCGACGAATGATCGACGAGTGCGAGTCGAGTGGCGCATCCGTCATCTCGCTCTTCGAGGTCGACGGTCCGGAGATCTCGAACTACGGCTGCGCCGGTTACTCACATCGCGATGGCGATGTTGTCCATATCAATTCCATCGTGGAGAAGCCAGCCTATGAGGATGCACCCTCGAACCTGAAGGTGACGGGCCGTTATGTCTTCACTCCCGAGATCTTCGACAAGCTTGCGGTGACCGAACCCGGCAAGGGCGGCGAGATTCAGTTGACCGACGCTATGGCGATGCTCATCGGCGATCCCGGTCTCCATGGCCTCGTCATCAAGGATGCCGGCTACGACGCGGGGCAGAAGCTCGACTGGCTCCGCGCCAACGTGGAACTGTCGCTGGACGATCCCGGCGCGGGTGCGATGGTTGCCGACATGCTCCGAGAGATCATGCGGTCGCGCGGCCTCAACTAGCCGGCTCGGTTGGCTCGGCGCACAAAGAACCGCACATCTCGGTCGTAACTTGCGCGGGTGTCTGGCACGCTGGCGCCATGATCACTCTCGACGAAGCACGCGACTTTGTTCTGTCTCGTGTCGCACCACCGTCTCCGACACGGATACCGCTCGCTGATGCAGCTGGTTTGGTGCTCTCCGCCGACATCGTTGCGGAAGAGACGGTGCCACCGTTCGACAACACTGCGATGGACGGATTTGCCATCGTCGCAGCAGACACTGCCACTGTTCCGACGGTGCTCAACGTTGTTGGCACGGTTGCCGCCGGATCGGCCGCTGACAAGCCGATCGTTACCGGCCAGGCGATGAGAATCATGACTGGCGCGCCAATGCCCCCGGGCGCGGATGCGGTCGTGATGGTCGAGCGCACCACGTACGACGAGGCGGCGAGCACAGTCGAGATCGAGGTCACGGTTCCCGCCGGGAACCATGTCCGTGGCTCGGGAGAGGATGTGCAACCCGGGGATCTGCTCTATGCCGCCGGCACAGTGCTCGGCGCCGGACACCTCGGCGTGCTGGCCAGCGTGGGCATCGCGGAGGTCGACGTGATCGCCCGGCCCCGCGTTGGTGTGGTGTCGACCGGCGACGAACTGGTCGACGATGGCCGTCCGCTTCAGCCCGGAGAGATTCGCGACTCCAATCGACTGACGTTGCTTACCCTCCTCCGCGAGGCGGGCTTCGAGGCGGTTGATCTCGGCCTCGCCCGCGACAATGAACCTGACATTGAGGCAGTATTTCGACGCGGTGCCGACACCTGCGACGCGGTGCTCTCGTCGGGCGGCGTTTCGATGGGAGCGTTCGACTATGTGAAGGTCGTTCTCGACCGGATCGGCGACATGCGCTGGATGCAGATCGCCATCAAGCCTGCGAAACCGTTTGCATTCGGACTCATCGGCGACGTCCCGGTTTTTGGTCTCCCCGGCAACCCGGTTTCGTCCATGGTGAGCTTCGAGCTTTTTGCCCGGCCCGCCCTCCGAAAGATGTCTGGCCTTGACGCATTCCATCGAGCAACTCGCCGGGCCATCAGCGAGGACGCGCTCGGCCGCCACGACGACGGAAAGACACATTTCTTGAGAGTTGTTGGTGGCCCGGACGCCACTGGTCGCTGGCATATTCACAAACTCGGAGGCCAAGGGTCTCACCAGCTGACCGCAATGGCCCGCGCCACTGCGCTCGCAATCGTGCCCGACGGTGTCGACATCGGTGCCGGCGATGAGGTCGAGATCATCCCGATGGGTACTCTGGGTGCATGACTGAGCAGCTGATCGACGGATTCGGACGTGTCCACCGCGACCTTCGGATTTCCGTCACGGATCGCTGCAACTTTCGGTGTGCGTATTGCATGCCCGAAGAGGGAATGCAATGGCAGCGCCGCGAAGACCTCCTCACCTTCGAAGAGATCGAACGCGTCGCTCGCATCATGGTCGAGCGCTACGGCGTCGACGGGATCCGCCTTACCGGCGGGGAACCGACCGTGCGCGCAAAACTTCCCTTGCTCGTCGAGAAGTTGGCCGCCCTTGGCGTTGATCTCGCAATGACCACCAACGGGGTCACCATGCCCCTTCTCGCCGCCGATCTGAAGGCGGCGGGCCTCCGGCGAGTCAACATTTCGCTCGACTCACTGCGGGCCGACCGTTTTGAAGAACTCACCCGGCGCGACGAACTGCAACGAGTTCTCGACGGCATCGACGCGGCGAAGGCCGCAGGCTTCGACCCGGTCAAGATCAACGTGGTCGTCATGAAGGGAATCAACGACGACGAAGTTCTCGACTTCGCCCACTTCGGTCGAGACAACGACGTCGTCGTGCGGTTCATCGAATTCATGCCTCTCGACGCCGACAAGATCTGGAATAACGACAAGGTTCTCACCCAAGACGAGATCCTCACCACCTTGCGCACCGAGTTCGAACTCGAGCCCGTCGAGCGCACCTCAGCGCCGGCTAGTCGTTGGCGGTACACCGACGGCGGCGGCGAGATTGGCGTAGTCGCTAGCGTCAGCCAGTCTTTTTGCGACACCTGTGACCGAGTCCGCATCACTGCCGACGGCCAGTTCCGCAACTGCCTCTTCGCGACCGACGAGACCGACGTGCGAGCGCTCCTTCGTGATGAATCCGACGACGACGTGATCGCCGACGCCCTCGCCCGCTCCGTCGCCTCGAAGTGGGCTGGTCACCAGATCAACCAGGTCCACTTCATCCGCCCGCGTCGCAGCATGTCGGAAATCGGTGGCTGATGTCGGACAAGGCAATGTCGAATCAGGAAGTGTCGGATCACGGGTTCACCCACCTCGACTCATTGGGCCGGGCTCGGATGGTGGACGTCACTCCGAAAGAAGCCACACATCGTCGGGCCATCGCTCGCGGCCGAGTGACGATGACCACCGACACCGCCACCGCCGTCGCCCAAGGCGCGATCAAAAAGGGCGACGTTCTCGCCGTGGCCCGCGTCGCCGGCATCCAAGCCGCGAAACGAACCGCCGATCTCGTTCCCCTCTGCCACCCGCTGTTGATCGGTGCCGTCACCGTCAACTTCGAAATTCTCGAAACGAGCATCGAAATCGAAGCGCAGGTCGAGTGTGTCGACCGCACCGGCGTCGAGATGGAGGCGCTCACCGCATGTTCGGTCGCTGCGCTCACCGTGTATGACATGTGTAAGTCGAAAGACCGATCCATGGTGATCGGCGAAATTGCCCTCTGGGAGAAGACGGGCGGGCGAAGCGGCCACTACAAGCGGGACGAATAACCGAATACCACTCGGTGTGACATATGCCGCTGGTGATTGCTCTAGTATGTCGTTCGTAGTTAAACTGTAATCTGGAGTACGGGTCCCCTTCCCAGGGAGGCCCCGCTTTTGGTGCACCGCCGCACCGCATCCTGGAGGAGACCTCAGCCGATGAAGGAGTCGATCGTTCTCCTGGTTCTTGGCGCCTGCTGGGCCGGCTATCTCGGCTGGTACTGGCGTGAGAATCGGCGAACCACGAATCGTCGTTCCAACGGGATCCACGCGTTCTCCAGCGGACTCGGTTCGCTTGGTGGTTCCGCGGCTCGCACAAACGTCTTTCGCCCTGGTGTTTCCGCGCTGAGTCCACGCACGGTCTCCGCCGCGGCTCGCCGCCGTCGCGAAGTAGTCCTCGGCTTGGGCGCCCTCGCCACGCTCACACTGTTTGCCGCCATGGGAATGGGTGGCATCGCCGTCTACATCCATGTAATCGTCGACGTCGCGCTGGTCGCCTATGGCTACGCCCTGATGCAACGCCGCAACGATGAAGCCGAGCGCGAGATCAAGGTGCACATGCTCTACCCAGAGCGGGCACCGCAACCGGTTACCGCCGGTCGCCAAGCCGTTAGCAGCTAAGCGCAACCGTATTTGGAGCCGCTACGATGGCGGCTTCCTCGGGGGTGTAGCTCAGTTGGTAGAGCGCCTCGGTCGCATCGAGGAGGCCAGGAGTTCAATTCTCCTCACCTCCACCCCGAGTAGTCCCAGGTCGTGGCTTTCCCGACCTGGGATTCTTCGTTTTGGTGAGACTGCAACGGACCAGCGTCAGCCGGACGGCCCCAGGTCGCGAGTGCTGCGTCTGCGATATAGATCGAACGGGTGAACCGGTCGATTCGAAGCAGGGTGCCGGTAAACCGGATCCCGTTTCCGCGTGCCAGGTCGGTGTCCGGAGCGAATTCGACGACCGCCTTCACGAGATTCGAGAACAGGTCGCTCTCGCCAATGGAGCCAATTCGGACGACTACCTTGGTGCCCGGCTCAGAACCGAAGTCGGCGTCGCTGCGGAAGTCGCGGGCGCTGTCCACTTCGCCCGACCACTCGACGGTGCGGCCCTGATAGCCCTGCTCGAACGCGACCTCGACCTCGTGTCCGAGCCGGCGCGGGCCGAGGAGGTCGTCGATCATCTTCTTTGCGTCGAGCGCAGGCCGTGCGTCGGGCGAGGCCGCCGCGAGGTCGCCCGCTTCGCGTGTCGCGAGCGCGTGATCAACGGCATCGGGCGCTTCAAGGATCCGACTGGTGTCGACGAGGCGAGAGATCGTGTGGATCGTTGCTCGCCGCGCCGGCGTGAGGAATTCGGTCACGGCCTCGGGGTAGTCGGAGTCGACGATGATTCGACTGTCGAACCGGGGGTCGCCGACCACAACGTCGGCTCGCCCCACGAACGAGCGCGGGAAGGAGAAGTTGCTTTGCCGGGCGAACCGCGCGAGCGGACTGGGTGAGTGATGCGCCGTGGTGTACACGGTGGCCGTCGATCGATTGTTGCTATGGCCCCTGGTGACGGTCTCGACCCGCACCGGAATGCCACGCAACTCGCCGGAGATCTGTGGCGACCGAAACATCGATCCAGGTTCGAGGTAGAGCCCCAACTGGCCTGCCACCCGGGCCCACCCGGCGCGCGTGTTCTGCCGGTAGAGGTGAGACACCGCGAACATGGCGCCCGCGATGATCAAAAAGAAGAAGATGCCCACGGAACGAGTGTCGCACCTGAACACAAACGACCCCGGTTAAGTGACCGGGGCCGTTCGTGAACTCAAGAAACGCTAGGGACTAGCGAGCGGGGCGCCAGTCACCTCGACCGGTGATGCAGATCGACACCTCGTCGGTGGCGAACGGCAGGGGCTGATCACACGGGTAGGTGAAGTCGAGCGTCTGGATTGCATCCGGTGACTCGGTCTTCCCGGGGGCGAACGAGGCCGGCAGCATGGCGCCAACATCCCACGGACCGATGCTGATTAGCGCGCTCTCGATATCGGCCTGCGTGGGATTCTCGCCGGCGTCGTAAATCGCCCGGGAGATCAGGCGAAGCTGTGAACACGCACTGGCGGTCATGCCGTAGGCCGAGTCGCCAAGATCGTTCCAAGCGTGGCTGGCACCAATACCATTGTTCGCGTTGTAGAGCTGCGAACACATTTCGTCGAACGCCGCCGGCGCGTAGCCGTCGGCTCGGTTCTCGCCTGTGGCTCGATGGTTGACGATGATCGCACCGTTGTAGAGCTGGCCCGCTGCGTCGCTGGTATCGGCGATCTGCGCCGACACGAGCTCGGCCGCCTGTGACTGGAAGTCGGTGGCGTAGAACTGAATGTCGCCCGGAGCAAAGCCCTGGTTCGCCATTTCGCCAATCACACCTGGTGCCGTGAACACCCCCATCACGTTGAAGAACACGTCGACATCGGCGTCCTTCATTTCGGTGACCACTTCCGGCACACCGCCAGTGCAGATGCTCGAACCGTTGCAGGCGACGACTGCGATCGTCACCTCGAATCCCGCGTCCCGCAGGGGCTGAACGAGGCCGACGTCGAGACTGTTGGCGTGGCCTGGGGTGTCCTGGACGATGGCGCCGATGTTCTTGCCATCAAGGGCGCCGCTGGCGACCAAGTCATCGACGAGCACCCGCATGCTGCGCTCGAGACCGAGCGAGACCGAGAGAAGCCGATCGCCGCCTGCGGCGGTGAACTCGGCGTTCTGACCCTGAGTCGAGACGAACGGAGTTTCTTGGTCTTCAACGATGCACAAGTTCGCGGTGCCGCTGAAGCCGGTGACGTTCATCACGATCACTGAGTTGTGATCTTCGGTGACCGCAAGACACGCCGCGTTTCGGCTTGTCTCAACCTCGCCGAGGATGGCGGCTTCGGCGTAGCCAAGGTTCAACTGGCGGCCGCGGATGCCGCCGCACTCAGTGTTGATGTAGTCGACGAACACCTCGACCATGTCCTTCGGGTTGCCGACGGGGACGAACATGCCGAACGCTTCGGCGTCTTCGAGAGTCGAGCGGATGTGGCCGATATTGATCTCGTCTTCGGAGATGCCGTCGTCGGTCGCGATGCGATCGACTGCTTCGTCGTGGGGGAGGCAGTAATTGTCGAGCTGCGTGAAGGGGTGGTTACCCCGGTCGAAGGAACTCTGGAACTCCTGGAAGACTCCGCCGCGAGGGTCGGTATGGATGTTGGGCTCGTCGTCGTCGACGACGGGATCGGAGTCTGGATCTGGATCTGGATCTGGATCTGGGTCCGTGCTGCCGTCCGGATTGCTCGTGTCTGTACCTGCGTCTGCGTCTGCGTCTGCGTCTGCGTCTTCGCCCACTTCGCCACCACATGCGGCAGCGAAGAAGCTGAACGCGAGGAGCAATGCAAGCCAACGGAATCGTCGGGTGGCCATGTTGGTGTTTCCTCCAGGAATCATAAACCGCAGCGGCGTGCGGTAGCGCAGAGTCTTACCACTGGCGCCGGTGGGCACAAGTCATGAGACCGGCGGACTTTGGCGGTCCGACTCCGATCTGGCGTTGCCGCAGCGGCCGCGCCATGATGACGGTCCTTGATGCCGCAGGGGCATCAAAACCCGGGGGATTGATGGCAGAGAAAGCCGAGAAGTCGACGAACACGGACAACGCCGCGCAGCTTGCGGCGGCCGTGCTCGACGAGGAAGCCCGCCGTCAGGCGGTTCAGACTGAGCGCGACACCGAGGTCATTCTCCCGGACGATCTACTTCCTGGGGTTGGCGACGATCCCATGACGTTGCGCGGCGCCATCGCGGCGGGTGGTGCATCCACGGTTGTCCTGCTCTTCTTCCTCAACCTCATCGACGATCTGCCTCGCGCTATCCGCGTGATCGGGCCGGATATTCAGAAGACTTTCGGCCTGTCCGACACCGCTCTCAGTCTCACGATGAGCTTCGGCGGCGTCGCCCTCACCCTCGGTGCGGTGCCCATGGCCGCGCTCGCGGATCGCACCAAACGAGTGCGGATTATCCCGATCATGTCGATGTTCTGGGCCGCGACTATGGCGCTGTCGGGATTTGTGGTGAACGCGTTCCAGCTCTTCTGGACCAGCACGCTCACCGGGTTCGGTCAGGCGTATCGCATCCCAGTGTCGAACTCACTGTTGACCGACACCTACCCGATCGCTGCACGGTCGCGGGTCTTCGCGTTTGAAGGACTTGGTCGACCGCTCGGCCAGCTGCTCGGACCGCTCACTATCGGCTTCATCGCGGTCACGGCGGGCGGCGACGAGGGCTGGCGCTGGGCCTTCTACTTCCTTGCGATTCCGCCTGTGATCGTCGGTATCGCCTCGATTCGTATGAAGGAGCCCAAGCGCGGCGCCCATGAGCAAGCGGCCGTGCTCGACGGCGAGGCACTCGACGTCGACGAACTCGAGCCGTCGATGAGTACGGCGCTCGCTCGCCTTCGCAAGATCCGAACCTTCTACTTCTTCGCAACCGGAGTTGGAGTCCTCGGCTTCGCGCTGGTTGCGGTGCCGGGCCAATTCAACCTGATGCTCGAAGACAAGTACGGGCTCGATGCCCTCGACCGGGGCATCGTCGAGTCCATCGCGTGGGTGCCGTCGCTGTTCGTATTGCCCTATGCGGGCAAGGTCTTCGATCGACGATTCCGCCAGGACCCCGAGTCACTGGTGCGCATCACCGGCATGCTGATCGCCAGCGCGGGTGTGCTCTACCTCATCACGCTGCCCATGAAACCGCTGTGGATTCTTGTGCTCGGCATGTCCCTCGCCCAGGCCGCGATCTCGGCGGCGTTCGTGGCCGCTCCTTCGATCATCGCGGCAGTGTCGCCCTACCGCATTCGCGCTCAGGCGTTTGCCATGTTGCCGGTGTTCGTCTTCTTGATGGGCGGTTTCATCGGCGGATTGATCGCCGGTCAAATCTCTGATGCCTTCAACAACCGCACTGCGATGCTCGTGCTCGCCCCGCCCGCTTGTCTGCTCGGCGGATGGCTGATCCTGCGAGGCTCCGGCCACATTCGTCGTGATATCTCGATGGCGGTCGAGGAGCTCATGGAAGAGCAGGAGGAGGCGCGCAAGATCGCGTCGGGCGAACCCGTTCCGGCCCTGCAGGTCCGCAACCTCGACTTCAGCTATGGCCCCGTTCAGGTGCTGTTTGATGTTGAGATCGATGTTGCGAAGGGCGAAGTGGTTGCGCTTCTGGGTACCAACGGCGCTGGCAAGTCGACACTGCTACGAGCCATTTCTGGGCTCGGCATCCCGGACCGCGGTGTGGTTCGGCTCAACGGCCGCACCATCACCTACGCCGAAGCCGAAACCCGCTTCCGGGCCGGCATTGTCCAGCTCCGAGGCGGCTCCGGCACATTCCCTCAGCTCACGATCGGCGAGAACCTCAAGGCCGCGCTCCTCGGAAGCAAAATCGACGACGCGGAAGTCGAGGCACGCATCGGCCGGGCCATCGCCGCGTTCCCGGCCCTGTCCGGACGCCTCCACGAGCAGGCCGGAGATCTGTCGGGTGGCCAGCAACAGATGCTGGCCCTCGCCATGGCGCTTATGCACCAGCCCGAAGTGTTGCTGATCGATGAGCTCAGCCTGGGCCTCGCCCCGGTGGTGGTGCAGGAGCTGCTCGAGGTGGTCGAGAATCTTAAGGCTGACGGCCAAACAATGATCATCGTTGAGCAGTCTCTGAACGTTGCCCTCGCCTTTGCGGACCGGGCGATCTTCATGGAAAAGGGGATAGTGCGCTTCGAAGGGCCAGCCCAAGAACTATTGGATCGAGATGACCTCGCCCGCGCCGTGTTCCTCGGAGGTGAAGGCGGATGATCGAACTTCTCGGGATCGAGATCTCACAGGGCAGCATCTTCTTTGGCCTGATTACTGGCCTCACCTACGCCGCCCTCGCGGCCGGATTCGTCCTGATCTATCGATCAACCGGCGTCTTGAACTTTGCCCACGGCGAGATGGGGGTCTTTGGGCTCGCCATCTTCGTGATGCTGATCGTCAACTATGGCATCAACTGGTGGCTGGCATTGTTCCTTGCCGTCGTTGGCAGCGCTCTCATTGGGATGTTGATCGAGCTCATCGTTGTGCGTCGGCTCTTCCATTCGCCGCGCCTTGTCTTGCTGATCGCCACCATTGGGGTCGGACAGATTCTCACCCTGGCGCGGGTTGGCTGGATCCCCGACATCAACGGCGGAGGCACGGTCCCCACGGCGTTTACGTTCGAGTGGGAGATCACTGACCACATCACGATGCGGGCCCGAGAACTCACCGTGCTCATCATGGTGCCGCTCCTCATTATCGCCCTTGGTCTCTTTCTCACCCGCACTCGTTTCGGGCTGGCGGTGCGGGCCTCGGCCTCAAACTCCGACACGGCTCGGGTCTACGGAACATCGCCCCGACGGGTCTCCACGATTGTGTGGACGATTGCTGGCGGTTATGCCGCGTTTACCGCCATCCTCACGGCGCCGCTCGACAACATTCAGTCGGCCGCCGTTGACCAGGCCGGCAACGCCCTGGTGGAAGAACTGCTCTTGAAGGTGCTGGTGGTGTCACTGCTGGCCCGAATGAGTTCACTCCCCGGTGTGTTGTTCGCGGGGCTGGGCGTCGGCGTGGTCGAGAAGCTCGTGCGGGCCAATGTCGCCAGCAACCCCGTCGATCTTGCGATCACTAACGTGTGGTTCTTCGTCGCCGTCTTGGTGGTGGTGCTCTGGTTCGTGCGCAGTGGTCGTGAAGACATTGGTTGGACTCTTTCGCCCGATCGTCGACCCATACCGACGCGGCTCCAAAAGATTTGGTGGGTGCGCAATCTCAATTTCATGGGATTTGCCGCGCTCTTCGGCGTGCTCGCGGTCATTCCGCGTTTCGTCACGGCCAGCAGTGAGCTCTTCCAATGGACCAACCTCATCATCGTGGCAATCGTGGCGTTGTCGCTGTCGGTTCTCACGGGGTGGGCGGGCCAGCTTTCGCTCAGCCAGTTCGCGTTTGCCGGCGTTGGTGGTATGTCCACCGTGGCCTTCACCAAGGGTCACGACATTCCGATCCCGTTCGATCTCTTCGATGCATCCATCGAACTCCCGTGGCTCGCCTCGGTCATCCTTGCCGTCACCCTCGGCATCCTCGCGGCGATCCTCGTAGGCCTTCCCGCGCTTCGCGTGCGCGGCCTTTTCCTGGCCGTCACCACGCTGGCGTTTGCTGTGGCCACGTCCACATGGCTATTGCATCAGGACTTCTTCACCGGCGGCATCACGGCTCGTGCGGTGCAACCACCGAAGGTCTTCGGCTTCGACTTTGACGAGTCGCGTCAGCGCCAGTACTACCTCTGCCTCGGTGTGCTGATGCTGACCGCATGGTTGGTCAGCCGCATTCGAGCGACAGGCATCGGTCGCACCCTGATCGCGGTGCGAGACAACGAAGAGATGGCGGCGGCTTCCACCGTGTCGCCGACCCGAGCGAAGCTCTCGGCGTTCGCCGTGTCGGGCGGTATCTCGGCCCTTGCGGGTGCGCTCTTTGTCACCGTCCAACCGTCGCTCGATGTGAGCAACTTCTCGCCGGCCAAGTCTGTCGAAGTGGTTGTCATCGCGATCATCGGCGGCCTCGGCACGATCGCCGGCCCGATTCTGGGTGCCTTGTGGGTGAAGGGGATATTCCTCGTCACCCCCGACAAGCTCCAGAACCTGCAGCAGCTCTTTACCTCGAACATTGGCCTGCTGGTGTTGCTGATGTACTTCCCCGGCGGCCTGCTGCAGATCGTCTACTCCTCCCGCGACATGCTGATTCGGCGGGCCGAGGCCCGCTGGCCGGAGGAGAGCGTGGCCGGCGCTGCGTCTGTTGTGAAGGCTGTCCCCAAGCGCGATCGCGGCGATCAAACCGCGGCGGCCCACTCTGGTGCGGCGCTCTCGGTTCGCGACGCTCGAGTCGCGTTCGGCGGCAATGTGGCCGTCGACAATGTCTCGTTCGATGTGGCGCAGGGCGAGCTCGTGGGGCTCATCGGTACCAACGGCGCCGGAAAGTCCACACTGCTCAACGCCGTGAGCGGCTTTGTTCCGGCCGAGGGCTCGATTGAAGTTTTGGGTGTTGAGGTCTCCGGCAAGTCCGCCCCCGAACGGCATCGTCTCGGCCTCGGCCGCGGATTCCAGGCCGCGCGGCTCTACCCCGACCTGTCCGTTCGTGAATCGTTGATGGTTGCGCTGGAGGCTCGTCAGCACTCGCGTCTTCTTCCCTCGATGCTGGGCCTTCCACCTTCGGGCCGCCACGAACGCCAAAAGCAGTCCGAAGCCGACGAGATCATCGATTATCTCGGGCTTGGGCGGTACGCCGATCAGTTGATTGGCGCACTGTCCACGGGTACTCGTCGCATCGTCGAACTCGGCAGCCTGTTAGCGGTCGACGCGCGAGTTCTGTTGCTCGACGAGCCCACTGGTGGCGTCGCCCAGCGTGAAACCGAGGCCTTTGGCCCGCTTATCAAGAAGATCCAGCAGGAACTCGACGCTTCGGTCGTGGTGATCGAGCACGATATGCCTCTGGTGATGTCGATCAGCGATCGGGTGTATTGCCTCGAGGCGGGCTCAGTTATCGCCGAAGGCGCGCCCAACGAGGTGCGGAATAATCCGCTCGTGATTGCGAGCTACCTCGGCACCGACGAACGGGCGATTCAGCGGTCGAACGCCGGAGACTGACTCCAGTCCGAAACCGTCAATCTCGACGGATCGGCGCCGACAGGACACACACGAAATCGTGGGCCCTCGCGCCCTGGGGGATGTGCTGTGTCAGCTATAGAGAACGCGCAAAGGCTGCGACCGCCAAAGTCGCCCGAGGATCTCGGGGTCCCCTATGCCCTCGCAGCCGATCTCGTCCTCCGGCGCTGCCTACTCGAAGGCAAGACGAACGTCACCGGCCTTTCGCAAGCCCTCGCGATGAATGCCACCGTGATCGACAAGATCGTCCAAGAGCTGCGCGAGAAGAAAGAGATCGAAGTACTGGGCATGGAGGGCCGCGATTACACCCTCGCGCTCACCGGGCTTGGGCAGGCGCACGCCAACGACCGGATGGCGCAGTCACGCTACGCCGGAGCCTGCCCCGTCTCCCTCGACTTCTATCGCGAGATCGTCGCGTCTCAGCGACTCTCGGTTTATGTCAATCGCGAGACGTTGAAGACCGCGTTCTCCGACCTCGTGATCGCCGACGAACTGCTCGATGATCTTGGTCCTGCGTTGAACGCCAACGGGGCCATGTTCTTATATGGCCCGCCGGGCACCGGAAAGACCTCGATCGCGGAACGGATCGTGCGGATCTCGCCCGATCAGGTATTTGTCCCGAGGTCCGTGGAAGTCGACGGTCAAGTGATCAGCGTCTTTGACTCGACCGTGCACGTTCCCGCCGACCAGCAACCCGAAGACCTCGACCCCCGTTGGGTGCTCTGTCATCGGCCCCGCGTTGTCGTGGGCGGCGAGCTCACTGGTTCCATGCTCGACCTCTCGTTCGATCGCACCAGCGGCGTCTATCTGGCCCCCCTCCAGATGAAGGCGAACAACGGCGTGATGATCATCGATGACTTCGGACGTCAGGTGCTCACCCCGGATCAGCTGCTTAATCGCTGGATCGTGCCGCTCGACCGGCGGATCGATTATCTGTCGCTCAACTATGGTGTGAGCTTCGAAGTGCCGTTCGACGTGAAGGTTGTGCTCTCGACCAACCTTGACCCGTCCGATCTCGGTGACGAGGCCTTCTTCCGTCGCATTCAGTCGAAGATCTATATCGGCGCGATCGGCGAGGATGCCTTCGACTGGATCCTGGCCCGCGTTGCCCACGCCATGGGTGTTGGGTGTGACGGCGAGAGCGCCGCGTACCTCCGAAAGTTGTGCATCCAGGAAGGCGGCGATCTTCGCCCGTATCTTCCCGCAGATGTCTGCAAGTTGGTGAAGGCGTTGGCCACCTATGAAGGTGTTGCTCCCGCCCTTGACCGCCATTCGATCGACCGGGTCCTGGGCCTCTACTACACGCGAGGTGTTGGCGAGCGCGGCGGGCACGGCAAGCGCAGCGATGCGGTGCCGGTGACAGCATCGGATGCGGCGATGCCTCCTATCGAGGCGCCCGAGCCATCCACCTACGTCAGCACGTTCTGACGAAACCACTACGGTGCGGCGATGGACTTCAGCTTCTGGCCGACGACCGCCCAGCCATGGACCGAACTTCTCCGCGGCTGCCAGTGGGCGGAAGCGCAAGGGTGGCATGGAATCTGGGTGCCCGATCACTTCATGACCAACGTGGCGATGGGCGACCCTGACGAGTCCGAACTCGCGCCGTGGCTTGAGGGGTGGACAACACAGGCGGCGCTCGCGGCGCTCGTCCCTCGGGTCCGGATTGGCGCGATGGTGAGCGGCAATCTGTACCGCCACCCGACGATTGTTGCGAACATGGCCGGCACGATCGACGAGATCTCCGGCGGTCGAATGGTGGTGGGGATGGGCGCGGGTTGGCAGGAGAACGAGCACGCCCGCTACGGACTCGATCTCGGTACGGCCGGTGAGCGATCCGATCGCCTCGAAGAATCTGCGCAAATGATCCGGAGCTTGCTGGACCATCCGAGGACCTCGCACACCGGGGAGTACTACGCCCTCGACAACGCCACATGTGAGCCGAGCGGCGCAGCGGGCCGACGGATCCCTCTGCTCATTGGCGGCAAGGGGGAGCGACGAACACTTCGTACCGTCGCCCGCTACGCCGACGAGTGGAACGTGTGGGCGCTGCCGCATGAGGTGGGTCCAAAACGTGACGTGATTACGCGCTGGTGCGACGAAGTCGGTCGAGACCCCGCCGAGATTCGAATCACCATCGCGGTGATGGCGAGGTTCTGCGATTCAGACGCCCAACGCGACACGGTGCGCGAGCGGCTCGGAAACCACGGCGGCCTCGTGGGGGCATCGAGCGATGAGATCCGGACGGCCGCCGCGGCCTACCGAGAGGCCGGTGTCGACGAATTGGTCATTGCCGACTTCAACCTGCCTCGCGATCGCCGCGAGGACGTGTTGGGACGTCTTCAGGAAGAAATCCTCGAAGAATTCCGATAAATCACGCCTCGGTGATGTCCAGGTGATGTCCAGGTGACGCTCTGGTGACGGCTGTCGACGACGGTCAGGGTCCGAAATCCCACTCTGGAGGTCCCCGTCATGGGAATCACGAAACGAATGTTGGCCGTTCTCGCGGCAATCACGTTGATCGCCGCGGCCTGCGGCGATAACTCTGAGGAAGATCAAGCCACGATCGACGAAGTCGTCGACGAACTTATCGACGAGTCCCCGGCGGCCGAGCCGGAGCCGGAAGCTGAACCAGAAGCGGAACCCGAGTCCGACGAACCGGAAGCCGAACCCGAGCCCGAGCCCGAGCCCGAGGCCGCGACGCCGGTGGATAGCTGTGTCGTGCTGCACCACTACCAGCTGTCCGGTTCCTTCGAAGCGCCCTACCACACGACGGTCTTCATTGAGATTGATCTCACGGGCGACGAAGTGATCGAAGTTGTCAATCTCCAAAACGGACAGAACGCCGGCACGCCGGGCAAGATCTTGGCGGATAGCTGGCCGACGAATGACGTTGACGGCATTGGCCTCATCGCCGTGAGATTCGAAGTCTGGGGTCCGGGCGACGTGCTGTTGCCGCAGATCCTGATCGACGGCGAGCCGCTGCACGAGATCCTCGAGGCCCAGTTTTGGGACGGCAACGATGGCTTCGCGGCCGCCGGCGCCGACATCCGCGATGAAGAGATCTATCCCGTGGGCGGATGCGCCATGAGCTACATGGTGCAGGCCGACACTTCGGCGCTCGGCTTCGGCTGACAATGCCCCTCCAGAGGGCTCCGGGGGTCAGTGTCCGGGCGCCGCTCCTTCGTGGATGACGTGTGAGCTACGCGTCGGCCACGCGGTGGCGAGCATCTTCGGCGCTGACCACCGGGGGCTCTGTGGACCAGGGGAAGTTGATCCACTGGTCGGTGCGCTTCCACACGTACTCGCACTTCACGAGTGAGTGCGACTTTTCGTAGAGCACGGCGGAGCGCACTTCCTTCACTCGATCGCTGCAGAAGTCGTGCACCATCTTGAGCGTGTGGCCGGTGTCGGCCACATCGTCAGCGATCAGGACTGTGGCATCTTTCATGTCGACGAAATCGACATAGGGCGGGAGCATGACTGGCACCGGGAGTCGCTCATCGACCCCGGTGTAGTACTCGCAGTTCATCACGTAGATGTTCTTGACCGAGAGAGCGTAGCCAAGCGAACCGGCCACAAAAAGGCCACCGCGGGCGATCGCCAGAATGATCTCGGGGCGATAACCGTCGTCGGCCACAACGGTGGCCAACTCTCGGACGGCGCTGCCGTACGTGCCGTAGTCGAGAATCTCGCGTTCTTCGCTCATCGGGGAAACCTAGCCGGAGCAAAGGCGACGCGAGCGGGTCGGGCCTGCCAGGATGCGAGCATGATCTCCACCGTTATCGACAACTGGCACGCGAACCTCCGGGGGCAGTTTCCCGGCGGGCTTGATGAGCTCCTTCACGACGACTGTGTGTTCTGGTCGCCGGTGGTGTTTGCGGGCCAGCGAGGCAAAGACCTGACCAAGCTCTACCTCGGCGCCGCGGGCAATGTTTTCCCGGGCGACGAACCGGAATCGGCCGAGGCTGAGAGTAGCGAAAGTGACAAGAAGAGCGCGTTTAGATATGTGAAGCAGGTCCTCGACGGGAACCATGCGGTTCTCGAATTCGAGACCATGATGGGCGATGTTTCGGTGAACGGCGTCGACATCATCACGTGTGACGACGATGGCAAGATCGTCGAGTTCAAGGTGATGATCCGCCCGTTGCGGGCGGTCAACAAGGTGCACGAGCAGATGGGCCAAATGCTCGAAAAGATGCAGGGCTAGTTCGGTGGAGCCAGCGCTGCTGCCGGATGGCGGCCTACTTATTCCTCGGCGCCCCTCTCGGCGGGTCGTAACCTGGAGGCGCGCCGCCGGTGCCGGCATGTGCCTCGCCGCGTCCGTGCTGCTCGCCATGGGTTGGTCGCTGACGTTGTCCGACCTGTGGAGAGACCTCGAACCGTGTGGCAACGTGTGGTCGCACCCGCCCACGGACGCATGCAGCTCCGCCGCTGCCGACCGCTTGTCGTTGGTGCTCGTTGTCTTTGTGACACCGGCTGCGGTCTTGCTGCTGGTGGGCGCCTACCGACTCCGGTTCGGGACCGGCGACATCATTCCGAAGCGCGAATAGCCGTTACGCAACCGTCACTCGGATGGCGTGCCAGCCCTCGGCGCCGTCGGGGGCCACGGCCTTCGGGCCGAGGGGCTGCAGTTCGCCGGCTCCGTCGACGGCACGCACTCGCAAGATGTGATCGCCGGGGGGAGCTTCCCAGTCGGTCTTCCATTGGACCCAAGTTTCGTCGCTGCCCGGCGCCGCGATCTCGCACTCGTTCCAGTCGTCGTTCTCATTGATCGAGATCTCGACGGCCTGAATGCCGCGCGGCGGGGACCACGCGATGCCGGCGATTGCGGTGAGGCCCGCGTTGATGGTGGAGCGATGTTGCGGCACGTCGATGCGTGACATCGTCTTCATCGGACCGTCCTTGGACCAGCCGCGGGTGATCCAGTAGCCGTTGAAGTCTTCCAAGGTGGTGAGGTGGATCTCCTCGATCCATTTCACGGCCGACACGTAGCCGTAGATGCCGCCGACAACGAGGCGGGCGGGGAAGCCGTGGATGATCGGCAGCGGTTCGCCGTTCATGCCGACCGCAAGGAGGGCGGTGCGGCCATCATCGAGGAGGTCGGTGGGGAAGCCGGCGGTCCAGTCATCGACGGAACGACCAACAAACTGGGTGGCGCCGTCTTGCACGCCGGCCCGCTCGAGCAGCTTGGTGATTGGAACACCAAGCCAGTTCGCGGTACCCACGAGACCGCCGCCGACTTCGTTGGAAACACACGAAAGCGTGACGATGTGTTCCTCCGGTTCCATGTCGAGAATCTCGTCGAAGGTCAGCGTGTAGGGATTGTCGACCATGCCGGTGAACGAGAGCGACCAGCTGTCGGGGTCGACTTGGGGAACTGAGAGCGCCGTGTCGATTCGGTAGAAGGTGTTGTTCGGTGTGATGTAGGTGCCAATGCCGGGGATGTTGTCGAACGACCCGGGGGTCATCGAGTCGACGAGCGGGGAGATGGTTGTGGAGGTGCCTGTGCCTTCGCCCGTGAGGCCGCTGAAGTCCAACGCACCGCGTGCCGCCTCGGCCGCGCTCTCACCTTCCGCCCCCCGAGCGATGCCAACGCCCGCAACCGCCACCGCGCTCACTCCAGCGGACCAGCCGAGGAACGCTCGCCGGGTTGCCCGCTTGTCTCGTGGGTCTTCGAAGGTGGTGGCCAACCGGGTGGGTCGGTGAAGGCGACTGAGGACAAGAACGAGGGTGCCCGCGCCGAGCCCCGCGGCGACGAGCGCCCAGAACCAGCTGGCGAGGGCCGGCGACTGCGGATTGCGAGCGGTAGTGAAGCCGCCCAGCACTCCAAAGACGCCAAAGCCGATAACGCCGATGCGCATCGACACGCGTTTCGAGAAGTCGCCGAGTACCGCACCCAAAATGAGGGCGGTGACGGTGATGCCCGGAATGAGCGATGACTTGCCGCTGGTGCCGAGATTCTCGATGCTCTGTTCGGCGACATCGCCCGGTGTGATGTCGAGAATCCATTCGCCCATACCCAGAACCAAGCCCGGGATGGTGTCGGAAATGCTCTCGACCACTTCGCCAAAGATCAGGGCCACCGCCGCGGCGAGAGCGCCCGCAAGCGCGCCATACCAGCGCGGATGGTCGGCCATCGTGGCACCCGACGTCTCTTCTTCGGGCATCACCATGGTTTCGGGCATCTGTACAATCTTCCTGGCCAAGCGGGACCAAGTGGGGGATCGGCGTTCCTCAGTTACAGAAACGCTCTCTTTCCTCGTTTGGTTCCCGATCGGCCAGAAATCCGCGAGACTGCGGTATCGACCTCACTTCTCTTGACCCATGGGGCCGCCTCACCGGCCCCGCCGCAACCGCCACTCTGCCGGAAGGTGTGCTCGCCCGAGTCGTACGGGTCGACCGCGGCGAATGTGATGTGGTGAGTGCGGAAGGACGCGTGCGCGTCTTGTCCGACTCGCAGCGTGCCCAGGACGAGATCGCGCCCGTCACCGGTGACTGGGTGATGATCGCCGACGAAGACGGACTCGGAATGGTGATCACCGAAGTCCTCGACCGCCAGACCAGCGTGAGCCGTCGCGACCCGGCCGAGCGCGACCTAGAACAGGTTCTCGCCGCCAACGCCGATGTGGTGGCCGTGGTGCACGGGCTCGACCGACCGCTGCCGCCCGGGCGCCTCGAGCGACTTCTGGTGCTGGCCTACAAAAGTCGGGCCTCGCCGATGGTGATTCTCACCAAGGCCGACGATCAGATGGATGACGTGACGGAGGGCATCGTGCGGTCGGTTGCCCGCGACGTCCCCGTCCTGCTCACGAGTATCTCGGACGGCACCGGGCTCGATGAGCTGCTCGCCGCGATAGGCCCCGGTCGCACATTGGCGCTGGTTGGCGCGAGCGGCGTTGGAAAATCTTCGCTCGTCAACGCGTTGGTGGGCCACGAGCTGCTTGAGATTGGCGAAGTTCGCAGCTCAGACGCCAAGGGTCGCCACACCACAACCGCTCGAGAACTCGTACTCCTTCCCGACGGCGCCGGCCTGCTGCTCGACACCCCCGGCATTCGAGCGCTGGGTCTCTGGGAAGCCGAAGACGCGCTCGACCTCGTCTTCGGTGATCTCGAAGACTTGTCGGGAGAGTGCAAATTCGGTGATTGCGCCCACGAGTCCGAGCCGGGATGCGCCATTGCCGCTGCCGTCGAATCCGGTGAGGTCGACACACGTCGAATGGATCGATACAAGGCCCTTGTCGCGGAACTCGCCGCGCAGCGGGCCCGAGAAGAAGAGCGCGAGCGCAAAGAACAGAAAGGCGGCCGCGGCCGTGGGCGCCGTAAGGGCCGCCGCTAGCCGCCAAGCTCGCGGGCCGCGAGGGTTCGCCGGTCCACTTTGTCGCTCGCGTTCCGAGGGAGCGAGTCAACGATTCGGATGGCTTCCGGCAGTTTGTACGGAGCGAGAAGATCGGCGCCGAAGGATCGGAGATCTTCGAGCGACGGAGGCCCGGCTGGGTCCGCGGGCACGACCACGGCCACCCCGATTTCGCCCATGACATCGTCGGGCCGAGGGACGAGCACGATCTCGGCGACGGTCTCGAGATCGACGAGCACACTCTCGACCTCCATCGGATACACGTTGTATCCGCCGCGGATGAACATCTCTTTCAGCCGACCCGCGAGTCGGTAACAACCGGCGCCGTCGAGGTGGGCGAGATCGCCCGTACGCAGCCAGCCGTCGACCAGGGTGTCGGCGGTGGTTTCGGGGTCGTTCCAGTAGCCCGACATCACACAATCGGACCGCAGCCACAGTTCGCCGATGTCACCGATGGGCATCGGGTTGCCATCGGCATCGCGGATCGATGCCTCCACCCCCGGCCGAGGGCGTCCGATCGTGTGGAACGCCTCTTCGTCGTCGGCGTCGAGGGCGGTGCCGATGCCGATCCCGCCCGACTCCGTTGAGGAGTAACGGATGGAGTAACCGGCGCCGAACTTCTCGCGACACTCGCGAACGAGGGCGGGGGGAGATGCGGCGCCGCCGGCGACGATGGCGTTGACGGCCGAGAAATCCAGTTCGTCGATCAGCGGGTGCCGCAGCATGAGTGCGAGCTGCGGAGCCACCCCGGTGACCGCCGGCATCTGATGCTCGGCGATCAGCTGCAGCACCGGGCCGGCCGACCAGCGCTCAAGGAGATGGGTGGTGCGGCCCGTTGCGTGCATCCACGGCATCTTGGTCATGAAGCCGACGTGGGCGAACTGGGTGGACGAGATGCCGTGGCCACCGCCGCCCCACGCGCCACCAGTGTCGAGTTCGGCGATACGACGGAGCTGCCGGTTGGTGTACCAGGCGCCCTTGGGAAGACCAGTGGAGCCGCTGGTGAAGCAGATGCAGACGGGGCGATCGGGGTCATCGCTCAGGGTCGGCGCCGGCCCCGCGCCGACCACCCGAAACTGGCCCGCCACGGATACGGGGTCTTTGCCGGGCGTGAGCGTTTCGGTGGGAAACCGATCGCGGTCGACGGCATCAGACAAGTCATCCGTGACGATCACGAGCAGCGGGTCAAGCACCGCGAGGCAGCCGGCGATCTCGCGTTGCTTCAGCTTGGGGTTGAGTCCGGCGGTTACGGCCCCAAGCCGAGCGAGGGCGAGGTACAACACGACGTAGTCGGGGACCGACGGAGTGACCAGAGCGACGACGGACCCTGAACGCACGCCACGGGCCGTCAGACCAGCCGCAACCTCATCGGCCGCCAGGTCGAGTTCGGCGTAGGAGATCGACCATCCCGCGTCGGCGACATAGGCCGCAGTGTCGGCAAAGTCGCGGGCCGCTCGGCGGCTGATGTCGGTGAGCACGCCGAGATCGTAGGGTGCGAGTCGACGTTGAAACACACATGGGGGACAAGATGACGGATCAACCGTGGATGGGCGACGTGGTGTCGCTGGTGGAAGCCTTTCGGAATGGCGAGCGCCACCCCCCCGCGAAGAAATGGCGGCAACGCTTGCCGCGGTGGCAGCCGATGAGCGCAACGCGGTCTGCCATGTCGATGCCGACGCCGCTCTCGCCGCGGCCGAACAAGCCGATGTTTCGCGGCCCTTTGGCGGAGTGCCGCTCGCAGTGAAAGAACTACTCCCGGTTGCGGGCTGGCCCGACACTGAGGCATCGGTCGCGCTCGCGGACCGGGTGGCGACCGACGATTCGATCCCGGTCGAGCGACTCCGGCTCGGTGGAGCGATCCCCGCCGTGCAGACCACGTCGAGCGAATTCGGCGGGGTTAATCAGACCACCACCAAGCTCCACGGAGCCACGCTCAATCCCTGGGACACCGAACGCACTCCCGGCGGTTCCTCCGGTGGGTCCGCGGCGGGTGTTGCGGGCGGGCTGTTCGCCCTGGCAACCGCCAGCGACGGCGGCGGCTCGATCCGGATCCCAGCCGGCTTCTGCGGCCTAGTCGGGCTCAAGCCCACCTACGGACGCGTCCCCAAGGGGCCCCAGGTCGGCAATCTCACGGCTGTCGAGGGTTGTGTAAGCCGCAGCATCCGCGACAGCGCCCGTTGGCTTGATGTCACCAACGGTGTCGACCGTCGCGATCCGTTCAGCCTTCCTCGGGTCGAGGGGTTCGAAGCCAATCTTGGCGCGGCAGTGGCCGACCTCGCCTCCCTTCGAGTCGCGATCGTCGCTGATCTCGGGTGCGCAGTCGTCGCGCCGGAAACCGAAGAGATCGTAATTGCGGCCGCCGAAGCACTCATCGCGGCGATGGGTGCCACTCGAGTGGAGCTCGACCTGCGGTTGCCCCACGTGATGGGCGCCTGGGGGCTCACCGGCGGTATTGGTCTCCGTAAGGAGCTGGGCGACCGCTGGCCCGACTGCGCCGGTGACCTCACCGGAATGATGCGAGCCAGCATCGAACAGGCCGAGCAACGCGTCGACCTCGCGGCCATGGTCAAGGCCGAGACACGGAGGATCGAGCTCAACGTGGCGATGGCCGCCATGTTCGATGATGTCGACCTGGTGTTCGCCGCGACCAACCCGTCCACCGCGTTCGGCGCCGAAGGGCACCTCCCGACAGTGTTTGGTGGTCGTGAGTCCAACGGCGGAAACAATGGTGCCCTCACGACACCGTCGAACATCTACGGCAACGCCGCGATCTCCTTACCGGCTGGCAATGCGAGCGACGGTCTGCCGGTTGGGCTTCAAGTCTTGGCCCCGCACCATGCCGAGCAGGTTCTGCTCGACGTGGGGTTGGTCTGGGAACGCACCCAGCCGTGGGCGCTCACCGCACTTGGATAACTAGTCCTCGATGAAGGTGTTCTCGGCATCGCCCGAGACCACATTCTTCAGAATCTTCCCGCTGGCATTACGAGGCAACGCCTCGGAGCGAATCTCCCAATGGGCGGGCACCTTGAAGCTCGCCAGTTTCTGAGCCACCCATTCGCCCAGCTCCTGGGCTTCGACCGACGTGCCCTCGCGGGGTACCACGACGGCCTTGACCTCCTGGCCGAGTTCGCGATGGTCCACGCCGATCACCGCGACTTCGAGCACGTCGGGATGTTCGTCGAGCCGGTTCTCGATCTCGGTGGGATAAATGTTCTCGCCACCGCGGATGATGAGGTCGGTGCGGCGGCTGGCGAGGAAGAGTAGGCCGTCGCGCATGTGGCCGAAATCACCCGTGCGGAGCCATCCGCCCGGCCGGATTGTTTCGGCGGTTGCGTCGGGGTTCTCCCAATATCCCGGGATCACCATTGGACCGCGCACACACACGTTGCCGATGTCGCCGTCGGGAAGCAGCTGATCGTCGTCGTCGTAGATCTTCACGTCGGCGGTGGGAATCGGATATCCGACCGAGTCGGGGTGCGTCGTCAGAATGTCGTCGGACGCGTGAGTGGCGAGTCCGGCGCATTCGGTGAGTCCGTAACCAACACCCACCGCCTGGGCGGCGTGGGGGAGCGCGGCGCGGCAGGCCCGTTGCAACTCGGGCGACCACACGGATCCGCCGCCGCCGATCGATTGCACCGAGGACGTGTCGTAGCGGTCGAATTCGGGGTGTTCGATGATGCGCCACATCTGGGTTGTGACGCCGCCCCAGCCGGTAATGCGGTGTTTCTCGGTGAGCTGCAGCACCTTTTCCGGGTCGAAGCGACCGGTGGTCCACAGTGATCCGAGGCCGGAGGCCACTGCGGTGATCGCCGAGGCATGGAGACCGGAGATGTGGAACAACGGCGATGCCGCGAGCCGCAGCGCCGGATCGGCTGTAGCAGGTGCACTGTCGCCCGCGGGGAAGCGCACGGCGTCTCGGGCGCCGAGGATGAACGCACACGACACGTAGGCGAGGAAGTTGCGGTGGGTGGTGATCGCACCCTTGGGTCGACCAGTGGTGCCGGACGTGAACAGAATCGCCGCCGGGTCGTCCTCGACGATCGGTACATCGCTCATTGGGATGCCCGCGCCCGCCGCGATCAGGTCGGCAAGCTCGTCTTCCATCACGATCACGGGCATGCCGGGATCGCCGTCGAGCCGTTCGAGTCGGCGCTGGTCGGCGATCAGCACCTTCGGGGTGGTGAGCTCGAGGCCATGACGAATCTCGTCGGCCGTCCACCAGCCATTCATGGCCACGGCAATCGCGCCCTGCGAGACGGTGGCCCAAAACGTTTGGATCCACTCGGGCGAGTTCGCTCCGAGAATGGCGACACGGTCACCGGGACCGATGCCATAACGCTCGCGGAGGGCCGCACCAAGCGCGGCCGCGTGTTCGATGTTCTCGTTGAACGTTGCGGCCCGGTCATCGTCGAAGAGGTAGTAACGAGCCTCTCCTTCGCCATGGTTGGCCGAGGCGAGAAGCATCTCTCGGAGGTTCTTCGTTCGGTTCTTCAGTACCAGCATCTCGGTATCACCGACCATCTCGTGGATGGTCTCGAAGTAGCCGCCTTCGCCCGTAAGTAACGCGTGAGCGGCGGGAACGGTCATCGTCGGTATCGGCGAGTTCATGGCTGCTGAAACTAGCGCATCGCCCGAATCTGATACACCGTCAGATCCTCGCTACCCTTCGTCGTCATGGACGTTCGGTTCGACCCATCGCTGCAGGAATTCCAAGACGAGGTGCGCACCTGGCTCGAAGAGCACGTGGTGGGCGAGTTCGCGAAGTGGCGGGGGAAGGGCCTCACCAGTCACGAAGACGTCCCGGTGGAGGTCCAGCTCGACTGGGAAAAGGAGCTCGCCACCGGCGGCTGGCTCGGCATTGACTTCCCCGAACACATTGGCGGGCGGGGCTGCACCCTGGCCGAGCAGGTGGTGTTCTTTAAGACCTACGTCGAGTCACGCGCTCCTGGTCGGATTCCGAATGTTGGGGCCACTCTGCTCGGTCCCACGATCATGGCCTTTGGCGATGAGGCGCTGCAGCAGCGGTTCGTTCCGAAGATTCTGTCCGGCGAAGAAATGTGGTGCCAGGGCTACTCCGAACCCGATGCGGGCTCCGATCTCGCCAACGTGAAGACGCGGGCTGAGTTGGTCGACGGACAATGGGTTGTCAACGGTCAGAAGGTCTGGACCTCGTTAGCGCAGTACGCCGATTGGGCGTTCGTGGTCGCTCGTAGCGAGGCCGGCTCGGTGCGTCACGCCGGGCTCAGCTACCTGCTCGTGCCAATGAACCAACCCGGTGTCGAGATTCGGCCAATCGTCCAGATTACCGGCGGCAGTGAATTCAACGAAACGTTCTTCACCGATGCCGTTACCGAAGAATCGCTCGTGGTCGGCGGGGTCGGCAACGGCTGGAAGGTTGCCATGGGCACCCTCGCGTTCGAGCGAGGTGCCTCCACCCTTGGCCAGCAGGTGTCGTTCCGTCAGGAATTCGACGCCATGATCGAGATCGCCAAGTCGAGCGGACGTTGGGCCGATCCAGTGATTCGCCAAGAGCTCATGGAGAGCTACATCCGGCTGGAGATCCTGCGCTACAACCAGCTCCGCATGTTGACGGCGCTCACCAGCGACGGAGTGCCCGGTCCCGAAATGTCGATCGGCAAGCTTTTCTGGGCGGGCTGGCACCGTCGTATGGGCGAACTGTTGATGCTCGTCAAGGGCGCGGCGGCGATGGTCGGCGACGACACGGCCCATGCCGGTCATGAGATCTTGGGCGGCGGCGAACATCCCAGCTATGTGGTGGACAAGGATCAGCGCACCTTCCTGTACAGCCGGTCCCACACGATCTATGGCGGATCCAATCAGATACAGCGCAACGTGATCGGTGAACGAGTGCTCGGTCTTCCCAGAGAACCTCGCTAACCCAGGCGTCGTTTGGCCTGCGGGCTACGCTCGTCTGATGGGCAAACTGGCAAATACTTGGAATTTGGCGAAGGTCTCTTGGCGAGTCCTGCAGAAGGACCGCGAGCTCATGCTCTTGCCGGTCCTGTCGGTCATCTCGTGGATTGTCGTGGCCGCCGTCTTCGTCGTGCCGATGTTCGTTCTGTCCGACACCGGGACGAACGAAAGTGTCAGCCCCGCCGTCTACGTTCTCGGCTTTCTCGCAACAATGGTGCTGTCGATCGTCACGGTCTTCTTTACCGGCGCACTGGTCGCGGGCGCCCACGAGCGGCTTTCCGGTGGCGACCCCACGGTGAGCTCATCGATGCGGCGAGCGATGTCTCGGATCAGTGGTCTGGTGCCCTGGGCACTTCTCACTGCCACTGTCGGAATGATCCTGCGGGCCCTGCGAGAGCGGGCCGGTTTTCTCGGCAACATCGTCTCGGCCATTGGCGGATTTGCCTGGGAGCTCGCCAGTTTCCTCACGATTCCGGCGATCATGATCGACGACCTCGGCGCGATCGAGTCTCTGAAGAAGTCCGGATCGCTGCTACGAGACACGTGGGGTGAGAACCTCGCCGCTCGAGTGGGCTTCGGCATCCTCGGCGTGGTCGCAGCGATACCCGCGATAGTAGTTGTGGCCGTCACCGGCTCCATCGGCGGACCACTCCTCATCGTGGGTGTGATCATCGCGGTCATCTATGTCGCCGTTGCTTTCTCAGCGATCACGGCGATGAGCGCAATATTCCAAACTGCGCTCTACCTCTACGCGACGTCAGGGCAAGTGCCCGCCGACTTTGCCGATTCCAACCTCCGGAACAGCTTCGCCCGAAAGTAGGCGGCGTTAGCTCAGCTCAGAGACGGCTTCGGAGAACGACTGAGACGTCGTTTCGCCGAGGGCGCTCACGGCGGCAATGCAGACCATTGCCAGCAGGGCAATCAGGAGTGCATACTCCACGAGGCTGACGCCACGATCGTTTTTGGCGCGGTTGAGTATCCGGGTATGGATGGTGGCGATGGTCTGCATGGACAACGGCTTTCAGCGCGAATTTGGACTCACTTCCTTGATCGGCCAGCCTTGGTTCCACATTGATGGGCCATTGGACCCACTTCGTTATTCGATGATCTCGTCGACGAGACCCCATGCCATCGCCTGCATCGCGTCGATCTCGGCTCCGGTCAATAGCCACTCGAGGGTTTGCTGGCGCCCGATGCGGCGGGGGATGCTCACGGTGCCGCCCGCCCCCGGAATCAGTCCCATTTGGGTCTCGGGCAAACGAAATCGGGCGTCGGAGCGGGCGACGACCCGTCGACAGAACGCCGCGAGTTCCACACCGGCACCAACACACGGTCCGTGGACGATGGCTTCGGTTCGCGCCGCGACTGACATGACCCACGGGGCGACGTTGGCGTTCGATCGGATGAGGTGAGCGGTGACTGGATCGCTGACCGTGCCGAATTCGGCGGGGTCTCCTCCCGCGCAAAAACCGGGGCCTTCTCCAGTGATCTGAATCGGACCCTGGTGATTGATCGAGAGCGCCCGAAAGGCGTCGACCAGTTCGTCTCGCATCTGCGCGTCGAGAAGGTTTCGCAGGCGGCCTCGGGTCAGCGTGATCGCGGCCGTGCCATCGGCCTCGATCTCAACATTGACCCGCGCTGATTGGTCTGTGCGGGTGCGGTGACCCTGGCTGGCTAACCAGTCGGCGAACTCGGGGCCGGTCTGCAACGTTGCGTAGGCAAGGGACTCAACGAGGAGTCCGTCGGCCGGGGACAGACGCGCGGTGCGGCGCAGCGTTTGGGCGGCAATCGTTGCGGCTCGGGGCGCGTGCAGGATTCCTTCGGCGACGGACTCATGGTCGTTGAGGGCGAGGTCCCACGCGGCCGCGGGGTCACCTCCCGTAGCGATCGCGATGACCGGAAGGTTCTGCACCGCCTCGGCGATGTCGGCGCCGTCGTCAGCATCGCGAAGCGCAACAACAAGCGCGGGTACGCCATACGGCACGCCGAGTTGTCGGTCGAGGTGAGCGCCCGCGATCGCTGACCGAGCCTCTTCGGCCGACCAGCGCGCGATGTCCATGGGTCAGTCGCTCTGGTCGTCGCCGAGGTGGGCGTAATTCTCGCGCAACACTCGACGGAGCAGTTTGCCGGTGTCGTTGTATGGCAGCTCGTCGACGAACACGATGTGGGTCGGCACGCGGCTGGATCGCAGACGCGAACGGACGAGGTCTTGAAGTTCCTCTTCGCCGCAGGCATCGTCGGCCCGCACCACGACGGCCACGACCTTCTCGCCCCATTCGGTGTCGGGAACACCAATGGCGGCCGCTTCCTTCACCCGCACATCGGTGAGGAGCACATCTTCGATCTCGCCGGGCGACAGGTTCTCCCCGCCGCGAATGATGACGTCGTCGTTGCGGCCCTGGATGAACAGGTAGCCGCCCTCGTCGATAAAGCCGCCGTCTCGTGTGGGGAACCAGCCGCCCTCGTCGAGGAGGGAGCCCTTCTCGAGGTATTCGCCGGCCACCTGCTCGCCGCGGACATAGATCTCGCCAACTCCGCCGGCCGGAAGTTCGTTGAACTCTTCGTCGCGGATCGACACCTCGACCCCCGGCAGCGGTCGGCCGGCCGATTTCAGGCGGGCCCGTTCGGTTTCGTCTTCGCTGTACTGCGCAATGCGATGATCGTCGGGGCCGAGCAGCGCAATGGTGGAGCTGGTTTCCGTGAGGCCATAGGCGTTCACGAAGTTGGTGATCGGGAAGAGATCGAGCGCCCTACGAATGACGGGTTCGGGCATTTTGCCGCCACCGTACGAGAGGGCCCGGACGCCCAACATGGGTTCGCCGCCTCGAGCGTCGAGGGCTTCGACAATCCGAGCAAGCATGGTCGGGACAACCATGGCGTGGGTGATGCCCTCGCGCTCCACCGTATCGATCCAGTCGTCGGCGTCGAACTTCGGAAGCTGGACTATTCGGCGTCCGGCATAGACCGACGACAGCATCGCTGACACTCCGGCAACGTGATACGGAGGCACGCTCACGATGGTGGCTTCGTCGGCACCGGCGCCCATGAATTCGACGGATCCAAGGATGTACGACACGAGGTGTTTGTGTCGGAGCACGGCCGATTTCGGTGCGCCTGTCGTGCCGCTTGTGAAGAGCAGCACCGCGATTTCTTCGGGGTCCGTTGACCAATCGCCGGGCTGGGGGAGTGGCGCGCCGCCACAACGGTTCGCCACGAACTCATCGCGTGCGATAGCGGTGACACCCTTGAGATGGCCGATGCGCGCTACTCCGGCGGCGTCGCTGATTGCGACGGCTGGTGCGCTGCGTTCGGCGAGCGACGTGAGGTCGTCGTCGGGGAGTCGATAGTTCAGCGGGACGTAAGGCATTCCGGCCCACGCGGCGCCAAAGAGCGCCACGGGGACCGCGGGGCTCGATTCGTCGCAGAGTACGACCTTGTCGCCGGCGTCGGCCCGAAAGCGAGCGGCCGCTTCGCCAGCCTGGTCGAAGAGTTGGCGGTAGGTCAGCCCGCCTTCGATTGAGCCAACCGCGACGCGGTCTTCAAGACCGCTCGCCGCCATCTCGAGCAGCATCATCAGATTCATAGTGCGATTCCGGAAGAGGCGATGGGGTCAGTCGGACGCGGGAAGCGTCTTCGCCTGGGCAACGGCGAGGGGAGCGCCGCCAACGGCCATCGACCCATCGCCGGCCTTTGTGGCAAGCATCTCAATGGTTTCGGCCTCGTCGCTGTAGCGCTTGCCGAGAAGTGTGCCCTCGGCTGCGTTCTCGGCCGGGGCGCCGGCGACCTCGCCAGTGCCGGCAGGTACCATCGGCGCGCCGCCGCAGGTCAGGTCGGCCTCGCCTGCCCCCTTCACCACGATGACCTCTGTGGTGCACACGGTGCTCTGGAAACGGGCGCCCGGCTTCAGTTCGGCCATGTTCTTCTCCTGGTGGATCTCGGCGGCGCACTTACGCGCCAGCAGCCCCCAGTATGGGGTCTTGTCGCACTCGCGAGCCAACCAGGACCCCAGGCGGACCAGGCGCGATAGTTTCGGTAGTGATGCACGGCAATGAGGCGGTACTCGCAGCTTGGGCCGCGAGCGGTGCGATGTTGCTCACCGGCCCGGCGGACGGCCCGCCTTCGGCCGCGCCCGCTTGGGTCGCGAGCGCGATGGATGCGGCGGCGAAGGATCTCGCGAGCGAGACGGGTCGTTGGGGCAACGCCGTTGTCGTTGACGGACCGGCGTTGCTGGGCGAACGGGCCGCATTCACCGGGATGACGCGTAATGGCGCCACGTCGGTCGGCGGTTCTTGTCGGTTCGTCGAAGTTGCCGACGGATGGGTGGCGCTGAATCTGTCTCGCCCCGAAGACGTTGCATCACTGCCCGCCCTCGTGAGTGCGTCGCTCTCGAGCGCCGACTGGCCCGCGGTCGAAGCTGCTTTGAGACGGATGTCATCAGTGCAGGTCCGAGACCAGGCCGCGTTGCTCGGAATTCCGATCGGCGTGGCCCAGAATTCGGCGCCGCCAATCGCACCCGCCAGCGAACTCGAACGGGGTGGACCGCGCACGCCGACTGCTCGCCCCCTTGTGGTTGACTTGAGCGCCTTATGGGCTGGGCCCCTCGCCGCGAGCCTGCTCGTGGCCGCTGGCGCTCGTGTGATCAAAGTGGAGGGCCGCCGTCGATCCGACGGTGCCCGAGGCGGAACGATCGAGTTCTTTGATCTGCTCAATTCCGGCAAGGAGTGTGTTGAAATCGACTTCTCTGATCGCGAGGATCAACGGTTTCTGCGGCGCCTCATGAGCGCGTCTGACCTCGTGATTGAGGCGTCGCGGCCCCGGGCCATGGACGCGATCGGCGTCGACCCCGCGGCTCTGGCCGCGCGGGGTGTCAGTTGGTTGTCCATCACTGGCCACGGTCGACGCGGCGCCGATGCCGATCGCGTCGGATTTGGCGACGATGCCGCGGTCGACGGCGGGCTGTTTGTGCCGTCGACAAATGATTCTGCTCCGGGGTTCGTCGCCGATGCGGCGGCTGATCCGATCGCGGGGATCGTCGGCGCGGCCATCGCGGCCGAGATGCTCGGGAGCGATCGAGCATCGGTGGTGGAGGTGCCGCTCAGCCGCGCGGCATCGTGGGCGGCCCGTCCCCTGGCCTTACCCGCGGCCGTGCGGCGGGCAGGATCCGCGTGGCAGCTTGCGCTCGGCGACGACTGGCACGAGGTCGCCGATCCCTGGCACCGTCCGGTGCCCGTCGCGGCGTCTCCGCGCGACGCCCATGGCGCCGCTCTTCGCTCGGAGTTCGCTCCGCCCGGCTGACTGCCGGCGCAGGGTTGACCACTAAGGTCCCCGCTATGGATGCCCGAATCGCACCGGCGGAGTCACCCCGTGCCGCGGATGGTCGCGTCCCCGGGCGACGAGGACGGGCGACCCGGCAAAAACTTCTCGACGAGACTCGCGCTCTTCTCGATACTTCGTCGCTGCACGACGTGAAGGTGGTCGACATCAGCCGTCGGGCCGGCACTTCGCCCGCCACCTTCTACCAATACTTCGGCGATGTGGAGAGCGCAGTCTTGAGCCTGGTTGAGGAGATGGTCGAGGTGGGGAGCCAGGAGCTGAGCGCCCTCGTCACGGACCCTGATTGGGCCGCGCCGGCGGCTGCGGCCGGGCTGGCCGACGGTTTTCTCGAGTTCTTCGACGCCCACCAGGCCATTCTCCGAGTGATCGATCTCGCGACGACCGAGGGTGATGAACGCTTTCGCGAGCTTCGGATTCAGCTCCTCAACGGTGTCTTTCTTTCCCTGCGCGAGTTGGCTGATCAGGCCGCGGCGGCGGGGCGACTCGCCCCCGGCATCGACGCAGGCGCAGCGGCGGGTGTTCTCACGACAATGCTTGCCCATGTCAGCGCCCACCGAACAGGCTTTGAATCATGGGGTGTTGAGCGCACCGCTTTGGCATCAACGATGGCCTCGCTGATCGATTGGACCGTCGGCACTCACAAGATCTGATCACTTTCGGCGGTTGATTTGCCCACAGCGCGTGTTGACAAGAGTTGGTCGTGAGTTAGATTGCCGCAGTGGCGAACGGAGTGGAAAGGATGAATATGGAGTCGACGATCGCGTCGGATCCTGAACCGCTCGTCGGTCGCGTCCTCGCCCGAGATACTCGCTGGACACTGTTTCTCGCGCTCGTCGTGCTTAACATCTTCGATCTCATCACCACGGCGATGGTCCTCGACCGCGGTGGATCCGAGCGCAATCCCTTCGTCCAGCCCTTTGTCGAAAACATCGGGGAAGTCGCCCTGCTCAAAGGGGCCCTGCTGGCGCTTATTGCCGCCTTGCTCACCCGAGTCGAGGGCTCACGCCTATCGGAGTTTGCGCTCGCCGGAACAACGGGGTGGTACCTCGCTGTTGTTTGCTGGAACGCGGCGGTTCTCACGATTCTGTGATCGACCAGTAATGTCCGTCGGATGACCGATGGGCATGACTGGGGCGAGACACTCGCCGACCTCGAATCGCGACGAAACACCGCGCACTCGATGGGCGGGCCCGAGAAGCTTGCGAAGCGAGCCGACCGCGGACGGCTCAACGCTCGAACGCGCCTCGACCGGCTGCTCGACGCCGGCTCGTTCGCGGAGATCGGCACGCTCGCTGGTGGGAGCGCACCGGCCGACGCGCTCGTCGCCGGAATCGGCAAGATCGATGGACGACCGGTCGCCGTTGGAGCGGAAGACTTCACCACGCTGGGCGGATCGATTGGTCCCGCCGCGAGTCGGAAACGTTGGCGCATCGCCGACATCGCGAAACGCGAGCGGGTGCCGCTCATCATGCTCCTGGAAGGCGCCGGCCATCGGCCCCCAATGCCAGGAGATCCCGGCGGTGGCGGTCCCGGCGACCTGCAGGCACAAGGTCGGTTGTCAGGCCTCGTGCCGATGATCTGCGGCGTCATGGGTTCGTCGGCCGGTCACGGTGCGATCACTGCGCCGCTCTGCGACTGGTCGGTCATGACCGGCGACGCCGCGATCTTCACGGCCGGACCACCGGTTGTATTGGCCTCGCTCGGCGAGGACATCTCCAAGCAGGATCTCGGCGGTCCATCGGTCGCAGTCGCCGCCGGGGTCGTGCACAACGTGGCCGCCGATGATGTGTCGCTGCTCGCCGACATTCGCACGTATCTCTCGTTCTTCGGCTCGTCCGCATGGGAACGGCCGCCCTGGAGTGACACCGGCGATCTTGAGCGACGCCGACTCGACGACCTACTCGACGTTGTGCCTCGCGATGGCAACAAGGGTTACGACATGCGCCATGCCGTGAGCCGGGTGGTCGACGGTGGCGGCTTCTTCCAGGTTCAACCAGACTTCGGCCCATCGATCGTGTGTGCGCTCGCTCGCATCGCCGGACATGCGGTCGGCATAGTCGCCAACCAGCCCGCGGTGATCGCCGGTTCGATCGATGTTGATGCGGCCGACAAGGCGGCCCACTTCGTGCAGGTCTGCGACAGCTTTCACCTGCCTTTGGTGTTCATGACCGACAACCCCGGTGTGCTTGCCGGCAGTGCCTCCGAACGGGCAGGAATCCTGCGCGCCGGCGCCCGCATGTTCACCGCCCAGACTCGGGCTCAGACCGTCAAGATCCAAGTGACGATGCGTAAGGCGTATGGATTTGGCAGTTGTGTCATGGCGATGAATGGCTACGACGAGCAGACGCTGTCCTATGCCTTCCCCGGCGCAACGATGGGTGCCATGGGTGCGCAGGGCGCAGGAAATGCTGTGGGCGCAGATGACGAGACACGCGAGGCGCTACGACAGTCCGAGCTCGAATCCAGCTATCGCTCCGCCGCCGGCCTCGGATTCGATGAGCTCATCGACCCGCGCGACCTGCGAAACGCCGTGATCGACGGTTTGGAGCTGAGCGCGCGTCGGCGTGCCTATGCCGCCGCCCCAGTGGCTCGGATCGGCATCACCCCTTAACCCCCTCAATCTCTGAAGGGTGAGTCGCGCATAGCGCGACGCCGGCTTCAGAAAAGAGGGGGGTTATGAAAGTTGGGAGACGGTGAAGTCGAG
This sequence comes from Candidatus Aldehydirespiratoraceae bacterium, assembly GCA_047639555.1. Lineage (GTDB taxonomy): Bacteria > Actinomycetota > Acidimicrobiia > Acidimicrobiales > Aldehydirespiratoraceae > JAJRXC01. The sequence goes on from JBLIOE010000009.1 coordinate 56,681, forward strand.
GCACTTGGTGAGTGCTTCGATGTCGCTCGGCTCGATTGCCGGGAACATGCCGATGCGGAGCTGATTGCGACCGAGCTTGCGATAGCCATTGGTGTCGAGAATGCCGTTGGCCCGAAGGACGTCGCACAGCACGTCGGCATCGATGGCCTCGTCGAAGTCGATCGTGGCGACGACCTTGCTGCGCTGCTCTTGAATCTGCACGAAGGGTGAGGCCGCGTCGCTCGCGTCGGCCCATCCGTAGAGGATCTCCGCCGACTCCGCAGAGCGACCGGCGGACCACGAGAGGCCGCCGTTGTCGTTGAACCAGCCGACGGTCTTGGCGGTGAGCCACACAGTGGCGAGGGCCGGGGTGTTGTAGGTCTGGTCCTTGCGGCTGTTGTCGAGCGCGATCTTGAGGTCGAGCGATGACGGGATCCAGCGATCCGAGGCTGCGAGGCGTTCGATTCGTTCGACCGCGGCCGGTGAAACCATAGCGATCCAGAGACCACCGTCGGCCGCGAGCGCCTTCTGCGGGGCGAAGTAGTAGACGTCAGTGGCCGACGCGTCGAAGTGCAAGCCGCCGGCACCGGAGGTTGCGTCCACCAGCATGAGTTCGCCGTTGCCGCCGACCCTCGTGGGGTTCATCATCACGCCGGTCGATGTCTCGTTGTGCGTGTAGCAGTAAGCATCGACTCCATCGACGGCCTCAAGGGCAGGATGGGTGCCGGGATCGGACTTGGCCACCGACGGATCACTGAGGTGGGGCGCCGCGGCAACACCGCTCGCGAACTTACCGCCAAACTCGCCGAAGCTCAGGTGATGGCTGCGCGCTTCGATGAGCCCGAAGATCGCCGCATCCCAGAAGACCGTGGATCCGCCGTTGCCGAGGATGATCTCATAACCATCGGGCGCCCGGAGCAGCTCCGCGAGGCCGTTGCGAAGCTCGGCAACCACCATCTGTACGGTGAGCTGGCGGTGCGAGGTGCCGAGAAAGTCAGTCGCGTGATCCGCCAACGACTGCACGATCTCGGGACGGACCTTGGTGGGTCCGCTGCCGAAACGTCCGTCGGCGGGGAGAAGATCAGAAGGGATAGTGATTGCAGGTGTTGTCACGCCAGTCATGGTGGCAGGAATTGGCTGAAACTGTCGCGCTTTCGTTCATGAATTTCCGTAGTCTGCGAATATGAGTAGCGAACGTATTTCCCGTCGTGTCGGGGCCATCGCGCCCTCCGCCACCCTCGCCGTTTCCAACAAGGCGAAGGCGCTCAAGGCCGCCGGTGAAAACGTGATCGGTTTTGGAGCGGGCGAACCCGACTTCGCGACGCCGCAACACATCGTTGAGGCGGCCGTCGGGGCCTGCCGCGAGCCGGTGAATCACAAGTACTCCGCCGTCGGCGGACTCCCGGCGCTCAAAGAAGCACTGGTCACCAAGACCCTCCGCGACAGTGGCTTTATCTGCGAGCCGGCCGACATTTTGGTCACCAACGGTGGCAAGCACGCGGTGTACAACACCTTCGAAGCGCTGCTGAACCCAGGCGACGAGGTACTCCTGCCCGCGCCGTACTGGACCACCTACCCGGAGCCAATTGCGCTCGCCGGCGGTGTCACTGTTCCGGTTCTCACCACTGCACTCAACGGATTTCACGCCACGGTCGAACAGCTTGAGGCCGCTCGCACCGAAAAGACCAAGGCGCTCGTATTCGTCTCGCCGTCCAACCCCACGGGCGCCGTGTACTCACGCGACGAGATCGAAGCCATTGGCAACTGGGCGGTTGAGCACGGAATCTGGGTGATCACCGACGAGATCTACGAACACCTCGTCTATGGCGACAACAAGTTCCACTCGTTGCCTGTGGTCGTCCCGGCAATCAAGGACAAGTGTGTTGTCCTGAATGGCGTGGCCAAGACCTACGCGATGACCGGCTGGCGCGTTGGCTGGATGATCGGCCCGTCCGATCTCATCAAAGCCGCGCAAAACCTGCAGTCCCACTCCACCAGCAATGTCTGCAACGTTGCCCAGGTCGCGGCGCTCGCCGCCGTGTCCGGCCCGCTCGACGCGGTTGTCGAGATGCGTGCGGCCTTCGATCGCCGCCGCAAGACGATGCACGGCATGCTCAGCGCCATCGAAGGGGTTGTTTGCCCTGAGCCCCAGGGTGCGTTCTACGCCTACCCGGATCTCTCCGGCGTGCTTGGCCGCAAATATGGGGGCGTGCAGGTCGACACCACATTGCAGCTCGCCGATGTGCTCCTCGAACAGGCCAAGGTAGCGATCGTGCCCGGCGAAGCCTTCGGCGTTGAGGGCGGCGCTCGTCTCTCCTTCGCCCTCGGCGACGACGACCTCGGTGAAGGCGTCAGCCGCATCGCCGACTTCCTCGCCTGAGGCAACGATGACCACACCGACGGCCACCCCCTACGGCGCGTGGCCGTCACCGATCACCGCAACATCGCTCGTCGAAGGTGCCGTCGGCATCGGCGAAGTCTCCCGTCAGCCCGAGGCCGATTGGTGGTCCGAGTCGCGCCCCTCTGAGGGTGGTCGTGCCGCGGTCATGCGGCGAGGTCGGGCCGACGACGAAGCGGTCGAGGTCACGCCGCCCGACGCCAACGTGCGCACCCGCGTCCACGAGTACGGCGGCGCGAGCTGGTGGGTGTTCGGCGACGCGCTCTTCTGGGTCGACTATGGCGACCAGCGCTTGCGGCGCACCGATCAGGGGGTCACAACCTTTATCACCGCCGAACCCGAACGCCCGGCTGGTGATCGCTACGCCGACGGTGTGGTCACGGCCGACGGCAAGTTCATCGTTTGTGTGCGAGAACACCATGGCGCCACCGGCGAACCGTCGAACGAGATCGTCGCGATTGCCACCGACGAATCGATGGCGGTCGAGGTGCTCTACGACGGAGCCGACTTCGTTTCATCGCCGCGCCTCTCGACTCAACGCGATCTCCTCACCTTCGTTTCGTGGAACCACCCGGAGATGCCGTGGACCCGCACTCGCCTGCACTGCGTTGCGTTCGCCGCCGGCCGCGCCGGCGATCAACGCCTGTTTCTTGAGGGCGATGTCGCCTACTGCGAGCCCGGCTTTGATGGCGAGCGGCTATTGGTCGTGGCTGATCGGGATGAGTGGTGGAACCTCTACTCGGTTGACCTCGAATCGGGCGAGCTCGACACGGTTGTCGGCGGTTTCTTCGAGATCGCGACTCCGCCGTGGGTCTTTGGTATGCAGCGGTGGGGGGTTATTGGCACCTCTGACGGCGGGGGAGCGACGATTGCCGTCGCCGGAATGCCGACGGGCGACGAACTCATTGTCGACGGTCGAACCTCTTCAACTATCGACACCAGCATCACCGGCCTGTCCGCTCATGGCGACGGTCTCCTTGCCGTCGGCGCCGGCTACGACCACGACGCCGAGGTGATCGAGCTCACGGTCACCGGCGGTGTGCCGCGCCGTCGCGTGGTGCGTCCGGCCCGACCGCTCGCGTTCGACCGCGGCTTTCTTGTTGAGCCCGAGTGGATCTCGTTCCCCTCCGGCCCGCCCGGATCTTCGGGTGGCCCGACGGCGCATGGCCTGTTCTACCCGCCCACCAATCCGCAGCACGTCGGGCTCGACGGCGAGCAGCCCCCGCTTCTTGTGCTTGCCCATGGCGGCCCGACCGCCCAGGCGCGGCGGCAGATGCAGACCGGAATTCTCTACTGGACTTCCCGCGGGGTGGCGGTGGTCGATGTCGACTATCGCGGCTCCACGGGCTACGGCCGGTCCTATCGACAGGCCCTCGACGGGCAGTGGGGGATCGCCGATGTCGAAGACGCGGTCGCCGCGGCGTCGTATCTCGCCGGTCGAGGCGACGTCGATCCCGGTCGCCTCATGATCCGAGGCGGAAGTGCCGGCGGCTTCACGGTGTTGGCCGCGCTCGCCTTTCACGATGTCTTCGCCGCGGGCGCAAGTCGCTACGGCGTGGCCGACCTCGAGGCATTGGCGACCGACACCCACAAGTTTGAAGCACGCTATCTCGACTCCCTCGTTGGCCCGTACCCCGAAGCGCGCCACATCTATCTCGAACGCTCGCCCATCCATCATGTCGACAAGCTCGACGCACCGATGATCGTGCTGCAAGGTGATGAAGACGAGATTGTTCCGCCCAACCAGTCGGAGATGATCGTCGACGCGCTGCGGGCGAAGGGTGTTGAGGTTGAATACCTCCTCTTCGAAGGGGAACAACACGGGTTTCGTAAGGCCGAAAACATCGTCACTGCACTCGAAGCTGAGCTGGCGTTCTTCGGTCGAATTCTCGGGTTCACCCCCGCATAGGCATTGTGCTCCGCCGACTCCTTCCTCTGATCGCCCTGTCTCTGGTCGTTGGTGTCACCGCTCCCGCCGCAGCCCAGGCCACGGCGGACCTCAACATCATCGTGACCGACGCGGGAGGCACGCCGCTGGCGGGCGCCCGGGTGGAGATCGATGGCCATTCGGCCGTCACCGACGCCGGCGGTCGAGCCCAAGTGGAAGACGTCGTTCCGGGCGATGTGCTCGTGTCCCACGCTCGTTCCACGCCGGTCACCGCGGCTTGGTCGGCGACCGGTGATCGACTGCGAGTCGCCCTCGGCTCTCCCGTTCTGCGGGCGCTGCATGTCGGCGGTCACCTGCCGGGCACCGAGCGCTGGAACGAGCTTCTGGCGTTGGCCGACAACACCGCGCTCAACGCAGTGATGCTCGATATGAAGGACGAATCCGGCACGGTCTCGCCGGTCTGGTCGGGGAGCGCACCGGCTCCCGCAGGGGCCGGTCGATGGGACCTGGCCGACATCACCGCCGAGCTCCATGCTCGCGACCTCGCACTGATTGTTCGCGTGGTTGCCTTCCAAGATCCGCGCTTCGCCGCGGTCGCTCCCGACGCGGCCGTGTACGACACGCGCACTGGTGGTCCGTTCACCCGAAACGGGCAGGTGTTCCTCGATCCGAGCGACCCCGTGGCCCGTCGGTATGTGCACGAGTTGGTGCTGGCGGCGTGTGCGGCGGGCGTCGATGAAGTGCAGCTCGACTACATCCGCTTCCCCGATGGCCTCAACGACAGCCTGCGCTTCGACCAGGCCGACCCAACGAGCGAGACCTCGCGCAGCGATACCATCACGAGCTTCATCGCCGATCTGCAAGCCGAGGTCGGCGAGTGTGCCCTCGCCGCGGACATCTTCGGTTTCGTTACCTCCGTCGATGGTGATGGCGGTATTGGCCAGAACCTCGAAGCGATGGCGTCCGTCACCGATGTCTTGTCGCCGATGGTCTACCCAAACCACTGGAGCGCAGGCTGGTTCGGCTTTGACTCGCCGGCCGCCAACCCGGGCGGGGTCATCTCCGCTTCGATGGCGAATGCGCTAGAGCGGGCCGGATCGGACGCCACGATGCGGCCGTGGCTCCAAGATTTCGGCGGCTACGGCGCGGCCGAGGTGCGGGCCCAGATTGATGCCGCCGACGAGCTTGGGATGGGTTGGATGCTCTGGAACGCTCGCAGCGAATATCAAGACGCGGCCCTGCCCAGCAATGGCGAGGTCCGCACTCCCGCCACGCCGCCCGCTCCGGTCGAGGAGTCGCGGCCCGTTTCGGGGTTCTGGGACGTGAGGAACGGGTCCACGTTCGATGAAGACGTGGCGTGGCTTGGCGAACAGAACATCACCCGTGGCTGTAACCCGCCATGGCGCGACGATTTCTGCCCCCAACGCGGTGTCTCTCGGGCCGAATCGGCCGCCTTCCTCGTGCGAGCGCTCGACCTCCCGGCCTCGGACCGCGACTGGTTCGACGACGACGATGGCTCGACTCATGAAGCCGACATCAACTCGCTCGCCGATGCGGCGATCACCCTCGGCTGCGGCCCAACGACGTTCTGTCCCGCCCGACTCCTTACCCGTGAGCAGATGGCGTCACTTCTGGCCCGAGCGCTCGATCTTCCCGCGGCGGACGGCGACACGTTCATCGACGACAGTAACTCTTCACACCGGGCCGACATCGAACGACTCGCCCTCGCAGGTATCACCCGAGGCTGCACAGCCACGCGGTTCTGCCCCGGGTTGGCCGTGACCCGTCAACAGATGGCGGCGTTCCTGCATCGAGCGCTCGGCTAGCCGCTGAAGGCGAGAATTGCCGTCAGACGCCGGTCAGATTCGGCCGGACGTGACCGATGCCACCGACATCGACTTGGGTAGGCCGCCGGCCTGCGGCGAGGATGGAGAGTATGTCTCGCATCCTTGTCACCGAATCCATCGCCGACACCGGACTCGAGAAGCTCCGCTCGGCCGGTCACGAAGTCGATGTGCGAATCGGGTTGTCGGCCGAAGACCTTCTCGGCGCGATCGTCGGAGCCGACGCGCTGATCATTCGGTCGGCCACGCAGGTCACGGCCGAGCTCCTTGAGTCCGCCGATCGGCTGATGGTGGTCGGCCGGGCCGGTATTGGCCTCGACAACGTCGACGTGGCTGCGGCCACCCGCAACGGCGTGATGGTGGCCAACGCGCCGCAGTCGAATGCGCTGTCCGCCGCCGAACACACGATGGCGCTGCTCCTGTCGCAAGCCCGAAACGTGCCCCAGGCCCATGCCGCGCTGGTTGCCGGCCGCTGGGAACGATCGAAGTGGGAAGGCGTCGAACTTGCTGACAAGACACTCGGCATCGTGGGGCTCGGCCGTATTGGTTCGCTCGTCGCCGCCCGGGCCGCCTCGTTTGGCATGCGCCTCATCGCCCACGATCCGTTCGTCTCCCCCGAAGCCGCCAAGAAGGTCGGCGCTGAGCTGGTCGACCTCGAGACTCTGGTTTCCACCGCCGACTTCCTCACCCTTCATCTGGCGAAGACCCCAGAGACGGCCGGACTGATCGGCAAGGAATTACTCACGAAGGCGAAACCAAACCTGCGGATTATCAATGTTGCCCGCGGTGGCATTGTCGACGAAGCGGCGCTCGCGGAGGCTGCTCGGGAAGGACGAATTGGTGGGGCTGCGGTCGACGTGTTCGATACCGAGCCCACCGTTGAGTCGCCCCTATTCGACGTGCCGAGCATCATCGTCACGCCCCACTTGGGCGCCAGCACTCGCGAAGCGCAGGACAAGGCCGGCATCACCATCGCCGAACAGGTTGCCCTCGCGCTGGCCGGAGAGTTTGTGCCCAACGCGGTCAACGTCGATGCGGCCGAAGTCTCCGAGAGTCTTCGCCCGTTCGTGCCGTTGGCCGAACATCTTGGCGCCATGTTCTCCGGACTCGTTGACCAGGTGCCCATCACCGTCGACGTCGAAATCCGCGGTGCAATCGCGAAGGACGACACCCGGATCGCCGTACTCGCGGCAGTGAAGGGGCTACTCGCGGCCCATACCGATGTTCCGGTGAGCTACGTCAACGCCCTCGACCTCGCGAGCGATCGTGGTCTTGAGGTTCGCACCATCACCGCCCCGGCCCAGGACCACATCAATGTCATCCGCATTTCTGGCGGCGGCCACTCGATCACCGGCCGTCTGTCGGGACTCGACGAAAGCCACCGCATCGCGGAGCTCGACGGTCATGCGCTCGACATTCACCCCGGCGACCACATGCTGATCGTTCGCAACCGCAACAGACCCGGCATGGTGGGCCTCGTCGGCGCGACCATGGGCGATGCGAGCATCAACATCTCCAACATGCACATCTGCGAATCGGGCGATGGGCTCGAAGCGATGATGGTCGTGTGCACTGGTTCCTCCGTGCCCGTGGCCGTGCAAGACACGCTGATGGCAAACGAGAACGTGCGATTCGTGCGGGCGATCACGATCACTTAACCGCGTTGGGTAGCTTCGTTCCAATGGAACGGCGCGAAGCAGTCATCACTGGTGTCGTTTTGGCCGCAATGTGCGGTGTCATTGCGGTGCTCGTGCTGGTGGGGCGCCAGATCGGACCCGACGTGACTGCGTCGCCGGTCGTACCGCCGGCGGTCGAGGGCGCGATTCCCGTGCTTACCGACCTCGATCACTTCGTGCTCGAAGCCATCGAGTTTGTTGAGGCCACCCGCGGCCGGCCGTTCGTTCGTAATCCCGTGGTGCTGGCTCTCAGCGAGGCGGACTTTGTGGCCCGAGTCGAGAACGACTTCTCCGCCGGGTTCGAGGATTCGCCCGAAGACCTCGAGGTGTTCAACGCCATCTATCGATCAACGGGCCTCATTTCGCCGCAGGAGTCAATCGACGAGGTACTCCAGGCGTTTGGTGCGGCCGGAATTCTTGGCTTCTACGACCCGGAGACCGACGAACTCGTCGTGCGCCAAGTAGATGACCTCTCGCTGCTCACGAAATCTACGATCGTCCACGAACTCGCCCATGCGTTCGATGACCAACACTTCGATCTCGATCGGCCGGAATACGACGACCGCACCGATGAAGTGCCGTGGACGTTTCGCGCCATCGCCGAAGGCAGCGCCAATTGGGTCGAGGCTTCGTGGGAATCCACCCTTACCGAAGCGGACCGGGACCGACTGCTCAATGAAGAGAGCACGTTTGGTGATCCGGGGGCGTTCGATGCATTCGAGCTGTCGTACCTGATGCTCGAGTTCTCCGTCTACGAACTCGGCGGGCCGTTTGTCGAAGGTCTCATCGAGACCGGTGGGGTCGACGCCCTCGATGCGGCGCTCACTGACCCGCCGTCCACAAGCGAGCAGGTCGAGGAATGGGAAGCGTTCAGTATCGGCGAGGTTGGCCGGCTTATCGATCCGCCCCCCGCCGACGGCAATGTGCAATTCGAAGGTGCCGGCGGTCAGGTCCTCATTCGCTCACTCTTTCGTGGCAACGGGATCTTCCTGCCGTTCGAGTGGGGTGGCGACCAGATGACGGTGTGGGACGACGGCGGTCTGAGCTGCTTCCGGTGGGACATTCAGTCCGACACGCCAGCCGGCCTCGACACACTCCACGAACTCTTCGAGCAGTGGGTTGCCACTGTCGGCTCGGCGTCGGTTCGATTGCTCGATTCGGCGACGATCCGCGTTGATCGCTGCGCCTAGCTAGCGCTTGGCCCTGCGAAAGCCGTCAGCCTCGGCGTCGGCTTCCGTTGCGTAGCAGCGCTCGACAACAGTTCGTTCGTACGACATGCCGCCCGGCAGGTGAAAGATCATGGAGCCCGCGTTGCCCTTGATCGGATGTGAAGCCGGGCACTCGCCGTCGATCGGGTTGACCCACCGAGCATCGGAGTGAGGCGCAATCTCAACGCTGTGCTCGCTTTCAACGCTGTGCTCGCTTTCTACAAACTGCACGGGGCCGCTTCGGGCGGGACGGGCGATGTCGGCGACGAGCGGGGGCCAGGTCGCCTGACCAGTAACGGGTGGGGGCGTAGAGCCAAGCAGGGCGCGGACAATGCCGATCGCCGCGCCGACGAGCACGCCGATCCGCAACACGCGAGCAAGCTGATGAAGGGGGGCGGGCAGCGCAGGCATGACTGGCACGGTACCGGACGAACGAGCTAGAGCTGGATCTCGTCCAAGCGGTCAAGTGTCGAGAGATCGTTCACCTGGAGACGGGCAGGGCTGATGCCCCCGATCTGGCCCCAGGGCGAACTTACCGTCCACAGCTCGTCGTTGGGTAGGACGAGCGAGCGACTGATCTGGGGGATGCCGTTGCCTTCTCGATAGCAGGTCACGAGCGTGCCGCTCACGTCGACACCGAGATTCTCCGCCTCGTCCGTAACCCACGGCTCGTCGTTGCACCGGAAGCCGACGGCGGTTCGGGCTTGGCCGTCCGCACAATCGAGGACCAGGCCGTAGCCATCAACGACCATGTATTCGAACTCGGTCTGGAACTCGTTCATGTCGGTGGTGGGAAGGTCGTCACCGGTGACCGCTCGACAATCCGTGTCGCCTTCAGTGGAGTTCGGATCGGCGTGATCGATTCGACCGACTTCGGTGATCGAGCCGTCTTCGACACGAAGGAGGACGATTCCCGCCCACTGTTCACCATTGTTCCAGGTGTTGATCGGGACAGCCGCCACCCGTTCGGGGGCCCACCACAGGAAGGCATGGGTATCCCAGCCGACGTTGTTCCATGAATCGGGGCCGATCCAGGTGTCGATTTCGAGCGGATTGTCGAGGTCGCTCACGTCGAACAGGGAGACCTTCGAGCCGGTGACCTGTCCGGACTGCTCGTCGGCATCGCTTCCGACGCCGAGGACAAGGCCATCACCGATGGGATGGAGGTAGCTGGAGAATCCGGGGATCTTGAGTTCACCGCGGATCACCGGGTTCGTCGGCTCGCTCAGATCGATCGTGTAGAGCGGGTCGACCTGCCGGAAGGTGACGACATAACCAACGTCGCCCTGGAAACGAACGGACTGCACAGCCTCGCCGTTGCCCATATTGCCGACGCTGCCGACCTCGACAAGTTCGCCGTCGGTCTCTTGCAGCACTCGGAGCCACGACTCAGACGTTTCGTCCCACGTGTTGCCGGTGGTGGTGACGACCCGAAGGTATCCGTCGTGTTCGCTGAAGGAGAAGCTGTCACGAACGAGGCCGTCAACTGATCCGCTGGCGGAGTAGGCCGCCGAGGTGTCGGAGCCGATGTCGAAGCGGTGAATCGAGGTGGTGATGTTCTCCTGGATCTGTTCGCTTGAGGTGTTGAGTGTCTCAAGATCGAACCAGGCCGTGGTGGCGACATAGACCGAGTCGGGGGAGGCGTAGACCACTTCGCCTGGAGCCAAAACCGCGGTGCTGGTGCCCGGATTGAGGTCGCCATCGACATCGACGGTCAGCACGGAGAGTACTCCAAAGCCGGCGAACGTGGTCGGCGCGTGCACCTGTTCGCAGGGCACGAGCTGGCCTTCATCACCAAGATCGCCGTTGGCATCGATCAGGCGATACGACGGCAGCCAGTCGTCGAGCGACGAGTTCTCGAGCGCCGAGCGGTTCGCCTCGGTTGCAACGTCGTTGCCGGCATCACTTTGGGGGAAGACGAAGGGGAAGTTGTACTGCGGATTCGAGCGCACGATGATCCGAGCCACTCCGTCTACGGCGCGGGCGCTGACGTAGTCGCCTTCGGCCGCGAGAGTCTCGATTATTCGAGGACTGTTGCCCGCAACGGTGAGCCGGGTGATTGTTGTCTGGCTGCCGTCGAAGCCAGAGTTGCTCGTGAGCTCGATGCCGCCGGTGGTGGGGTAGTCGTCCTCGAAGAAGATCGGTTGGCCGCCCCAACCCTGGTTGATGAGCAAGACATCGTCACCGGAGATGAACAGCTCGGCCCGGCCGCCGTTGGGCACAGGAACCGTGCCCACGACGGAGCGAGTGGCTACGTCGACCACGACGAGTTCGCCGTTCGCGACGATGAAGATACGTTCGCCGTCGGTCTTGACCGCGTCAGCTTCGTCAACGCCGCCCTCTTGCACGTTGGTACCGGAGAAGTCGACGCCTTCAGCGAGGTTTGCGGTCGCGGCCTGCTCGCCGTCGTCGCCCGAACTCGCCGAGGTGTCAAACTCGGCCGTCGGCGCGTCGTCAAACAACATGTTCCCGCCCGGCCACCAGCCGCCATACCAGCCATCGTTGAATCCGTACGGACCCACTCGCTCGGCACCCTCAGCGCGAAGGTGATCGAGGAGGGTGTTGCAGTCGGTGAAACCCGAGAGACCGCTGGTGAGGACGATGTCTTCGCCATCGATCTCGATCACAACGTCGTCGACCGGGTCGGAGGAAACCGGTTCGGTGGCGACGGGGTTGTCGCTACTGCACGAGGCGGCGAGGATGCCGATGGCCGCGAGGGTGGATAGTGCTCTACGCATGAAACGCTCCGGGGAAATCGCAGGGGGGTCGGGTTGCAGCTATGACGTCGCACGCCACAGTCGAGTTCCCGAGCTCTCAGAGATTTTCGCACGGAGCAGCCACCCGAGTGGCTGATCGTCAGGAACTGGCGGGTAACCAGGGGCTTCGAGTCGCCTCGTAATCGTCGATATCGGTGACGTGACGCATGGTCAGCCCGATGTCGTCGAGTCCTTCGAGGAAGCGGTCTTGTGTGGAAGCGTCGAGCGGGAAGGTGGTTTCCATCCCGACTTCGGGGACCTCAACGGTGAGCCGTTCGACATCGATGGTGATCTCGAGGGTTGGGTTCGCCTGCACCGCGGCCATGAGCGCCGCGTTGAACTCGGGCGACACGGTGACGGGCACGAGGCCGTTCTTCGTGCAGTTGTTGCGGAAGATGTCGGCGAATCGGGGTGAGATCACGGCATCGAAGCCGTATTGCTGAATGGCCCATACCGCGTGTTCGCGAGACGAACCGGTGCCGAAGTTCAGCCCGCCGATCAAGATGTTGGCGCCCGCATGTTCTTCCTTGTTGAGCACGAAGTCGCGGTCGTCCCGCCACTCCGAGAAGAGGCCCTTCTCGAAGCCGGTGCGTTCGACTCGTTTGAGCCAGTCGGACGGGATGATCTGGTCAGTGTCGACGTCGGTGCGGTCGAGGGGGACAGCGGTCCCGGTGACAATACGTACAGCTTTCATAGTTCTCTTCCTTTTCTGAAGCCCGGGTCGCGCCATGCGCGATTCAGGCTTCATAGATCCAGGGGATTAGTCGAGGTCGGCGGGCGACGCGAAGGTGCCGGCGATGGCGGTGGCGGCCGCGACGGCGGGGGAGACGAGGTGGGTGCGGCCACCGCGGCCCTGACGGCCCTCGAAGTTGCGGTTAGATGTGCTCGCGGCGCGCTCGCCGGGCTGAAGTTTGTCGGGATTCATAGCGAGGCACATGGAGCAGCCGGGCTGACGCCAGTCGAAGCCGGCGGCTCGGAATATCTCGGGGAGGCCTTCGGCAATCGCCTGCGCTTCGACCTGGCCGGATCCGGGCACGACGAGGGTGCGCATTCCCGCAGCGACGGTGCGGCCCTTGACCACCGCGGCGGCGGCCCGAAGGTCTTCGATGCGGGAGTTGGTGCACGACCCGATGAACACCGTGTCCACCTTGACGTCGGTTATCAGCGTGCCAGCGGTGATGTCCATGTAGGCGAGGGCGCGGGCGGCGGTGTCTTTCAGCCCGGGGTCGGCGAACGAGTCGGGTCCGGGGATGATGCCGTGCAGTGGCATCACTTGGGCGGGGTTGGTACCCCACGAGACATAGGGGGAGATGTCGGCGGCGTCGAGGATGACTTCTTCGTCGAACACAGCGTCGTCGTCGGTGACGAGTGTGGTCCAGTCGGCCACGGCGGTATCCCAGTCGGCGCCGGTCGGGCTGTGTTCACGGCCCTTGAGGTACTCGAACGTAATCTCGTCGGGGGCGATGAGGCCGGCCTTGGCGCCACCCTCGATCGACATGTTGCAGACCGTCATGCGGCCCTCCATGGAGAGGTTGCGAATGGCTTCGCCCCGGTACTCGATGATCTTGCCGATGCCGCCGCCGGTTCCGATCCGGCCGATAATCGCCAGGATGATGTCTTTGGCGGTTGAGCCCTCGGGGAGTTCACCGTTGACGGTGATCGCCATGGTGCCCGGGCGAGTCTGCGGGAGTGTCTGAGTGGCGAGTACGTGCTCGACCTCGCTTGTGCCGATGCCAAAGGCGATCGAGCCGAAGGCGCCGTGGGTGGCGGTGTGGGAGTCGCCGCAGACGATCGTCATACCCGGCTGGGTGAGGCCTTGTTCGGGGCCGATGACGTGGACGATGCCCTGCTTGGGGTGACCCATCGGGAAGTTCGTGACGCCGAACTCTTCGGTGTTCTGACGCAGGGTGTCGATCTGTATACGACTGATTTCGTCGGCGATCGGCTGATCTTGGTCCACCGTGGGGACGTTGTGGTCCTCGGTCGCAACGGTGAGGTCGGGACGGCGGACAGGTCGGCCCGAGATCCGGAGCCCGTCGAAGGCTTGCGGCGACGTGACCTCATGGATGAGGTGAAGATCGATGTAGAGCAGGTCGGGGGCATCTTTGATGCCCGCGGCGACCAGGTGCCGGTCCCAGATCTTCTGGCTGAGGGTCTTACCCATGGTTTCTCATATCCCTGTGCGTCCGGTGTTGACTATCTCACATAGTGAGACGTATATTTTGAAGTGTGGAACAGAGGATAAGCGGTGTTGGCGTACTCGACAAGGCGGCCGCCGTTATTTCCGCCGTTGCTGCGGGCCCCGTCGGCCTCGTCGGCCTCGTGGAACGGACGGGCCTCAGCCGGGCCACCGCCCATCGACTCGGCTCGGCTCTCGAAGTGCACGGGTACTTGCGTCGCGATTCTGAGGGCCGTTATGCGTTGGGCTCAACCCTCCTCGCCATTGGCCACGCCGCCGCCCAGGGTTGGCCGATCGCCGACGCGGCTGGCCCCGCGCTTACACAACTGCGCGACTTGACGGGCGAATCAGCCCAGCTCTATGTCCGCGAAGGCAGCCAACGCATTTGTGTGGCATCGCTGGAGTCGCTGCACGGCCTTCGGACCATCGTGGCCACCGGCGCTTCGCTCCCGCTCGAACAGGGATCCGGCGGGCGAGTGCTCAATGGTGAAGTTGGCGCCGACGGTTGGGTCGTCTCGGTCGGCGAACGCCAAGCAGGTGTGGCCTCCGTCAGTGCACCGATTAGCGCGGGCGACGAGGTCGTTGCGGCCGTGAGCGTGAGCGGTCCGATCGAACGTCTCACTCGTGATCCGGGCGCCACGTTCGGCCCCCCGGTGCTGCAAGCCGCTCACGCCATCGCCGCGGCCGCCGGTGTTAGTTTCGCTTGATGGAGATGAATGAGGAGGAGCCGCCGGAGCTTGGTGCGGGATCGATGTGGCTGCTGCGCATCGGATCAGTGCTGTTCCTGGCGACGCTTCTTTACTTCCTGATCGACGCCATCATTGGTTAGCGCATCGCTGCTCGACTGAGGCTCAGTCGTCGTGCTGGGCGAGTTCTCGTTCGCCGGTAAGCACACCCTTCATCACCTTCCCAGCCGCGTTGCGAGGGAGCGGCTCGGAACGAACGTCCCACTTGGTCGGCACCTTGTAGCCCGACAGGGTCTTGGCCGCGAACGCACGGAGCTCGAGCGGGTCGAGAGTTGTACCCGGCTTTGGAACCACCGACGCCGCCACCGCTTGTCCGGAGTGGGCGTCATCGAGGCCGTAGACGGCGCACTCCTGAATGCCCGGATGTTCGTCGAGCCGGTATTCGATCTCGACGGGATACACGTTTTCGCCGTTGTGCAGGATCATGTCGCGAGCGCGACTATCGATGAAGACGAGGCCATCCACGACTCGACCGATGTCGCCGGTGTCGAGCCAGAAGTCATCATCGACGGCCTCAGCAGTGGCCGAAGGATTGTCCCAATAGCCGAGCATTGTGTAGGCCGACTTCACGCAGATTCGGCCGTTGGCGCCGGCCGTGACGACCCGGTTCTTTTCATCCCGGATCGACACCTGCATGGTGGGCAATATGTGACCGGTGGCCGTGGGGTCGGCTTCGTAGTCGGCGCCACCAAAGGAACAGACCACGCCGACGGTCTCGCTTGACCCGTAGCCAATCGCGACGTTGGCGGTGGCGTTGGGGAATGTGTCGCGCACGCGCTGCTGCATCTCCGGGCTGACGGGCGCGCCGCCGAAGCCAACGTTGGTGAGCGAACTGAGGTCGTAGTCGCCGAGCCGCGGATGGTCGACCACCCGTGGCCCCATCGAACCGATGAGTGTCCACGACGTGAGCCGTTCCTTCTCGACCAGAGCGAAGCATTCTTCGGGGTCGAAGCGTCCTTCACGAAACACCAGGGTTCCACCGGCGCTCATGTTGATGAGCGTGGAGCCCGAGAGGCCCGAGACATGGAACAGCGGCGATGTCGTGAGTACCCGCGGCTTGGTTGTGGAGCGTTCGGGCGGTGGTTTCCCGACGGCCTGGTTGCGGGCCGCGGCGGTCATGAACTTCAGCGCACCGTTCATCATCTGCACTTCGACGAACCCGATCAACCCACGATGGCTGACGGTTGCGCCCTTCGAACGGCCGGTTGTGCCCGATGTGAAGAAGATCGAGGCGGGGTCGTCTTCGTCGATCTCGACGGAGGGGAGTTCGTGCTGCCCAACCTCACGCTGGAGTCGGTCGCGTTCGGTGATGATGTCGACGCGAGGAACAGAGAGTCCACTTGGCACGCGGGCAAGGCGCTTCTTGTCGCCCAGAATCAGCTTGGGTTTGGTGAGTTCGGTGGCATGGCGAATCTCGTCGGGTGTCCACCAGCCGTTGTAGAGACAGACGACGGCGCCCAGCGAGACGAGGGCGAAGTACGCGATCACCCAGTCCGGGCTGTTAGCGGCCAGGATCGCAACCCGGTCGCCCTTCGCGACTTGATGGTCGGCCTTCATGGCCGCCGCTTCGGCCGCGACGAGGTCAACGAACTGCGCGTGGGTGATCCGTCGATCGCCGAGCACGAGAAACTCGGCGTCGCCGTGTGTCGCCGAGGCGATCACAAACTCGCGCAGAGACCGCTTTCGTTTCACGAGTACGGGCACCGTGTGGCCCCGCACTTCTTGTTGCTCGACCGGGAAGAACCCGTCGGCCGCTGAGAGTTGGGCAATAAATATCGCCCGTTCGTTCTGGAATTCAGTCAAAGCAAATGCCTCCGCCCGTGATTGTCCGATGATTCCGACCACTAATGCCAGTCCGAGCGGGCCGAACCTGCGAGCGCGGCGAGAAACACGAACTACTTCAGTGAGAGTGCGTGGCGAACAAGTTCAACGAATCCCGGCACGAATTCGTTGGGATTCGTGACACACCCGTCGTGGTCGATCGGTGCGGTGCGCAGGATGGCGTGGGGGAGCAGGGCGGCCATCCGGTGTTGCCGGTCGGGTGGAACGATCCCGTCGTGAGTCGTGATGAAGATGCCGGTCGGAATATCGACCCCGGGCAGCCACGAGCGACTGTCGAAATCGGCGATTGCGCCGGCGGCCTCCAACATCATCGGCACGGATCCGGACCGCACCTCGGATACGAACCAGGGCGGCCGATCGCTTGGACGGGAGCCGCCCGCCACCATTGCCTTGGTGAAGACGTCGAGCTGTCGGCGCCTTGGCATGAGCCGGCTGGCGCGACCGAGTTGGCGAAGCCCCCGCATGGCGACCCGCTCCCGCGGGTGCCGAGATGAACGAGAGAACGTGGCCGCCAAGACCATGCCGGTGACTCGCTCGGGGTGACGTTTCCACACGAGCTGGGCGATCGGCCCGCCCATGGAGTAGCCGGCAACCGCGAATTTCTCGATGCCCAACTCGTCGGCCAGAGCGACGACATCGTCGGCCGCGTCTTCGAGACGGAACGTCCGCCTCGAGCGGATGCCCTTGCCGTGGCCTCGATGATCGAGGCTGACAACTCGAGCGAACTCGGCGATGGGTCGATAAACGCGGAACCAGTTGAGGGCCGCGGTGACAGTCCACCCGTGGAGCAAGAAGACAACCGGCGCGTCGGGCGATGGCCCGGGGAGTTCACGAACGAATGTGGTGCCTCGGCCCGGTAGCTCTACGCGTCGGCCCGCAGGCAGAGACGGTCGGCCGATATGGGGCTCCGACGGCTCAATTTCGACGACGGGCGTGGAACGGGCCACTACTCGATCTCGACGACTTTCACCTTGAGCTTCGCGCCGGTCGGCGCTTGGTATTCGACAGTGTCGCCCACGGCTGCGCCCAAGAGGGCGCTGCCCATCGGAGATCCGAGCGAGACAGAGATCAGGTCTTCGCGCTGTTCTTCGATGGAGCCGACGAGGTACTTCTCGACCTCGTCGTCGCCGTCAAACACGATCGAGACAACGGCGCCGGCGCCCACTTTGTCGCCGCCACCGGCGGGCTCGAGGATGATGACGTCTTCGAGGACGCTGGCGAGGTGCATGATGCGACCCTCCATCTTCCCCTTCTCTTCCTTCGCGGCGTGATAGTCGCCGTTCTCGGAGAGGTCGCCCAGCTCTCGAGCCGTTTCGATCTTGCGAGCAATGTCGATTCGGCCTCGGGTTGTGAGGTCGTCGTGCTCGGCTTTGAGGCGGTCGTAAGCGCCCTGTGAGAGTTGCTGTGGTGCAGCCATCCGCCGAATCTAGCGCCCGGCCAGCGGGAGTGGTGGTGGCAGCGATGCTTCGTTTGGGCGACAAATCGGTGTGGCCGATACAGTGATCGCCATGATCACGCTTTCGATCATCACTATTCTGTAGCGCACGTCGTCTCCGACGTGCGCCCCTTACCGTCCACTTCGGTGGGCGGTTTTTCATTTCTCTCGTCCCACAGTCTTTCTTAGAAAACCTCTTCAAGAACAAGCGAGTAGCGACATGGCACACAAAGTAGGAATTGTTGGCGGCGACGGCATCGGCCCCGACGTCATCCGTGAAGGCCTGAAGGTCATTGCCGCGGCGGGAATCGAGCTCGATACGGTCGACTACGACCTGGGCGGCGATCGTTACCTCAAGGACGGTGTGGTCCTCTCCGACGAGACGGTCGACGAATGGCGCACCCTCGATGCCATTTATCTCGGCGCGGTGGGCACCCCCGACGTGCCGCCCGGCCTCATCGAGCGCGGCCTTCTGCTCAAGATGCGCTTCGACCTCGACCTCTACATCAACCAGCGGCCCTTCGTCGGCGTAGGCCATGAGTTCATCGTTATTCGCGAAAACACCGAAGGCACTTATGCCGGTGAGGGCGGATTCCTGCGAAAGGGGACCCCGCACGAGATCGCCACGCAGGGCTCAGTGAATACCCGTCACGGTGTTGAGCGCTGTGTTCGGTATGCCTTCGAGCTGGCCATGGGCCGCCGCAAGCACCTAACGCTGGCGCACAAGACCAACGTCCTCACCTTCGCCGGCGACCTCTGGGAGCGCACATTCAACGAGGTCGCCGCTGATTACCCCGAGGTTGAGACGGCCTACAACCATGTCGATGCTGCGTGTATTTACATGGTCGAGAGCCCACAGCGCTACGACGTGATCGTCACCGATAACTTGTTCGGCGACATTCTCACCGACCTTGCGGGTGCCGTGAGCGGCGGCATTGGTTTCGCCAGCTCGGCCAACATGCACCCCGGTCGGGTGTCGATGTTTGAGCCGGTTCATGGTTCGGCGCCTGATATCGCTGGTCAGAACAAGGCCAACCCCACCGCTGCCGTACTGTCGGGGGCGCTCATGCTCGATCATCTCGGCGAAACCGACGCGGCCGATCGCATCCGTGCGGCTTGTGCCGATCCGGATTCCCTCGTCGGATCAACTACAGAGATCGGCGACATCATCGCCGGCCGTCTCTAAGACAAACAATCCCTCAGACATACAGAACTGCAGGAGGCTCGTATGCCGATCACCCCAACATCAAACATCTGGATGAATGGCGAGATGGTGCCGTGGGAAGACGCGAAGATTCACGTCCTCACCCACACGCTCCACTACGGCACCGGCGTGTTCGAGGGCATCCGTGCGTACGAGACCGACGAGGGTCCGGCGATTTTCCGGCTCACCGAACACATTGAGCGCCTCTACCGTTCGGCGAAGATCCTCGGGATGCCGATGACCTACTCGGTTCCGGAGATTGTTCAGGCCTGCAAAGACGTCGTTGCCGACAGTGGTCTCGATGCGTGTTACCTCCGCCCGATCGCCTACTACGGCTACGGCGAGATGGGTCTGGCCACCGGCGCCTGCACTGTCGACATTTCGATCGCGGCGTGGCCTTGGGGTGCGTACCTCGGTGACGACGCGGTGAGCAAGGGCGTCCGGATGAAGATCTCCTCGTGGACCCGTCACGACCACAACATCATGCCGCCCGCTTCGAAGACCACCGGCAACTACGCCAACAGCACCCTCGCCAAAATGGAAGCCCTCAACGCGGGCTACGACGAAGCGATCATGCTGAACAATGCTGGCCTCGTGAGCGAGTGCTCGGGCGAGAATATTTTCGTCGGCACCGGCGATGTCATTCTTACGCCGCCCACGTCGTCGGGCGCTTTGCCCGGTATCACTCAGCACACCGTGATGGCACTGGCCGAAGACCTTGGCATCAACATCCAGATCGGCGATATGGCCCGCAGCGATCTCTACACCGCTGATGAGATATTCGTGGTTGGCACCGCGGCCGAAGTCAGCGCCGTGAACTCGGTCGACGACCGCGAGGTGCCGTGCCCCGGTCCCGCAACATCGGCGATCGCCGAGGCCTACGCCGATGTCGTGCGTGGCAAAAACGCCAAGTATCGCTCCTGGAATGAACTGGCATCATGACCGAGATCGACCGGTCCGCAGTACGAGATCCGGCGTGGCCTGCATCCGTTGAGATCTACGACACCACCCTGCGCGACGGCTCGCAGCTCGAAGGCATCTCGCTCACCGTCGACGACAAGCTCCGGATTGCTGAGCAGCTCGACCGTCTCGGCGTCGGCTACATCGAAGGTGGCTGGCCTGGCGCCAACCCGAAGGACGACGAGTTCTTCGAACGAGCGAAGACCGAACTCAAGCTCACCACGAGCGAGTTTGTGGCGTTTGGTTCGACCCGCCGCCCCAAGGGCAAGGTCGACTCCGACGAGACACTCGCCAATCTGGTTGCCGCGGACACCGGCGTCGTCTGCATCGTCGGCAAGTGCTGGGATTACCACGTCACCGAGGCGCTGAAGACCACGCTCGATGAGGGTGTGGCGATGGTGCGCGACTCGGTCGAATACCTGGTCTCGAAGGGCAAGCGCGTCTTCTTCGACGCCGAGCATTTCTTCGATGGCTACAAGCGCAATCCCGAGTTTTCGTTGTCGGTGCTCGAAGCCGCAGCGATGGCCGGCGCGGAAGCGGTCGTGTTGTGCGACACCAACGGCGGCTCGCTGCCTCCCGACGTCGAGTCCGCCGTGCGCGACGTTGTCGCCCACGTCGACTGTGTCGTCGGTATCCATCTCCACAACGACACCGGTTGTGGCGTGGCCAACGCGCTCGCCGCCGTTCGGGCGGGTGCCACGCAGGTGCAGGGCACGATCAATGGCTACGGCGAACGGGTCGGCAACTGCGATCTGGTGCCGATCATGGCCAACCTCGAACTCAAGATGGGCATCTCGTGTCTGCCGGAGGGTCGCCTCGAACACCTCACCGCAGTCGCCCACCACATCGCCGAGCTGGTGAACTTCACGCCCGATCCGCAACAGCCCTACGTGGGCGCAACCGCTTTTGCCCACAAGGCGGGTCTGCATACCTCGGCGCTCAGTCGCCGGTCCGATGCCTACGAGCACGTGTCGCCCGATTGGGTTGGCAACGGCACCCGGGTTCTTGTCTCAGAGATGGCCGGACGATCGACACTTGAGATGAAGGCCGCGGAGCTCGACATCGAGGTCGACGGCAAGGTGCTCGGCGACATCATCGACACGCTCAAGAAGCTCGAACACGACGGCTATCACTTCGAGGCGGCCGACGCATCGCTCGAACTCCTCATGCGCGGCGCCGCCGGCTGGGAGCAACCATACTTCCGGCTCGAATCCTTCTCTGTCGACATGGCCCATCGTTCCGGCACCGGCGCGCGGCTCTGGAACGACGTGGCGGTTGATGTCGACACCCAGGCCACTGTGAAGCTCTGGATCAATGACGAACGCCGGATTGCCGTGGGCGAAGGCAACGGTCCGGTCAACGCGCTCGACGCGGCCGTCCGGGCCGCGCTCGACGGCGAATATCCCGCCCTTGATCGTGTGAGTCTCACCGACTTCAAGGTGCGCGTACTCAACACCGAACGGGGCACCGGCGCGGTCACTCGTGTGCTGCTCGACTCAACCAACGGCGATCGAGCCTGGTCCACGATCGGCGTCTCCGAGAACATCATCGAGGCCTCCTGGCAGGCCCTGGTCGACTCGCTTGTCTACGGGCTACTTCACACGAAATAGTGCCCCGGACTACTGTGTGATTGTTTCCGAGGAGGATGTGTCATGCAACAGGTTGTCATCACAAGGGGAGAGTTCAAGTCGGAGCAGGAAGCGATCGCGCTCGCCGAGGCCGCCGGGCTCTTCCCGGTCGCGCTTGACCTGGAGTCGAGTGGAATCGACCACTGGCACGACTTCGGCGCCAGCGCCTATGTCATCGACGGATCTGTGACGATTACCGACGTCGACTCCGGTTCCTCTTATGTACTCACCGCGGGCTGTTCGATCAAAGCCTCTTCCGGGGGCGTTCACCGCGAGGAGGGCGCGCCCTACCGGGCGGTCATAGCGTTCGAGTCTGACCCGGCTGGGCTCACGATGCCGATCGACAAGGCGCCCGCGGACCGACCCGCATAACCATCGCTCGGCGACGAGCGCTCGATACGATCGCGGCCATGTCGGCACCTGCGCACGTTCCCGGTCGAATCAATCAACCGAAGGCCTACACATCGCCTCCCCGCCGTGCCGGTTCCTGGACGGCCAATCGACCTGGTGAAGTGGTCGGGACGGTCCAACCATCCGGGTCCGCGCTCGGCAACCAGGGCCCCGACCAGGGTTACATCCTGAAGCTGGCGAAGAACCTCACGGAAGAGCTTGTGCTTGCTCCCGGTGAGCACGCGGCCGATGCCATCGAGGGTGCCTGCGCGGTGGCACTCCGACGTGCCTCGATCTACGGGCGTGCCCCGATGATCGGCGACCTTCGTCTCGCCCTTCACCTCTTCGGCTACCTCGGCACCGCCCCTGACGCGCTCGTCGCGAAGCGGCGGGGGCTGTTCGACGAAGTGCACCATTCGACGATCCACTATTTCACGGCCCGCGAGATCGCCGACATGGTGCCCGAGGAGACCTTGCGGATGACCCCCGAGGCCGTTGCTGCGGCGTGTGCCGCCGACTGGAAGGGTCCGCTCGGACTCTGAACCCTGGTTGCGGCGAACGCTAACTCGCCAGGAGTAAGACCACCAGCAGGCCGGCGGCGATCCCCGTGTAGCCAATGAGTAGCCCGAGCATGGCGCTGCCGCGCCCGGTCTCTTCGCCGTTGGATTCCTTGATCTGCTGTAGGGCAAGGTGCCCGAAGATCACGCCGAGGACCGAGCCGATGAAGAACACCCAGGAGATAGAGAGCACGAGCGACGCCATCGCAAATTGATTCGTGCGGGGCGGCCGCTTCGGGAGTTCGACCTCAGGCGGGACGTACACGGGGGGAGCAATGGCGGACACGGCCCACGCCTCGCCGTCCCACCAACGCTGCTGAGAGGGGTTCGCCGGGTCGGCGTAGTAGCCCGGAGGTAATGAGTCGGTCTGCCGCACAACCCGCAAGTTACCGCGCCGGGGTGAACGAATTGCTGTCAGTAGCGACCGATAGCCTCCTGTTTGTGACTGCGCCCCGCGTTCGATTCGCTCCTGCCCCCTCCGGCTACCTCCATGTCGGTAGTGCCCGAAGTGCCCTGTTCAATTGGCTCTTTGCCCGCAGCGTGGGTGGCGAGCTCGTTCTGCGAATCGAAGACACCGACGCCGCGAAGTCTTCCCAGGAGTTCATCGACGCCATCACCGAACCCCTCACCTGGCTTGGTCTCGATTGGGATGAGGGTCCGCTCTTCCAGTCCGAGCGCCGCGAACGCCACGTAGCCGCGGTCGACCAGCTGGTTGCTGACGGCAAGGCCTACTTCTGCAACCTCACCCGCGACGAGGTGGAGGCGAAGTGCGAGGAAGCGGGTCTCCCCGTGGGTTACCACGGCTTCTCGCGAGACAGTGATATCGCTGACGGTGAAGAGGTCGTCGTTCGTTTCCGGGTCCCCGATGAGGGCAGCACGGTGGTCGACGACATCATCCGCGGCCGTGTCGAGGTTGCCCACGAAACCATCGAAGACTTCGTCATTCGCCGTGGCGACGGCTCACCCATCTTCCTGATCGCCAACGCGGTCGATGATCACGACATGGGCATTACCCACGTGATCCGCGGTGAGGATCTCCTCAACACCACCCCCAAGGTCAAGCTCTTGTGGGAGGCGCTCGGCTTTGGCGAGCCGCCGATCTATGCCCACCTTCCGTTGCTGGTCAACGAGCAACGGAAGAAGTTGTCGAAGCGTCGCGATGATGTGGCGCTGGCCGACTATGTGAAGCGCGGGTATCTCCCCGAGGCCATGCGCAACGCGCTGGCGCTTCTCGGCTGGGGCCCCCCCGACGAGGTTGAGATTCGCCCGATCGAAGAGATCATCGAGCTGTTCTCGCTTGAGGCCATCAACAAGTCGCCGGCGTTCTTCGACATAAAGAAGCTCGACCACATCAATGGCGAATACATCAAAGCGATGACTCCACTCGAGTTCGTCGAGGCGGCCGAGCCTTGGTTCACGGGCGACGACACGCCCTACCCGGTCGCCAACTACGACCGCACCGTTGCCCTCGCCCTGGCCGAAGAAGTGCAGCAGCGCATTTCCGTCTTCTCCGAAGCGCCCCGCTGGCTCGACTGGCTCTTTGTCGACTCGATTGATGAATACGACGAGAAGGGTTGGCAGAAGGCGATGGTCAAGGGCCGGGCTGCTGACCGCGTGCTCGACGAAATTCTGATCGCTTTGGCCGACGACGACTTCACCGATCGTGATCGTCTCGAGTCCACCGTGATGGGCATTGGCAATCGGCTCACCGAAGAGCTCGAAGCCAAAGTGATGTCGCAGGCGCCCCTACGAATCGCACTCACCGGCGGGGGAGCGGGTATCCCATTGTGGGAAGCCATGACCCACCTCGGCCACGACGCTTGCCTTGCTCGTGTCGCAGCTGCTCGAGCACGGCTCGACGTCTGAGCGATGCGGCTCCGGTGGCCCCGTTGGCTGTCCGTACGCCGCGCCCGTCGTCTCGTCATTGTTGTCGGCGTCCTTGCCGTCGGGTATGTGAGTCTCACTTTCGCTCAGGTGCTGGAGGCCTCGGGCGAAGACGACCGGGCCTCGGCTGATGCGATCGTTGTTCTGGGTGCGGCCCAGTACAACGGCGAACCCTCACCCGTCCTCGCCGCCCGGCTCGATCACGCCTATGCGCTGTGGGAGGCGGGTGTCGCTCCAATCGTGGTCACTACGGGCTCCAACCGGCCCGGCGATCAATTCACCGAGGGCTACGCCGGCTTCGAGTACCTGAGATTCGCGGGCATTCCCGAAGACGACATACTTGTCATTACCGACGGCGACTCGTCGTGGGAGCAGCTCGCGGCCACGGCCCGAGTACTCCGCGGTGAAGATCTCGATTCGGTCGTGCTGGTGAGTGATCCGTACCACGCCCTGCGCCTCCGCCAGATCTCCGACCAGGTCGGACTCGACGCCTCAGTGTCGTCTACCGACGGCGGCTCATCGATCCGACAGCTCGTACGAGAGACCGCGGCGGTGTCGCTTGGCCGGGTCCTCGGCTACCGCCGAGTGGACAACTGGCTCGGAAGTGTCGGCTGACTCTGCCGGGTTGCAGAATTTGGGTCGGCACTCGGCGCCCCAGGCGGTAACATTTCCCTGTCCTTCGGGGATGGTGTAATAGGTAACACAGCTGGTTCTGGTCCAGCTATTGGGGGTTCGAGTCCTCCTCCCCGAGCTCAGCAAAGCGGCATCCCTCGGGATGCCGCTTGTGCGTTTTGTGCCCAGAAACAGCGTCGGCTGCATCGTCGCTGGGGCTACACTCTCCCAGTCGCAACCCGCCTCGGCGGATTGGAACGGGCCCCGTTCGTCTAGCGGCCTAGGACGCCACCCTCTCAAGGTGGTAGCACGGGTTCAAATCCCGTACGGGGTACTGAAATGGGAGGCGGACTGGTCGCCGGAGCGAAGGTCTAGGGCGGTCCTACGCGTCGCGTCAGTCGATCAGCGCCCGGTTCGATACCGGGTAGTTGCACCTCGACCGCGCCGCCCTTCGCCGCTGTGAGTTCGATGACGATCGCCTCGACCTCGTCCCAGTTGTGAGCCCGCAGACCGTCGAACTCGCGGTTGTACGGCTGATCGAACACGATGACGTCGTTGTCCGCCGAACGAAGCTGCTCGATGTTGTGCGGGGCGTCGTCGATGTAGCAATCGGCCTCGACCTCGGGCTTCGCACCAAGAAAGCAAATGTCGCGATACGGGATCCGGTTGGCGTCGAGCCACGTGACCGTGTCGTTGATGGCGGCCGCATGACCCCAGTTCACGTAGAGCCGGTGGGTCACGATGCGGATCCAGACGCCGGCGTCGGAAAGACGCCATAGCGCATCAGCAGCACCGTCGAACATCGGCAATGTGGCCAGCATGCGCCGCTCGTTGACCGCGTAGTGGTGGAGACGATTGAAGTCGTCGACATCGAGACCCCATTCCGAGAAATCCCACGACCGCTCGTCGGGCAACGACGACGGATCGACGCCGCGGTCCTCGGCCACGATCTTGCGGAAGCCCGCCGTGTAGTCGGCGACAACACCGTCGAGATCGACGCCGAACACGAACGGGCGGAGACTGTCGGCCATGCACCGAGCGTGCCACACCAAAGCAGCCACCGGGAGCCGCCGTCGACGGCAATGCCGTGATCGGGTCGGAATCGCCGCGACGAGCTGCGAGAGTGACGTCGTGCGCAAACTTCGACTCGGTATCGATCTCGACGGCGTCGTCGCCGACTTCAACCATGGTTGGACCACTCGGTATAACCGCGACTTCCCCGGCCGCGTCGATCGCGAGCTGACGGCCGACGACGTGGTGGAGTGGGACGCTCCCACCTTGCTGAGCCACTTCCCGAATATGTCTGCGTTCTGGACATGGGCCGAGACTTGCGCCGAAGGTCGCAGCCTGTTCCACGGTCTCGAACCTTACGAGGGCGCACTCGATGCCCTCCATCAGCTCCGCAGTGCTGGCCATCACCTCGTGGTTCTTACGACGAAGCCGGACTTCTCGATCCACGACACGTATGACTGGCTCGCTCGCCACGAGCTGCCATCGACCGAGATCCATATTCTCGACGACAAGACTCAAGTAGATTGCGACGTCTATCTCGACGATGCCGAGCACAACCTCGAAGCGCTCACTGCGGCGCACCCCGCCGCCGATGTCTGTCGCTACGTGCGACCGTGGAACGGTCCGGTTCCCGGTGCCATCGACGTGGTCGACTGGGCCGCGTTTCACGATGTGGTTGCCCGCCGCGCGGGCTGAGCGGCAGCGTTCACCCGGCCGTAACGGTCTCAGCGACGCAACGCGGCGAAGTTCTGACTACGGTCGCGAGCAACACAAATCCCCGGAGGGACCAAATGAATAAGATCCTTGTACGCATCCTTGCGTTGATGCTCGGATTCGCGTTGTTTGCCGCAGCCTGCGGCGACGACGACGACACCGCAGCCGACGGCACAACGACCACTGCGGCAGCTGACGCTGACGCTGATGCCGATGCCGATGCCGATGCCGATGCCGATGCCGATGCCGACGCTGACGCCGACGCTGACATGGGCGACGAGGACCACAGCGACTGGCCCGAGAAGATCACGTTCGGCTTCGTGCCGAGCCAGGATCAGGCCACGCTGCAGGACAACATTGATCCCTTTATCACCGTCCTCGAAGATGCCCTTGGCATCGAGGTCGAAGGCATCGTCACCACCGACTACACCGGCCTCGTCACCTCGATGGGCACCGACCAGACCGACCTCGGCGCCTTCGGCCCGTTCGGCTACACCCTGGGCAAGGACGAGTTCGGCAACATCGAGCCGCTGATCCAGTCCGTGCGCTTCGGTTCGGCCACCTACCACGGCCAGTGGTTCACCAATGACGCCTCCATCTGCCAGGAAGGCACCCTCGCTGAGGCAACTGCCCTGGAGAACCAGGATGGCGAAATCGTGCAGGTCCCGGCCCTCGAAGCCGTGGCGCTGCAGGTCGGCGTCTTCTTCGGTGACGACGGCAAGGAAGCCGGCAAGATCAACGACAACGACGACGTGATCAGCTCCGGCTCAAGCTGCATCGGCGACCTGTCGTCGGTGGCTGGTCAGACCGTGGCCTTCACCTCGGAGACCTCGACCTCGGGCTACCTCTTCCCGGCGCTTGATCTCACCACCATGGGCATTGATCCTGCCAGTGACATCACCCCGATCTTCACCGGTGGTCACGATGCCGCCGTTACGGCCGTCTACGACGGCAGCGCCACATTCGGCCTGTCGTTCGACGATGCTCGTAGCACCATCGACGACGTCAACGCTGATGTCGGCGAGAAGGTCATCGTATTCGCGATCACCGACGAGATCCCCAACGACGTCGTGGCCGTGCGCTCTGCACTTCCCGAGTCGCTGAAGGACGCCATCTACTCGGCGATCGAGGCCTACCTCGCCACCGAAGAGGGCGAAGCCGTCTTCGACGAGATCTACAGCTGGACCGACATTGCACCGGCGAGCGACTCCGACTTCGATGTCGTTCGTGAAGCCGCTGCCGCCCTCGGTATCACCGAGCCCCCCGGCTGATCTGTCGGCGGGTCTTCCCGCCATCTCGTGACGGTCGCCGGCTGCGGCCCGCTCCCTCCCGGTAACGGGTACGGGCGGGTTCGCAGCCGGTGGCAGTTCACGACCTGTACTCGAATTCACCCGACTTCCGACTCCCTACCGAGGCCCCGAGATGATCGAACTCAAGGACGTGTCCGTCACGTACCGGGGCGGCGTGAAGGCGCTGCGCAACGTTGACCTCACCATCGAGGACGGCGAGTTTGTCGTGGTCGTCGGCCTGTCGGGCGCCGGCAAGTCCACCCTGCTGCGCGTACTGAACGGCCTCGTTCCCGCCACCAGCGGATCGGCAAAGGTCGATGGCATCGAAGTGGTCGGCGCTTCCGGCGCTGGCCTCCGCCAGGTTCGCTCGAAGATCGGCATGATCTTCCAAACCTTCAACCTCGCTGAGCGCACGACCGTGCTCAACAACGTCCTCATGGGTCGTCTGAGCAACGTGCCGGCCTGGCGCTCGACCCTCGGACTATGGCCGGCCGCCGATCGAGAGGTCGCTCTCGAAGCGCTCGAACGCGTCGGCATCGTCGAGAAGGCCTACGTCCGGGCATCGAACCTCTCCGGCGGCCAGCAGCAACGAGTGGGCATCGCCCGGGCGCTCGCCCAGCAGCCCACGCTCATGCTCGCTGACGAACCCGTCGCCGCCCTCGACCCGGTGACCAGCCGACAGGTGATGGGCGACCTCGCCCGCATCAACACCGAGCTCGGCATCACCACCCTCATCAACCTCCACTATCTCGATCTCGCGCGGGAATACGGCCAACGACTGATCGGCCTCCGTAACGGCGAACTCGTCTTCGATGGCAACATCGCCGATGTCGACGATGACACGTTCCGCGAGATCTACGGCCGTTCGATCACCACCGGCGACATTCTTGCCGACAACGACACGTGACCGAGGCCGCAACACCCGCCACAACCGGAGCGGCGCAACGGCCCACGAAGCCGCGGCGCAGCCCGCTCGTCTATCTCACCGCGTTCGGCGTGATCGTATGGACCTGGTTCACGGCCCGCGAGGTCGGATTCCGGTGGTCGACCTTCATCGACGTTTGGACCAACCCGCTCTGGCAGAAGTTCTGGCCGATCCCGTGGGAGTGGGTGCTCAACCGAAACAACGTGATCGACCCGCTCATCGAGACATTCCAGATCGCGATCGTTGCCACCGTCATCGGCTGCGGCCTGGCCCTCCCCGCGGCGTTCGCCATGAGCCGGCTGACCTCGCCCAACACCCCCACCTACTGGGTTAGCCGCGTTCTCATGAGCATCGTGAGAGCAGTGCCTGATCTCTTCTGGGCCAAACTCCTCGTCACTGCCATTGGCATCGGCGCGCTCGCCGGTTCCTGGGCGCTGTCCATTTTCTCGTTCGCCGTGATGGTCAAGCTCTTCTCGGAGACCATCGACGGCGCCGACCCCGGCCCGCTTGAGGCGGCACGGGCATCCGGTTCCCGTCATGTTCCCGCGGTCCGTAACGGCGTATTGCCGACAGTGCTGCCTTCGTATGTGGCCTATGCGCTCTACGTCTTCGAGCTCAACATTCGCGCCTCGATCGTGCTCGGCCTGGTTGGTGCCGGGGGCATCGGCCGCATCATCGAGGCCCAGCGCACCTTCTTCAATTTCGATCGAGTACTCGGCATCCTCGTACTCGTCTTCGTCGTGGTCTTCGTGATCGAACAGATCAGCGTGGCACTGCGCCGGAGGCTCGTCTGATGACCGCGACGCTGCCACCCGACCAAGCAGAAGCCGGCGGATCTTCGACCCCATCCGGACGACCCGACCGGCCGATCGGCCCCCTCGTCACCCGGGTCATCCTTTTCATCATCGTGGTGGTGGCCTTCGCCTGGGGTGTCTCCGGACTCGATGCCTCGTTGGAGCGGTTGCGCACTGCGCCGGGCGACGCCTGGGCGATCCTCCGACTGATGTGGCCGCCCGACTTCGCAACGGAGATCGACCGCGGGGTGATCGGCAAGGTCCTCGAGTCGGTCTACATCGCATGGATCGGCACCGTCATCGCGGCGACGCTGTCGCTGCCACTTGCCTTCCTTGCGTCGAACAATGTCGCACCGGCCTTCATCCGGCTGCCGATCCGTCAGCTCTTCAACGTGATCCGCGCCGTTCCCGAGTTGATCGTGGCTGTCGTTCTGCTGGGGGTCGTCCCCCTCGGCGCGTGGGCCGGCGCCCTCGCCATCGGTCTGCACTCGATCGGCACCCTCGGGAAGCTCTCGAGCGAAGAGATCGAGTCGGCCTCCCACGGCCCGGTTGAAGCGGTCGAAGCCTGCGGCGGCACGTTCATCTCGCGGGTGCGCTGGGGGGTGCTCCCACAGGTGATGCCCCAGATCGCCAGCTACTGGTTGTTCCGTTTCGAGATCAATGTCCGCGCCTCGGCGGTGCTCGGCATGATCGGCGCCGGCGGCGTCGGTTCTGAGCTCATCGCCCAACTGCGCTTCCGGAACTTCCCCCAGGTCGCCGCGGTACTCATCGTTACGGTGGTCGTGGTCGTCTTCATCGACACCGTGTCGTCGGCGATTCGGAAGCGGATCATCGCCGGCGGAAGCGGCGATGACAGCTCGCGGACGACGGCGATGCTGCGCGACCTCGTCGGCTTCCGAGGATTCAGCCGCAGCTAGAGGACTACTGCAAACGACAGAACTGGTGAAGCTATGTCGGGCGTCGTGCCGACACCCGCATTGGTGCGCCGCCTTCGGGCCGGTTCACGACCATTCCGACCGGCTTCGGTAGGTCGCTGGTCGTTTCGGCCACATCGAGCCGCTGGGCTATGCGACTAATGATCAGCGTGAGCTCCATCTGGGCGAGCGCGAAACCAATGCAGTTGCGCGGGCCGCGACCGAACGGGACCCATGCCGCGTCGGCCCACGCTGCCGGGTCTCGCCCGGCGAGGTGAGGCGACCAAAGGATCAGGGTGCCCTTCGGTATGCGGTATCCGTTCACCAGCACATCCTGCGCGGTTTCCCGAGGGCTGATCACACCCGCGGGGTGAAGGCGGGTGGTCTCTCTCATTGTCCGGTTCGCGAGGTCGAGGGCGGCGAGGGTTTCATTGTCGGCGTCCACTCCGTCGGCCTCTTTGCGAAGGCGAGGCCAGAGGTCGGGCGCGAGCGAAACGCACCAGAACATCCACGACAGCGATGCGGCAGTGGTGTCGTAGCCGGCGCCGAGGAGGGTGGCGACCTGGTCCCTGATCTCGCCGTCGCTGAGAACGCCTTCTTCCACCAGCGAGGCGAGGACGTCGAGTGGGTCGCTCGACGGGTGTGCCCGGAGGTGAGCGATCTGTTCGTCGACGATCGTGTCAATACCGTGTCGATCCGCCCGCACCCGCGCTCGGGCCGTGCCCGGGATCGGGTGGGGAATCTGTTTGAACGCCGGCGCCTCGAGGTAGTCCTGGGGACGCTGGAACAGTGCACCGATCTCGGGCGCCCGTTGCGCCATTCGTTCGCCAAACAACGACCGCACGACGATCTCGAGCACAAGCGATCGGCCGAATGTGTAGAGATCGACGGTCTCGCCGTTATCGCCGATGGTCCCAACGAGTTGATCGATAGCGGCGTCGGTGCGTTCGACGATCATGGGGATCCACCCGTTCAGCCGCCGGCGGCTGAACGCAGTCTGCACGGCCGATCGGCGACGTTTGTGGTCCGCCCCGTCGGACACGATCATTGACTCTTTACCGACGAGGAATCGGAGGACGTTGAACTTGTGTCCCCACCGGAACGTGTCGGTCGACATCGCGAACAACTCCCGCAACGCGACAGGGTCGCCGACGACGGCCATACGAACCGGTCCCGCGCCCAGCGAATATGTCGACCCATAACGAGCGGCCAACTCGTCGAGAACCGGAGTCGGGTCCGCAAAAATTCGACGCAGAAGGCCGGGCTGTTCTCGCATCGGGGGGGTGCGGGAGCGCCTTGGCATGAATGTCATTCCTCATGGTGCCCATTGTGTATCGCTCTCCTTTCGGTCCGACTAGAACGCGATCTCCACCGCCGCGGCGAGCATCCAGAGCCATCCGGCGATGCCGGCCAGCAGAAGGAGTGCCCCTACGGCGCGGCCGAGTGTGCCGCGGGTCTGCTGCGGGCGCTCCCAGCCGCGTACACCGACGATGATGATCGATCCCACGATGAGCGGCGAGGGAAGCGCGAGCACGATCAACGGGAGGATGCCGGCGATACCACGGACGCTCAAAGACGGTGCCGGCCACCTTGCGGTGAAGGTGTCGATGAGTGCGCCCGAGGTCGCGCCAAGCAGTGCGACCAAGCTGATCACCATGACCGCGGCCAGCCACGTGGGGCCAAGAATGTGGAAGTCGATGCTCTCGGGGGCCAGGAGGTCGGACGGGCGAGCAAGAACTCCTCCGATGAGTCCTACAATCACCAGACCAGCGAGCGGGCCCCGCCGCGGGAGTGCTCGCCGAAGGAGCGCAAAGACCGCGGCCCCGACGGAGCCGGCGAAGAGCCCGACGAACACGACGAGAAAGATCGTGCCGTCTACGGAGACCTCGCCGACGACTTCGTCCGCCTCTGTGATCCGACCCTGGGCTCGCTCATCGGATGTCACGGCGATGACCCGCATCAGGAGCCGCCCTCCGAGTCCCGCGGTCAGCAGGCCACCGAGCATTCCGGCAGCGATCGACGCGCTCGTGACCCGGACGCCCTCCCGAATCCGTGCGCCGGCCGAGGAACCAGCGGGAAGCGCTGAGGTCGCCGTAGATCGGGCGTCTCGAAATCGCACGAGTAGAGCGACACCAGCGAAGACGCCAATGGCGCAAACGACGGTGATGATCACCTTGCTCATGCCGTAATTGTCGCGCGACGACCGACAATCTGCTTCCGAACAATGTTCTCATCTCAGCCTCGGTCGGATCTGCGGGCCCTGAGGCTGTTCGGCTATTGTCCGCTAGATGCCGCTCTTTGGTCGTCGCCAGTTCGTCCTCGGGGCCGTGGGTTTGGCCGTTGCTGGGGCCTGTGCCGATGACGGAGGATCAACCGCCCCTCCGGGAAATGTCAGCACTTCGACCACTGCCGCCTCGACCGGTCCGACCGTGTCTACGACCACGATCGCGGCCGAAACTCCGGTCCTGCCCGCGCCCGGTTCGATCGGGTTGATCGACGAGGCGGCGTGGCAGGCCCGCGTTCAGCGCTACCTCGATCACGCAGTCGCGTCACCCCGGCCAGCCTCGGCGTCCGGCGTGGCCGTGCAACTGGCCCAGGCGCGACGAGATCCGACCTTCACGTGGGACACCGCAAGTGTGACCGTGGACGGGTTCGCCGACCGCTTCACCCAGATCGACGAGTGGCGAGACACGCGCGACTTCCAGCTCATGTACTTCCACTGGTTGCTGGCCTACGGCCGAGGCGAGACTTCGTCCACGCAGCTCGACGAGTCACTTCTCGAGGCCATTCGCCAACGGATGCTCGACAACCGTTATCGCTACGACGACCCCCTTCCGGAAGGCCGGATCGATCATCTCTGGTACTGGTCGGAGAACCATCGGCTGATCAACGCAACCAACGAGTTTCTTGCCGGCGCGGCCTTCAGCGATGAAACCTTCACCGTCACGGGTCTCACTGGAGCAGAGCACGCGGCCCGAGCTCGCCTGAAGATCCTGGAGTGGGTCATGGAGAGGGCCCGATTCGGCTTCTTCGAGTGGCACAGCAACGTGTATATGGCGAAGAACATCACACCGTTGCTCACGCTCGTCGAGCTGAGCGACGACGAGGAGATCGTCGCTGCCGCGGCTCGTGGGTTGGATCTGTGTCTCGTCGACATGGCCGCCCATTACCACCGGGGCGCCTATGTGGCTCCCCACGGGCGCACCTACAAGAAAGACAAGATGACGGCCCGCGACGAAGACACCTACGACGTCGCGAAACTCCTGTTCGACCGCACCCCGACCGATCACCAATCGGTCGACAGCACCACCGCCACCTATTTCTGT
This sequence comes from Candidatus Aldehydirespiratoraceae bacterium, assembly GCA_047639555.1. Lineage (GTDB taxonomy): Bacteria > Actinomycetota > Acidimicrobiia > Acidimicrobiales > Aldehydirespiratoraceae > JAJRXC01. The sequence goes on from JBLIOE010000009.1 coordinate 90,840, forward strand.
CTCGCCGAGCGGTATCGGCCACCGCAGGCCGTGATCGACATGGCAAAGAACGAACGCATCGCGGTTGTGCGGGAGCGTCACGGTGTCCACATCGACTCGACGGAGCCGGTGAGTGACTCACCCACCGCTCCGTTCGGTTACGACTTCAAGGATCCGGCCAACCTGGAATTCTGGTGGTCGGCCGGCGCTATCGGCGTGTGGCAAATGGCCGAGGTGAGCGTGGCCGAGGCCGACGCTCACCAGCTCTGGGACGGCGATGTGTTCGGCCAGATCAAGCTGCTCGCCGACGTGATGGGGCGCGACGTCGATCGTCTCGAAGAGTGGCTCGTGAAGAACTACATGATTCTGAACATCGGCGGCCTTGACGACGCCAACACCTACACGTGGCGCAGCCCGTGGGTGAGTCTGGCCACGGTCGTGGACCACCGGAAGGGCGAGATGCGTGATCAGGTTCACGTGTGGCAGGCGACCATCGATCCCGATGCGAGGGTCTTCACCACCCACCCGATGACCGGTCTTCCCGAGTCCACCGACTGGAACGAAGACGACGGTCCCGGATACTGGACCGGCGATGCCTCCATGCCTCGGTCCGCGCAACACGAGAGAACGGCAGTTCACATCTACTCGCCGCTCTACGACGAAACCACTGATCCGCTGCTCGCCCAGGTCTTCACCTACCGCAACTACACCCACGCCTATTTCCCGCAGGATCACTTCGACGAGGTCCGCCAGATCGGCAACTGGACAATCGGCGCGAAGGACGGCGGTTACATCGCCCTCTGGTCCCATCGTGCCACCGCGTGGCGAACCTACGACCCCGCGGTGCATGCCACCGACGGCATGACTTTGCCCTTCGACCTGGTGGCCGAGGGCGGGGCCGACAACGTTTGGATCGTCGAGGTCGGCACGGAAGACGACGGCAGCTTCGACGAGTTCGTCAGTGCCGTGACCGCGGTCGAACCCGAAGTGACGGGGGAGTGGGCCGACACGTCGGTGCAGTGGACATCGCCGACCGGCGGCCCGATCACCTTTGGCTGGGAGGCTGCCTTCACCGTCGACGGTACCGAGCAGCCGCTGGCCGATTTCCCCCGCCACGAGTCGCCATGGGGAACGGTGGACCGGCTATCGACCAGCCACCGCTGGGAGACCCCGAACGGGGTTCTCGAGTTGGACTTCGAGGCGGGCACCCGAAGCGTCGCGAACTAGCGACCCGCACGAGGTACTGAAAACATCGACTGCACTAGGCTCTCGCTCTTACTCCCTTGGAGGGGCAAATGAGTAGTGGTGTCGGTGAGTACGGCCCAGTCCAGGGGACGGTGGCGCCCGGTTTCGAATCGGTGAAGCGCCTCTACGAGCGCGAGACGCAGGCGATGGCGGAGCAGCACACTCAGCTCTGCGTGTACTACAAGGGTGAGCGGGTGGTTGACCTCTGGCGGTCCGTTGCGAACAACACCCAGTTCTCGGCGGACTCGCTCGTCAACGTGTTCAGCAGTGGGAAGAGCCTCGAGACGATTCCCATCGCCTCGCTCGTCGGCCGCGGATTGCTCGACTACGAAGCGAAAATCGCGGACTACTGGCCTGAATTCGCGGCCAACGGCAAGGGCGACATCACCGTCGCCGACTTGATGCGTCACGAAGCGGGTCTCGCGGTCTTCAACACGCCCATTCCCACCGAAGACCTGCTGCCCGAGAACATCAAGCAGAACCGGGTGGGGCAGGTCATCGAGGGCCACCCCGCCCGATTCCCGAAGGGCGACGACAACCAGCGCGAGTACCACGCCGTCACCCGCGGCTGGATCATCAACGAACTCCATCGACGTGTCGACCCGGCTGGCCGAACCCTCGGCGAGTGGCTCCAAGAAGAGATCAGCGGCCCGCTCGAGGCGGACGCGTTCATCGGCGTCGACGAGAGCGAACTGCCCCGAATCTCGCCCGTCGTGCCCCTCGGCATCGGCTTCCAGCTCCGACAGAGCATGAAGCCGCGAGCGCTGGGCCGGAAGATCAAGAACAGTTTCCTGCAGCTCATGGGACGGCTGCTCCGGATCATCGTGTCGATGCGCAACGCCACCACCCGCGGTGCGCCGCCCATCTTCAAGGGCATGAAGGACCTCGGGTTCTTCAACGAGTCCGCCGTCGCAATGGGTGAAACGCCATCGGCGGCCGCGAACTGTTCGGCCAGAGGCCTGGCGAAGATCGCCGCCGTGATGGCGGCGGGGGGAACTTGGGACGGCCGCGAATACCTCAGCAAGCAGGCGTGGGATGCTCTCCATGCCCATCCGGTCGAGGCCAGCATGCTCGGGGCGCCGTCGAGCTTCACGCAGGGTGGCGTCAATCAGTTCCTCAAGGTCGGAGCCAAGAGCAGCAGTCTTGAGCGCGCCTTCAACGAGGGGCGTGAGGGCTTCTACGGCTGGATGGGGTTGGGCGGTTCGATCTTCCAGTGGCACCCGGGGAACGAGATCGGGTTCGCTTTCGTGCCCACCTCGTTGCACGTCATCGACTTGTTCAACGAGCGTGGAAAGGTCTACCAGGCAGAAGTGCTGCGCTGCGTCGCGAATTCGAGGAGTTAGCTCCGGTTACGCAACGCGACGGCGCCTTGGTTTGCCGGGCCCGTAGTTCGACACCTTCAGTCCGTCAGGGTCGTTCCCAAGATGCAGCCGACGGGCGGGAAGGATCCCCGCGATCTTCGCCCCTTCTTCGATCGAGTGCACTTTCAGGTCGCAACTCCGAGTGTTGTTGGGGCTGATCCAGTCGCCCACGAGGACGTCGCGACATTTGATCTTCTCCATGTCGGGTTGATTGCCCATCGCGTCTCCATTGTGACTCTTGGGCGCGTCGGGTTCCGTGACATCGAGACGCGGCCTTGCTCAGGTGACGAGGTTGGGCGTTGTGCCCCATGCATCGTCCGGGTCTGAAACGACATAGGAGCTGGAGATCTTGTCCCAGAGGTTCTGGTTCCTCTTGTCCCAAAACGGCATGAGCAACAAGATGCCGAGCGTGATCGGAATTGCAATGCCGGCCACGAAGCCCGCGACAAGGCCGCGCATCCAGAACATCTTTCCCATTCCAACGGGTCGGATTGTTGATGAGTCGATCACTCGGAGCCCCATGATTTTCTTGGCCGGGGTCTGCCCGTTACCGGCGATCATGGCGGCCCAGATGATCCAGCCGATACCCAAGGTGACAAGCATCAAGATGCCCTCGACGAAGTAGGCCCCGAGTCGAAGCCACGGATTTGCCGAGGTGACTCCGGCGGGGAGTCCTACGCCCCCGGCAACAGTGGCCGCTTGCATCGGTGCAGCTGACGGCGTCTGTGCGGTCGGTGGTGCTGGTGCCATTGCCGGTGCTGCCGTTGGTTGTGGCGGGTAGTACTTCCCGTCCGATGCCAGCCACCAGTCATCGCCCTGTGGTGTATCGCTCATGTTTCTGCCTTCGTGTTGTGCTCGCCGAAGACCCGGGTCTAGCAGCCGGATGGCGAGCCCGCCGGATTAGGCCGACTCGGAAGCGCGGTGGCGAACGGCTTTGCGCTCGTACATCGCATGGTCGGCGGACGAGAAGAGCCGTTCGAGTGTGGCTGTGTTGCACGGAAGCACGGAGGCGCCGACGCTCGCTCCGACAGTGATGTCTGGACCATTATGGGTGAAGGACCAACTGGCCGCCGCCTCGATTCGGTCGACGAGGTGATCGGCGGACTCGATGGGATCGCGGAAGATGATGGCGAACTCGTCGCCGCCGATCCGAACTGCCGTCTGCCCACTCCCGCACGCCGCTGACAGCCGTTCGCCGAGCTCGATGAGGACGGCATCGCCGATGAGGTGGCCGTGCGTATCGTTGATCGCCTTGAAATGGTCGAGGTCGACAAGAGCGAGCCCAACCGAAGAGACGGTGGAGTCGGCGAGCGCGAAGCTGAGTTCATCGACAAGGTGGGCCCGATTGCCGAGCCCGGTCAGGTTGTCGTGGCGTATCTCGTGGGCCAATCGAGCGAGCAGTACTTCCCGGTCCTCGGCCATCTGCCGGATCTCATCGCTTTGTCGTCCGAGGACGCTGACGATGAAGGCGGCCGCCAGGGCCACGAGGGCGACGCGGTCGATGAGATAGACGTCTCCAGCGAGCCAGCCCGTCGCCAAGACACCGCCGACGATTGCGATGGTGTACGGGACAGCGACCTCGGTGCCCATCCATGCGACGAAGGTGGCACCAAGGACGATGGCCACCATCGATGCGCTTTGCAGGTAGAACTCGCTGACGTTTCCGAGCATCAGCACCCAGACGATCGCCGCGAGCGGCGTGATGCCCAAGAGTCGGTCGACCTTGGTGGCGATGAGGAGGGACACGCCCAGCACGGGACCCATTGCGGCATAGATCGCGATAGCGAGGGCGGTCGACGCTTCCTCGTTTACGACGACCGATGCGAATGGGACGCTGCCGATACTCCAGAAAAGAAGCGCGGCGACGTGCAGCCGTCGAAGACGGCCGGTGTCCTCGATGCCGTGGATCTCGCGTCGGGGACGCCCGAAGTAGATCAGCCGCTCGATCCAGAGTGGGGGTACGGGACTCATGTCTTTGTTTCAACGGTGCCCCATGCCGATGACCCGAGCGGAATAGTCTGGATGGCCCAGCACGCGACATCGTTCGACTTACGTGACTGCCTCTGTCCTCGCTAGCTTCGGTCGTTATGGAAATTCGGGACAAGGTTGTGGTCATAACCGGTGGTGCGAGTGGTATCGGCGAAGGACTCGCGGAGCGCTTTCACGCTGAGGGTGCCGCCCACGTGGTTGTTGTCGATCGCGATGAAGCCGGGGCCCAGCGGGTCGCCGAGTCGGTCGGTGGCACTGCAGTTGCCCTCGACGTCACCGATGCAGATGCGATGCAGGCCCTCGTCGAGACGACCGAACGCGACATCGGGCCGATCGGGCTCTTCGTGTCGAACGCGGGCTACGTCACTCTCGGTGGACTCGAAGCGCCCGTCGAAGATCTGCAACGTATGTGGGAGGTGCACGTTCTCGCCCATCTGTACGCGGCTCGTGCTGTAGTCCCGTTCATGGCTGACAGAGGAGAGGGTTACCTCCTCAACACTGCTTCGGCCGCCGGTCTGCTTTCCCAATTCGGCTCGCTGCACTACGCGATGACCAAACACGCCGCCATCGCGTTGGCCGAGTGGATCGCGATCACCCACGGCCACCAGGGCATCAAGGTCTCGGTTCTCTGCCCTCAGGCGGTCGCAACAAACATCGGCGCGAACTCGCCGCAGGCAGGAATGATTGACGACACCGCGGGCGATGTGGCCAGCGGCGACGGAACACTCACTCCCGAAGACGTCGCCGATTGTGTGATGGAAGCGCTGGCCGACGAACGCTTCCACGTCCTGCCTCACGCCGATGTGAAGACCTATGTCGAGCGCAAGGGCGCCGATGTCGACCGTTGGATCGGTGGTATGCAGCGCTGGCAGAACGCCATGTTCGCGCCCGAGTCGCATCCGGCCACATGGCTCACCGGCAGCGAGCGTTCGTGACCGCCTAGGACGGAAGCACGGCGCTGGCGGTTTTGCCGGCGAGAGCGATGAGTTCGGGGTCGTGAGCGTTGGCCACAAGGTTCAGCGTGACACCATCGATCCCGGCGTCGACCAGTTCTTGGATTGCGGCGCTGATCTCATCGGGTCCGCCAACGGTCATGCGCGGTGCCATCAGCTCGGCGATCTCCGTTGGCCATCCGTGGTCTTCGACGAAGGTCACCATGCTGGCCTCGGCCTCTTCCATGGTGTGGCCGATCACCATCATGACGAGCTTGGTAACGGCAATCTCGGAACGATCACGCCCGAGGGCCTCGCAGTGGGCGGCGAGGGCGTCGAGCTTTCGCGGGATCTCGTCGACTGTGCACGTGAGGTTCGACTCGTCGGCGTATTGCGCAACCATCCGCAGGGTCTTCTTCTCGCCGCTGCCGCCGATCATCACCGGGATCTTCGAAACTGGAGCCGGCGAGTTGATGGCCTCAGCGACCTGATAGTGCTTGCCATCGAGGGTGGGCCGCTCACCGCGGAGCATCGGCAGGATGATGTTGAGCGCTTCTTCGAGCTTCTCGAAGCGCTCGGTAAACGAGTTGAACGGGATGCCGAAGGCGTCGTGTTCGAGCTCGAACCAACCGGAGCCAATGCCGAGAGTGGCGCGGCCGTGTGACACATGGTCGAGAGCGGTCACGGTCTTTGCGAGCACAGCCGGGTTGCGGTACGTATTGCCGGTGACGAGTGCGGACAGGCGAACGGTGTCGGTGTGTTGGGCGAGCGCGCCGAGCATTGTGTAGCACTCGAGCATGTAGTCGTCAGGGTCGCCGATGCCCGGCAGTTGATAGAAGTGGTCCATCAGCAGCACGCGGTCGAAGCCGCTCGCCTCCGCCGTTTTTGCCTGCTCAACGACATTGTCGAAGATGCCGTCGGCGGCCACGCCGGGATAGGTGAAGTTCGGGATCTGGTATCCGAGGCGAGTCATAGAAATCCTTCTTGTCTTGAAGAGAGTGGGGGTCCGACGTTCTGACACTCTAAGCAGAACATGTCAGGTTGTCCACCAGCCTCAGATGAGGCAACATGGAGACATGCCCGAAGACGAAGAGCGACAGGAGCGGATTCTTGAGGCCGCGCTGACCAAGTTCGCGGCCTATGGCTTTGCCCGCACGTCGATGGCCGACATCGCGGAGGCGGCAGGGATGTCTCGGCCCGCGCTCTACCAACACTTCGGGAACAAGGAAGAGATCTTCCAGGCGATGCTTGGCCGCATCCTTGATGAGGCGGCCAACAAGGCGATCGCTGCGCTCGAGACCGAGGCCGACCTAGTTGCGCAACTCGATGGATTCCTACAGCGGTGGGCCGGTGACCTCACCGAGCAGATGCGGTCCAGTGAGCACGGCGGGGACCTGGTCGAGGCGAAGGGCAGCTATGCGAAGCCCGTGGTCGACGAGGTCAACCGGCGAATCCGTAAGGCCCTCGCCGCTCATCTTGCGGCCGCCGGGCATGTCGAGGTCGACGAAGCAGTCGATCTTCTCCTGCTCGCACCCATCGGCTTGAAGTACGACAACCCGTCGATGCCCAAGCTGCGTCGCCGGCTGCAAGGGCTCGCGACGTCGATCGCAGGTCGTCGCTAAGCGTCCAGTAGCGGGGTGAGGATGAGTTTTCCGGGTGGCGCGCCGCCCGCGAGCGACTCGATGGTCTCGGGTGCAGCGGACATTGGGGCGACGTATCCGACCGGCGTTCGGATGGAGCCCGCATCAGCGAGGGCAGTTAGCTCTTCGGCGGCTCGCCGGTTCTCTTCGGCGGTGAAGCCAGCAGCGAGCACGCCAACAACGGAGTAGTTCCGAAACGCCATGTCGGCGCCGTTCGGCGCGACCCAGGAGCCGCTGGCGAAGCCGACGGCCGCGAACCGTCCATAACGAGCAACGGTCTTGAGTGCCGTATTCGCGATATCGCCGCCGACTGGGTCGATGACAACGTCGAAGCCCTTGCCCTCGGTGTGGTCGGCCGCGGCGCTGACGACTGCCGCGGCGGTGCGATCGACGACGGCGGCGGCGCCGAGCGAGCGGCAGAATTCCCGCTTCTCGTCGGTGCTGGCGACGGCAACCACGTGGGCGCCCAATGCCTTGGCGAGAGAGATCGCGCTGGCTCCCGTTCCTCCGGAACCTCCGAGTACGAGGACGGACTCGCCTGCTTGCACGTTCGCCCGGATGACCAGAGCGGTATGGGCGGTGCGGAAGCCGATCGCGAAGCCGGCGGCCTCATCATCAGAGATCGAGGCGGGCGCGAGCATTGCCTGGCTCTCGGAGACGTAGGTGTGGGTCGCAAAGCCTCCAGCCCCTTTGTGGAAGTGAGTGGGCCCACAGATGCGATCGCCAACCGAAAAAGAGGATCTCCCGGCAACCGCAATGACCCGGCCACATACCTCTTGACCAGGGGTGATGGGTGGCGTTCGGACGAGCGGGTATGAACCCTGAAGCATGAAGAGATCGGGCAGGCCGACGCCAGCCGCAAGGACTTCCACCAGTACCGCGCCGTCGGGCGGAGCGTCCCAGGTCTGGGGTTGCAACGAGAGCACATCGACGGGGGCCCCGAATTGATCGGCCCGCCAAGCCTGGCCGCTGACGACGCTCATGTTGTCGAATCCCCGTGTTTGGTGCCGCGAGTGATGATTGCCTCGAGGGTGGTCGCCCAGGCTCTCACGATCTGAGTGTTGCTGCGTTGGCTCACTGAACGGAACTGGTCCCACGATTCGAACGACGTCAGCACCGCAACCGTGGCGGCTGTGTCATCGGCGGCGCCGCGTGTGAGATGGACGAGCTCGTCCATGAAGTGGAGCTTCACCTGGTCAGCCTGGGTTACCCGGATCCGGAGTAATGCTTCGCTGATCGGCGCATGGGCGATGCCCTTGGTGCGGACAGTTCGAGCGATCGGTTCGGTCGCGATGTGCTGATCTGCCCGCGCTTTCACAAAGGTGCGGATCCGCTGGGGGAGAGCTCCGACGCCGATATTCGGGATCTCGAAGAGGTGGGCGAAGCGCGTGAAGTAGCGCTCGGCAGCCATCTCCTGGATCTCGTCGAGCGTCTCGAAGTACCGAAAGAGTGACGCCATCGAGATCTTCGCCCGCTCGACGATTGCCTCAGGTGTCGCGACCTGCCCCGTCTCGAAGTTCAAATCGATCGCCGCGTCGATCGCCGCGAGGCGCCCGCGTTCCCGGCGGATTCGACGACCATCGGTCGGTGCAGTGGAGCTCATGTGACGGATGTCGGCTTTCGAGATGTTGACAGTCGTACTCTCAGAACTTAGCGTGGCGACAACTCCCATGGCAACAATCACCCGTTCCCTTCACATCGCGGCCCTACCCGAATTGGTCTGGGCACTGTTGTCTGACTTCGGATCGATCAGCGCGTGGGCTCCGAACGTCGATCACTCGTGTCTGATGTCGGATCAGCAGTCCGATGCGGGCACTGCCCGGCGTATCCAGACGGGGCGAACGACCCTCGTGGAGACCGTGCAGACATGGGAACCAAACGTGACCCTCGGGTACCGGCTCGAAGGTCTCCCGCCGGTCGTGAAGTCGGTCACCAACACCTGGACGCTCGAAGCTTCCGGTACGGGAACGAACACCACGCTCACCAGCGAGATTGACACGGGTAACAAACCCCCGCAGAAGATTGCGGCGAAAGCGGTCGGTCGAATCCTCGGGAAAGCGTCTGACGAAATGCTGAGCGGATTGAAGGCGAAGGCGGAGAGCCAGTCATGAGCGAGCAACGACCCGACGTGATCATCCTCATGACGGACGAAGAGCGGGCCGCGCCGCCGTACGAATCCGACGACACCGCGGCGTGGCGTCGCCGAGTTCTCGCCAACGAGGCCTGGTTCAACCGCAACGCGGTGAACTTCCGTCGCCACTACACCGGCTCGCTCGCCTGTGTGCCGAGCCGCCCGACCCTCTTCACCGGGCAGTACCCGGAAGTCCACGGCGTCACCCAAACCAACGGCCTTGGTAAGAGCGACTCCGACTCGCGTATGAGATGGCTGCGGGAGGGCGAAGTCCCCACCCTCGGGCACTGGTTCCGGGCCGCCGGCTACGACACGCACTACGACGGAAAATGGCACATCAGCCACGCCGACCTCCACGACGAGGAGGGCAACGTTCTCGCCACAAACGACGGCGATGGCGTCCCTGACCCCGAATCCGTTCAGAAGTATCTCGATGCCGACTGCCTCGACCCGTACGGCTTCTCCGGTTGGGTCGGGCCCGAGCCCCACGGTGCCGGACTCGCCAATTCCGGTCTTCGCCGCGACCCGCTGATCGCCGAACGGGTCGTCAACTGGCTAGAGAATCGTTACGCCCGTCGCCGCGCCGGCGACGCCGAAGCGTTGAAGCCATTCCTCCTCGTCGCGAGCTTCGTGAACCCCCACGACATCGTGTTGTGGCCAGCGTGGCTTCGTCGCAATCCGCTCAAGAACTCGCCGATGCAACTCCCCACCATCGACGAGTCGCCCACGGACAATGAAGACCTCGCGTCGAAGCCCGCCGCCCAGATCGCGTACCGAGAGTCGTATGCGAGTGGCTACGGCCCCGTCCCGCTGGTCAACAACGCATATAAACGCAACGCGGCCGAGTATCGGCAGTTCTACTACCGGCTCCACGCCGAGGTTGACGGCCCGCTCGAGCAAGTCCGACGGGCTATCACGGACGACGGGTCTGAAGAGGCGGTCATCGTTCGCACCTCCGACCACGGCGAACTGCTTGGGTCCCACGGTGGCCTCCATCAGAAGTGGTTCCAGCTCTACGACGAAGCCACCCGTGTCCCGTTCTCCGTCGCTCGAATCGGTGCCAACGCGACAACCGGCGCCTTCGTCGACGAGGCACCGACATCGCATGTCGACATCATCCCCACGCTCCTCGCCGCCGCCGGCATCGACGAATCTGAGATCGCGGCGACGCTCGCCGAATCGTTCACCGAGGTGCATGCTCTCCCCGGCACCAACCTCATGCCCGTGATCGACGACGTGCACACTGCTGACCGCGATCGTGCGGTCTACATGATGACCAACGACAACATGCTCGAGGGCGACACCGGTGCTTCCGGCGTGGCCCGGCAGATGGGCAGGATCGACAAGCCCCCGATGCCGCTGCGAATCCAGGTTCCCGCTCACGTAGCGGCGAACTTTGAAGGCATCGTCGTGCGCGTGGACGAGGCCGATGCTTCGGGTGGCGCGGGAGCGCTCTGGAAGCTGGTCCGTACGTTCGACGACCCGGCCACCTGGACCGAGCCGGGTGTTCGTCATCTCGCGAGCACCGCCCCGGGCGGCGATCAATATCGCAGCGAGCCGCTTCCCGATCAGTGGGAGCTCTACAACCTTGAGTCGGATCCCATCGAAGGGATCAACCGTTGGAATCACGCCGAGGCGGCCGAGGTGTTCGCCCACATCCGTTCCGTTCTGAAGCTCGAACGCGCTCGGGCTGTGCCCGAACGCAACAACCCGTGGCCCTACGCGTCACGTACACCACATGGAGGCCTCGTGGCCAAGTCCGTTCGTCCCCCCGTCAAGGTTCTGCGCAAGGTGCTCGGCAAGGTCGGGATGCACCCCACCGACCCGGACGCCAAGTCGTTCTCTCTCCCCGGTCGACGGGCACTCGTGGTCGCTACCAACGCAGCAGTGCTCGACATTGGCAAGCCCACGGGTGTCTTCGCCAGCGAGATGACGGTGCCGTACTACGCCTTCCTCGATGCCGGCCTCGATGTCGATGTCGCCAGCCCGCTCGGTGGCGTGATCCCCGTCGACCCGCAGTCGATGCGTCCGCCGATTCGCACACCCGAAGACGATCGCTTCCTGGGCGACGATGTTCTCCGCTCGAAAGTGATGGACTCGCTGGCGATCGGCGATCTCGATATGGCCGACTACGACATCGTGTTCCTCGCCGGTGGTTGGGGTGCGGCGTTCGACTTTGGTTTTTCGGAGATCCTCGGAGAGAAGATGACCGAAGCGAACGCAGCCGACAAGCTGATCGGTGGCATCTGCCACGGTCCGCTTGGCCTTATCAACGCCAAGGGCAAAGACGGCGAACCGCTGGTCAAGGGCCGCAAGGTTTCCGCGGTCACCGACAAGCAGGTCCAGGAGCTTGGTATCTCGAGCACGCCGCATCACCCCGAGACGGAGCTGCGTAAGGTCGGTGCCGACTTCGAAAGTCAGACGCGCTTCCGTGATCCACTCGCCAATCACTGGGTTGTCGACGGCAACCTGGTCACGGGTCAGAATCAAAATGCCGGCCCGATGGTGTCTCGTGAACTTCTCGACCTGCTCGAGGCCAAGGGTTAGCGCTCCCTAAGGAAGCGCGGTCCAGCTGACTTCACCTTCGTCGAGCAGCCACGCGCTCGAGCGATAACAAGACTTCGAAACGAACGGCTTCACTTCTTTGGCGCGGGTCCGGCAGAGCTCGGCCTTGAGGGTGCGCGCTTCGACCACGGCGGGGTTGTCGCTGCGATCGAGCGCGAGCAGATCGATCACATGGAGTGCGAGCTGTACATCGCCGGCGTCGCCCAGCTCACGGGCCCGTGTGAGTACGTGTTGCGGGTCAGCTACGGCCGACAGAACCGCGGCGGCGGCATCGGCGGGGGCGGCCGGGTGGAGCGTGGTCGGGTTGCGGTCCCACCAGCCGTTCTCTTCTCGATACACATCGCGCACGATGTACTCCGGCGCGCCATAGAGCGGCAGCATCCACGGGCGATCGAAGAGTTCGTCGGGGAAGCGGATGTCGGCGAGAATTTCGTGTTCACCCATGCCCGCGTTCATCCGTAGCACGACCTCGTCTCGGACCCAATGAAGGGCCTCTGCCGTGGCGGAGAGCATGGTGGTCATCGCTTCGCCTTCAAGAAGGGGGCCGAACTCGGTGAGAAGTCGAGTCGGATTGAGTTGGGCGAAGCGGTCCAGCGTGTCGGCCCAGCGCACGGTGAATCGTTGGGTCCGCAACGGCGTACCGATGTTGGGAATTGTGAAGCCGGGCGTGGCCGCGCCGCCACACAGCAGGCCGTCGTCGGGCAGCCAGACGGCGAGCGCGTCATCGACCTCTGATGGGGCCCAGATCAGTTCGACCCGACGGCTGCCGTCGACAAGCAGCATCGTGTCTTGGAAGGTCTCGGTGGGATCAAAGAGCGGCATTCCGGTCGCCAGCACATCCACCGGGATCGGCCGTTTGGCGGGGAACTGCACGGACGCCATTCGCATCTGCAGACCCTCGGTCTCGCGATAACGAGCGTGCCGCTTCAGAATGTTCTCGTGGCCGACCAGTCGGGGGGCCGGGTCGCCGCGCTCCTCGTTGTGGCGTTGCCACACGTCGACCGCTGCGTTGTATCCGTGATGCCCGTGGCTATAGACGATTGCGTGCACGGGTGAGTCCGTGTGTTCGCGAAGGGTGGCGATCATCGCGTCGGCATGCCGGGGTGCGCTGGAGTCGAGCACGACGACACCCGCATCCGTCTCGATCGCGAGGGAGTTGCCCTGGCCGGGGAGCACGACGAGCCCCGGACCGATCGTGGTCCCCGCGAGCTGGCCAACCAGGATGTCGCTCGATGGCTTCTTCTCTGTCTTCTCGTTCTCGAACATGGAGGTCACCGTAGACGGAGGCTGGCAGACGTCCAGCGGTCAGCCGACGATGAAGACGTTGATCAGAGGGTTGAGCCCCTCGCTGATTGTGACGTAGCCAGTGCCGTCGGGAAGAAAGCTGATCGCTTCGCCCTGCGCCTCGGCTTCGACCGGGGCCCGGCACGGAGCGGCGGCGAGCGAAGCCGCGAGAGTTGCGTCGGCGGGGCGATCCCACAGCAGCACCTCGGCATAGGTTCGGATAGCGATGACCGAGCCGTCGGCGGTGATCGATGCGGCGGTCGTGAGCGGACTCGCTCCATCGAGGTTCACCTCGCCGACGAGGGTCATCTCGATCCGCTCGGCGTTGAGACTGTCGCCGGGGGTGGTGTAGATCCGGATCGGGTCGCCGTCTCGACCCTTCGTGATGACAACGAGTTCACCGGTGGTCGGGTCGACAAACAACGCCTCAGCATCCTGGGCACCCTCCGGGTAGCTGAGTGTGAACGTTGCGACTTCCAGCGGCTCCGTCGGGACGAGGTCGGTCGGCTCGGCTACCCGATAGACCCGAATGTCAGATCGGAGCGAGAAGTTGTCGCCTATGTCCGCCGCGAAGAGGGCGCTCGTTCCGTCCGGGAGCAGGCCGACCGCCATGTCTTCCCAGTCGAACGCCGCGGTATCGGCGAACGGCCAGCGCCCGAGTTCGGCGCCGTCGCTGTCGATCAGGTGGAGTTGGGCAAGGCCGCCCGAGTCATTGTGGGCCCAGATCCGGCCGGGGTGCTGGCGGGAAGCAACGATCCCTGACACCTCGGGGAGCGCTTCGGATGCGACGATCGCCCTCGGTAGCTGGGGCGTCGCGGCACAAAGGTCGGCCGCCTGGGGCGCGGCGGGTGCTTCCGTGGTCGTGGGTGCCTCGCTGGCCGCCGATGTCGATGTAGTCGATGTAGAAGTGGTCGACGTGTTGGTCGGCAGCGACTCGGCCTCGTCGGACCCGCTGCAGTCGGCGGCGAGCAGGGCAACAGCGGCAAGGGCGGCGAGTGAGCGACGAGCGAACATGGCCCCGAGTATTGCCTCTGGCTATCGTGCGACGACACCGACAGGGAGCAACTCATGGGATTTCGACTGGCGAACGTTGATGGACGTGCCGCACTGGTAGACGGTGATGACTATTTCGACCTTGAGGCCATCAGCGGTGGTTCACTCGGATCGGACGTCATGGCGGCGATCGCCGCGGCCGATGAGCTCCACTCGCTCTCGGCTTCTCTGGGCGACCACGAGCCGACCGGCAAGGTGGCCGACGTTGAGTTGGGCGCCCCGGTGCCGGCCCCGCAGAAGTCCTTCGGTATTGGGCTGAACTATCGGAACCATGCCGAGGAATCGAAGATGGAGCTGCCGGAGAATCCGCTGGTCTTCACCAAGTTCCCGTCGTGCATTGTTGGCCCAACGGCCGATGTCGAGATGCGCAGCGATTTCGTCGACTACGAGGCCGAGCTTGTCGTAGTGATTGGCAAGGGCGGCAAAGACATCGCCGCCGAAGACGCTTGGGACCATGTTGTCGGTCTCACCATTGGCCAAGACATCTCCGACCGTCCGGCCCAATTTGCCGCGAAGCCGCCCCACTTCGATCTCGGCAAGTCATTCGACACCTTCGGGCCGCTCGGTCCTTACCTCGTGTCGCTCGATCACTTCGACAATCCAGGCAGCCTGGCCCTCGGGTGCGACGTGAGCGGCGAAGTCCGCCAGGACGACAACACCGCCAACCTGATCTTCGATATCCCCACGCTGATCAGCTATCTGTCGCACATCACCACGCTCGTGAGCGGCGACATCATTTGGACCGGCACGCCCGAAGGCATCGGCTTCTCTCAGGGCAAGCTGCTGCTCGACGGTGATGTGATCACCACCACCATCGAAGGTCTCGGTCAAATGGTGAACCGCTGCGTTCGCGTGAGCGACTACCAATAGCGAGTCGAGAGGGAGCTAGTCCTCGTGCGGGCTCCAGTGGCCTTCGGCGTAGGGCGTGTTCCATGCTTCAGCAAGTCGCCCATCTTCGATCTTGAACACCTCGATGCCGCACATCGTCATACCCTCGGCACCGCTCTCCGAGTACATATTCCACACTGAGGTGACCCATTCATCGTTGGCGTGGGTGATCACCCGATCGATCTTGATTCCCATCTCGATGCCCATCTTGAGTCGGGCGATCTGATCGTCGTGGCTGAGCTCGGTCTCGCGGCCGGGATCGTGGCGAATGATGGGATCAGCGCACAGCTCGCGAACGAGCTCGACGTTGCCCTGGTTGCTGGCCTCTTCCCAATAACGCTCGAGGAGTTCTTGGGCTGCGGGCTTTGTCATGAACGTCTCCTAGATGGCGGAAGATCTCCCATTGTGGACCGTTGTTTGAGTCGAGCGCACGTCGAGGGGTATGGTCGTGGTTAACACCGTTAACCATCTCAGGACTCCGCTGCTATGACTGCCGTCGAAGACACCACTATTCAGACCGCCAACCCGCCCACCATGCACGGCGGCCTGGCCAACGTCGACGAAGAGCGCAGCTACTGGCTCGACCGGGTCCAAGGCGAAGTCCCCGCCGATCTTGAAGGCACGTTCTTCCGCAACGGTCCCGGCCGCCAGAAGATCGGCGACACCCCCTACGGCCACTGGTTCGACGGCTGCGGCATGCTCAGCGTGTTCTCGATCGCCGAGGGCAAGGTGCACTTCGCGAACAAATACATCCGCACCCCGAAGTACGTGAAGGAAACCGCCGAGCAGCGGATCAAGTACCGCGGCTTTGGCACCCAGATCCCCGGTGGGCTGAAGAAGAACATCGGCCGGATGCCCGGCAACCCGGCCAACACAAACTCCGTCTACTACGCCGGCAAGCTCCTCGGCCTCTACGAAGGTGGTCGCCCGTTCGAGGTCGACCCCACCACCCTCGAAACCGTCGGCGAATACACCTACGACGGCGAGCTGAAGAAGAGCAACGTCTTCTCCGCCCATGGCCATCTCCACGGCCCATCGGGAGACTGGATCAACTTCGGCACCGGTTCCAGCGGCATCGGGCTCAAGGGCCCGAAGTTGTGCTTCAACATCTTCCGCATCAACCCCGCCGGCAAGATGATCGCCAAGGGCCAAGTCCCCGTCGACTTCTTCCCGTTCGCCCACGACTTCGCCATCTCTGCGAAGTACGCAATCTTCTTCATAAATTCCATCAAGATGGGCTCCATCGGCCAGGTGATGTTGGGCAAGCGGTCGATCTCTGAAGGTGTCACCTTCGACGACAACCAGCCGATGCAGATCGCCATCGTTGATCTTGAGACGATGCAAGAAGTTCGCCGGATCGAAACCGATCCCGGTGCCATCATCCACTTCGGCAACGCGTTCGAAGAGGGTGACGAGATCTGTGTTGACGCAATGCACGCCGACCAGTTCGAGGCCAACGACGCGCTGAGCGACGTGTTCAATGCCGAGGCGCTCAAGGGCGGCGAGTGGCGTCGCTATCGCATCAACGTGGCCACGGGTGCTCTCTCCTTCGAGGTCATCACCGACACGAATTCCGAGTTCCCCACCTTCAACCAGCGCAAGGCCTGCGAGAAGAACGAACTCACGTTTGCCGCCGCATCGGTCGACAACGGCGCCGACAGCTTCTTCAACGGATTCCACAAGGCAGATCGGGCCGGCAACGTCCAGCTCCACACGCTCGAGCCCGGCTTCTATGGCTCCGAGCCGCTCTTCGCCCCATCGAAGAACAGCAGCGAAGACCACGACGGCTACATCCTCGAAGTGGTCTACGACGCCTACTCACACCTGAGTTCGCTCGTGATCTTCCGGGCCGCCGACATCAGCGAGCCCATTGCCACCCTCCCTCTGAAGCATCACCTCCCTCATCAGTTCCACGGGTTCTGGCACAACGAAGTTCTGCTCAACGCCGCCAAGGCGAACGAGCTACAGAATGTGCTGCCCGGCCGTCACCTGAATCTCTTGCCCGGTGATACTGCGGGCTCGAGCTGATGCCAGGAAGAGCACCGCTTCGGCGATGTCTTCGGGATCCACATGGCGGCGTAGTGCCGCAGCGCGGGCGAACGACATACTGACTTCCTCAGGCGTCTTCGCCCGAGCCTCTGCCATACGTTCGAAGAGGGCGTCGAGCGGCGGCCCGGTGGTCATCCCCGGCGTGATGATATTGACGCGGACACCCGCCGGCCCCACCTCTTTCGCCATGGTCTTCGACATCGATTCCATGGCACCCTTGGTCGACGTATAACGCGCCATATCGGGCATCAGTGTTGTGGCACTCAGCGCCGAGATGTTCACGATCGAGCCCCCGCCGTTGCTGCTCATGTGCGCGGCGGCGACACGGCAGATCTCCATGGTGCCGATCACATTGACCTGCACTGCTTCGCGATAGTCATCCCAATCAATGTCGGCAACCGAGGAGGGCGGACTCCCTCCGTGGGTTGCAACATTGACCACGACATCGAGCCGACCAAACTCCGCCACCGTCTGTGTGATGGCAGCACGACATTGTGTGAGATCGGCAATATCGGTGGGAAACGCGATGCAACGCCGGCCGGTGGATGAAGCGATCTCCTCGGCGAGCGCGGCCAGCGGTTCGGCTCGGCGGGCCGCCACCACGATGTCGGCGCCGTCTTCGGCCAGCGCGAGCGCGGTCGCTCGTCCGATTCCCGGGCCGGCACCCGTGATGAGCGCAACGGCTCCATCGAGGGTGCGGCCGGTCACTGGTGGTCGATGTCGAGAGTGGCGATTGCTTCGGCGGCCCGTTCCATCGGTCCCGGGCCATACGGCGGCTGGAAGTACGCAATCGGCTGGTCGACGCCGGCCTCGATCACGCCACCGATGGTGTCGGCGATCTCGCCGACCGAGTGAGTGTCGAGAACGAACACATGGGTCGAGTGGCGGATCGTGGCCGGGTCTCGGTCGAAGGTTGCGCAGTGCTCGGCCAGGACCGCCTTCTTCGCCTCGTACTCCGCCGGGTCCCAGAACGGAGTGTTCCACCAGTCGGCAAATTGGGCGACGGCCCGAAGGGTGCGAGTGGGTCCGGTGCCGCCAATCGTGATCGGCGGAGGTGCTTGGGGCCCCTTGGGCTCGAGATACGCATCGGTGACCGAGAAGTGGGTGCCCTCGACCGTGGTCTGTTCGTCGCGCAGCAACCCGGTGATGATCTCGCACGCTTCGTCGAAGGCATCGAAGCGATCCTTCAGCTTGGGCGGAAGCAGCAACCCGTAGGCATCGGCTTCCGCTACGTGCCAGCCCGCGCCGAGGCCGAGTTCGAGGCGACCGCCGCTCACGATGTCGATCGTGGCCGCCATGTTCGCGAGCACCGCGGGCGCCCGGTAGGGAGTCGCCGCGACGAGGCAACCGAGGCGAACCCGGTTGGTGGCTTCGGCGAGTGCCGCCAGCATTGTCCAGCCCTCGAGGCACGGCTCGGAGACCTCGCCATAGATGGGGTAGAGGTGGTCGTAGTTCCATCCGATGTCGTACGCCTCGGTGGCGTCGGCCCGCATCCAGAGCTCGCGCATCGTTGGCCAGTCGATGCGTTCGTTGGCGATCTTGAACCCGATGAGCGTCATCAGCGACTACCAGTCCAATCCGGCTTGATGCATCGTCCACGACTCGGCGACCTTGCCGTCGGCGATCCGATAGTGCGCGAGCCAACTGAGCTTCACCGTGGCGCTGGTTTCCATGTTCACTCCGTGCAGGGTGAGGCGGGCAAACACCAGGTCGCCGTCGGACGACATGTGTTCGATCGTGACTTCGGTGCCCCGCAGCGTGCGAACGGCCGACGAGATGTGTTCGGCGTATCCCGCGGGCGTCGTGGTGTTGGTGCCATCTCGGGTATGGCGCACGTACGGATCACCAACGATCTCGCTCAGCGCATCGAGGTCGCCCTCGATCCAGATCTGTTGCCAGAGCTGGTGAATCAGTTGCTGGTTTTCGACAGTCATCAGAATCCTCCGTGCGGAGTCGTATCAGAGAATAGGAACATCGGCTTGTGCTTGGCGTCGCCGCCAGATCTCGCCGCCGACCACGCAGATGCCCACGATGACACCCATACCCGCCATGGTTTCGCGGATGCCGTACGCATCGGCGAGAAAACCCATCGGCAGTGCCATCAGTCCGAAGCCGGTGAACGCCAACATGATCAGGCTCTGGACTCGCCCGTGGTACTCGACGTCGGCGATCACGAGCGCCTGTGAATTGTTCATCGCTTGGAACGCCGACGAACTGCCGCCGACAATCACCATGATCGGGAGGCTGGCCCAGAAGCTCGGGATGAATGCGAAGACGGCCAGCGACACACCAAAGGCGATGCCCGCCTTGAACTGGAGCGGGGAGAGCCGCTTCGACTCGACATTGGCGAGGAAGAGCGAGCTCGAAACCGCACCGACCGCGGCCGAGGCGGTGAGCACACCAAGGGCCCAGGCGTCGAGTTCGTAGATGTCCTGTATCAGTCCAGGAAGGAAAGTGATGTGCGGGAAGCCGAACATCACCACCAATACGCCGAGCACAAGCAGGCGCTTCAATTCGGGCCGTCGTCCGACATAACGAACGCCGTCGGCGAGATCACCAAGTGGCGAGCGGTTCGATGAGCGACGCGGATTGCCGGGTGGTAAGCCCAGCGCCGAAATCACGGAAAGCAGGGAAAGGGCGGCGCCCACGAAGTACACGCCGCCGATACCGATGGGCTTGATCGCAATGAGAAGCCCCGCCAGCGCAGGACCGACGACACGAGTCGACTGAATGCTCGCGTTGCTCAGGAAGATCGCGTTCGTGAGCGATTTTCGGTCGACGAGGTCGGCGGTCATCGCCAGTCGTGACGGTCCCAGCATCGACATGCCGCTGCCTTGAACGACTGACGCCGCGATGAGCATCCAGTACTCAACTGAGTCGGTCGCCACCGCGATGGCGATGCCGAGTGCCGCCACACCCATGGCGGACTGGGCGAGCACCATGATCGTGCGTTTCGGGAAGCGGTCAGCGATGACGCCGCTGGCGGGAACGGCGATGAGCGACGAGACCCCAAAACCGAAGATGACGCCGCCGAGGCCCTTGTTGTCGCCGGTGAGTTCATAGGCGAGCCAGCCGCGAGCGACCTGCTGGGTCTGACTTGCCAGGAAGACGAATATGCCGCCCCACCACAGGCGCCGGTACGCGGGGATGCTGAGCGCTGCGAACCTTGTGCCGTTTGGTGTCCCCTCGTCTCCCACTAGCAATCGACCGTACTGCGGTGCGAGGATGCGGCCGTATTCGAGGAGACCGCTATGCCGATCAATCCCGACGCCGCCCTCATTGCCGAGCGCACGTCACTGTTCAAGACTCTGCGAACCCTGACCCCGGAAGAGTGGGACACCCCCTCGCTCTGCCACGGCTGGCGGGTCCGCGATGTTGCGACCCATGTGCACCTGTTGGTCACGATCAAACCGTTACGAGTCCTCGGTGGCCTTCTCATGAACAAGGGCGACTTGAACCAGTTCATGGCTACCTATGTGCCGCAGCAGGGCAAACGACCGACGAGCGAGATCCTGTCGACGTTCGAGAGCATGGCTGGCAGCGCCCAGATCCCGCCGACCACCAAGAAGGTCGACTTCACGTTCGATTGTTTTGTCCATCATCACGACATCTGCTTGCCGCTGGGTCGCGAGGTCGAAGCCGATCCCGAACGTCTTCGTTGGATGGCCGACGGCATGGTCGCAGCAAAGAAGCCGATCCTGTCGGGCCCCCGAGTTGATGGCCTTCGGCTCGTTGCGACCGACATTGACTGGCACTACGGCACCGGCCCGGAGATTCATGGACCGGCTGCGGCGTTGATCCTTGGTGGCTGTGGTCGGACGACCCTCAACCATCTCCTCGAGGGAGATGGTGTGGCTGAACTGGAGCGTCGCTCCTAGTCGAGGCCGTAAGCGGCCCGATAGTCGGCGTGGCGCTCGTTGAGGGCGTCGGGGTCGAGCTCGAAGTCGTCGAACGTGTACGTATGGCGGCCCCAGCGATGCTGCACGTGTTCACCCACGTGGGTGGCCATCCGTGCTTCCGCTTCGGGGCTGAGGGTTCTTCCGAGCTCCTCGTAGACCCGGCCCGCCACCGCGAGAGGATCGGCCACGAGATCTCGATAGTCGACATCGATGAAGCGGTCGCCCCAACGGGTGCGAGCCGCTGCGGTGCGGTCGAGCATCTCATCGACGAGCCGCGTCCAGACTTTGCCGGCCGCTGACCGATGGTCGGCATCGGTGAAGGTGCTGCCGAGACCGCACGAGATGCTGGTGGTCGAAGCAATACACGTGGCCGGGTCGCGGTGGGTCCAGATGAACCGAGCGTCGGGGTAGACCTCAGCAATGGCCTCCACCGTGAGTGCATGGTGCGGCGTCTTCACGACCCACTGCCCCGGGTGTTGTGATTGCAGCAGCTGCAAGACCCGCCGGTGGTACTCGTAGGTCTCGACGTGGTCAACGTCGAGCAGAAAGTCGGCATACCCCGGGAGGTGGAACATGGCGTTGAACTGCAGGCTCACCATGTGCTGCGCCATGATCGTCACACACTCGGTGGGCATGTTCGGCGGGTCATGATGCATGGCCTTGAACGCCGGGTTGAGCGCATGCATGATCGAATTCTCGTCGGCTTCAATCGCCGCGAGGTAACGCTCATCGGTCTCGTAGGTCGCGCTCTCTGGCGGCGGCACCGGCGCGCCGGTTTCCCACTGGCGCGGCGAGCGGGTGGCGGGGTCTACGGACAAGAGATGGCTGAGCGCGGTGGTGCCGGAACGAGACACACCCACGATGAACACCGGCTCAACAATCTGTTCCTCGGCCACCTCGGGGTGGGTAGACAGCCAGTCGATGACCTGAAGGCGCGTACTCAGCGCGCTGGTAATGAGCGCGTCGGCCGTTGGGATCCCAATCTCGTTGACCTGGGCGTCGCTTTCGATCGACCCGATGAGGGCATCGAGCCCCGCCTGGTAACCAGCGTCGCCGAGATCGCTCAGTCCGGTTGCCTCGATCGCGCCGGCAACAAGCTCATCGCTCGAGAGCACTAGTTGACCGCGGTCAACGGTCCGAAGGGAACCGCCGCTCCGTCGGCGTGCACCGTCGAGTCGAACTCCGTCAGCCGGATCGCGTCGGCCGCGTCGTACTTGCCGGGAGCGATGCTTGCGAAGACCTGACCGGGGAGCTCAATCTCCCCGAGGCTTTCCGCGCCAGCGAGGAACGACGCGTGGGTCAGTTCGGCGCCGGCCGCGGTTGCCGCCAGCTCGAACAGGCGAAGCGGAGCGCAGAAGATCATGATATTGCCGAGCCAGTCGGAGTCACCTTCGGCAACCTGCGATGTGGGCACCACCGTGATGCCGGGGTTGGCTGCTTCGAACACGCCCACACAATCCTGGGTTGCCGCGAGTTCCCATTCCTCGTCTTCGGACGCGCCTCCGGCTCCAATGACACCGTTGAGCAGCGCATTGTCGATCTCACCTCGACGACCAATGCCACTGACGAGCGCGTTTGAGTCGACGATGAGGTATTTCGCATCGAGACCCGATCGGGCCAGTTCGGTCGCCCCGAACGTCCCGGTGTTCTCAACCATCACCACGCTGTCCACTCCCTCGACACGGAAGCGTTCGATGAATGTCTCCCAGGCCGCGGCAGCTGCGAGTTGATCGCCAACCTCCACGCTGAGGACAACATCCACGATCTCCTTGCCCAGCTCCTGCAAGGCCGGGATGACAATCTCATTTGCAACACTCTGTTCCTCTGCCGTGACGCTCACGCCGACGATGTCGCCCAGCAGTCCGGCTTCTTCGAGGAGCTGCACGACACCCCTGAGTCGGCGATCGGAGAACATGCGATCGGAGAGCCACGGCGCTCGTGAGATTTCCAGCTGCGATGGCGTGGGTGCGCCGCCGACGATGATGGTCTCATTCGTGTCGTTGATGCACGGATTCAGTGTGGTGTTCGGGCCGACGAATGGGGCGAGCACAGCGAACACCGGGTCGTCCTCCGTCATCCGTACACACGCGGCATCCGCGGCGGTCGCATCAATCGGAAGAAGCACCTCGAGGTGGGCCTCGAGGAGGCGGCCGTGGATACCGCCCCGGTTGTTGACATCGGCGATCAGCGCGTCGAGCACCTGCTGAGGGTCGCCGCGGTCGAGATCCACTAAGCCCATTGCCTTCAGCTCGACGAGGTCGGAGGTCGTGAAGCCGAGGCGGATGGTGTCTTCGGTGACACCGGTCCACGAGGCGGTCAACGGCTCGGTCGGTGTCTCGTCGACGGGCTCATCGGGCTCGTCCGACGGAGTCTCATCGGCCGGAGTCTCGTCCCCTGCGGCCGGTGGGGTCGTGGGGTCGACGGTCGCGTTGTCGCCCTCGGTGGCATCGCCGCACGCACCGGCCAGAAGTGCGAGTGCGGCGATGAGGGCCAGAATCCGGGTTCGGAAGGTCTTGCTGCGAAGCATGATGCATCGTCCTCTCAAGAAGGAGATGAGTGTCGCCCACTCTGCTCGGTCGGTCCAAATGACGTGCCTCATCGATTTGGAGTGGGATGCCGAGCGAGTCACCACCGCCCCGCGATGCTCCACGGCGTCGGGTTGCTGCTCTGGCGCGAACACGAGAGCGACGCGTAGGTGAAGATCCAGTACCGTCGATGGCGTGCAAGTCGACGACTTTGGATCAGTTCGGGTATTGACCTTCGACCGTCCGGACAAGCTCAACGCTCTGAACGCTGATCTGGCCGACCGGGCGGCGGCAGAGCTCCTGGTGGCTGATAGGGACCCGGCCATTCGTGCCGTCGTACTCACCGGATCGGGGCGAGCGTTCTGTGCGGGCGTAGACCTTGGGCATCTCGCGGCCATTGCTGATGGCAGCGAGTCCAGCCGCCACACAATTGATTTCAACAACGCCATCCGTTTCATGAAGACGCCGTTGGTTGCGGCGGTCAACGGTCTGGCGGTGGGTGTGGGGTGCACGATGTGTCTTCATGTCGACCTCGTACTCGCGGGCGCGGCGGCCCGGTTCCAGACTCCGTTTGCCAAGATTGGTGTCGCTCCAGAGATCGGCTCGTCCCGACTACTCCCCGGCCAGATCGGCCACCAGCGCGCGTCGTGGATGCTTCTGACCGCTGGATGGGTGGATGCCGATACCGCGGTGGAGTGGGGGTTGGCGTTTGAATCGGTCGCTGACGATCATCTTCTCGAACGAGCCATCGAGATTGCCGGGCTCGTCGCGGCCAACGACCCGGAGGCTGTAGCGGTCGCGAAGCAAACAATGCGTGAGTGGCGGCTTCCGCTCATCGATGCGGCGGAGGAAACCGAGAATGCCGCATTTGGGAAGCTGCTCGACCGACACCGCTAACTTGTCGGCCGAATCAGACATCTGAGGGAATTGATCTGGAGGGTGCTGGACTGTCACCGCACCCACCGGGACGTGCCATGTGTCACACTAGGTTTCCGCCCAGCTTTGGAGCAACCGTCATGTTGATCAGCGAGATTCTTCGCCGAAAAGGCAATGACGTCGCGACCGTGACGCCAGAAACCACCGTCGCCGAGGTCGTCGCGTCGCTCGACGAACGCGGTGTCGGGGCGCTGGTCGTGTCCAGCGACGGCCAGACAGTTGACGGCATCATCTCCGAGCGCGACATCGTTCGTGCTCTGGCGCGCCACGGTCAGATGGCGGTGGATCAAACGGCCAGCGATCTCATGACTCGCGAGGTCGTCACTTGTGAACCCGGGGCGACGATCGACCAACTGATGGCGGACATGAACCACGGCCGGTTCCGTCATGTGCCGGTGACCGAACAGGGTCGGCTCGTCGGAATCGTGAGTATCGGTGATGTGGTTAATGCTCGCGTCCGTGAACTCGAGACCGAGACCCACCAGCTCACCAACTACATCTCGGGCTACTAGGCGTCGGGAGCGGAGCTCACCGCGAGGTCGAACTAAGAAGACCCGGGCATAGTTCAAGTGCAAGACATGCAATTACACGTGGTAGCGGGTGCTCGTCCCCCCCCCGTAGACCGTAGCGACTCCCTGTTATCGCGGCAGACCCAACCATCATCACCAAAAATCAGCCTGACCAGAGATTCCAGCAAACGCACTGCACGGAACCCGGGGCACATCAGAACATCAACCAAAGTCTGGGCAGACCCGAAACTATTTGACCACTGTGTGTGCGAATGAGAGTGTTTCCTCGCTAGATAGAGGTACATATGGCGAGTTTCGAGGGAGCAGCAGTGCGAGATTTTAGGCAGCGGACAGGTTTGTTGGTGTCGTTGGCGTTGGTGGCGGCGGTGTTGGCGGTGGCGTCGGCGTTGCCGGCTGCGGCTGTGGTTGGTTACCCGGAACTGGAGTGGGCCACCCGCGCCGGCGGCACCAGCTCCGACTACACCCGTGGGGTGGCGGTTGATTCGGTGGGCAACGTCTACACCACCGGCTACTTCGCCGGTACGGCCGATTTTGATCCGGATCCCGTCGACGTGTTCAACCTGACCAGCGCCGGCGGCTTCGATGTGTTTGTGCAGAAGCTGGATTCGGACGGCGATTTTGTGTGGGCCACCCGCATCGGCGGCACCAGCACCGTCGCAGGCTTTGGGGTGGCGGTTGATTCGGTGGGCAACGTTTACACCACCGGCCAATTCTCCGGTACGGCCGATTTTGATCCGGATCCCGTCGCCACGTTCAACCTGACGAGCGCCGGCAGCTACGACGTGTTTGTGCAGAAGCTGGATTCGTCCGGCGATTTTGTGTGGGCCACCCGCACCGGCGGCACCAGCAACGCCGAAGGCCGTGGGTTGGTGGTTGATTCGGTGGGCAACGTTTACATCACCGGCAACTTCGAAGGTGCGGCCGATTTTGATCCGGATCTCGTCGACACGTTCAACCTGACCAGCGCCGGCAGCGACGATGTGTTTGTGCAGAAGCTGGATTTGTCCGGCGATTTTGTGTGGGCCACCCGCGCCGGCGGCACCGATTGGGACCAAGGCTTGGGGGTGGCGGTTGATTCGGTGGGCAACGTTTACATCACCGGCGACTTCTACGGTACGGCCGATTTTGATCCGGATCCCGTCGCCACATTCAACCTGACGAGCGCCGGCAGCACCGACGTGTTTGTGCAGAAGCTGGATTCGTCCGGCAATTTTGTGTGGGCCACCCGCGCCGGCGGCATCAGCCCCGACGTTGGCTATGGGGTGGGGGTTGATTCGGTGGGCAACGTTTACATCACCGGCGACTTCTACGGTACGGCCGATTTTGATCCGGATCCCGTCGACACGTTCAACCTGACCAGCGCCGGCAGCTACGACGTGTTTGTGCAGAAGCTGGATTCGTCCGGCAATTTTGTGTGGGCCACCCGCACCGGCAACTCCAGCTCCGACGGCAGCCGCGGGTTGGTGGTTGATGGCTTGGGCAACGTTTACATCACCGGCAACTTCCAAGGTGCGGCCGATTTTGATCCGGATCCCGTCGACACGTTCAACCTGACCAGCGCCGGCAGCGACGATGTGTTTGTGCAGAAGCTGGATTCGTCCGGCGATTTTGTGTGGGCCATCCGCATCGGCGGCACCGACTACGACTACGGCTTGGGGGTGGCGGTTGATGGCGTGGGCAACGTTTACATCACCGGC
>JBLIOE010000010.1:0-97592 GCA_047639555.1 Candidatus Aldehydirespiratoraceae bacterium
CAGGATTGTGTGAGCAGGATTGTGTGAGCAGGATTGTGTGAGCTGTCGATAGATCAGCGGGCGATGCCGCCACCAACGACGAGGTCATCGACGTAGGCGACGACCGATTGCCCGCTGGCGATTCGCCGATGCGGGGCCGTCCACTCGACCTCGCTGTCGGTGATGACACCCAGTTCGGCGGGGCCATGCGCGCTGCACTGCAGCATCACTTCACCGGCTACGGGTGCGCCCGTCCACGCCCAGGAATCGAGCGGGAGTGCTGACACCACCATGTCGGCCTTCTCCCCTACCGTGACGGTGGCCGTTTGGGCATCGACACCAATGACGTACTTCGGGTCGGTGCCACCGGCCAGGCCGAGCCGCTTGCGCTGCCCGATGGTGACAAGTTCGACGGCGGTAACCGATCCGACCTCCGCCCCCGACTGGTCAACGACGCGACCAGGACGGAGCGGGATGCGGTCGCCCAGGAACGACTCACGACCGTGCTCATTGGTGATGAAGCACACGTCTTGGCTCTCCGGCTTGTGCGCGGTGCGGAGATCGAGATCGGCGGCGATACGACGAACGTCGGCCTTGGTCATTCCGCCCAGCGGAAGGATGAGCCGAGACAACACGTCGGGGGCGAGCACATGGAGCACATAGGACTGGTCCTTGGCCGGGTCGGCGCCTCGGCCGAGACGAGGGCCGTCGGGTGTCTCAACGACCCGAGCGTGGTGCCCGGTAGCAACCGTCTCGAAGCCGAGCGCATCGGCCCGACGGAGAAGTCGATCGAACTTGAGATGACGGTTGCACTCGATGCAAGGGTTTGGTGTGCGACCGGCGGCATGGTCGGCCACGTACGGACCGACCACCTTTTCTTCGAAGTCATCGCCGAAGTTGAAGACATGGTGTTCGAGACCTAACCGGTCGGCCACTCGGCGGGCGTCGTCGACATCGCTGACCGCACAACAGCCCGTATCGCTCGGCCCGCCCCAGAGCTTCATCGTGACGCCGACGACCTCATGACCGGCCTGTTGGAGCAGGGCAGCCGCGACGGAACTATCGACGCCACCCGACATCATCACCATCACTGGCCCGGTCGGAGTAACGCCTGCGGCGTTGATTCGGTCTGAACTCACATGACCAGCGTAAGTTCTCCAACATGACTCGACGCACTCGTATTTCTGGCGTGGGCAGTTTTGTGCCCGAACGCATCGTCACCAACGACGACATGTCGCAATGGATGGACACCTCCGACGAGTGGATCCAGAGCCGTTCTGGCATCGAACAACGGCATTGGGTCGAGCCCGACAACACCACTACTTCAGACCTCGGTCTCGAAGCGGCTCACAAGGCGCTCGCCGCGGCCGGGAAGACCCCAGCCGACATCGACATGATCTTGTTCGCCACGCTGAGCCCCGATCACGAGTTTCCGGGCACGGCCTGCTTCTTTCAGGCAAAACTGGGAGTGCCGGGGATCCCGGCAATTGATGTTCGCCAGCAGTGTTCCGGTTTTGTGTACGGCATGGCCCAAGCCGACATGTTCATTCGCGGTGGTATGGCCGACACAATTCTTCTCGTGGGTGCGGAGGTTCATTCGAAGGGCCTGGATCTTTCCGACGACGGACGCGATGTCACCGTCTTGTTCGGCGATGGAGCCGGCGCGGCTGTCCTCGAAGCAACCGAGATCTCGGATCCCGCAACCCAGCCCCATATCTACTCCTCGCACCTCCACGCCGACGGCGACTACGCGAAGGAGCTGTGGATTGAGGGGCCGTCGATGACCTTCGCTCCGACTCGGTACGACAACGATTGGCTGGAGCGCAAGGCGCAGTACCCCAAAATGAACGGCAAGACCGTGTTCAAGCACGCCGTCACTCGCATGCCCGAGGTGGCAATGGAGGCGCTCGATGCCAACGGATTCACGGTCCCCGATGTCGACCTTTGGATCTTCCACCAGGCCAACCTGCGCATCAACTATTTCGCCGCCAAACAGATGGGCATCGAAGAAGACAAGGTCTTCAACACAATCCAGAAATTCGGCAACACCACGGCGGCCACTGTTCCGATCGGTCTCGATGAAGCACTCAAGGCGGGGAAACTCGAGCCCGGGATGCTCGTGGGTATCGCCGCCTTCGGTGCCGGCTTCACCTGGGCGAGTTCACTCGTTCGTTGGTAGTCGCTAGCCGCCGCCGTGAGCGAGGAGACGCTCCACCGCTGGGGAAATGATCTCGAGCGCAGCCACGACATCGTCGCGAGTGCTGGTGTGTCCAAACGACAGGCGGAGCGAGCCCTGCGCGAGGTTGCGGTCGATCCCCATCGAGGCGAGCACGTGGGAGGGGTCCTGCGCGCCGCTCGAGCACGACGACGCGGCCGAAGCGCACAGCCCCTGATTGTCGAGCAGGAACAACAAGGCTTCGGCTTCAACGCCATCAAGGCAGATGTGGACAAAGCCGGCGGCGACTTGGTCATCGAAGCCTCGCCCAAGAAGGGTTGGGCGGACAACATCGCCCAGTCGGGCGACGAGCCCGGCCAGCAACTCGTCGCGTAGCGCGCCGAGCCGAGCGATCTCGGCGGGCCGAGCGGCCACCGTGGCTTCCATGGCGGCGGCGAAGGCCACACCGCCGGCCACGTCAGGCGTGCCTGCCCGTCTCCCTCGTTCTTGACCGCCGCCCAAGATCTGCGCGCCGAGCTCCACCCCGTGGCGAACAAAGAGGACACCGGTGCCAATCGGACCACCGAGCTTGTGCCCGGTGACCGAAATCAGATCGACGTCGGCCACCGCCGTCGCCAGATCAATCCAGGAGACCGCCTGTACGGCATCGGTGTGGAAAAACGCATTCGGGGCAACTTCTCGCGTCGCCGCGACCAGCGAGGGGAGATCATTGATCGCACCGGTCTCGTTGTTGACCGCCATAACCGACACGATCGAGACATCATCGAGATCGCTCAGTACCGCCTTGAGCGCTTCTGGCGTGACGCGCCCATCGGGGTCGAGAGGAACAACGGAGCCCCCCGCGTGTTCGACTGGCTCGAGGACCGCGTGATGCTCGCCGGCGGAACACACCGCCGTGCCGCCCTTCGTCGCCAGAACGCCGCGGATTGCCAGATTGTCAGCCTCCGAACCGCCGCTGGTGAAGACCACCTCGGCGGGCGGACGGTCGAGAGCGGCGGCGACCAGATCGCGAGCATCATCAAGGGCTCGACGCGCCGCTCGTGCCGCGGCGTGTGATCCCGTGGGGTTCGCGTGATGGGTTGCCGCCGCTGCTGACCAGGCGTCTCGCGCCACTTCACGAACCGGCGTACTCGCCGCGTGGTCGAGATAGATCTCGCGTTCCATCCCTTCATCCTAGTGATCGGTGCCTCAACTCTCCCAGAGACCGCCACTCCGAAGCATCTCGTTCCAGACCAGCGCCCCTAGCCAAGAAAGTGCAGGGGTCAGACACCTGCACTTTCTCGGGCAGACTTCGTGGACATGGACGGCTACCAACCCGACACTTACGGCGAGAGCTTCGCCGACGTCTACGACGAGTGGTACGCCGACGTCAGCGATGTCGACGCCACGGTCGCGGGGATTGCCGCGCTCGCCGACGGGCCCATTCTTGAGCTCGGCATCGGCACTGGCCGGTTGGCGTTGCCGCTCGCGGCCCTCGGCCACGAGGTAATCGGGGTCGACGCGTCACCGGCCATGCTCGCCCGCCTCCAGGCCAAGCCGGGGGCCGAGCAACTGACAGTGCTCGAAGCCGACATGGCCGCACCGCCCGTGGCGGCCGGCACGATCAGCGTCGCGTTCGCGGCGTTCAACACCTTCTTCAACCTCACCGATGCAGCCGCACAGGAGGCGTGTGCCGCAAACCTCGCGATCGCGCTCCGCCCCGACGGGCACGTGGTGATCGAAGGCTTCGTTCCTCCTGAAGACGGGTTGACCGACGGCGGCGTGTCGGTCCGCGACATCACCACCGACCGAGCCGTACTCAGCGCTTCGACCCATGACGCGGCGACCCAAACGATGCGCGGTCAACACATCGACATCAGCGCCGACGGCATCACGATGCGGCCGTGGATGCTTCGTTACCTCACACCGGCACAACTCGACGACGTGTTCATCGGCGCGGGCTTCATCCTTGAGCGACGAATGGCGTCGTGGGACGGCTCTCCGTTCGATGCCTCAGCCGAGATGCACATCAGCGTCTATCGACTCCCCGCCGCCTAGGGCTTCCTGTCCAAGAGCAAGGCGTCAGTTCATCTCCCCGGTCAGCAGCGGGATCTGCGGCCACTCGCGGGCCGATCGTTTCATCTCTGAGAATCCCGGCCACTTGGCCAAGGTCATCACCGCGTCCCACAGCTCAACGGCCTCGTCGGCCGGCGGCACGCGGGAGATCACCGGACCAAAGAACGCGGCGCCACCATTGGCCAACGCCACAATCGGGGTGCCGACATCTCGTCCGGTCCGCTCGAGCGCATCCTCGGTGTCGGCCCGGATGATGTCGTCCTGGGACTCGTCGTGAAGGTGCTCAACAAACGACTCCGACAGTCCGCACGCCGTGAGCGCGGCACGGGTGGCCGTGTCCTCGTCGTAACCCGCCAGCATGTCGCCCGTGCCATCGGGCAGTCGGTTCCAAATGCCACTCCCCAGCGCCGTATAGAGCGGACCCATTGGCGCCTTGCCCTCAGCTGATCGCACCGCGGCGGCGACCCGCAAGCCCCGCAGACCAAGCGAGTGGTACTCCGGGTAACCGGCCGGAAAGTCGGTGGCGTAGTCCTTGTCTTCGTTCAGAATTCGGAGCCCGATGAAACGCCAATCGACGGTCATCTCTATCTGCTCCGCGACGAGAGCCACCCAGCGACTCGTCACCCACGCAAAGGGGCAGACGGGGTCCCAGAAGAACTCGAGGTCGTAGTCGGACGCGGGGGCCGTCGTGTCGTCGCTCATGTCCGCAACCTAGTCTTCGGCGCATGACCAAAATCGAGGTGTCCTGCGAACTCAACGCAACGCCCGCCGTTGTGTGGGAAGACGTCCGAAATATCGGCACCCACGTCGAGTGGATGCACGACGCCGAGGCGATCGACTTCACGACCGCCGCGGTCGAAGGCGTAGGCACGGCCTTCGACTGTGCGACGAAGATCGGGCCCCTCCGCCTCACCGACAAGATGGAGATCACGGCGTGGGAACCCGAGTCGGTGATGGGTGTGCGCCACGTCGGCCTCGTGACCGGCGAAGGGCAGTTCACCCTCACCGCGCTCGGCGATGATCGCACCCGCTTCGAGTGGGCTGAAGAGCTGCGGTTTCCCTGGTGGATGGGCGGACCCATTGGTGGGCTCGTTGGCGGTCGAATCCTGCAAGCGGTCTGGCGTCGCAATCTCCGCCTGCTCGCCGCCCGTTTCCGCTAGCGGACCACGAGCCGCGCTAGACGATCGGGTTCGCGGCGAGGAAAACGATCGCCGCCAGCAGAACACCACCGAGACCAGCGGCCGCCGCCGTGGCCACCCAGGCGTTCTGACGAGCTCGCACCATCCCGATATAGATCGCACCAACGGCGACGCCGGCGAGAAGGCCACCGAGGTGACCGCCAACCGAGATACGCGGCACAAGGAAGGTGAAGAGCAGGTTGATGGCGAGCACCTGGCCAATGCCGCTCGCCCAGATGTTGGCGCCCGACGCCCGCTGGATTACCGCCACGGCACCGAAGAGTCCGAAGATCGCTCCGGAAGCACCAACGGTGAACGAGTCGGGGTTGAGCAGCATCACGCCCGTGGCGCCGCCGAGCAGCCCCACAAAGTAAAGCGCCACAAACCGTTGCCGATCGAGCACCCGCTCGAGCTGCGGCCCAAGAATCCATAACGCGTACATGTTGAAGCCAAGATGAATGAAGCCGTCGTGAAGGAATCCGGAGGTGACAATCCGATAGAGCTCGCCCTGGCTGACACCGATTTGCATGCCGTTTACCAGGATGCCCTCGCCACCGAAGAGTCCGAAGTCCAGCAAGGTCTCTGAGCCAAGGCTCGAGAGGTTGCCCGACTGCACCGTCGACCACAAGAATGCGAGCACGTTGATGCCCAGCAGAACCTTGGTGACGACGGGATCGAAGGAGGGTGTGCCCTTGAAAACCTGCTGTTTTCCGGCACCGGCACACTCGGGGCAATGGAAGCCCACCGAGGCCTGTTTCATGCACTGTGTACAGATCGGCCGGTCACATCTCTGGCAAATCACGCCCGCACGGGTGCTTTGATGCCGATAGCAACTGGTGACGTCTGATTCGCTGGGCGACCCGCTCACAGTGACCACGGTACCGGTCGACGAACCGCCTACTGACCGCACCCCCAGTCCATTCCCAGCGAGATCACCCAAGATCGCCCTGCTTCCCCGGTAGTTTCGACCATCGTGGACGGCAATTTTCTAGCGAACACAGACCTGACCGATCGATTGGACGCGCTGGCTCAGCAGCCCACTCTGCTGATCGCGTGCGACTACGACGGCACCTTGGCCCCGATCGTTTCCGATCCAATGAAGGCGCTTCCGCTTCGCGAGACCAGCGTGGCGCTCCGAAGTCTCGCGGCATTGCCGCAGACAGACGTGGCCGTAATTTCTGGGCGATCGCTGCGCGATCTCGCCGCCTTGTCTCGGTTGCCGGCCGAAATTCATCTCGTCGGCTCACACGGCACCGAGTTCGATATCGACTTCGCGCTCGATCTCGACCCCGCGCTTCGCGAGAAGCGCACCACACTCGTCGATGCCCTTCACGTTCTCGCCGATTCCTACGAAGGCATGAGTCTTGAGAAGAAGCCGGCCTCCGTGGCCGTGCACTATCGCAATGTCGACAACTCTGTGACTGATGAGTTACTCGCCCAGGTTGCCGCTGTCGCCGACGACATCGGCGAGCTCACCGTTCGCCACGGCAAAATGGTGTGCGAACTCCTTCTGGTCCCCACAGACAAGGGTCGCGCTCTCACCACTGTTCGAGGAAACGTGGGCGCCACTGCGGTCATGTTCCTCGGCGACGACGTCACCGATGAAGACGCGTTCGCCACGCTGGCCGGCCCCGACGTAGGCGTGAAGGTCGGCGACGGCGACACCATCGCTCCGTTTCGTGTGGGTTCGCCCGCCGAAGTAGCGATCCTCCTCGCCGCACTCTGTACTCGCCGAGCCGACTGGCTCGCTGGCGCCGGTGTCACCCCAATCGAGGACCACTCGATCCTCTCGGATCAGCGCACGGCCGCCATCGTCACACCCGACGCGCGCATCACATGGCTGTGTGTTCCTCGCATCGACTCCTCCGCCATTTTCGCCGAACTGCTGGGCGGCCCCGCCGCTGGCCACTTCTCGATTCGCCCCCTCTCGAAGGGGCGCGAGCCCACGCAGATTTATGTCGACGACTCGCTCGTCCTGCGGACCTCGTGGGGAAAGATGTCGGTCACCGACTATCTCGACTGCTCCGACGGCCGCCCCAACCGCATGTCGGGTCGCACCGATCTTGTGCGAGTGATCGAAGGATCCGGCACCGCCGTCATCGAATTCGCGCCCCGCCTCGACTTTGGTCGTTTCCCGACCCAGCTCGAAGTGCGCGAAGGCGGACTCGAAGTCACCAATGCCCACGATCTCGTCGCCCTTCGCGCCCCCGACGTCGAGTGGACGATCCTCGACCACGGCATGCATCAGACCGCTATCGCCGAGGTCAATCTCTCGAACGGTCCGATCACTCTCGAACTGCGCTGCGGCACCGCCTCTATGCGCCCGGATCGCTCAACCGAGGAGGAGCGCCGCCACCGCACGTCCACCTTCTGGAGCGACTGGGCCCACCGCCTAGAACTTCCCGCCGTCGAGCCCGACATGGTGCGGCGCTCCGCCCTCACCCTCAAAGCCCTCTGCTACGGCCCGACCGGCGCCATCCTGGCCGCCGCGACCACCAGCCTCCCTGAGTTCATCGGCGGCGTTCGTCAATGGGACTACCGCTACTGCTGGATCCGCGACGCGTCCCTAAGCGCGGGGGCGCTCGTCCGCCTTGGATCAATCGACGAAGCCATGGACCTCCTCGATTGGCTCCTTCGAGTCATCGAGTCAAGCGATGTCGGCCCCGAGCGCCTCTCCCCTCTCTACACGGTCAACGGCCAGAGTCTTCCTCCCGAAGCGACAATCGAAGAGCTCTCCGGCTACGCCGGTTCTCGCCCGGTTCGTATCGGCAACGCCGCCGACCACCAGGTGCAGCTCGACGTGTTTGGTCCCGTACTCGAGCTGATCCATCAGCTCGGCGAGGTCGACGCTCCCCTCTCCGCGAAACACTGGCGTCTGGTCGAGGACCTGGTCCGTGCCGTCGAGCAGCGTTGGATGGAACCCGATCAAGGCATCTGGGAAGTTCGATCCGCCCCCCGCCACCACACCAACTCGAAGGTGATGTGTTGGGTCACGGTCGACCGGGCGATCCGTATTGCCGAAACCGTGTTCGGTCGAGAACGCCCCGAATGGTTCATGCTGCGCGACCAGATCAAAGAAGACATTCTCACCAACGGGTGGAATGACGATCTCGGCTCCTTCACCACCGCCTATGACGGCACCGACCTCGACGCCTCCGTGCTCGCGGTCGGTCTCTTCGGAATGCTCGAACCCAGCGACCCCCGCTTCGTAGCAACGGTCAACGCCGTCGAAACCTGGCTCCGCACCGGCGACACCGTCTACCGCTACCGACACGAAGATGGTCTGCCCGGCGAAGAGGGCGGCTTCAACCTGATGACGAGCTGGCTCATCGACGCCAAGATCCTTATTGGTGAAATCGAAGAAGCCCAGTACCTGTTTGGCCGTTACCTCGAACTTGCCGGCCAAACTGGTCTCATCGCCGAAGAAGTCGACCCCTACAACGGGCGCGGCCTTGGGAACCACCCGCAGGCCTATTCACACCTCGGCCTCATCACCAACGCCTGCAACCTCGCCGAGATCGAGTAGCGCCGCTCGAGCGCTCGCCTCCGAGAGGTTTAGAGCGAGACGGGACTCTCGCTCATGCCGACGGCGTTGATTTCGACGACCTCGGTGACACCATCGACGCGGTCCTTCATGATCCGCTCGATGCCAGCCTTCAAGGTCTGTGTGGATGCGGGACAAGTAACACACGCGCCCATCAGTTCAACGGTGACGATGCCGGTGGCTTCGTCCACTTCGATGAGTGCGATATCTCCGTTATCGGCCTGAATCGCAGGCCGAATGGCGTTGATGACCCTCTCGACCTTTTCTCGCACAGCATGCCTCCCGACGTGGACACCATCAGTGTGGCAGCACCCTGATTAAACGCTGCCCTCGGTGTCGTATTCCCGAAGACATAACCTGCTCGTATGACCGCCTTGTCCCTGATCGCGACACTTCTCGCCCATCAGGGTGGCTGGGACGAGATTCTTCTCGTCGCGGTGCCGGTCGTGGTCTTTGCTGCACTGCTGGCAGTGGCTCGTCATCGAGCCGTCGTCCAAGCCAAGCAACAGCAGGCCGACACCGACTAGCTAGACCAGCGTGACATCGGCGCCGAGGCCACGGAGCTTGCCGGCAATGTCGTCGTAGCCCCGCGCGACATGGTGCGCTTCAGAAACGACTGTCTCGCCTTCTGCGGCCAAGCCTGCGATCACGAGAGCCGCACCGGCGCGAATGTCGTGGGCCTTGACCGGAGCGCCCGAGAGGCGCTCGACGCCTCGGCAGACCGCGTGATGGCTATCGGTGCGGATGTCGGCGCCCATCCGTTTGAGTTCGTCGACATATCGAAAGCGGCCGGAGAAGAGATTCTCGGTGACGATGCCGACGCCGTCGCAGGTCGCCAATAGGGCCACGAGGAAGGGCTTGAAGTCGGTGGCCAGGCCGGGATAGGGCAGGGTGGAACAATCGACCGATCGCAGCCGGCCGCTGGTGAAGGCCCAGATGCCATCGGCGTCAGGCGAGATCCGCATACCCATTTCGCCGAGCTTCTGACAGAGCATCACCATGTGGTCGTGCCGGGCGCCTTCCACCGTGACCTCGCCACCGGCGATGCCGAGGGCAGCAAGATAGGTGGCCGCCTCGACCCGGTCAGCAATCACGGTGTGGTCCGCCGAGTGCAACTCTTCGACGCCCTCGACCTGGAGAGTGGAGGATCCAGAACCCTCGATGCGGGCGCCCATTTTGTTGAGCAACTCGCAAAGGTCGGCGATCTCGGGTTCGCGAGCGGCGTTGTCGATCACCGTCGTTCCCTTGGCCCGCACGGCAGCCATGAGTAGATTTTCGGTGGCGCCCACACTCGGAAACTCGAGCAGGACCCGAGAGCCGATCAGGTTGGGCGCGCTGGCGTGGATATAGCCGTGTTTGGTCTCGAACTCGGCGCCGAGTTCGGCCAGCCCGCGCACGTGCATGTCGATGGGACGAGGGCCAAAATCATCGCCGCCCGGGAGCGCGACACGAGCCTCGCCGCAGCGGGCCAGCATGGGCCCGAGAACCACGATCGAGGCTCGGAATTGCTGAACGAGCTCGTACGGGGCGACCGGCTCAATCACGGCCGGAACATCGATCACAAGGACCGGGTCGGCGCCCGTGGTGTCCCATTCGACGACGGTGCCGGTGGCACGTAGCAAGTCAGACATCAAGCCAACGTCGGTGATCCGCGGCACGTTCGAGAAGCGATAGACACCCTCCGATAACAATGTGGCGGCCATCAGCTTCAGGGCGCTGTTCTTCGCGCCGCCGACGCGGATCGTGCCCTCGAGCGGCTGGCCGCCACGCACGATGAGCTTCTGCTCGGTAGGAGCAGACTCGGTGGCGGGGGAATCAGCGGGCACGGACATCACCATAAAGTCTGCCAGCGAATCAGCGCCGTCACGGCCATCGCGACGAGAACAACCATGATGAACGGCGCGTTACGCCAAACGGCAATCACGCCGGCAACAAGACCAGCGGCCCGGGCATCAATCTGGAGCGAACCGCCGGCGTCAAATGTTCGTACGAGGATCAGCGCAGCGAACAACGCCGCGGGGATCAGCGCCACCGTGGCGGGGAACCAGCGAAGTGGCCCGGGCGAGTGCGTCGCGTCGAGTCCACCCAATCGCGACAGCACGAAGACACCAAACCACTTGCAGCTGTAAGAGCCAACAACGAGTGCGATGAGAGCGGGCCAGCTCATGTCGCACCCTCCAGTCGTGCCTTCCACCACACCGCAGGCACCACCGCGAGCGCCGCAACCAACAGCGGCACACCTGCGGGCGCGATAGGAACCATCACGACCGCCACGGCTCCGCCGAGGACCGCCGCGACCCGACCGGGTTGAGTTCGAAGGTGCGGAACAAGCAGGGCGATGAAGGCCGCCGGGAAGGCGGCGTCAAGACCCCAGGTCTCCGGTTCGCCAAGCGCGGCACCCAGGAGCGCGCCGCCGATGGAGCCGAGATTCCACAACGACCACAGCCAGATTCCCGTCCACCAAAACGCATCGGCGGCGGTGGCGTCGTCGTCCTGCACACTCGCCATCGCCGTGGTCTCATCGATGACAAGGTGCGTGCCCAGCGCTCGACGGGCCGCCGTGCCAAGAAGACGGGCGACGACAGGTCCGTACAACGCGTTGCGCGCCGCCAACAACATCGCGGAGCCGACAGCCGCACCGCTGGAACCACCGCCATCGATCACAGAGACGGCCGCGAACTGGGAGGCACCGGTGAACACCAGCGACGACATCACAATGATCTGCGGAAGGGTCAGCCCAGCCGCATCGGCCAGCACGCCAAAGGTGACAGCAACCACACCAACGGCAATGGCGAGCAACAACCCCTCGCGACGATGTCCAGCCATCTCAGATCAGGAGCTGGTGCAATGACCCGACGAGAGCGGCCAGTTCGTCGGCCGCCGCGTCGAAGTCGGGCTGCTCGCCGCCACCGGGGTCGATGACTTCTTCCCATTCTTCGAAATCGACCTCGTCCAGGGCGAGCGCGGCCACACGGTCGGCGATCGATCCCGCATCCTTGGTCGCGAGATCTCGCACTACCCGCTTGAGGCTGGCCGTGATCGGTGCCGCTTCGGGGTGCATACGGCGGATCCACTTGAGATGGTCGGGTTCCATCGCCACGATCAGCGCGGCCCGCTCGATGTCACTCGGCGTGATCTGCTGACTCCGGTGGAATGGGTCACGGATGCCTTGGCGTTCGAGAGCGGTGCGAGTGCGAACGCTCATGATCTGACCCGGGATGACGTGGGTGCCACCGCTCGAGACAGAGACCGCGGGTTCATCGCCGAGCAGCACACGGAGCATGGCCGACCCCATGACCGACCGGGCCGCGTTCCCGGTACAAAGGAAGTACACCTGTTCGAGCGTGGGATCGTCCTCGAGTCGCGGCGCTTCAACGGTTACAGGCTTGTCACTCATTTGTTCTCCCCGGCGCCGGCTGCGGCGTCTCGCCCCCGGCTCGGCTTCGCATGATGTCGTCGAGCCGCTCAAAATCCACCCGAATGAAGAACGCTTCGGCTTCGGCGGTGATCGCCGAGCGTTCGGGGCCAAGGCCCGCAGCGGTGGCGACCGAACAATCGGCCCGCACTGCCACCCGCCGCTTGCGCTCATCGTGGATCCAGGCACGGAGCAACAGGTCCTCGTTGAGTGGTGTGGGTCGGCGATAACGCACCGTTAGGCGGCCCGTCATTCCCGCCAACCCGCCGTTGAGGCGCTGGGCGCCACCCATCAGTTCATCGAACATTCCGGCGAGCACGCCGCCGTGTACGGACTGGGGTGGGCCTTCGCGCTGCAGATCAAGTCGGACTTCAGCGAGTAACGCCGGACGTCCGTCAGCGAGCGTGCCGTTGCGGATCCGCATCGGCGGCGCCACGGGATTGAGGTCGCCCGAGAACGTAGAGAGCCGTCGGCTTCGTTCCCGCGGATCGCCAGTGCCGAGCAGGTCGCGCGCGCCGCGGAGATGTTCGGCGGCTACCGCTCGGTCGGTGTCGGTCGCGTGGACAGATCGGACGACCCGTTGAACGTCACGAACGAGCTCGACGATCTCCTCTTCAGAAGTCATGCTTGTGCTCCAAGAAATTCGATGAGCGCGAGCGCCGAACGTTGCAGCGAAGCCGCCGCAGTGTTCAGGTTTGCACTGAATTGCTCGGGTGTGGGCACGTCGGAGTCGACGAGGTCGGTAATGGTCTTGAGTCCGCTCACAGGCACACCGTGCAGATGAGCTACCCAGGCAACGGCCGCGGCTTCCATCTCCTTCACGACGCCACCATTCTCCAGAATCCGGGCTCGGTCCGTGGGCGACTCGTCGAGACTGTCGCCGGTAGTCACGATGCCCAGCGACGCGCCAATCGCCGAGGCCCCATCCCGCAGATCCGCGGCCGGGAGGTTCGCATCGCCAAAGGCCTGGAACCGTGGAAGGTCGATGCGACGGTCGTGGCAGGCGAAGTGCGGCCACGCCAAATAGGTGTCGCCGATTGCCGCGCCTGCTCGGGCCCAGCCACCGGCGGTACCAATGGTCAGCACGAGATCTGGCGGCACACCGTCGGCCGGGTTGAGCACGACGTGTGTCGTCAGCGCAGCGGCCGTGGTGCCGATACACGCCACCCCGGACACCGGGTCCACCCCATTCACGGCGAGGAGAATCTCCGGGCGCCAGTCATCTTGGGCGGCGTGACACAACGTTGCGGGCAGCGCCTGCGCCCAGGCCGGCTTCTCTGTCGGTGTGGCACCGAGCGCAGCTCGCAGAGGGGCTGCCTCCAATTCCATCGCCATGACAATCGCAATTCGCACGGGGTGAGCGTAGGCGAGCGGCCGGGTGACGTGCGTCACGCGAATGAGGCACTCGTTCCTAGCCAGTTACGCTTCTTCAAACCACAACGACACGTGTTGACGGTCGGTGCTCCCCGGGATTGCAGCCCTTGCTCTCTGGGTCTGACGCACTGATCTCTCTCAACCGC
Organism: Candidatus Aldehydirespiratoraceae bacterium; assembly: GCA_047639555.1. Taxonomy (GTDB): domain Bacteria; phylum Actinomycetota; class Acidimicrobiia; order Acidimicrobiales; family Aldehydirespiratoraceae; genus JAJRXC01. Next base: position 13,868 of record JBLIOE010000010.1, read on the forward strand.
CTCTTATGAAGGGACGACTCAACAACATGCGACGTACTACGCGTTCACATCGATTTCTCCTTGCTCTCTCCACCCTGCTGGCCACCAGCCTCTTGGGTACCGGAGTTGCCACTGCCGCGTCTGGCTTCGGCGACGTCAAGACCGATCGCTTCTACACCGAAGCCGTCGCTTGGATGGTCGGCGAAGACATCACAACTGGCGTTGAGCCAGGCTGTTTCGGCCCGGCCCAACACGTCACTCGTGGCCAAATCGCGGCGTTCTTGCACCGACTCGACACCAGCCTCGGGAATGACCCCGTCGCAACCAGACATCCGTTCGCTGATGTGACGGCCAGCTATCAGCAGGAGCCGGTTGGCTGGCTGCACGGCGAAGGTCTCACCACCGGTGTCTCGCCAACCACGTTCGAACCAAATGCCGCGCTCACCCGTGGCCAGTTCGCCGCCCTGGTATGGCGTTATGCCGGTTCACCGGAGCCGACGACAGCACTCCCCTTCAGCGACGTCACGACCGGCTGGCAATTGCAAGCCGTTGCGTGGATGGCCGAACAAGGAATCACGACAGGCACCTCGCCCGTGGCCTTTTCACCCGACGCGTTCGTTACCAGAGGCCAGGCCGCAGCATTCCTCTTCCGCTTCGTCGAACCGGTCGAGGTTGCACCGGTCGTCTCCGATGCCAGATGCACCCGGGAACTTCGCCTCACCCTCCGGGCCGGCGGTCTCACTCCGGCCGAAGCTTCGTGTGCCGCACCATTCCTCGTGGACTTCGACATTGAGTACCTGCTCTCGGTTGTCGAAGACCGGCAGGAGGCATCGTTCGATCTCATCATGGCCGCGGCAGGGGTCGGGCTCGAGTGCCTCACCTTCGATCGGCTCGAAGATCTCAGCCGTCTGTTCCTGTAGCGGCACCCTCTGCTTTGGCCGCCGCGCTTACTGCATCGGGGCTCTCTGCTTCGAGAACAGCGCTCCCCGCAGCCACGCTGCGTTCGGGCAGGCAGTAATACGTGCCCGCTTCAGTCGGCACCCGACGTTCGAAGCCAGACTCCCCGACTCCGAGCACGACAGCACACCCGTTGCCGTTGCCGAGTAAGTCGACGGCCGGGTGTAAACCTCCGGCCGTCCATTCGGTGACGGCCAGCGCGGCGCGGCTTTCACATCCGGCATCGACGCTCGGTAGACACTCAACGACAGCCGACGCCCAGCGCCAGAATGCCGAGGCCGCGAGCAGACCGGCGCCGGATGGCTCGGCGCCAATTGCAGCGAGCAACTCAACGTGAGCGGCGGTGGCCGGGGCGGCATCGCCGTCTTCGACCGGCAAGAACGGCAACTCGATGAGGAGACGTTCGGGTTCCGCCACAGCCAAACACGCAGAATCATAGGCCGCCGACCCGGCCACGATCACCGGGTACCACCCCGCGTTGACGGCGACGTCCATAAACGGGATCACCGCCTGCGCACAGCTCCCCGTGAGGTGGACCTGCCCCGCGCCCAGCGCGCGCGCCTCACCAACGATCCGGTTCCAGTCAGGTAGGGCGTCGATCGGGTACGCGAGATTGCCGACAACATGAAGAATTGGCGCGCCCGCGGTGATCGCGGAAACCACCCGCTCGCGATCGAACGCACCCGGCGCGGTGTCGGGCCCGACCACGGCGACACCGGCGGCGATCTCGGGGTCGAGAAAGAGGGCCGACAACACACCGTGCAGCGGGAACGGATTCGGCTGCAGCAGGCCCTGACCGTTGGGATAGGTCGGGAGACCACACGCGCTAGCGGCGAGTTCTGCCTCGAAGAACTGGAGGAGAACATGGCCCACCAGCGCGGCCGCTTCTTCACAGGCCTCGGTCACCCGTAGCCCGGCTTCCACCGCCGCTGCGTCGTACTCGCGCACAAGAATGTCGCGGCCGAGCAAGCCGCCGTGGGCGTTGCAATGATCAGCCAGCACCTCAATCATTTCGATCACGCCGACCCCGGCGCCGGCGGTCGCGAGTCCGCCTCGATCGGACCCCGTTCCGATCATGATCGCGTCCTCGGTGACACCGGATTGATCGGTCAACGCGACGGCATCCGACGGGGCGCAAGGAATCTCCAGGTCACCGATCGTCGCCGAAATTCGCAGGGGCGGATCGGTCGGAACTGGGGGCCGCAACGTCGTTGTTGTGGTGGAAGTTGGCGGCACACTCGCAGCCAGTTCCGTGGCCAGAGCGGTGGGATCTGGCGCACTTGAACCCGGATCGTCGCTACATGAGGCGGCCAACATCGATGCAACAACGACAAGAGAGAGCCAGCGCATGCCCTGGGGATATCACACCATTTGGGCCGAACGGCTCATGTTGCTCCTCGAAACAGGACCTAATCCGTCCGATCGGCCCATTCATCAACGCGACGAGCGTGCCGACGGCTACGGGAGAGACGCAGGAGACGAGTCACATGTCGAGGCACCACCACAGTTGCAATCTCTGCGGAGACCGTCACGGTCGATCCCGCGATGGCCGTCTTGGTCGCTACTCGTTGACATGCGACGACTGCGAATCCCGCAAGGGTTCACATCTCGTGAAGACACAGCATGGGTACGCCAGCCGCGTCGTTCGCGGTCTTGCGGAACCAACGCTGATTGGCTCATTGGGCTAGATCCCGAGCGCGTCGGCAACCCGGTCACGATGTTGGCGGGAGTCGCCATAGGCGGCCGCAAGCGCCCAGCCCCGCTTCAGCCAAAGCTGAAGGTCGTATTCGAACGTGTAGCCGATCGCGCCGTGACACTGGAGCGCGGCTCGGCTGGCCTCGTCGACGGCGTCTGACGCCATCGCCTTGGCCATCGAGACATCCCGGCCCCGAGTGACGGCATCGTGTGATTCGGGATGAGCGACCGACCAGGCGGCCCGATAGACGAGCGGCGCGGCGAACTCGATCCCCAGACGAACATTGGCGAGATGATGCTTCACCGCCTGATAGCTGCCCACGGGCTTGCCAAACTGGTAACGCTCGCCCACGTACTCAACGGTGGAGTCGAGCAAGCGGCGGGCGACGCCCACGCACTGGGCCGCCGTGCCGAGCATGGCGCGGTCGGCCGCGAGCGCCGCGTCGGCACCAGCCAGCAGAGTGGCCGAGCCGGCGATCTCAACGGTCGCGAGGCGTCGTGACTGATCGATGGACTCCACCGCGGACGCCGCGAACCCATCGCTCCCAACCAGACTCAGCGCGCCGTCGGATTCGAGCAGGAGATGGTCGGCCGACTGAGCGCCGAGGACGTAGCGCCCGCCCGCGGCCAGCGACACAGAGAAGCGGGCTGAGCCGTCGATTGCGGCGCCGACCAGATCGTTTCCGGCCTCCGCCAGGGCGGGGACGGCAACGGCAACATGTTCGACAAGCGGGTCGGGCACGCCGGCGTAACCGGCCTCTTCCAGGATCCGAACGAGGTCGACCTCGTCCATCCCAAGCCCACCCGCGTCCTCCGGAGCGAGGACGCTCAACACACCCATGTCGGCGAGCGCCGACCACAATCCGGGAACGCGACCGTCGTCGTTGTCCCAACTCGCACGAACTGCCTCGGGCGGGCACAGGTCGGCGAACAGGTCGCGAACCGTGTCTCGGAACATGTCTTGTTCTTCGGTAAACGTGAACTGCATGACCACTACCTCCGCGGCAGCCCGAGCACGCGCTCGGCGATGATGTTGCGCTGAATTTCGTTGGTGCCCGCGTAGATGGGACCAGAGAGGGCAAAGACGTAGCCGTCGAGCCAGTCGTTGTTGGCGCTCACTTCGCCGTGTTCGCCGAGTAGTCGCAGGGCGGTGGCGTGCAGCTCCAGATCCATTTCGGACCAAAACACCTTCATCAGGCTCGCTTCCGAACCGATCTCGGCGCCGTCCATGAGCTTGGCCGCGATCATGTAGGTCTGCCAACGATAGGCCTGGGCCCGGATCCATGCGTCGGTAACCTCGTCGCGAAGACGGGGATCAATGGCTTGGCCTTGGGCCTTCAGCTCGCGGGCGAGATCAGTGAGACGCTCGGCCGCGGCCATGAACCGACCCGGGCTGCGCAGGTTGAGACCACGCTCGGATCCGGCGGCCGCCATGGCGACGGCCCAACCCTGTCCCTCTTCGCCGAGCACATGGTCGACGGAAACGCGACAGTCATCGAAGAAGAGCTCGGCGAAACCGGGCTCGCCGTCGAGGCGGCCGATGGGGCGCCGCTCCATGCCGGGAGCATCAGCGGGCACGAGGAGGTAGGTGAGACCGGCGTGACGTTCAGCGTCGGGGTCGGTGCGCACGATGCAGAAGATCCAATCGGCGAACGCACCGCGCGAGCACCAGGTCTTCTGGCCGTTGAGCACATAATGATCACCATCGCGGATGGCTTTGGTCTTGATTCCCGCGAGGTCGCTGCCCGCTTCAGGCTCCGACCAGCCTTGCGCCCAAATGTGTTCGCCGCTCGCCATCTTCGGCAGGAAGCGGTCCTGCTGTTCTTGGGAGCCGAAGTTGAAGATCGTCGGGGCGAGGAGGCTCACGCCGTTCGCGCTCACTCGACCGGGTACACCCGACAGCCAGTACTCCTCTTCGTAGATCAACCACTCAATGAGATCACAATCTCGGCCGCCGTACGCGGCCGGCCAGCCGGGCACCGACCATCCACCGTCGAAGAGCACCCGCTCCCACTTACGGTGCTCCTCGAACCCATCGGCCGTGTCCATGGACTTGATCCGGCCCGGATTATTGGCATCGAGCCAGCCGCGGCACTCGGCCCGGAACTCGATGTATCGAGGGGCAAGATCAAGATCCATTAGCGGAACTCGCTCTTTCGCACACCCTTGGGGTCAAACACGTCGCGGATCAGCGCGAGTTCTTCGTCGTTCGGGAGCCGACTCTCGGGTACATCGCCAGTGACGGTGAGCTCGAAAGGCGACGCCTCTTGGGCCTGCTCGAGCGTGACACCCGGATGCAAGGAACGAACCCGCATTGTGCGGTCGTCGGATTCGAAATCGTAGGCACCGAGATCGGTGACCACTCGACGAATCTCAAAGTGGGCACGGCTGACTTCGGGAAGCTCGGCGATGCGGTCGTAGCCGGGGCCCGACACCACATCGACGCTCTCGCTGAACGCCCGGGCCTGGTTAGGAATCCAGTACGTGGTGGCGTGGTTGATCAAGTTGCCGGGAGCACCGCGCATCCCGAGCAGCTGCGCCTTGGGTTTGCGGTACGCGCCGATGGCGGCGAAGTTCTGATTGCCGTGCCGGTCAATCTGGCTGGCGCCCATCACCACGTGACGTTTCCCCGACCACACCTGGTCGAAGATCGAGCGGAACGGCATGTAGCTCTCGATGACCGCATCGCTGGAGTCGCCGCCGAAGGGCAGGTTGCCCTCGATGGCGTAGGCAATCGTGTCGGTGAGCATCAGGTCGGGCTCAAACGTGGCCCGAGCCAGACGGCCCGCAATAACTGGCACCGGGCCCATCGGGTTGCACAGGACTTCTCCGTCACCCCGGAAGGCTTCGGCGAGAGCAACCACGCAGATCTCATCGAGCGTGATGTTGTCGGTGGTCGATTCGGCACTCATGCCTGACCCCTTTCCTCGAGTTTGTTTCGGTAGGCCTCGTGTGATTCCAGCTCCAGCCAATCGGCTCGGAATTGTGCCCACAGTTCGGGATCCTTGGCCGACGCGGCGTATTCCTTCTGGAATGCTTCGTCGCGGCCATAGTCGGGCGGGCACTCGGTGAAGTGCGCACCCATCGGGGCCTCAACAACACCGTCGACGTGCACGCGGGGAATTCGCAGCGTGTGGACGGGGCCTTCCTTCAAGAAGTCTTCGGTGGGGATGATCTTCTCGGTCGACATATACGTCTTCTTGCCGGCCATTGCGAACAGGTCATCGAAGTAGAGGTCGGGTCCGAGGAACTGGCCGTTTCCCTTGGCATCGGCCCGGTTCATATGAAGCAGCACCGCGTCCATCTCGAAGGCAGGAATGGCCACGAGCTCTTCACCATCGGCGTAGGGCGAGGTGACGGTCTTAAGACTCGGGTTCTCCGAGAGCATTGCGGTACCCAGACCGGCCCGGGTCGGGTAGAAGGGGACGCGGTGGGCGGCGGCCATGAGCCCGAGGTAGAAGGCGCCCTCGTCGAGTTCCATGAAGTCTTCGAGTGTGCCTGCCTGACGAACGGCACGAAAGTGCGGCTCAAGGGCAATGGAGTCGAGCGACACGAAGCCGTACGTGACCCTTGTGGCCTTGCCGGACGCGGTCAGAATACCCACGTCAGGGCCGCCATAGGAGACGATGTGGAGGTCGGTGAGGTCGCTTCGCAGGATCGCTCGAACGAGCGACATCGGCTTGCGGCGGGATCCCCACCCGCCAATTCCGATCGTCATTCCGCTTTCGAGCTCGCCGATGACCTCATCTTCGGTCATACGTTTGTCGGGCACTGTGCCTCCATAATGCGACTTCTGGCCGTTGGGTTTCTGACGGCGCGTCAGAAACCGTCTTGACGGTAGGCCACGACTGCGAGTCGTGCGAACACGTGGCGCTATGGTTTTGTACATGTCCGACGTCTCCAATTCGTCCGATCCCCTCGACATGACCGGCCGTACGGTCATTGTCACGGGCGGAACCAAGGGCCTTGGCAAGGTCATCACCGAGCGTTTCCTTCAGCAGGGGGCCGACGTGGTGATCTGTGCACGGCGCGAGCCCGAGGCTCCCGTCTCAGCAAATGGACGAACGGCCGCGTTTGTCGCTTGTGATGTCCGCGAGCCTGAGCAGGTAGCGGCCGTAGTCGCCGCTGCGATCGAATCGACCGGACGGATCGATGTTCTCGTCAACAACGCGGGCGGAGCGCCGCCCGCCGACAGCGCCACTGTGTCGCCCCGTTTCAACGAGAAGATCGTCGCGCTCAACCTTTTGGCCCCGCTGTCGTTTTCGCAGGCTGTCCACAACCAGATGCAGTCCCAAGACAATGGCGGCGTCATTGTCAACATCGCGTCGGTCTCGGGCACTCGCCCCAACCCCGCCGGGGTGGCCTACGGAGCGGCCAAGGCTGGTCTCATCAACGCCACCGAGACACTCGCGATCGAGTGGGGCCCGAAGATTCGTGTGGTCGCCGCGGTCGTCGGCATGATCGTCACCGAGGAGGCCCACCTCTTCTACGGCGACAAAGCCGGCATCGCCGCAATCGGCGAGACCCTCGCCATTGGCCGTATGGGTGTTCCCGAAGAGATCGCCGACGTCGTTCTGTTTCTCGCATCCCCGATGGCCCGCTGGGTCACCGGTTGCTCGATTCCCGTACACGGCGGGGGCGAGAAGCCCGGCTATCTCGACGCCTCAACCGGCGAGGTCACACATTCCTCATGAAGACAGCCCTCATGAATACATTCCTCATGAAGACACGGCTTGTTCTTATCGTCCTGGCGCTGACTCTCGGCTTGAGCGCGCCCGCCGCGGCGCAAGACGATATCCCCGACGCATGCCGCACGATCATTGGCTGCTCCGACGCAGGTCCCAAACCCGAACACCCGGGCGACCGGGGCGGCTACGCCCAGTTCCTCACCCTCGGCATGCTGATCGTGGGCGTCGGGTTCATCGGTACCAAGGTCACGCGGGCGGTCCGCGCGGGCGACAAGCGCACCCTCAACCAGAGCGAGTGAACACACCGCCCTCAACTGAGTTCGTGGGCTAGCAACTACTCGCCCGGATTCTCACCAATCTCTTTCAGTGCGTCGCGAATCGCGCCGCGAAGACGACGGGCGAGTACCGGGGTGAGATGGGTCATCAATCCCTCGGCCGGCCGACCAACTTCCTCAACGGTGAGCACAACACGGGGTTCGGCATCGTCGTAGTCATCGCTGATCTGAATCGCCCACGAGACCGGCGCAAGATCGTCCTCCCACCCAGGCGGGATGTCGTCGGGCGTGGCCGGGTAGTCATCAATGGAGCGTTTCACGATCCCTTTCTAGCCCAGACTTCCGCGTCCTCATGCGGAATTTGGTGAATGTACGGACTAATACCCGACAAAAATGATCGGAATTGTGTGCTTTGGCCTTTGGCTGACTCTTAGGGTGATTCTCTAATCCCGACTGTTCCGATCCGAATTAAGAGGATTCACGCCTGATGACCCTTCTCGACGCTGCATTCGACACCCCGGTCGCTCTCCGCACCGGCCGCCGATTCGCGACGGCGGACGTTGCCGCGATGAGTGAGTCATTCGAAGGCTGTCACCCCCAAGAGGTCATCGGCTGGGCCGTCGAAGCGTTCGGCGCCCGTCTCTCCCTCAGCGCCTCGTTCGCCGACACGCTCCTGATCGATCTGGCCGTGGGAGTCCACGCCGATGTTGCGGTCGTCTTCGTCGATACGGGCTTTCACTTCGCCGAGACACTCGCCACCGTGCGCCGAGCGATGGTTCGTTACTCCCTCAATCTCACGGTGCTTCGCCCGCGGCCGACCGCCGCCGACCTGTGGGCCCACGGCACCGACACCTGCTGCGGCAGCCGAAAGGTCGCCCCGCTCGAGCGTCACCTCGTCGCCAATGCCGACGCCTGGATGAGCGGCCTCCGCCGGGAGGACAGTCCGAGTCGAGCCAACGTTCCCATCGTCGACCTCGACCTCCGCGGTCTGGTCAAGATCAACCCACTCGCGGGCTGGTCGAACGACGAAGTGCAGCAATACATCCTCGACAACGACGTACTCGTCAACCCACTCACCTACCGCGGCTACCCCTCGATCGGCTGCTGGCCGTGCACCGATCCGGCCGATGTTTCCGACCCGCGCGCTGGTCGGTGGGCCAACTCACAGAAGACGGAATGTGGGTTGCACTCATGAGCGCCCCCTACGCGGTCAACCTCGATCTCAGGGGCCTCTCGGTCCTGGTCGTCGGTGGCGGCCCCGTTGCCGCCCGCAAAGTCAGCGGCCTGCTCCGATCCGGCGCCGTGGTGTCGGTCGTCGCGCCGAACGCGGTTCCCGATATCAGCGAAGACCCCGACGTGCGCTGGTTCGAGCGGCCCTACCAACGAGGCGAGATCGCTTCGTACCGTCTCGGCATTACGGCCACCAACGACGCGGCGGTCAACGCCCAAGTCGCCGCCGACGCTGACACCGCAGGAATCTTCGTGAACTCGGCCGACGATCCCGACAACTGCTCGTTCACCCTCCCGGCCGTGGCTCGGCGCGGCGATGTGCAGCTCGCCATCTCCACCAACGGACGCAGCCCCGCCCTCGCCAGCTGGCTCCGGCGCCAATATGAGCGTGAGCTCAGCGCTGGCTACGACCAGCTGCTGGATCTTCTGGCCGAAGTGCGGACCGAAACCCGCACCCTCCTCGGCACCTCCGAGATCAAGGGGTGGGACGACGCCCTCGATGCCGACTTGCTTGGCCTCGTTCGTAGCGGCCGCATCGAAGATGCCCGCGCCATCCTCCGCGAGTCGCTCGGACTCGACACCATCCGAACCGAGGTTGCGTCATGACTGTCCATCTTGTCGGAGCCGGGCCGGGCGATCCCGACCTCCTCACCGTCCGTGCTGTGCGCCTACTCGAACGGGCCGACGTGGTCGTTTACGACCGACTTATCGACTCTCAGGTGCTCGAATTGGCACCGCCGTGGGCCGAACGGGTTGATGTGGGCAAACGTCCGGGCGCACCCGCCAACGCCCAGTCGAAGATCAACGACATCCTGGTCGACCGAGGTCGTCGGTTCGAGTGTGTCGTCCGTCTGAAAGGTGGCGATCCATTCGTCTTCGGACGCGGCGGTGAAGAAGCCCTTGAACTTCGGGCCGCCGGCATCGACGTTGCCGAAGTCCCCGGCATCACGGCGGCGATCGCCGCTCCCGCCGCCGCCGGCATTCCGGTGACCATGCGCGGCATCAGCAGCGGGTTCACGGTTGTTACTGCGCACCAGGACCCCAACGGCGACCAGTGGCTCAACTGGGACGCCTTGGCCCAGACCGGCACCACCCTCGTGATCCTCATGGGAGCCAGCCGCACGGCGCTCATCAGCGAGCGCCTCATCGCGGGCGGCATGGACCCAGCGACGCCGGTCGCCATCATCCATGCGGCCACCACGCCGGAGCAACACGTGCAACGCACCATGCTCGTCGGTCTCCCTGATCTCACGGTGATCAACCCGTCGACCCTCGTGGTTGGTGGCGTCGCCGCCCAGTCCGTCCTCGATCTCACCCCTATCACTGCGCTTACCCAGGAAGGCACCGTCCGATGACGATCCTTGACCCCCACGTCACCACCACCGATATCGACCCGGACATCCAGGCCGACATCGACAAGTTCCGTGAGGTCCTGAGCGGCTATCAAACGGGCGATGTCAGCGAAGATGTCTTCCGCGTTTTCCGACTCACCAATGGCATCTATGGCCAACGGCAGGGCGGCACCAATCAGATGGTGCGAGTCAAGGTGCCCTACGGCTCGATGACCCCCGAGCAGTTCGACATGATCGCCAACCTCGTCGAGCGATACAGCCGCGGCTGGGGCCACATCACGACTCGCCAGAACCTGCAGTTCCACTATGTCCAGCTGGATCAGATCCCCGATGTAATGCAGCACCTCGCCGAGGTGGGCCTCACCACTCGTGAAGCCTGTGGCGACACCGTCCGCAACGTGCAGGGCTGCCACCTCGCCGGTGCGTGCCCCCATGAGCACCTCGACATCACGCCGTGGGCTGAAGCGGCTTACCAGCACTTCGTGCGCAACCCGCTGGGCCAACGTTTGCCTCGCAAGTTCAAGATCAACTTCTCCGGTTGTGAAACCGATTGTGGGCAGGCGATGTTCAACGACGCCGGTGTCATCGCGACAACCCGAACCCTCGAAGACGGCACGGTCGAGGCTGGCTTCCGCGTGTTCATCGCGGGCGGACTCGGGACCACGCCGTTCCCGGCCATGGCCCTCGAAGACTTCACCCCGAAGGAAGAACTTCTTCCCACGCTCGAAGCCATCCTGCGAATCTTCGAACAGACCGGCAACCGTGACAACAAGCTACGGGCCCGTCTCAAGTGGGTTGTCGAGAACTTGGGCTTCGATGAAGTCCAACGCCGGATCCTCAATAACCGCAAGTTCTTGCTCGCCTCGTCCTCGTACCCAGGTGGCCTCCCCACCGAGGTACGGGTCCGCGGCGACGCCCCGGCTGGCATTGGCAACCGTGCCGCCGTCACCAAAATCGGCCAGGGCACCCCGGTCAGCATCGGCGGCTCCTCGCCCTATGACCGTTGGTTCCAAGCCAACGTGGTCCGCGGGATCGCCAGCGGGCTGGTTTCGGCCTACGCCTGGGCCCAACTCGGCGACATCACCGCCGACCAGTTCCGCGGTATCGCCGCTATCCAGCGCGAGTTCGAATCCGACATTCGGCTCACCAACCGCCAGAACTTAATCATCCGCGGTCTCGACGAATCCGACCTCCCCCGCCTCTACGAACTCCTCGTCGAGATCGGCATGGCGGAAGCGGGCGCCGAACTCGTGCGCGACGTCGTCGCTTGCCCCGGCGCCGACACCTGCAATCTTGCGGTCACCCAGAGCCGCGGTCTCGCCAAGGCCATCGGCGACGCCCTCGATGCCGAAGGGCTGGGCACCGTCGGCGGTCTGCGCATCAACATCTCCGGCTGCACAAACTCGTGTGGCCAACACCACTCGGCCGACATTGGATTCTTCGGCGCCGAGCGGCGAGCCAACGGCCGCTCCGCTCCGGGCTACCAGATGTTGCTCGGCGGGTATGTCGGCCAGGAGCAGATGCACTTCGGCGAGAAGGCACTTCGTCTTCCCGCCAAGGCCGCGGCGAACGCGGCGGTGCGGGTGGTTCGCCAGTTCGACGACGAGCGCAATGCGGGCGAGTCGTTCCGCGGCTGGCTGGAGCGGGCTGGCGGAGCGGCCGCGGTCGGCAAGAACCTCAAGGATCTCGACAGCTTCCCGGAGTTCGAGGTCGATCCCGACTTCTATGTCGACTTCGACGAGACCGGCCCGTACGTCACCGAGATTGGCGAGTCAGAGTGTGCGACCTGAGTACGCTTCCACCGTGGACTCTGATCTCCTCGCCCAGTCGCTAAATCGCATCGATCGGTACAACGCCGACGACCCCAACGACTTCAACGGCGCGCCCCTCGCCCAGTTCCAAGGTGAGCGGGCGCACCATTGGGTCCTTCATCTCGATCCAGGCGCCACGCCGGGACTACAGCTTGCCGCTCGCGCCCATCATCTGGGGCGCTGGGAGCTGCCTCGCGCCGAGTTCGATGAGGGCCGCGACGGCTACCTCCGCTGGCGGCGCGAACAGAAGAAGCGGCACGCCGCGTTACTGGCGGCGCTCCTCGCTGATGACATGCCGGGCCCACCGCTCGATCGAGCGATCGTCATCGTCCAGAAGAAGGGCCTCGGGAGTGATCCCGAAGTCCAGGCCTTCGAGGATGCCGTCTGCCTCACCTTTATCGAGACACAGTTTCTCTCTACCGCCGACAAGCTGGGCGACGACAACAAGATGGTCGAGGTCGTCGCCAAGACGCTGCGCAAAATGACACCTGCCGGCCACGCCGCCGCCGGGACCATCGCCCTCGACGAACGGTCGGCTGACATCATCAAACGAGCGACGCAGGCAGAGGCTTAGTGCCACCCGCATTCGTCACCGACTTCGAGCCCCACCACGGCGAGCTCACCGAGGTCTCTCCCCTCCTCCGGCGGATCGTCTGCAACAACGCTTCGAAGTTCACCTTCCATGGCACCGGCACCTATGTCATCGGCCGCGGCGAAGTTGCCGTGGTCGACCCCGGGCCTCGCGACGACGAACATGTCGAGCGCCTCCTGGCCGGACTCAAGGGTGAGACCGTCCGCGAGATACTCATCACCCACACCCATGGCGATCACTCGCCTGCGGCGGCCTCCCTCGCGGCCGCCACCGGCGCGCCAATTCTGGCCTTCGGGCCCCACCCCGGGAGGGCGACGAGCGAGGGTGATGAAGACGTCGCCGACGACGGCGACTGGGACACCGGCGAAGAACGCAAAGAGCTCTCTGACGAAGAGAAGGCCAAGGCCAAGGCCGACCACGAGAAACATCGGCCCGACGCTGAGTTTCGCCCCGACCGCCTGTTGGCTCACGGCGAAATCGTCGAAGGACCGGGTTGGACCGTCGAGGCACTGCATACTCCGGGCCACATCTCGAACCATTTGTGTTTCGCGTTAGCCGAGGAGAAGGCGGTGCTGTCAGGGGATCACGTCATGGGTTGGTCGACCACCATCATTCCGCCGCCCGACGGCGACCTGCGGGCCTATCTCACGTCACTCGAGCTGCTCCTCGAGCGTGACGACCAGGTCCTCTATCCCACTCATGGCGCTGCCGTCACCACTCCTCAGCCCTTCATTCAGGCGCTGCATGCCCACCGGCTGAACCGGGAACGCCAAATCATTTCCCAGCTTGAGCAGGGCCCGCGTTCGGTGCGCGAGATCGTCACGGTGCTCTATGACGCGGTGGACCGTGCCCTCTGGCGACCAGCCGCCCGGTCGGTGATCGCCCACCTCATCGCGTTACGCGACGATGGACGGGCCCGGGTAGTAGTCGAATCAGCATCCCCATTGGCCACAAAGACCACGTGGGAACTGGCCTAGAGACCGACCGAAACCTCGACCGGGTGGTGACAGGCGAAGTAGTGGTCTTGGTCGCCGATTCGCTGCATCTGGGGTTCGTCGGTGAAGCAGATCTCGGTGGCGTGCTGGCAGCGAGTATTGAACCGGCAACCGATGGGCGGATTGATCGCCGACGGCAACTCACCGTCGATGTCGCCGTCGCTCGGGTCAACCGTTGGCGCCGGCTCGGGGATCGAGGCCAGTAGCGCTCGAGTGTAGGGATGTCGAGGGTTCTGGTAGAGCTCGTCGGCGTTGCCGATCTCGCAGGCCTTTCCGAGATACATCACGATGATGCGGTCGGAAACGTTCTTTACCACGGATAGGTCGTGGCTGATGAAGAGCAGCGTGAGGCCGTAGCGCGCCTTCATGTCTTCGAGCAGATTGAGCACCTGGGCTTGCACCGACACGTCGAGGGCCGAAACGGGCTCGTCGCAGATGATCACCTTGGGATCGAGCGCCAACGCTCGAGCAATACCGATTCGTTGACACTGACCACCAGAGAACTGGTGGGCTCGGCGATCGCCGTATTTCGGGTCGATGCCAACGGCCAACATCAACTCTTCGATGCGATCCTGTGACCAGGAACCTTGTTCGTCACCCCAAACCGCGAGTCCCTCGGAGATCACGTCGCGAATCTTGCGGCGTGGATTCAGCGAAGAAATCGGATCCTGAAAGATCATCTGCAGATCGGGACGGATGCGGCGAAGCGGCTCACCTTCAAGTTTCGCGAGGTCGTGACCCTGATAATCGACCGAACCACCCTTGATGGAGTTCAGCCGAATGATCGACTTGGCGACCGTGGACTTGCCACAGCCGGACTCGCCCACGATGCCGAGTGTCTCGCCCTCAGCAACATCAAACGAGATGCCGCTCACGGCATGGACGACAGCGCCTTTCCCCACCGGGAATTCGACCTCCAGGTCCTTGACCTGGAGAATGACATTCGGGTCATCGCGCAGCGGCGCGTGTCCGGATCCAGCCATCAGGCCCCTCCTCCGGCATAACCGGTTACAGGGAGACCAGCAGCGGTCTCTCCGGCCGCAACGTTGGACGCGAGGGCCTCACGGCCTCGGTCGGTATTGGCCGGATGGAAACAAGCGAATTCGTGCATCCCCTTCACTCCATGGCTCTCGGGCACGGCCTCCATACAGTCCGGCTGCGCGAATCGGCAGCGGGGCGCATAGGCGCATTGCTCGGGCGGGTTGATGAGTTCGGGCGGCCGCCCGGGGATCGGATCGAGGCGGGTGTGGCTGGGCTGGTCGATGCGCGGGATCGAACGAAGCAGCGCATCGGTGTAGGGATGGCGCGAGTCGCTGAAGAGGGTCTCGGTGTTGGAGCGCTCGACGATGCGACCGGCGTACATCACCGCGACATCGTCGCAGCGGCCTCGAGCAACACCAAGATCGTGGGTGATGAGAATCATCGACATGCCGCGTTCTTCGCGCAGCTTGTCGAGGAGGTTGAGGAGGTGCCGCTGCACCGTCACGTCGACCGCAGTGGTGGGCTCATCGGCGATGAGTAGTGAGGGCTCACAGGCGAGCGCCATAGCGATCACGACACGCTGACGGAGACCACCGGAGAGCTCGTGAGGGTATTGGTCAACCCGCTTCTTCGGATCAGGAAGTCCCACCTGGCCGAGCAGATCTTCGGCCTCGGCGAGGGCATCTTTGCGGCTGCGACCCATGTGATAACGCAGGGTCTCGGCGATCTGTTCGCCGCACTTCTTGACGGGGTTGAGCGATGTCATCGGGTCTTGGAAGACCATCGTCATCTCGACACCCCAGAAATGTTTCTTGCCCGCCGCCGCGAGGGCCCGGACATCCTTACCTTCGAAGGTGACCTCGCCCTCGATTTCGGCGGTGCGAGGCAGCAGGTTCATGAGGGTCTTGGCGGTAACGGACTTCCCCGATCCCGACTCGCCCACGATGCCAAGCATCTGGCCCTTTTCAAGATCGAAACTCACACCATTCAGCGCACGTACGACGCCGCGGGTGGTGGGAAATCGAACACTGAGATCACGAACGGAAAGCTGTGGCTCCGACATTGGTTCCTAGAAGGCCGTTTCTCTGACATCGGTGTATTGGCGTATGCGATCACCGGCGAAATTGAGGGCCAGGATCGTGGCAAACATGACGGCGATCACGAGGAGCGCAACGTGCGGGAAATCGGAGAGGGCCCGACCCTTGCTCGATTCATTGATGATCTTTCCCCAACTCAACTGGCCGGCTTCTTCGCCCTCCACTGAGAGCCCGAGGAAGGCAAGACCACCTTCGGCCACCATCGCCACGCCGATCCCAAGCAGGCCGAGGGCACCCATCGGGATGAGTACGTTGGGCAGTAGTTCTCGAATAATGATGCGCCCGTTCTTTGCCCCAATCACCCGGGCGGCATCCACAAATTCGCGCTCAGCGAATACGAGGGTTTGGGCCCGAGCGAGCCGGCCAACCGGAGCAACCGACAAGATGCCGAGCGTCAGCGAGACGACCTGCAGCGTGCGACTGAAGGTGGTGACGATGAGGATTGCCAGGATGAGCGCCGGGAAGGACAACAGCGCGAAGAAGAAGAAGCTGACCGCCTGGTCGATGACACCCTTCATGTAGCCGGCAATCATGCCGAGAGTGCCGCCAACCACAAGCCCGAAGGTAATGGCAAACGCACCGACCACCAGAGAGACACGGGCCCCCCAGACCGCACGGGCGAACACGTCTCGACCGGCGTTGTCGGTGCCGAAGAAGTGACTCCAACTGGGCCCTTCCTTGAGTGGACCATTGCCGATTTCGGTTGGGTCGGCAATCGGAAGCACCGGGGCGAGGATGGCCACAAGCACGATCGCCGAGAGCCAGGTGGTGCACAGCCAAAAGCCGAAGCCCAGGGTCTTCTTTACCGCTTCGTCGGGCCCATCTTCGGCCATCGCAACAGCCAGGCGGCCGGCTTCGAGATCGGTGTTTTCGGTATCGCTCATGTTGCTCTCACTCTCGGGTCGAGCCATCCATAGAGGAGATCAACAAGGAAGTTGATCACCACAAACCCGACGGCGACGATCGAGATCAACGCAACGACCGTCGGTTGATCTTGGCGCAGCACCGAAGTTACCAGGAGGGCGCCGATGCCCTGAATGCCGAAGATCTGCTCGATCACGAGCGAGCCGCCAATGAGGGCTCCGGTGTTCACACCAAAGACAGTGATGACGGAGAAGAGCGAGGGGCGCAGCGCGTGGCGGTACATGATGTGGCGGGGCGGCATGCCCTTCGCCCGGGCCATGTGTACAAAGTCATCCTGCAGCGTGGTGATGAGGTCGGTTCGCAACAGCCGCTGATACGTGGCTGCGAGGCCGAGGCCGAGGGTGAAGGCGGGCAGCGTGAGCGCCTTGATCTGCGTGGGAATACTTCCGTCAGTGAAGGTGGACGGAAAGAGGTTCCAGCGAAAGCTGAAGGCGTAGAGGAGCACGACGCCGAGGGCAAAGTTGGGAATTGACAACAGGCCGAAAGAGCCGATCGTGCTCACTCGGTCGAAGCCTCGGTTGGCCCGCCGGGCCGTGGAAACCCCCCACGGAATTGCCAGCCCGAGGGCCACGATCTGGGCGTAGACCACCAGCTTGAGCGTCCGGGGCAGCCGCTGGCTGACCAGCTCGGAGATTTCAGTACCGCCAATGAGCGAGTTTCCGAAGTCCCCGCGAGCCATTTCTCCGACCCAAATTCCATAGCGAATCGGCACCGGCCGATCGAGGTTAAATTCCTCCTCGGCTTCGCGGACTAGCTCGCAGTCAGTTTTTCCGCCGCCGGCTGAGCTCGTATCGGGGAGCTCTCCCCGCTCGACGGCATCACAATCGGTGCCGCCGATGATCGGACCCACGATGTTCTCCAGTGG
The DNA here is from genome assembly GCA_047639555.1 of Candidatus Aldehydirespiratoraceae bacterium. Lineage (GTDB taxonomy): Bacteria > Actinomycetota > Acidimicrobiia > Acidimicrobiales > Aldehydirespiratoraceae > JAJRXC01. The sequence goes on from JBLIOE010000010.1 coordinate 31,309, forward strand.
GCTGCCGATCCAGTTCAACGATGCAAAGGTCGAGAACGTGACGGCAAAGAGGACAAGGACCAGTTGTAATACGCGTTTAAATATGAAATTGCGCATTAGGCGAGAGCTTTCTCGTTCATCAACTGGTCCCTGTCACTCCTCATCGTGATTGACTATTCCGGTGGGTTACTCGACCCAGGCGTTGTGGAGGAAGATGGAGCCACCGCTGTTACACATCACGAGTTCACCGTCAGGACCGGTGGTTCCACAGAGGTTCTTCACGTTGTCGTTGAATCCGACAACCCAGTTCGCGTGGGTCACGAAGATATAGGCGTAGGTGTCGTGCATGTCCTGCGCGATTTCCTGCCAAATGGCGATGCGCTCCGCCTCGTCGGTGGTTGCCCGCTGGGCAAACATCAACTCGTCACGTTCGGGGTTGCACACACGGACCCAGTTGAGGGCAATTCCCGCACCAGCGGTAGCGCACTCGAGCCAGATGACCTCGTTGTCCGGGTCAACAGCGCCGAACTGACGCCAGGTGACCACGTCGTACGCACCGAAGGCCACATCGGTGATGTGGGCGGTCTGGAGTAGCTCCTGACGGGTGACGTTGAAGTAGTCCTCCCATCCATTGATCAAAATGTCCATGACCAGAGTCTGGGTGACTGACGGTCCGGAGAACTGCAGCTCCATGTTGACCTTGCCGTTGGTGCACATGGGATCGCCCTGGGCGTTGACCGGGTCCTCAGAGCAGTACTCGGCGATGAGTGGAGCGGCGAGATCGGGCGTGTTGCCCTCCTGGACGACCTCGGGGTTGTGCCACTTGGAGCTGGGGTGGAACATCGAGTCGGCAAACGGCTTGGTGCCCTGGGCGATGATGTCGAAATAACCCTGACGGTCAGCAGCAAAGGTGAGCGCCTGACGCACGCGGATGTCGTCCATCGGTGGGCGGGAGGTATTCATCATGATGTCGTCTTCACCACCGAGGACGTTGGACGTGGTGGGAACATCATTGGCTTCCAACGTGAGCTGGGCTTCGGGGTTGCTCGTGGTCACCATGTCGAGTTCGCCGCTGCCGACGCGCTCCGCCGAAATCACCGAGTCGGTGTTCGGGTAGACCTCGATGGCCGAAAGGTAGATGTCTTCGGTGCCCTGCCAGTAGCCGTCGAAGCGACTCAGCACGGTCTTCACACCAACCTCGCGTTCGGTGATCTCGAACGGGCCGGTGCCGACCGGGGTCTGGTCGAGGCTCTCGTCTTCCGCCTGCGCTTCGAGATAGGCCGGCGACGCAATGAAGCCGAGTTGACTCGTGAGGTTGACCGGGAAGTGAGCACTCGGACGGATCAGGTTGTAACGAATCGTGTATTCGTCGATGAGTTCCCAGCGGTTCTCTTCGGGGTAACTCGGCTTGACGGCCAGCGAGATCAACGGATCGGCGAGCGTGCGGTCGAAGTTGATACCCAGCGCCTCGGCGTTGAGTGGAGTGCCGTCGTGGAACGTGACGTCTTGGCGGACGGTAACGTCCCAGCTTGAGCCATCGCCAACAGGCTCAGCGCTCTCGGCGAGGAACGGGAACCAGTTGCCCTCGGTGTCCACATAGAACAGCGGGTCGTAGATGGCGTAGCCCATCATGTAGGCCGACTGGGCGAAGTTGTTGGCGGTGGGGTTCAGACCATCGGACGGAGCTTCGACACCAACACGCAACACGCCGTCGCGAACGGGCTGCGGTCCCTCGGGTACGATTTCTTCAGTCGCGTCATCCTCGCCGACGGGGGCGTCGTCGACGGGGGCGTCGTCGACCGGGGTGATGTCAGAATCCGAGGGTGTGGCGTCGCTGTCATCGCCGCACGAAGCGGCGATAAGGGTGAACGCCACGAGCAGGGCGAGAATCTTCGCCAATACTGCACGTGTGGGACGGGTAGTCATGGGTGCTCCTCCAGGGGAAAACCAGTAGCTGTCGTGTGACTCGCGCCACAAGGTCTAGCACCATGGTTCATCTAGTGCCCCTCGTGCAAGCATTCGGCACGAGAACTTCATCCGCATTTCGGGTTCGTTGCGGCGGCAGAACCCCACAACCCTGCGGATTAGGGGTGCTGGCTGCTCACCGACACCACTTCGCCTGTCATATAGCTCGAGAGATCGCTCGCGAGAAACACCATCACATTGGCGATTTCCCATGGTTCCGCGGCGCGGCCGAAGGCCTCGCGCTGCGAAAGTTCGTCGAGCAACGTCTCATCACTCACCTTGGCGAGGAAGGCGTGCATGGCGATGCTGGGCGCCACCGCGTTGATCCGGATGCCGAATTCGGCCGCCTCGATCGCGGAGCATCGAGTGAGTGCCATCACGCCGGCCTTGGCGGCGGCGTAGTGACATTGCTCGTCCTGCGCCCGCCAGCCGACGACGGAGGCGTTGTTGACAATGGCGCCCTCGATACCGGCGTCGATCATGTGGCGCAGCACCGCGCGGGTGCAGCGCATCGTGCCGTCGAGGGTGACCCCGAGCACGGCGCTCCACTGCTGGTCGGTCATGTCAACCAGTCGGACCGACCCGCCGAGACCGGCATTGTTCATCATCACGTCGATGCCGCCCATGCCGTCGACCGCAGCGGCCACGAGCGCCTGCACGTCGTCTTCCTCAGTGACATTGCAGATCTGGGTGAGGGGACGCGAGCCCGTCTCCTCGGCCAAACGATCGGCAGTCTCAGAGAGGCGGCGCTCGTGGATGTCGGAGATCAGGACCGACGCACCTTCGAGCAACGCTCGTTTGGCGACGGCCGAGCCGATCCCGGTGCCCGCGGCTGCGGTAACCACAACCCGCTTCCCCGCCAGGAGATTGCGCCCTTCGGGTTCTTCCGGAATCGACGGCATCGTCAGGCCTTCTTCTCTTGATTGGGCTTCTCTTGATTGGGCTTCTCTTGATTGGGCTTCTCTTGGGCGGCCATATCGGCCATGCGGCGCTCAAGGTCTTCGATAAAGGGGTTGGGCTCTTGGCCGACGGTGGCGGGCAGCATGTTGGCAATCTCTGCGGGCGTCCATTGGTCGCCGCCTGCCCACATGGTGCGCAACTCTCGGGGCTGGTTCCAGACAGAGATCCGCCGGCCGATCACGGTGTACACCTGGGCGTTGACCTCGCGGCCGGCATCGCTCAGGAGATAGATGGCCATCGGGGCAATGTCGCCCGGCTCGCCGGTCTCGATCTCGAACGGCACGTTCTCGCTCATGCGGGTCTTGGCGACCGGAGCGATGCAGTTGGCGTTGATCGACGGGCCCCCGCGGAGCTTGATACTCGCCGCGGTCATGGCGGCGGAGCGGGTGAGGCTGACGATGCCACCCTTGGCCGCGCTGTAGTTCGGCTGGGCGGTGGACGCGGTGAACGCTCCTGAGGTGAAACCAACGAGCGAGCCGCCGGTCTCCTGCTTGCGCATCCGGGCGAAGGCGGCGCGATAGACGTTGAAGTGGCCCTTGAGGTGAACGGCGACGACATGGTCCCATTCGTCTTCGCTCATGTTGAAGAGCATGCGCTCGCGCAACACGCCAGCGGGGCAGACCACACCGTCGATCGAGCCCCAGTTGTCGACCGCAGCGGCCACAACGGCTTCGCCGACGTCGAACTTCGAGATATCACCAGCCACAGCGACGGCCTTGCCGCCGGCCGCTTTGATCTCGGCGACGGCAGCATCCGCCACATCGCTCGACGGGTCGCTGCCGTCCATGCTCACGCCATAGTCGGCAACAACGATGTTGGCGCCTTCGGCTGCTGCGGCGAGGGCGATGGCCTTGCCGATTCCGGCGCCGCCGCCAGTGATTGCGATGTTCTTGCCTTCGAGAAATCCGGCCACAGCCGTGCGCTCCAGTATGTAGAGGTCCCGGGCAACACCCGGACTGAGATGAAGCCAAGACCCTACCGATCGCGACCACTAGACGGAAAAGTCAGCCATCCCCTTGATCTATGAAGCCTGAGTCGCGCTATGCGCGACTCAGGCTTCATAGATTGAGGGGCGGGTGGAAGCAGTCACCGCGCGTGACCGGTTTTCTCACCGCGCGTCACGAGTATCCGCGTCCAGCGCGACTGTTCGCTCTAACTTGTCGGCGGGCTGGAGTACCCACCGACGCAGGAGAAACAGGCGTGAACCACGAGCGCGAGAACGCGACCGTGACCGGCGACCGATCCCGCGCCGACGTGCTCGCGCGTCTGGCTCGGCTGACCGATCCCGATATCGACGATCTCACCAGAACCCTCGACGCCCGTGTGGCGCTCGACCAACTCGGCGGCCCCGCACTGCTCGTCGATCTCGACGGCACGGTGCTCGATGCCAACGAACAACTTGTGGGTTTAGGAATCGAACGCAACCACGTCCGCGGCCGCGCCCTCTGGGCTGCACCCGTATGGGAAACCGGCGATGCCTCCGCGACCCTGGCACCACTCGTCGCGGCGGGCGCCGAGGACCGAGCGGGCCAGCGCACGATCGACATCGCCGGCACCACCCCCCGACCCGGGCGCGTCTCACTCACCCCCGTGCACGACGACAACCGATCGGTGGTCGTCTTGCTCGTCGAGCTCCGTGCTCTCGCCGATAGCCGCGAAACCGACGCCCTCATCGAGGCCACCACTCAGGCCCTCGCCGCCGCGGAAGACATCTTCCGGGCCGTCGCCGAACACACGTCCGACCTGGTGTGCCTTCACGATCCATCGGGCACATTCACCTATGTGTCGCCCAGCTGCCGCCGTCTCCTCGATCTCGACCCCGCCTCGCTCACCGGCACCCACCCCGTCGATATCGCCCACGCCGGCACCCGCGATGCCCTCGTACAGGCCATCCACGACGCCGGCCGCCGCGGCTCCGAGCCCACCCGCTTTCGCCACCGCCTCCGTCATCGCAATGGCGGCTTCCGCTGGTTCGAAACGGCGATCACGCCGATCCTCGCGCCCGACGGCACCGTCCGGCAGCTGCAGAGCTCCAGCCGTGACATCACCGAACAGCGAGAGACCGAACAGAGCCTGATCAAGCAGGCGTTCCACGACGAGCTCACCGGGCTACCCAACAAGGCCCTACTCATCGATCGTATGAGCCATGCCCTCGCCGTCAGCGAGCGCTCTAATCAGCCGATCGGCGTGCTGTTCATCGACCTCGATGGCTTCAAGACCATCAACGACACTCTCGGCCATCAGGTCGGCGACACCGCGCTGAGCAAGGTCGCCGAGCGCCTCACCGCAATCGTGCGCCCCGGCGACACGTTGGCCCGCATCGGCGGCGACGAGTTTGTGATGTTGTGTGCCGGCACCGACGGCGCCCGCGGTGCCACCGCCGTCGCCCGTCGGATCCTCGATGCCTTTGCCCAGCCCTTCGTGCTCGAAGGCCGAGAGATCAGCATTAGCGCCTCGATCGGTATCGCTACCTCGATGGGTTCTGAAGATCCCAGTCGCATCATCGACAATGCCGACACTGCGATGTACGAGGCCAAACACGAAGGCCGCGGCCGGTTCGCGATCCACGACGAGCTCGACCAGTCGCTCGCCCTCGAGCGCATCGACACCGAGGAAGCCCTCCGTCGAGCAGTCGACAACGACGAGCTCCGCCTCCACTACCAGCCCGAGCTGGATCTGGAGTCGGGCAGCATCGTCGGCTTCGAAGCACTCGTTCGCTGGCAGCGGCCCGACGGCCGCCTCATTCCGCCCGGCGACTTCATTCCACTAGCCGAAGAGACCGGGATCATCGTCGAGATCGGCCGATGGGTCATCGCCGAGGCATGCCGACAAGCCGCGAAGTGGCGGGTCTACCGCACACCCGAACAGGAGCCCGTCCGAATCTGGGTCAACCTCTCGGCCCGTCAGCTGGGGGACCCCGACCTCGTGCCCTACGTCGAGCGCACCGTCGCGGCGGCCGGCATCACCACCGACGAGATCTGTCTCGAAATCACCGAGTCCGCGCTGATGGACGATGAGCAGGCGGCCACCGAACAACTCGACGAGCTTCGCCGCCTCGGCATCAGCCTTGGTATCGACGACTTCGGCACCGGCTACTCCCAGTTCGCGTATCTGCAGCGACTGCCGCTCGACGTTCTGAAGATCGACCGCTCGTTCGTATCCGGCCTCGCGTCCGACCACGCCTCAGCGACGATTGTCGCCGCGATTATTGATCTCGCCCATGCGCTCGGACTCATCGTGATCGCCGAGGGCGTCGAGACAGAAGAACAGCTCTCGGTGTTGCGCGAACTCGACTGCGACCAAGCACTCGGCTTCTTGTTCTCCAAACCACTCGAGCCTGCGGCGTTCGACCACGCGCTCAGCTGCGGGTGACTACCGGGGCGTTAAGCCCCGACGCGAGCACCGACCAACATCTGCACGGCGTGGCGAAGTTCACTTGCGACGCTGCCCTCGGGCGCGAGCCCGCCCACCCAGCGGCTGATCGCCGAGAGCCACACATGGCCGATCACCCGGGCGACACCAGCGGCATCGATTCCCGGTTCGTCGCCGATCGCGGCGACGATGAGCCGACGGACCGCTGAGTCCACCTGCAGCTTGTATTCGGCGGCTGCCGCATCGGGGGTGCTCATCGCGGTGATGAGCGCTTCCATCAGAACCGGGGCACCGTCGGAGGCGCCGGCGGCCCGGTCGAGCACCGAGGTCAACCGCTCGGCGGGGCTGTCGCCGTGGGCGGGATCGTCTTCCACGGCCAGACTCACCATATGGACCCACCCGGCGAGTCCGGCCAACAGCAGATCGTCCTTGCCCTTGAAGTAGCGATAGATCGTGCCCATCGAGACATCGGCTCGTTCGGCGACCGCCCGCATCTGCACCGCGTCGTAGCCGCCTTCGTGGGCGAGGTACATCGCAGCCTCGACGACACGGGTGCGTCGGGCCGCTTTACCTTCCGCACCTCGTTCGGGGCGCTCGACGTCGGGGCTCATTGCCATGGGCGGGCATTGTTACCGGCTTCGCGCCGAGAGATGAAATCCGTGCGGGCCGCCGGGCAAGTACGCTCTACAAAATGTCAGGCGGCTTTCTCGAGGTCTTGGGTCCAGCGGCGCCCGCGTGGCGCCAGAAGATGGTTCGTCGACGTTACGGAAAAGACGAACCGATCTTCCATGAGGGAGAAGCCGGCGACACCTTCCATGTGATCGACAAGGGTCGAGTGCTGATCGAGGTCTCGACCGCTCGCGGCGACGTCGCCGCCCTCGGCGTGCGGGGCCCGGGCGAAGTTCTCGGCGAGCTCGCCATTGTCGGCGCAGGCCGTCGTACGGCCAAGGTCACTGCCCTTGAGCCCACAGAAACGCTCGCTCTCACACGGGCCACTCTCGACGAGATGCGGCGCGCCGACCCGAACGTCGACCAACGCCTCTTGCAAATCCTGGCCGCCCGTCTCCAGGAGACCATGGATCAGCTCATGGAGGTGCTCTTCATCTCCGTAGAGACCCGGGTGCTCCGAGTGCTCCTCCGTCTGGCCGAGGCATTCGACTCAAATACCACGCCAATAATTGTTCGGGTCCGACAAGAAGACATCGCCGCTATGGCCGGCACTCGTCGCCAGACAGCAAACCGCCCCCTCAAAGCCGCGGAGGCCAAGGGGGCGATCAAGATCGGGCGAGGGCGGATCGAAATAGTCGACCTCGCCCTCCTCCAAAGTCTGGCGGAGTAGCTCAGCGCTACTCGGCGTCGCCCCCCGGCGGGGCTGGCGGAGGCGGCAGCTCGGACGACGACCTGTCAGTCGCATCGGTAGCCGCAACGTCGGATCGCATTGCCCCGAGGATGTCGACTCCGGTGGCTGCGCTGATCTGCTCACTCAAGCTCACGACTGCGCCAGGTAGCTGGGCAACCAGCCCGGGGATCCCACCGGCGCCGTGACCGCCGCCATTGTCAACAACGGCAATGCGATCGATATCGATGTTGCTCACCGTGGACGTGATCTTGTCGACGAGCTCCGGGAGCATGTTGAGTACGAAGATGCGCTGACCGTCGGCGCCTGCCGCCTTGTACTGATCGGTGAGGAGCCGGAACACTTCAACCTGGGCCTTACCATCCTCGACGATCTTGGCAGCATCAGCCTGCGCTTCGAGCTGCTTTGCTTCGAGGTTCGCTTTGGCCGGAGTGACGACATTGGCTTCGAGACGCCGACGCTCCAACTCGATGCGCTGTTGCTCGAGTTCTTGCTCGGCAACGGCGCGAGCAATGTCGCCGGCCACGGCCGCTTCCTCTTCCTTCGCCCGGGCGATGGCATCGAGCTCGGCCGTTCGCACTCGGAGCATGTTGCGCTCCTCGACGATGGCTTTGTCGGCTTGCACGCTGGCAATCTGGGCGAGCTCGCGAGCCTTCGCTTCTGCCCGCTCGGACTCCGACTGACGGCTCGCCTCGGCGACACGCGCTTCCTTGATGACTTCAGCAGTCAGGCGGCGACCGACCGACTCAAGGTAGAGGTTGTCGTCGGTGACGTTCTGGATCTTCATGACGTCGAGGTCGAGACCGAGGGTCTTGATGTCGTCGTCGGCCTCGTCGATGAGTTGCTGCGAGAACTTCAGCCGATCCTCGTTGACCTCTTCGGGTGACAACGTGGCGAGTACGCCACGAAGGTTGGCCTCGAGCGTCTCCTTCGCGATTTGTCCGATCGTGGCGTTCGGGACGTTCAAGAACCGTTCTGCGGCGTTCTCTAACACACCTTCCTTGCTGGAGATCTTCACGTTGGCGATGCCCTGAACATTCAGCGGAATGGTGCCTTTTGAGTACGCGTTAGTGACCGAGACCTCGAGCGGGATCGTGTTGAGATCCATCCACGCGACGGTTTCAAAGATCGGCGTCTTGTAGGCCCGGCCGCCCTTGATGATCCGGTAGCCGACGGTTCGCCCATCGGACAACACCCGCTTGCGGCCCGTAATAATGGCCACCCGGTTGGGCGGGCAGATCACGAGGACCGAGTTCACGATCGCCAGCATTGCTAGCAACACAAATACGACAACGAGTCCCGCGCCGATGAAGAATTCCATTTCGCTTATTCCTTCTGCGTCGAGGACGCATCAACACGACAACGAACGCCGCCGCGACTTTTCCTTGATTCGAACGAATGTGGAACCGCTGAGCGACCCATCAGCCAAGCTCAAGGCCGGGGTCGAGGGGGGCGACCAAGGCAACCCCGCCTTCGATCCGCACGATCACCACGGGCTCACCAACTAAAAGCGTGGAGCCGTCGGCCGGAGAAGCGGTGAGTTGCTCGCGGGCTCCCGCGATGTCGACAATGATTTTGCCGCGGAATTCGTCGCTGATCGGCAACGACACTCGGGCGATACTGCCCTCGAGTTCGGCGTCGGTCACCTCGCTCGAAGCGCCGGGCGCCTTGACCCACTTGAACAGCCGGTGACTTCCGTAACCGATCACGAGGGCCAACGTGAGAGCGAAGACCAAGGTCACGACGAAGCCGGTGTTTGTGATATCCCCGATGACACCGATGCCGCCGAACGCGGCCAACGCGCCGGCGAGGGCGGATAGTGGGATGACGGTCATCGAGCCATCGCCGCCAGCATCGAGGCCGAATCCGTCGCCACCGTCGGAATCACCGACAAAGACCATCCAGAGGAGAAGTGGCGCTCCGACAGCGAGAGAGAAGAGGTAAAGACCGATCATTTCGTTACTGGAAAGATAGTACGCATCCAGACCGGCGTGTCCGCGACCCACCCAACCAGCGCTCGGTAACGTCGCAGCGTGCCGACTGAGCTTCCCAACATTCACGTTGTCAATCACTTCTCCGCATCGGTGGCCGAGGAGATCGCCGCCCTTCCGGGGATCTCCTTGACCCACTTGGCCGGTGATGCCGATGTACCCGCTCGACGCGCTGGCCGACGACCAAGTCCTTACCTGTGCCCGCGGCGCAACCGCCGTCCCCGTTGGGGAGTTCGCGCTCGCATCAATGATGAGTTTCGCGAAAGCAATGCCGGAGGTTTGGCTCGACGGACCACCGGAGCACGGCTGGTACACCGGCCCGAGACTTTCTGGCCTCTACGGCAAGACGCTCGTGATCGTCGGGGTCGGTGGCATTGGCTCCAACGTTGCGTCCATCGCGCTCGCTTTCGGAATGCGCGTCATCGGCGTGCGCCGTCGACCACTCCCGTCGCCCATCGAAGGGATGGAAATCACCACCGACCTTCGGGCGGCCGTCGCCGAGGCTGATCATCTCGTACTCGCCGCGCCGGCCACCGATGACACGGCCCACCTCATCGACGCCGACGTGCTCGCCGCGGCGAAGCCCGGCCTGCACTTCGTGAATGTCGCCCGAGGATCACTCGTCGACCAGGACGCGCTACGCCGAGCGCTCGACCGCGGGCAGGTTGCCCGAGCGTCGCTCGACACTGTCACCCCCGAACCGCTCCCCGACGACTCTTGGATGTACTCCCATCCGGGTGTGCGGATCTCGCCGCATGTGTCGTGGGCCGGGCCCGGGTCGCGCGGCGCAATGGCCGACGCGTTCATCACTAACTACCACCGGTTCCGCGCTGGCGAAACGCTCGAAGGAGTCGTCGACCAAACACTGGGTTACTGACCCACTCGCCGGGCTGATTACGCTCGCCGCATGTCGTTCACCCAACGTTTCCATGACATCGCTGCTGAAGTCCGTAATTGGGGCCGCTGGGGCGACGACGATCGCATCGGCACACTCAACCTCATCACCGAGGAAGCCCGGGTCGCGGCTGCAGCTTCAGTCGAACACGGACGAGCGATTTCGCTGGCGATCGACCTAAAGAAGGACGGCCCGCAGATCGGTCAGATCCCTACCCGGATCAACCCCATCCACGTCATGGGCACCATCGACCACGCCGACCTCGGTGACCCCGATGGGAAGAAGATGGTCGCCCACTTCTCCGACGACATGGTCACCATGGGCCTTCAGGCTGGCACCCATTGGGACGGCCTGTCACACGCCAGTTACAACGGCACCCTCTACAACGGCGTGCCCACCTCATCCATCACCGCCCGCGAGGGTGCCACCGTGCTCGGGGTCGAACACGTCGGCCCGATTGTCGGCCGCGGGGTTCTGCTCGATATACCCGGAGCCAAGGGTGTCGATCGGCTCGAGGACGGCTACGAGATCAACAGTGTGGATCTCGATGAAGCGGCCGAGTGGGCTGGTGTCACAATGTCGCCAGGCGACATCGTGCTCATTCGCACGGGACGTATGCAGCTCTACCTCGAAGGCGGAGCAATGGCGTACGCCGCCGGCGCGAACATGGACGGCGCCACCGCCGGTCCCGGCCTCGATGCTGCTCGCTGGTTCCATCGCAACGACGTCGCCGCGGTGGCCACCGACACCTACATCTTCGAAGTCTTCCCGGGTCCCGTGTGGGACGACGTGCTCGGCGTGCACTGCTTGTGTCTCGTTGAGATGGGGATGACCCAGGGCCAAAACTGGAACCTAGAAGACCTAGCGACGGCCTGTGTGGAGTTCGGTCGGCACCACTTCTTGCTCAACGCGACGCCCGAACCATTCGTCGGCGCAACCGGCTCGCCGGTAAATCCTGTGGCCATTTTCTGACCGGAGGTCAGTCCAGCTGCTATGAAAGCCCCAACCTATCGGGCGTCCACGCCCACCTGGAGGTAGTCATGGCCCTCGTCGAACAACTCGCCGAGATCGAGCTCTTCTCTGAGCTCACCAAGAAGGAACTGAAGCGAGTCGCCTCGTTCATGACCCCTATCACCGTGAAGGCAGGCCGAGATCTCACCGTTCAGGGACAGCCGGGCCGCGAGTTCATGGTCATCGCCGAAGGCGAAGCCACCGTGCGCCGCAATGGTCGCGTTATCGCTCACTTCAAGCCGGGTGACTTCTTCGGTGAACTTGCCGTGATTGCGGGCGTGCCCCGCACCGCCACCGTCACCGCCGACACCGACATGGTGGTCGAGGTCCTCAACCGGCGCGAGTTCAGCTCAATGCTCGATGAGAGCGCAAAGATCGCCAAGAAGGTTCTGGTCGGCGCAGTCAAGCGGCTCCACCAAATCGAAGAGGGCGTCGTCCGCTAGCGGATCGGCTGCCTTCGCTCGTCGTCATGTCGCACGAGCCGTCCGCGATCCGCGGGCTCACCATCGATGCCGTCACTCAGTGGCTCGCCGCGCACGTTCCCGAGGCCGCGGGCGGGTTCGAGTACTCCCTCATCGCGGCCGGCGGTTCCAATCTCACCTATCGCGTGACCGATCGTGATGGAGGGGTCTTCGCGCTTCGCCGCCCGCCCGAGGGAACGGCCCTGGCAACAGCCCACGATGTCGATCGCGAATGGCGAATCATCTCGGCGTTGCATCGATCGGGCTCAGTGCCGGTGCCGCGACCGATCGCCCGATGCGACGACGCCAGCGTCACCGGCGCGCCGTTCTACGTCATGGACTTCGTGGCGGGTCCAATTCTTCGCACCGTCGCCGACACCGAGGGAATGGACGCCGAGGCCGCGCTGACGGCGACTCACTCGCTCATCGACGCGCAGGTCGCGATGCACACCATCGATCTCGACGCGTCGGGACTCGCCGATCTCGGCCGGCACGATGGATATGTCGAACGCCAGCTCAAACGTTGGCGCACCCAGGTAAAGGGGGCTGATGCTCGCCCCGTCCCCCTGCTTCACGAACTTCACGATGCGCTCGCGGCACGAGTACCAGCAGAGCGGGTCGCTCCTGCCCTGGCTCATGGCGACTATCGCTTCGACAATGTCGTCCTTCAGGCCGACTGGTCGATGGGCGCGGTGCTCGATTGGGAACTGTGCACCACCGGCAATCCGCTCGCCGACTTCGCGTGGTCGACGCAGTACTGGGCCGACCCGGGCGACGCATTTACGTGGCTTCCCGACGCGCCCACAACCAGCACCGTCTTCCCTCGTTCGGCCGAGGTGATCGACCTCTACGCCGCGGCCACCGGATTCGATCTCTCGGACTATCCCTTCTACGAGGCCTTCTCCTGGTGGAAGCAGGCGTGCATCGTCGAGGGCGTCTTCGCCCGCCGATTGAACGGCAGCCAGGGTGGGATGCGTCAGAGCGGTCCTGCGTCGGTCATTGCCGACCGCGTCGACATCATGCTCGAACACACCCACCGCCTCGTTGCCGATCTCGACTAAGCGATCCCAACGAAGCGATCTCGACTAAAAAGTACCAATGACAGACCCTCAGTATTTCGAAGTCGTCGTCGTCGGCAGCGCCAACCTCGACCTCGTCGTGGATGTGGCCCACATCCCGCTGGTCGGCGAAACGGTGCTGGGCGGTGATCTCGTGCGGATCCCGGGCGGGAAGGGGGCCAACCAGGCTGTCGCGGTCGCGAGGCTCGGGCGATCCGTCGCCATGGTCGGACGAGTTGGCGACGACGAAGGAGGGGCCATCCTTCGCGCCGCGCTCGACGGCGACCAGGTCGACACGAGCGCGCTCATCACCACGCCCAACACACCCAACGGCGTCGCCCTGATCGCGGTCGATGCCGACGGCGACAACGCAATCGTGGTGTCACCGGGAGCGAACGCTCGACTCACTGCGGCCGACATCGAGGCCGCGGGTGATGCATTGCGGAGCGCACAGGTGGTGCTGCTTCAACTCGAGGTGCCGATCGACGCGGTAGCGATGGCCGCGGCACTCGCCACCGGAACAGTGATTCTCAACCCCGCGCCGGCACCCACCGGACCGTTACCCAGCGAGCTGCTCCGCGCTGTCGATGTGCTGGTCCCGAACCAAACGGAACTCGCCACCCTCGCCGGTCACAACGGCCCCGTCGACACCGCAATCGCCGCCCGCCTCGCCCGCACTCTCCCGGCCGATGCCGTCATCGTCACCCTCGGCGCCGACGGAGCGATGGTGGTCACCGCCGACGATGCCGTCCACGTCCCCGCGCCGACGGTCACTCCCGTCGACACCACCGCGGCCGGCGACTCCTTCTGTGGCGCACTGGCCGACGCTCTCGTCCGCGGTCTCAGCCTCGTGGAAGCAACAGAGTGGGCGGTGCGAGTAGGCGCCGCGACCACCCAACGCCCCGGCGCTCAGCCGTCGCTGCCTACCCACAGCGAAGTCGAGCAACTCCTCACCTAACGGACCCGCGCCGCAAGTTGCGACGTACGCTCTCTCGAATGTCCCCCATTCCGGTCCTGCTGGATTGTGATCCCGGTCTCGACGACGCGATCGCGATCCTTACTGCGGCTCACCTGACCAATCTCGTCGGCATCACCACCGTCAACGGCAACGTTGGTATCGAGCACACCACGCACAACGCACTGGCGATCACCCAGGTCGCCGCCCTCGACGTGCCCGTGCATCGTGGCGCCGCTCGACCGCTCGTCAACGAACCGATCGACGCGGCCTACGTACATGGAGCGACCGGACTCGGGTCCGTCGAGATTCCCAACGTCGTCAACGAGATCGCGTCCGACGACGCGGTCACCTTCATCCTCGACACGGCCCGTTCGGTCGACGATCTCCACCTCATCGCTGTGGGTCCGCTCACAAACATTGCGCACGCCCTTGAGAAAGACCCCACGTTGCCCGACCATCTCGGCGGCTTCACGATCATGGGAGGCGCCGCGGTGGGCGGAAACACCACAGCAACGTCGGAGTTCAACATCTGGGCCGACCCCGAAGCGGCCGACATCGTCTTTCGGCTTGGCGGCATCATCACGATGGTGGGCCTCGACGTGACCCACCAGGTCCTCCTCGGACCGGCGGAGCGCGACCGTATGCGGGCGGCAGCTACACCGACCGCGATTCTTGCCGCCGATCTCCTCGACTATGCCGTCGACCGAGCCGGAGAGCTCCAAGGCACCGCCGGGGCGCCGATCCACGACGCGTGCGCTGTATTGGCTGCGGTGCGTCCGGAACTTTTCTCCGGCGCCATGCGCCATGTTGATATCGAACTCACCGGCACCCACACTCGCGGTATGACCGTGGTCGATCAACGACCCAACGCCGATGCTCCTATCAACGCCAACGTGTTGACGGCCGTCGACGCCGAAACGGTGATCGAGGAGATTGTCGGCGCCGTCCTGGCCCTCGACAACCGCTAGCGCAATGTCGCAGGACCGGATCATCTACTCCTTTGTCTTGGGGTGGATCCTGCTCATCGCTGCGATGATTTTTCTTGACTGGCTCGCGAATCCGAGTCGCGGCGGATTCCGCCCCAAGGGTGAAAGATCCGGAGGCGACCGCGACACGCGCCGCACGGCTCGGGCCCGGCGACGTTTGGAAGACGACGCCGCCGTTCGCGCCACACTCCGTGATGCCTACGGCCCCTCAAGCCTGCGGCTCAACTGGACAAGCGAACACGAGGACGACGTTCGACAGATCGACGACTCCTTGATCGACGACCACCCCGACTTGGTCGAGGTTGGATCTCGCGAGGTTGGCACTGCGCACTACGCACGGGCCGAGGGCGACCCAGTGCCGAATCTCGCAGAGATCGCGCCCGAGGAGAACGAACCCGCCGCCGACGTCGTGCCCGACCCAGAACCCGAAGCCGGGCCAGACCCCGAACCACGTGCTCGCGGGTGGAAGGTGGGCGGCGATCCGTTGTCGCTCACCGCGAAGGGCAGCGATCCCGTCCTGGCGACGATCCGGCAACGCGTGTGGAAGAACCAGGCCGTCGAGGCCGGATGGAGCGACGACAACCGGGCGGCGTTGAAGGCTGGCAAGCCACCCCGTCGAACAAACCCGATCACCGGTCGCGTCGAACGAGCCACCGTTGATACCGAAACCGGCACGCCCTCGTGGGGCCGCGACCCACTCGACCCTTTTGCGAGCATCGATGACTGAGCGTTCCTTCATCACGCTCGGCACGGCGGCCGACACCACAATCACCGTCCACCGCGAGCGGAGCAGCGACGGTGCCGTGCAGGGCCTCGCCTTCGAGGCCGAACACCCGCTGACAATCGGCGACCAGGAAGCCACCCGCATTGTGTTGTGGTGCGACACCGCTCCCGAAACGGTCCAGATCGTCACCGGCCCCGCCGGCCCGCTCTACATCTGGAATGTCTGGCGCACAGCCTCCCTGATCCAGGCGTGGGAGGGCGACGCTCGCATCGAAGTCGAGGACGAGGGAGAAGACCTCGGGCTGCGCTGCTACGACGGTCTCGGCCACGCCACCCCCACGCTCGAAGCACGAATCGGATTCGATCGTTCCTGGACCCAACCCGACGAGTAGGCGGCCTCTGCCGCGATGAACGAGCCTGACCTAGGGCGTATGAATCTCGGCGATCCATTGGTCGCCCGTCGAGATGTATGTCGACAGCTGATCCATCGCGGCGAGAAGCCACGAGACCAACTCCTCGTTCGCGAGGCCATCAGGAAGGTCAACGACGATGCCGTTGCGGGCATGGTCCTGCTTCTTGACCCAATTCACCGGCAACACCACACCGGCGTCAGCCAGAGCGTCGAGTGCATTGGGACCGAGACCGTGAGTGATCCCGGCTTGGGCGAGACGGGTTCGACCCTTCGCCGCCGCTGGGGTCCAGGTGGCCATCGGCACCGCCGGACCGCGTCCGGAGACCCACTTCCCCATGCCGCTCTTGTGCGGCACGGCCTTGTACTGCTCGTCGGTCAGCGCCGGGCCGATGTTCACCCAGGCCGAGCCAGGCTCGAGAGCGGCAACACGATCGAGGTGCCCGACGACTTCGCTGATGTCATGACGGTCGAACTCGACAACCTGCGGAGGGATGGCCATTCGACGACCGTACCTGGCACCGTCTCGCTATGGCTGACCAACCGCGCCCATCCAGGAGGATTCGGCGGGTACCGTGGGACCTCCGGGCGATTGAAACGACGGATTGTGGAGCCCCATGCGTCGACACAGACAACCACTGCTCGGTGCAATCGCGATCTGCCTCCTCGCGGCTCTCGTCGCAGCACCAGCCACTGCTCAAGTCAATCCAGGTGAGCTGGCATCGTTGGAGCGACAGCGCGACGAACTTACGATCGCGGTCGGTGAGGTCGACGCCGAACTCGAACAACTCTCGTTGGAGATCGCCGCGCTTGCGGCCCAGATCGTGGACGACGGGGTTGTCGTCGAGTTGATCGCCGACAGCATCGAGTGGACGGTCTTCACCCGCCAAGAGCCCGCCAACACCCGCGTCGAGATCGCCATCGTCGGGTTCACTCAAGGCGACCCGCGATCAAACGCGCTACTTGATGAGGTCCGCACTCTCGAAGGCGACGACGAGCCGAGCCGGCGCCGAGCACTCTACGAATCGGTCATCGACGACACCGAAGGCCGGCTCGAGATCATTGATGCTCAGTTGCAAGAACTGGCCGGCGAGCTCGATGTTGCCCGCGATGAGCTCTCCACTCGAAACGAGGCGCTCCTCACGGTGGAAGAGGACCACCGCGAAGCGGGCGCGCGCCGAAGCGAACTCGCCGACCAGCTCAGCGACATGTTGCAGCGGATTGAGGCGCTCCGCGCGCTCGAAGCCCGCGCCGTTCTCACCGGCCAGAGCACGTTCGACGACCCGACCCGACCCGCCCTTGCGGTGAAGATCGACAATGTCCCCGCCGCCCGACCGCAGGCCGGCATTAATCAGGCCGACATCGTGTTCGTCGAAGAGGTCGAAGGTGGGCTCACCCGACTCGCCGCGGTGTTCCACTCGGAGGGCGCCGAGGCCGTGGGTCCGGTCCGTTCGATGCGGACCGGTGACTTCGATTTGCTCGCCCAGCTCAACGGCCCACTCTTCGCGAATTCCGGCGGCAACCGAGGCTCGCGTGCTCAACTCAAAAACTCGTCGCTCGTGGATGTGAGCGTCAATGTCTTTAGCAGCTCGTACTACCGAGACAGCGGTCGGCGAGCGCCACACAACCTGATTACCAACGCGTTCAACCTCTGGTCGCTGGGCCGCAACCTCGAAGGGGCAGCCACCCCATCGCCGTTCTTCCAGTTCCGGACCGCCAGCCAGCCTCTCCCGAGCGGCGCACAGTCAATCAATGGCGTGTCGATCGACTACGGCTCGACCCGCGTCGAATACTCATGGAACGGGTCGGGTTGGGATCGCACCCAGGATGGCCAACCCACGGTCGATGCCGACGGGGTCCGGGTTGCCCCGACCACCGTGGTGGTGCAGTTCACCGACTACATCCCATCGAGCGCCGACGCGAGATCGCCTGAAGCGGTAACAATCGCCGACGGCACTGCCTGGGTCCTCACTGCCGGTCAACTTGTTCCGGTCGCGTGGAACCGTGAAGCACTCGCAGAACAAACGAAGTACCGCATCCCCGGTTCCGGCAACGAGGTCGCGATCCTTCCCGGAAAGATATGGATCGAACTCCCCCGACCGGGCGAAGCCTCCAGCAACTAGGCCCGCCACTAGGGTCGGCCCGTGTCCCGCCACATCGTTCGCTGTCCGCCCGATCCTGAGATGGTGGCCGGCTTCCGGCGAATCCGAGATCAGCTCGATGTTCCGGCCGCTTTCACCGACGCCGTGCAGAACGCGGCCGTTGAGGTGCAACGAGACGGACCGTCGATCCCGGCCGGCGCCGGCGATGCCGTCCGCGACGCTCGCGATATTTCATTTGTCGCGATCGACCCGCCTGGCTCCCGAGACCTCGACCAGGCCTTCGCGGCCGAACCGCATGGCGACGGCCATCGCGTCTTTTACGCGATCGCCGATGTCGCCGCCCTTGTCGCCGCGGGCGGAGTGATCGACGCTGAGGCCCGGGCCCGCGGCGTCACCCTTTACAGCCCAGACCTCCGTACCTCGCTCCATCCCGAGCCGATCAACGAAGACGCGGGGTCGCTCCTCGAAGGCGAAGAGCGCCAGGCGTTGTTGTGGACGATCGACCTCGATGCGGGTGGTGAACTCTCACACGCCCACCTCGAACGGGCCCTGGTGCGAAACACCGCCCAGATGTCGTACGTCGATGCCCAGCGCGAGATCGATTCTGGGTCGGCCCGACCGAGCCTCGGGCTGCTCCGCACCATTGGCGAACAACGACTGAACCTGGAGCGTGAACGCGGAGCGGTGAGCCTCGCTCTCCCCTCGCAAGAAGTGGTTTCCGCCCGCGACGGATCCTTCGCCCTCGAATACGACGAGAGCCTGCGGGTAGAGGACTGGAACGCTCAGATCTCACTTCTCACCGGAATCGCGGCGAGTCAGATCATGATCGATGTTGGCGTCGGCCTGCTGCGCACCCTTCCGGTGCCTGAGGACCGCACCGTCGCCCAGATCCGTCGGACCGCCCGCGCCCTCGGCGTCGAGTGGCCCGACAGCGTGAGCTACGCCGAGCGGGTTCGCGAACTGTGGCCCGATACCCCGCAGACCGCAGCGCTTCTAAGTCAGGCTGCTCGCGGTCTACGGGGCGCGGGATACGTGGCGTTCACGAACCACGATCTGCCCGCCGATCCGCAGCACTCGGCGATCGCCTCGACCTACGCGCACGTGACCGCGCCCCTTCGGCGCCTATGCGACCGCTTCGCCAACGAAATCGTCGTGGCGGCCTGCGCCGACCGTGAACCACCCGCGTGGGCGGTCGAAGCCCTCGAAGAACTTCCGAAGCTCATGGGCGCGGCGAGCCGACGGGATCGCACGCTCGAACGCGCGGTGGTCGACTATGTCGAGGCTGTGGTACTCGCGCCGCGGGTGGGCGAGAAGTTCCAAGCGATCGTCACCGACGTGGACCCCGACCGCGGCCGCGGTCGGGTTCAGCTTCGAGATCCGGCGGTGGTCGCCCGCGTGCCCGCCGACGGGCTCGAACTCGGGTCAGAAGTAACGGTGCAGCTCGACGAGGCGAACCCCGACGAGCGCACTGTGCACTTCCACGTAGTGGATCAATGACTCAGACACGTGGTGGATCAATGACTCAGACACGTGGTGGATCAATGACTCGGCTTCAGAAGGCCGCGCGTAGTCGTGAAACTTGCTGGGCCGCTCTCGGCGCGATGGCGAGCTAGGCGACCGCGGCCGGAGCGCGATCGTGTGCACACTCCCCGGCCGGGGTGACAGTGAGACGCTCAGCGCCGGCTTCGGTCATGATCAGCGTGTGCTCGAACTGAGCGGTACGAGTGCCGTCGATCGTGACCGCTGTCCAGCCGTCGTCCCACATTGCTGCCTCTGGCGCCCCAAGGGTGAGCATCGGCTCAATCGTGAACGACGTGTCGACTTCGATCGGTGTGGTGAGGCGCCGATCGAAATAGTGGGGAATCTGGAGGTTGGTGTGGAACTCCGTGCCCACACCGTGACCAATGAACTCGCGCACAACGCCGAGCCGGTTTGCCTTCGCCAGCTTCTCGATGGCGGCGCCGATGTCGCGCACCGGGCCGCCCGGTTTGACCGCATCGATCGCGGCGTTGAGTGACTGGAGCGTGACATCAACCAGCGCTACTGAGGCCGCTTCGACATCGCCTGCGAGGAAGGTTGCCGAAGTGTCGCCGTGGACACCCTCACGAAAGACCGTGACATCAATGTTGATGATGTCGCCGTCGGCGAGCGGCCGAGAGTCGGGGATGCCGTGACAGATCACCTCGTTGACAGAGGTGCAGACAGACTTCGGGTAGCCGCGATAGTTGAGCGGGCTCGGATAGCCGCCCGCCTTCACCGTGAGGTCGTGAACCAGCCGGTCGATCTCGTCGGTGGTGATACCCGGCCGCACGACCTCGCCGGCTCGCAAAAGGATCTCCGCGGCAATGGCGCCCGTGCGGCGCATTGCCTCGATCTCCGCGGGGGTTCGGGTGAAGGAGCTGACCGACGGCCCGGGGTCGCCACTCAGGGCGTAGGGCGGACGTTCGATATCAGCCGGAACGCGCCGGGTCGGGCTCTGCAGCCCAGGGCCTACGGGCGGGAACGACGGTTCAACCTGGTTCACAGGCCCGTTGCGGCGTTTGCGCTTTGCCATCAGCTCAGCCTTTCACTCATCGAAGAAATCTGCTGACCGACTCGACCACACACGCTGGCTTTACCTGGTCTTCGATCTCGACCGCAATGGTGACAACCACTTGGACGCCACCCTTGATCTCTTCGGCCTCGGTGATCGAGGCCGTGGCCCGAACGCGAGATCCGACGGTGACGGGCTGCGGGAAGCGGACCTTATTGGTGCCGTAGTTGACGCCCATCGACACACCGTCGACCCGCATGATTTCCGGAAGGAACTGATTCGTCAGGGCGAGCGTGAGGTAGCCGTGGGCGATGGTGGCGCCGAACGGCCCTTCAGCGGCCGCGACCGGGTCAACATGGATCCACTGATGATCGCCGGTGGCTTGGGCGAACTGATCGATTCGGTCCTGTTCGATCACGATCCACTCGCTGGCGCCGAGGTGCTGCCCTACGGCGCCGAGCAGCTCATCAGGCGAGGCGAAAACGGTCGTCATGGACAAGAACGCTATCCGAGAGATGCGACCTCGAAACGTCGGACCTCCAGGAACCCGGACAGGCGGCTCGCACCATCCTTGAGCACAGCGGCAACAATCGCTGAAGCGTGGGGGTCGCATCGGGGCGAGCGTCTCTGCGAGCAGGCTGACAAGCGCCCAAGACCAACTCATTGGTCACCAGTTTCGAGCCCGTAATCGCCGTTCATTCCTGCGGAGTCCGAGAATTCAGAGCAAATACTCGCATGGGTCATATGGCCCGGGCCTTACGACCCGGGCCCTTTTGGCACGAAAAACAGCGTCGTCCACAGCTTGTCCACAGGATTTTTGTTGCTGAGTGGTCGTTGTGCGACGTAGCGTGGCTAGATGGCGCATGTTGACCAAGGCCTTTTGGCCCTAGAGCGTGGACGTTTTCGGACGCCCTGTCTCCTCCTAGACCCCAGCGTGATCGAGGACAGAGTTCGTCAACTCCGCTCCCTCTTTGACGGTTTCGCCGTCCACTACGCGGTGAAGTGCAACAGCTCGCCAACGGTGCTGCACGCGGTTCACGACGCGGGCGGAACATTCGAGGTTGCATCCGAAGGCGAACTCAAACTCCTGAAGTCGCTCGGTCTACTCACCAGCGAGGTGCTGTTCTCCGCCCCCGTCAAACGGCCGGCAGCCATTCAGCTCGCAAGCGAACTCGGAATCGAATGGTTCGCCAGCGCGAGTGAACAAGAAACACAGAAGATCCTCGACCTTGCTCCCGACGCATCGATTCTTGTTCGCGTCGCAGTGAACGACACCGACGCCCGCTGGCGACTGTCTGATACGTGGGGCGTCACTCCAGATCGCGCCGTGGAAATGCTGTCTTCCGCGAAGGCCGTAGGCGCGAACCGGCTGGGGCTAATGTTTCACGTCGGCTCGCAGAACCGAGCCCCTGAACAATGGCGCGATGCGTTGACCACAGTGGCCGATGTCATGGAGCGGTTCGACGGCCGGATCGACATGGTTGACATTGGCGGCGGGCTCCCCGCCAATACCCGCGAAGAGAAGCTGACCGAAAGCTGGCCCGCGATCGGGGCTGCCGTCACCTGCGGCATTGCCGCGCTTCCCTATCGCCCCGATCTCCTTGTCGCCGAACCCGGGCGCGCCGTGGTGGCCGAAGCCGGCACGATGTACGCCACCGTGATTGAGGCCGCTGAACGAGACGGCCAACGATGGGTCCACCTCGACGTCGGCGCCTTCAACGGCTTGTTCGAAGGTTCGCCCCAGGGCGGCGGAATCCCCTACGAGATTCGCTCCTTCGGCCGAGACATCGAAGTGCTCGAACCCGCCACGGTGGGGGGAATTACGTGCGACGCACAGGACATCATTGCGGTCGACACACCCGTTCCCGTCGATCTCATGGCCGGCGAGATCGTCGCGATCCCAAATGCTGGGGCCTACTCGACGTCGTACGCCAGCGCTTTCTGCGGAATCGGCGTACCCGACACGCTTCGCTACGTCACCTACAACGCTGAACCCCCGGCGGCTGCGATTGCATGGGAAGCCGACTTCGGCTTCAAGCGGGCCGTTGAAATCGAATTCGAAGTGTTTGAGAATGCGGGCTTCCTAGATGAAGATGGCACGCTCGACGGCTTCCGCCGCTTCGATCGACAGTCCGAGTTCGTCATGGTGCCCAGCACCAATGATCCGGTCGGCGTCGCTCGCTTGGTCGATGCATCGGCGTTTGGCTTCATGACCCTCGGCGACATGAAAATCGAACCGCGCTGGTGGGAACACCTTCAGACACTGAACCTCGACCGAGTCGTCGAGCTCGCCACTTTGGCGCCTCTCAACTACAGCGTGCCCGCGGCAATGCACCTGATTCGAGCGACGATCATGCGGGCCGTCGAACGAGACATGACCCACGTCGTCGCCAGCATCGACGAGAACCTTCGCGTCACTATCAACAAGCGATTAGCGAAGCCCGACTTTGCTGCCTGCGAACAAATCGGCCCCACCGTCGACTACTACGGTTCACCCACCACGCCGATTCTCGTTGACCTGTGTCAGGGCTACCGGACCGGACTGGTCGAAGCTCTCGATCGTCTTGTCTCCCGACTGGCTCTCCCCGAGGCGACAACCACACGAGTCTGAACGCCCGCAGGGCCTCATGTTCTCTATCGACATGCCGATAGGCCTTCGTGTTGATTCCACTTTGGGTGCGCGTAACTGTTGGCAGCTTCGTTGCTGCGCTCCTCGCCGCGCTCACCTACACCACAATCGGGTCCGCGATTGCGTTCGCGTACGGCCTGTACGGCTCTTGGCTTCTTGTTCGTAAGGCACGTGCATCGACCGGGCCAACCGGTGGTCCGTGGCGAAAGCTCTCCGTCGTCGCCATCTTGGCGTTCGTCGGCATCGGGGCCCGCCTGATTCACGGAGCGATGATCGGTGAGGACTACCCTCTCCCGTCACCTTTCGCCGACTTCACAATCGTAGTTCTCTACGTCGTGATGATCATGGCGCAATACGACTTCGTGCGGCTCCGCACTGCCGGTCGCGACCTTGATGCCTGGCTCGATGCGCTTGTGGCGGGCGGTGCCACTGCAGTGGTGCTGTGGGTAGGCGTCATGCACGACTACGTCACGAACGCCGAGGTCGATGCGGGTGAACGCGTCGCAAATGTCGTGTTCTTCGCGCTCTCGATCGCGCTCGTCACAATGATGTTCCGGGTCATGGCGGCACCGGGAGTGCGTAGCCCGGCCTACTACCTTCTTGGGGGTGCGGCTCTCAGCCTCCTCGCGACCGATCTTGGCGGGACCATCGCCTACGCCCAGGAGTCCGATCCGTCGATTCTCATCGCGTTTGTTCCTCTGGTCTTCGGCTTTGCCGGGGCCGCGGGCTACCACCCGGACAGCGCCGCGCTCACCGCCCGCCCGTCGGACGTCGAACCCCGAATGCGCTTCTGGCGCGCCGCCGTCGTTGCCGCTGGTTTGGCCCTCCCCTGGCTGATTCTCGCCAGCAACTTCGATTCCCTCGCCGCCTCTGAGTTGGCGGTTCTGATCGCCACTGGGCCGATCTTCGTCACCCTGATCCTCTGGCGCATCCTTCGCCTCATCCAGGCTCGCGAAATGCTCCTCCGCCAGGCCGAGTCGCTCCGCGATGCCGGCGACCGACTGCTGTCCAGCAATGTCGACCCCGCCGAGATCTTCGAGATCGTTGGCAACGCCGTCGAAGACGTCGTCTTCGCTGACATTCAATGGCTTGGCCTCGTCGCTAATGGCGAGTGCCTCGTCGGAGATCTTCCCGCCGACGTTGTCGATCTCGTCACTCCCGCTCTTGGCGGCGAAGTCCGCATGGAAGTCACGGCAAATGGCCGCAGGGCCAACCTCTTCGCCGTTCCTGTACCTTGGGCTGATGGTCGGCTGGCCTGGATCGTTACCGGTACAAAGATCCAGCTTCAACGCCACGACCGACAAGCGCTAAGGGCGCTCGCCCGCGAGGCGTCAATGGCCCTCCACGGCGCCGAACGCGCGGCGGCCGTCGCTGAAGCCGAAGCCGAACGACGATGGACACGCGCCATCGTCGAGTCGGAACGTCGCCAGCGCGCCTTGCTCCTGCACTCCAGCGACATCGTCGCCGTTCTCTCCGATGACTGGACGATCTCCTACGTGAGCCCGCCCGTTGAATCGGTCCTCGACTATCGCCCCGAGGACCTGGTCGGCAGCAGTGCGCGCAACCTCTTTGCGCCCGAGTCAATGCCGCTCATTGAAGATCTCGTCGCTATGGCGATGGCCACCGGTTCGTCGTCCGGTGAGGTCGCGCTCATTCATCGCAGCGGCGAATTCCGCACCTTGCAGCTTGTACTCGGCGATCATCGCGGAGCAGACGACATCAACGGCATCATCATCAATGCTCGCGACGTCTCGAAGACTCGTGCGCTCGAGGAGCAACTCGAACGCGATCCTGTGACTGGTGCACTCAACCGCGAGGCATTCGTCGAACGGATGCAACGACAGCTGCTCCATCAGCCGTCGGCCACCGGCCTTCGAGCGCTGGTCGTGCTCCAGGTCGCCGATCTCGACCTCGTGACGAGTGCCGTCGGATACGAATCCTCCGACACACTCTTGGTTGAAGTCAGCGATCGCCTTCGCTCCAACCTTCGCATCGGCGATGATGTTGCCCGTCTCGACGGTTCCACGTTTGCCGTCCTACTTGACCGCATCCTGTCCAGCTCCGATCTTCTCGAACTCACCGGGAGAATCGCCGACGACGTCGCTCGACCCCTTCAGATCGCCGACGGCAGCGTGGATCTCCAAGTTCACTCTGGTGCTGTTCTCTGCACCGATGGCGCCGCCGCCACCGAACTGCTCGCCAACGGCCTCATAGCGAAGGAGACAGCGGTCGCGAACTCGAGTCGCGTCGAGCTCTACGAAGACGGAATTGCCGAGAGCTACCAGCTACAGCTCGAGCTGCGTTCACGCATGCGTTCGGCTCTCGCCGACGGCGAGTTCTCGCTCCACTATCAGCCGATCATCGACCTCGAACGTCAACGAGTGGCCGGAGCAGAAGCACTCGCTCGCTGGGCCCACCCAACCCGCGGGCCGGTTGGTCCGAACATCTTCATCGCCGAAGCCGAACGAGGCGGACTCATCGAAGAGCTCGGCCAGTGGGTTATCGAAACCTCTGCAGCACAACTCGGTCGCTGGATTCAAGACGACCTCATCGACGACGACTTCACGCTGTCAGTCAACGTCTCCGCCCGCCAACTCACCACCGACCTCCCGGGCATCTTCGAAACGGCACTCAGTCGATTCGGCGTGCCCGCCGAGAAAATTCGTATCGAGCTCACCGAGAGCTTGTTCGCGACGAACAGTGAGACGGCCATCGACGTGCTGTCCGAGCTTGCTCTCCGCGGTCACACCGTGGCGATCGACGACTTCGGCACCGGCACATCGAACCTCGCTCGACTTGGGCAGTACGACATTCACGTGGTGAAGCTCGACCGATCGCTTATCGCTCCGCTCGATCAGCCCGACGCCCGAGCGACGGGCCTGGTCGCTCGAACATTGGAGCTGATCGAGGAGATCGGCGCGATCGCGGTGGCCGAAGGCATCGAGACTGGCAGCCAGGCACTCCTACTTCGCGAACTTGGTTGCCCCCTCGCCCAGGGATTCTTCTTTGGTCGACCCGCTCCCGCCGATCAATTCCGCGATGACTTCCTCGTTGACGGCCGAGTTCGGACCGTCGAAGAATCGACCGCGGGCACGACGCTCTAGCGCTGAACCTCTGCTTACGGCCGTTGGTCTGGCAGGCTGCGGGAATGCCGGGAATCACGACAGATCGTGAGGGTGCGATCGCCACCCTCTTCATCGACAACCCCGTTCGCCGCAACGCGATGACGGCCGACATGTATGGCGCGGTACCTGCGGCCGTCGCCAACCTTCTTGCTGATCCTGATGTTCGCGCGTTGATCGTCCGTGGGGCCGGAGACGAGGCATTCGGTGCCGGCTCCGACATCTCCGAATTTCCCACCCGCCGACTAGGGGATCAGGCCGAGGCTTACGACTCGGCCGAGCACGACGCTTGGGACGCGCTCGCCGCAGTACCGATCCCGGTCATCGCGGCGATCCACGGTCCGTGTATGGGCGGCGGCATCGCCATGGCCTTGCACTGCGACGTGCGTATTGCGGCCGACGACGCAAAATTCTCGGTGCCGCCCGCTCGGCTTGGACTGGCGTATCCGCAGGATGCCCTTGGCCGGCTGGTCGACCTCGTCGGACCGGCCCAGGCGAAGCTGCTGCTCTACACGGCTCGCGTCTTCGACGCGGAGGAGGCTCTTCGAATCGGACTCGTCCAGGAAGTCGTGCCAAAGGCCGAACTCGATGAGCATGTCGCCAAGCTGGCCACTCAAATCTGCCGACTCGCGCCGATGACACATCTGGCGACGAAACGATCCGTCGACGCGATCGATGATGACAGCCTTGCGGCCAACGCGGCCCGACTCCGCCGCGACTGCTATGCCAGCAACGACTTCCGCGAAGGCGTCCAGGCCTTCCTCGACAAACGTCACGCGACCTTCGAGGGTCGCTGACGTAGGAGAATCTGTTCGATGACTACCGACCTTCATATGAAATCTGTCGGAGAGGGACCAACCGTCCTCTTCGTCCACGGCCTCGACTCCGACAGCGCAGTGTGGAGCCCAGTGATCGAGCTCCTCGCCGACCACACCTGTGTCACCGTCGACCTCCCAGGGCACGGACAGTCGCCCGTCAGCGAGAACCCAACGCGCTACGAGCGCGAGACGATCCTCGCCGACTTTGACGATGTGATCGGGCAACTTGTTGGCCCGGTTGTCCTCGTCGGCCATTCGCTGGGCGGCTACCTCGGCATGGCTCACGCCCTCACCCGTCCGGGTGCAGTTGACGCGATGGTTCTCGTGTCGACGGGCCCCGGGTTCCGGGACCCAGCTGCCCGGGAAGGCTGGAACAAGCGCGTCCGAGACAGCGCCAAGGACTACGACATCCCGGAGCTCGCCGCCGCCGTCGCCTTCCACATCGACAGCATGGTGATCGATCAGATGACCGAACTCACGCTCCCCCTCGCGCTCGTCATTGGCGACGGCGATAAGGCGTACCTCGGTGCCAACGACTACATGGAGAAAAAGCTGCCGCACGCCGAGCGCACCACCGTCGAGGGCGCACGGCACTACGTCATGCGGTCACACCCCGAATCGGTCGCGACCGCCATCCGATCAATGAGCGCCGCGGCGAGCGAATCCTCCAACACATGAGTGAACGGCTGCCTCTCCCCGTTGATGCGGTGGTGGGGCAGATTCGCGAGCTGTTACAGACACACTCCACCCTCGTTCTCGAAGCACCGCCCGGAACTGGCAAGACCACCCGGGTGCCGCCCGCGCTCCTGGAGGCGGACTGGCTCGGTGATGGGAAGGTCCTCATGCTCGAGCCGCGCCGGGTCGCGGCCCGCGCGGCAGCCGAGCGAATCGCCGCCGAATGCTCCAGCGTGGTGGGCGAGCTGGTCGGCCTCCGAACGCGTTTCGACACTCGAGTCGGTCCGAATACGAGAATCGAAGTCGTCACTGAGGGCGTCCTCACCCGGATGCTCATCGCCGATCCCGGTCTCTCCGGTATCGGCGCGGTCATCTTCGACGAGTTCCACGAAAGGAGCATTCACGCGGACACGGGCCTGGCGTTCGTCCGAGAGACGGTTCAGGCGCTGCGGGAAGACCTTCGGATCGTGGTGATGTCGGCAACCCTCGGAGCGACCGAACTCGGCGCCCGACTCGAGACTGATGCGATCATCACCGTCGCGGCGCCGCTATATCCGGTCGAGCTCCGTTATCGACCACCTGCGCCCGGTCGCCGCGTCGACGACGACACCGCCGATGCCGTTCTCGAAGCGATGCAGAGCGCGAACGGCGACGTGATCGTGTTCCTTGCCGGTGTGGGAGACATCAACCGCACCGAGCAGGCGTTACGCAAGCGACTGCCACCCGACGTGGTGATCACGCCACTGCATGGTTCTCTTCCGCCCGCCGAGCAAGACCGGGCCTTGCGTCGCGACGCCAGCGGCAAACGAAAGATCGTGCTGTCCACCCCCATCGCGGAAACCAGCGTGACGATCGACGGTGCCCGGATCGTCGTCGACAGCGGCCGCCGGCGCCGACCCGAACATGATCTCGGGCGAGGCATGAGCCGCCTCCGCACCGTGAACGCGAGCCAAGCTGCCACCGAACAACGGCGAGGACGGGCCGGGCGACAAGCCCCCGGACTTTGTGTCCGACTCTGGCCGGAGATCGAGCAGGAGCACCGCCGCGCCGATGAACCTCCCGAAATCCTGACCAGCGACCTCACCGCACTTGCTCTTCAGATCGCCGCATGGGGAGCGGTTGACGTAAATGAACTCCCCTGGCTTGACGAGCCGCCGGCCGCGGCCCTCGCCGCCGGCCGAGGGGTCCTCACCGCACTCGGGGCGATCGACGACGAGCGGCGGCTCACCAGCCACGGCCGAGAGGTCGCGGCGCTCGGCACCGAGCCCCGGCTTGCCCACATGATGATTCAGGCGAAGACCATCAACGCCGTCGCCACCGCCTGTGATGTCGCCGCACTGCTCTCTGACCGCGACATCATGACGGGCCGCGATCGGTCCGCTGATCTACGTAGCCGCGTTGAAGCATTGGCCATCGGCGGCCCGCGCGTCGATGCCGGCCGCCGAGGCCGGGCGAAAGACACGGCCCGCCGATGGCGTCGCCGCTTCGATGTGGCGAACGTCCCCGCCGAACTCGATCTTGTTGGTCCGGTCATCTCGCTGGCCTTCCCGGACCGGATCGCGCAACGCCGCACTGAACCAGGCAGCTTCTTACTGGCATCCGGCACCGGCGTCGCCACCGAACCGAACGACACGCTCGCCCGTGAGACTTTCCTGGCTGTGGCCGAGCTCGACGGGGTGGCCGCGGACGGACGGATCGTGCTCGCCGCCCCCATCGACCGCGACGATCTCGACCGCCTCCACGGCGAAGCGATCGAATACCACAGTCGCGGCGAATGGGACCGCCGTGCCCGTGACGTGATCTTCGAACGCCAGGAACGCTTGGGTGCGCTCGTACTTCGTCGAGAGGCAGACACGAACCCCGATCGAGACGCGCTCAACGAGGCGCTCTTGGCCGGAGTCCGTCGTGAGGGTCTTGGGCTCTTGCGTTGGAGCGAAATCGACCGCCGCTGGCGCGACCGACTGCAATTCCTCCACGATCACGACAGCGAACATTGGCCCGACATGAGCGACGAGGCGCTTCTCGAGCGACTCACCGACTGGCTCCAACCCCACCTTGGGTCCGCTCGGCGTCGCGCTGATCTCGAGATGCTCGATGTGAAGAGTGCGCTCAATCAGGAGCTCGACTGGCGGCAGGTGCGCGAGGTCGAACGGCTCGCCCCCACACACTTCGACGTCCCGTCCGGGTCCCGCATTCCGATCGACTACGCGACCGAGGGCGGACCCGTCCTCGCAGTCCGGCTGCAAGAGGTCTTCGGCCTCGCGGCTACACCGACGGTGCTGGACGGCAAAGTTCCCCTCGTCGTTCATCTACTATCCCCGGCTCACCGCCCCGTGCAGGTCACGAAGGACCTCGCATCGTTCTGGTCTTCCGGTTACGCGGAAGTGCGCAAAGAACTCCGCGGTCGATACCCGAAACACGAGTGGCCCGAAGACCCCACGACGGCGCCCGCAACATCGAAGGCACGGCGCCGACGGTAGAACTCGGCTTCAGCCACAGCCTCAACCAATGATCCGCCCGGTCACCGGGACAACGACCCGAGCGCCCTGGATCTCCGCCGCCGCCTGGAAAGGGTGCCGGTCGTTTACAGGACAGCATCATCGAGCGATTCAGACAGTGGCCCCACGATCACTTCCTCCAGGGAAGAGACAGAGAGCTCCGGCGCTGTCCCAGGGGCGACCGCCGCACGCACCAGGCGGCCCTGAAGCACGCTGCGAACCGTGCCGGGCCCTCGCTCGGCACCGACTCCCACCCCACGAGTGAGCGGCATACGTTCATGACACCACTCGCCGGCGCCGTGGGCGAGACTGCCGCGGCCGATCGGAACGTAGATGGCGTCTATCTCGCCCGGGATGTGTTCGAGTTCGGCCGCCATCGTGGCGGCACCCTCGGACAACTCAATGTGGTCGCCATCATCGACGAACCGTCCGTCGACCAGCGATGAATAACGGCGGGCTTCGGCCCGCGCTTCGTCGGAAGACTCACCATCAAGTCGGACGATCGTGCCGGAGTGCCGAAGGTACTCAACCTTCGCGGGATCGGAATCGACCGGGCCGAAGAGTTCGAATTCGATGCCGCGGCTGCGGCCCGCGAATGCCATCGCTATTCCGAAGTCATCGGCGCTCGCGCCCACGACCCGGTGGGCGTCGTGGTCTCCACCTTCAAGATCACTTCGATTCCGAGCAGCCGAGATAGTGGCTCACTTCGGTACTGAGGCGAGCGCAAGAAAGGGCTTGGAATAGCCGAAGCGGCTTGCACTACTCGGTCGAGATCGATGGACGGCTTCAACCCCCGATCGCGCCCTCAGCGCGAAGGACGTCAATCTCGTCTCGTGAGAATCCCTGAGCGGCGAGGACCGCTTCAGTGTCGGCACCCACCCAGGCCGGCGAAGGCCGAATCTCACCCGGTGTACGAGAGAGAATCGGCACGGGAACTACCTCGGTGCCGTCGTGACCCACGAAGGTGCCCCGATCCTGGTGGTGTTGGTACACGCGGGCCTCGTCGTACGTGAGGACGGGCGCCGTGCAGCAATCCGTGCCCTCAAGAATCTCGCACCATTCGTCTCTGGTTTTCTCGAGGAATCGCTCAGCGAGCCGCGCCTTCATCGCCGGCCACTGCGCCCGGTCGTATTGCCGCGGCATGTCCGTTTCATCGATGTCGATCATCTGGAGAAGCAGCGACCAGAAGTGGGGTTCGATCGGCGCGACCGAGAGATAACCCCCATCAGCGCATTCGTACACCGCATAGAACGGTGAGCCGCCATCGAAGAGGTTCGTGCCGATCTCGGTGGTGTGCATACCGCTGGCCTGCATGCCGTAGAAGACACTCGCGAGGGAGGCGACGCCATCGGTCATCGCGGCATCGACCACCTGTCCTTTGCCGGACTGGCGTGACTCCCAAAGCGCACACATAACACCGAAGGCCATCGTCAACCCGCCGCCGGCGAAGTCGCCGAGCAGCTGGAGAAGCGGCACCGGTGGGCCGCCAGTCGGACCAACCGACCGGATGACGCCAGTGATGGCTTCATAGTTCAACGAGTGGCCGGCGCTATGCGAGAGCACGCCGGTCTGACCCCAGCCGGTGAGCCGTCCGTAGACGATCGCCTCATTGCGGGCCATGACTTCTTCGGGCCCCACGCCGAGCCGCTCAGCGACACCGGGCCGAAACGCCTCAAGGAAGATGTCGGCCTTCTCGGCGAGCCGCAGCACGGTGTCGACGCCCGACGCCTGCTTGAGGTCGACGGCGATGGATTGCCGGCCGCGGTCCCATGACGAGTACGGCTTCGCTTCCTTCTCGTCGGGCACTTCGGAGAGCCGATCGATTCGGATGACATCGGCACCCATGTCGGCGAGCTTCAACGTGCCAAACGGCAGCGCGCCAAGACCCGCCAACTCAATCACCGTCACACCTGCCAGGGGCCCAGCCATTCGTACCTCCGCCCCGCGAAGCTAGTCCGACCACTCATGCGGATGATCGACGGTGGCCAGACTTGCTCAGCCGCCCGCCGTCATCGTCCGTCAGCGCGGGGCGACCTAGACCGGACTTCCCGCAAGGCGCCAGAGGAACGTAGCCATCTGGGCCCGCGACACGCGGTCGTCCGGGGCGAAACGATTGCCGCCGACACCGGTGGTGATCCCGCGATACAGCAACCAGTCGACGGCATCGGCGTAGTAACGCCCCGCCGAGACATCGGTGAAGCCAGCGGCCGGCGAGCCGGTAGGTGAGCCTTCGAGGCGCCACAAGAACGTGGCCATCTGCCCACGAGTCACGACGTCTTCGGGGGCAAATCGATTGCCGCCTACCCCGGTCGTAATACCCTCGTTCGCCAGCCAGTCGACGGCCTCCGCGTAGTAACGGTTGCGGGGAACGTCGGAGAAGCCAGCCTCGGGTGCGCCGCTCGGCGTGTTGCGATAACGGTGGAGGAAAGTCGCCATCTGTCCGCGAGTGACGTCGTCGTTCGGTGAGAACTGGCCGACACCGGTACCGGTTGTGATGCCGGTCGCGCCGAGCCAACCGACTGCAGTGGCGTAGTACGCGCCGGTCGGCACATCTAAGAAGACGCTGTCCGCGCTCCCCTCGTCGAGGAGGGAGAGCGGTGCATAGTTCGCGCCGAGAATCTCTTGCGAGTCACCGTCCATCCACTGGTCGAGGACGCTCGCGTAGACCGAACGGAAGTCGACATGGTGTTTCATGTCGCCTCGCGAATCGAGATTCGTCAGCGACGGCTGTTGGCCATGATGGCCACCCGCTGCTCGCGAGCTGATGAACATCATCATTCCGGCGGTGCCATGGTCTGTGCCGCCCGAATTGTTCGCCTCCACCCGACGACCAAACTCGGAGAACACCATCATCGCGGTGCGTCCGGCGAATGCCGGCGCCAGGTTGGTGAAGAAGGCGTCGATTCCGGCGTCGAGCTCAGTCATGAGATCGTCATGGTCCGGACGCTGGCCTTCATGGCTATCGAATCCGCCCAGCGATACGTTCACGACGCGGGTGCCGAGATTGAGATTTATCACCTGAGCGGCGAGACCCAGTTCCCGGGCCAGGCCCTCTTCGGCGAGACCTTCGACGTAGGCGGGCTGAATCGTTTCGGCGGTATCCACCGCATCCCGGAACGACGCACCGATGTCATCACCGAAGGCACCACCGATCCCGCCGTCGCCATAGTCGGCAACGGCCTCGATGGCGAAGCGTTCCCAGTCTTCGGAGCGGTTGGCACCGAAGAGGGCCCCGTTGGGCGGCAGTCCCACCGCCGACGATTGCGCGCCGCGAAGAAGCATTGGAATGCCGCCCCAGCCGACGTGCACCATGCCCAGGCCATCGAGGCCCATGCCGTCGGCGTATCGACCGAGCCAGCCGGTGGGGTTGGCCTGGCCGGAAACTCCGGCAAACCATGTCGCCATCGACGAGAAGTGGCTGTGGTCGTCCCCGGCTTCGCCGACGCCCTTGATCAGCGCGACCTGACCGGAGTCGTAGCGGGCCTTCAGGTGGCCCAGGTTTGGGTGCAGGTGCAGCCCGTTGCCGACATCAGTCGATCCATCGACGGCAACCGCAAGGCCGCCACGGGCGGACTGGTACGCGCCGTCGTTGGCTGGAACGAGCGTGTTGAGATGATCGTTGCCACCGTTGAGGAACACCGTGACCAGCACGCGGTCGCTCATACCGAGCGGCGTCGCAGCCGCGGCGATCGAGTCGAATATGGCGGGCATCATGCCCACCGCCCCGCCCGTCGCCAGAGCCCCTTGGAGGAACCGGCGGCGAGCGAACCCGTCTGAGCCGTGGTCCTCCCGTGAGAGTCGGGCGTATGCGATATCGGCCTCCGTCGGTCGCACCAGACGCCGATTGGGTTGGATCAGTGAGCGCAATAGTCAATCCCTCAGTAGACCTGGAACTCGGGGCACAACGCGCCAATCAGGAACCCCTGCGGCGGAGCGGCCCAGCGGCTCGCCGAGTAGGTCCGCCGATGCCATCGCTCGACCGCATTGCGGGTGGTGGCGGAGATTTCTTCGAGTCCAAAGAGGTCAAAGATCGCATTGGCCGCTGCGGTGTCGTTGTTCGAGTCGGCCAGCCCGGCGAGGAGCCCGGCGGACTCGGCGCGCCAGCGTTGACCGCGGGCAAAACCGCCGCGGGCCCAGGCCGAGACGGTGCCGAGCCAGTACTCGCCCTGCCCCCAGCCAGCAACGCTCGGCGGGTCGAAGAGCGTCATACCCATCGGGGCCATGGTCCAATGCAGGCCCATGTCGTTGGCGGGTAAACCCGACCGGCGGACCAGGCTCGTCACGAACTCAACGGGACTCTTCACGAGTCCATGGCGTGCGGCGGAGCCCCAGAAGTCGTCGTGGAGGAGGATTGCCCGAACGAGCGGGGCGATCTCCATACCGCCGCCGACAAAGGCATCAGCCAGGCTGTTGATCGTTGCGTCGGTCGGGTTCAGGTGGGCGAAGTAGCGGAAGAGCTTTCGAGCGATGAACCGGGCGGTCGCCTGTTGCTTGACGCCGTAGACCAGCTCCGTGATCGTGTCGCGTTCGCCGCCGCTGACCCGGATGCCATTCCAGTTCGCGGTGATACCGAACAGTTCCTTTTGTTGATGGTCGTGCTCGTTTGAGCGGTAAACGTAGGTCGCGTCCCAGCGACTACCCGTCCATCCGGCCGTGTTGTGGCCCGTCCACGCTCGCGCCATTGAAACGACGTCTTGTTCCGTGAAGTTGCCGACACCACAGGTGTAGAGCTCCATGAGCTCACGAGCAAAGTTCTCTTGGATCCCGCTGGCGACATTCGACTGGTTGTCGAGGAAGACCAGCATCGCCGAGTGGACCGCGGTCGAACGCACCAGCGCGTCGAAGTTGCCGAGTCCGTCTCGGCGATACATCCTCATCTGATCCCACATCACCGGGAAATCGAAGATCTTTTCCTGCGCACAGCTGAAGTGTTCGTGCCAGAAGAGGGTCATCTTCTCGTGCAGCGGCAGGGGGGCGCTTGTTGCCGGCACGACACCGGGATTGGAGGTCGGATTGCCGAGATCCGCCATCCGTTGCACCCACCACTCGATGCCGTCGCCCTGGGCCTCCCACTGCGACTCGTTGCGCACCCAGCCGGGTTCACCGACATCAGGGGCCGGCGGCGCGGCATCGGCGCTCGTGAAACCCATGGCCGCGTTGACCGCTGTCTCTCGTGTCATTCCGGTGAGCGCGCTGAGCTCGCCCCCCGATCCTCCAAAACCCGTCCGCCGCAACAAATGTGCGGCGTCCTGGCGGGACATTGTGTCCGACGCTGGCATGACGACCTTTCTCCACCCGCTGAACTGTAAGTACTCGCCTACACAGTTCTTTCGGCCTGAAGCTGCCCGCACTTGAAGGGTATGGCGACCCGCGACCCCGAAGGGATCAGACCTGGGTCAGGCGACGGAGACGCCCAACAATGACCCGATGAAATAGGTGGCCCCACACGCACCGGCGGCCACCAGTACCTGCCGTGTCGCGGTGCGAATCTTGGAACGTTCAGTGAAGACGGCAATCGCAATACCCACAACGGCGGCGGCCAACAGTCCGAGGATCACCGAAGCGACGACGGCACCGACTCCGTCGGTGACGAGCCACGGGGCGAGGGGAACAAACGCGCCCACCGCAAACGCCCAGAACGACGTGGCGGCGATGAGCAGCGGTCGTCCCGCACCGTCTGGGTCGACTCCCAGTTCTTCGCGGGCGTGGACATCGAGCGCAATCTCGGGGTCCGCCATGATCTCATCGGCTAGCGCCGCGGCGGTTTCGGGTCGAAGCCCGCGCTCGCGATAGATGGCGGCGAGCTCGCGCGTTTCGGCGGCCGGGTTCTCGGCCAGCGAGCGACGCTCGATCTCGAGCTCGCGCTCGACAAGTTCATTCTGGGCCCGGACAGACACCCATTCACCGGCAGCCATCGAGACCGCTCCCGCGAGTAATCCGGAGATACCCGCGAGGCGGACGAGTGAGCCGTCGGTGCTCGCGCCAGCGATACCAACGATGAGGGCGACATTCGAGACGAGGCCATCGCTTACGCCAAACACTGCCGCCCGCGCCTCCCCACCTTGGACATCACGGTGGCGATGCACCATGTGGATGTGGTCGTCTTCTTCGGTCGCCATGAGTGCAGTGTTCCAAACCTGGCGGCGCGATGCCCCGTTGAAACCGATTCGATTAGAAGACGGGGGTTGTCCCGATCTCTCCGGCGGCCTCGAGGGCATCGATTTCCTCGTCAGTCATCGCCATTTCACGCAGTACTTCACGATTGTGCTGTCCGAGCGTGGGCGTGGGGGTGCGGACCCAACGATCAATCCCGCGCATTCGATACGGCTGGCCCGGCATGAGCTGCGTGCCGACCGCGGGGTGGGCCACCTCTTCGAAGAACCCACGGGCCACGAACTGCGGATGGAGACGCAGCAGGCCGTGGTTCCGGCACTCGATCGCCGGAACACCGTCGCCGTTAAGCGTGGACACGACCGTCTCGAGCGGACTCTGGGCCGCCCACGCTGCGACGGCCGCGTCGATCGTGTCGTGCCCGACCACGCGTTCCTCGAATGAGGGATACGTCGCGGGGTCGAGTCCGATAAGCGGGGCGAGTGACTGCCACTCTTCGTCTCGCTCGACCGAGAGTGCGAACCATTCCTCGTCGCCCGCCGCTCGATAGATCCCTTGCGGGGCGGCGAAACGACTGCGATTTCCGAGGCGAGACAACTCCACACCGCTGTCGGTGTATTCGACGATCATCTCCGCCGAACAATTGATCGCGGCTTCGACCATCGGCGACTCCACAAAAACACCGACGCCGGTGGCATCGCGTTCCCGCAGCGCGAGCAACGCCGCAAAAGCGCCGTGCATCCCGGCAATCGGGTCACACGGACCACGCATGATCCGCGGCTGGTCATCAGGATGACCAGTCATCCAAGCCATCCCCGACATCTGCTCCATGGTTTGGGCGAAACCAACTCGCTCACGCCAGGGTCCGTCGAGGCCAAACGCGGGCATCCGCATCATGACCGTTCGCGGGTTGCGGGCGTGGATGGCCTCCCATCCGAGATCGAACTGATCCATCACCCGTGGGCTGAAGTTCTCGACCACCAGGTCACTCTGGTCCACCAGGCGAAGCAGGATCTCCCGCCCGGTTTCTGAGCCCAAGTTGAGGGTGATCCCTCGCTTGTCGTTGTTCGCCGCAACGAACATGTGGCCCCATTCCCACCAATCCTTCGTGCCGAACATCATCCCGGTCAGCCGCATGCCGTCGGGGTGGGTGACCGACTCGACATGGATGACATCGGCGCCGAGCGCGGCCAACGCCTGGGTGGCTGACGGACCCGCCCACCAGCTGGTGAGATCCAACACCCGAATTCCCTTGAGGGGCCGGGCGGCCGGGTCTGCCGACCCGATCGCTGGGTCTGCCGTTGCGAGATCGGTAGCGACACCGTGCTCGCCAATCGCCGGCACGGGACCGGGGCGCGGCGGTCGTTCGCCGTTGATGAGGCGGGGTGGGACGGGTGCCTGGAATCCGCCGGGATGATCGATGAAGAACTCCCGGGCGACCAGATGCGGTTCGGTCAGCACACTGGGGCCGTCGTTGACCCGGGCCACCGGCACTCGAAGCTCACTGGCTCGGTCGACGATGTCCGCAACCATGTGTTGTGTGGTCCACTCCGCAACGATCGCGTTCCACTCATCGAGCTTGCCGGTCCTCGTGCGCAGGTCGCCCCATTCGGACTCCATAAGGTCGGGGCGATCCATCATGAGACAAAAGTTCTGGAACTGTTGACGGGTGTTGGTATTGAACCCGACCCACCCATCCGCCGCCGGCTCAATCGACGGGGCCTCCACGCTGCGAAGCGGCGGCTCGTCTCGATTGGCCATCTGCATCGCGAGGTCCGAAAATGTCGACGCGGCAATCGATGCAGCCTCCGCAATCGCGACATCGACGATGTCGCCCTCGCCGCATCGACTCGAACGGTCGATCGCGGCGAGCAACGGCGCGGCCGCGTAGCTTGCGGCGGTCCAGTCAAAGATCGATCCGCCGGCCACGAACGGCACATGGCTGATGTGGCCTCGACAGAGCACCGACCCGCTGTCGGCTTGCATCAAGAACTCGTTGGGATTGCGGTCGGCCCAGGGCCCCTCGAGGCCGTAGGGGCGAATAGAGCACACGACGAGCGCAGGGTGCGCGGTCACCAGCGCTCGAACCTCGTCCGGCGATGTTGCCCCGTCGACGATGACCGCTGACGCGGCCGCAATCAGCGCCGACACCGACGCGTCGCCAAGCGTGCCGACAACTGACTGAGTGCCAGCGGCAAGAAACCGAAAGAGCGGGCCCGACTGTTCCGCCGAAATCGTCGCGGCACTTCGACGACGCAATGGTGTTCCCTCGGGCGGCTCCACCCGAACTACTTCGGCGCCCGCGTCTACAAACAAGCGGCCGACATAGCCGCCGGCAATGCCGTGAGAGAGATCAATGAGGCGAACGTCGGCGAGGGTCACCCGCCGAGTTCAGCAGGCGCTTCGCGACGGTGCCAACCGAACAAAACTCGGGGACAGTCGGAGCCGGTGGCTGCTAGACCAAAGCGAGTGACAATACGGCTGATCGCGACCGACCTCGATGGCACGCTCTTCGGCCCCGACCATCGCCCGGCCCCTCGAACCGTCGCCGCCATCAACGCGGCCTACGACGCCGGAATCCACGTCACGGCCGCGACGGGACGCAGCTATTTCCGCGGGGCCGCGCTCGCCCCGTCGACCGGAGCGAAGCTGCACCACTTCATCGGTTCGAACGGCGGTCACCGGCTCGACTACTCGAACGGCGAGCTCGACGAACGCCTCACGTTTCCGGAGGACCAGCTCCGCGAGATGACCTCGGTTGTGCGGCGCGAACTCGGCAACATTGGCTTCGGTTTTGAGATGAGCGACGACATGGCCTGGGACGAGCGCTTCACCGAACTCTCGCCCTTCAATCTCGATGGCGAACATCGCAGTGTCCGCCGACCTCCCGACTCGCTCGTAGGAGTGGGAAAGGTCCTTCTCGCTCACCCCGATGTCCACGAGGTTGAGCTCGTCAACCTCGTGGCGTCGATCATGCCGAGCGGTGTCAACGTGACCACATCGGGCGCCCACTTCGTGGAGCTCACGCCGCCCGGCGCCGACAAGGGCGCGGCGGTGGCTCGGCTCGCCGAGAAGCTCGGTATCGATGCCTCCGAGACGCTCGCGTTCGGTGACAATCAGAACGATCTCACGATGCTCTCCTGGGCGGGCCGTGGCGTCGCTATGGGCAACGCCCATCCGCTCGCCCAAGCGGCCGCCAACGAACACACCGTCTCGAACGAAGACTTCGGCGTCGCCGTAGTGATCGAGGAACTCCTCAGTGGTGGCTCGGCAAGTACGGGCTAGGCAAGCAGCCCATCGAGATATATCTCGAGGTTCGTATAGGCCGAGTCGAGATCGAACCCGGCGTGGTCAGCGTGGTTCTTGGTATCGAGGCCGACTTTCCATTCCCAGGAGTCGGCCATCCCGTCGCGATCAGCATCAAACGGAATGTCATAGACGGGGATCGCGGGCCAGCCACCGACGTCGTCTACCGAATCGATCACCGTATTCACTCGGAACACCAGCTGAAGAAGCACGCGGAGGTCGGTCCAGTCGCGATGATGCGACGCGCCAACTTCGGCGAAGAGTTGGGCGAGGGTGTCGGAGGAATCCAAGACCGCTATCGACGGACGGTCGAAGTTGAACGGTGCGGCGGCGAACGTGACCGGCCCCACAAAGTCGTCATCCTCGAGCGGCAGAAGCGTGGTGCTGTTGTTCCGGTCAACATCGAGCACGTTGCCGCTGCGAGCAATATTCAACTGCTCCGCCGTGCTCTCCCAATTGATCCATGGGCACAGACAGAGCTGGCTCGACGGCCCGGCGATGTAGATGTTCCCGTGCAGATTTACGCGGAGGTCGAAGGGGTTGCTGAGCACATGATTCGGGAACAGCAGCCAGTCGTACATCACGTTGTTGACGAGATCGATATCGAGTCCGGCGCCGGGCTCGCCGGGCGCGGGCGGATCCTGCTGGCCGCCGATCGCCGGCATACGCCGCTGGTGATGGGCCCAATAGTTACCAACGAACGAGTAGCCGTTCTCGCCGGTGCCGCGAACGAGCGAACCGAAGCCGTGTGTCCCTTCCGTATGGAAGGAGTCGTTGAGGCTCTCGGAGATGATCGAATGGGAGACGGTGACGTTGGCGGACTTCGTTACCGAGAGCGTCTCGTCCATGCTCCACGACGCCGACACATGGTCGACGATCACGTTGGACGACCCGATGATGGTGAGCGCATCCGTCGCGTCACCAACGAGGTCGGCGTTGCCGCGACCAGGTTTGCCAGGCACCGCCGCAGCATTCCGGTCTCCCGGCCGGAATCGCATGTAGCGAATCACGATGTGCTCGCTGTTCACCACCTCGAACGGATAACCAGCGATCGTGACACCGCCGGGCGACGACTGCCCGGCAATTGTGAGATGGCTGCCAACGAAGCGCAGAGGCGACGCCAGGTCGATATACCCGGCGACTTCAAAGACGATTGTTCGCGGGGCGGTGGCGGTGCCGAGACCCTCTCGCAGACTTCCGGGGCCGGCGTCGGCCAGCGTGGTCACGACATAAACATCGCCGCCACGACCACCGAGGGCATCCGCGCCAAACCCCTCAGCGCCGGGGAATGCCCGGTCGCTGCTGGCCTCGACCTCGCCGGAGGCGGGCGCAAACATCGATGCCGCGAGCACGCAGGTCAACATCCCAGTGATCCATCGCCGCACGCGCTCACCTCCCGATTCTGATTGTGCCGAGACCCCATCGACCGTACCGAACACCGTCCCGTGGCACGATTCGTCGGTGACAGTCGGCCGATACGCACCGAGTCCTACCGGGACGTTCCACATCGGCAACCTGCGGACGGCGGTGCTGGCGTGGCTCTGCGCTCGACAGAGCGGGAGTGCGTTCCTTCTTCGCTGGGACGACCTCGATGTGACTGCCGCGGCGGAGCACGAGGCGTCCCAACGACGTGATCTCGCGGTGCTCGGTATCGACTTCGACGGCGACGAAATGCGTCAGACCGACCGCCTTGACGCCTACCACTCTGTCATCGAGGACCTCCGTGCCGCGGGCCGCACGTATCGCTGCTGGTGCTCGCGGCGCGAGATCCGCGAAGCGGCCGCGGCACCACACGGAACGGTCGGCATCTACCCTGGCACCTGCCGCCAGCTCTCGGCCGCCGAAACCCGAGAGAGGGAGGC
Organism: Candidatus Aldehydirespiratoraceae bacterium; assembly: GCA_047639555.1. Classification (GTDB taxonomy): domain Bacteria; phylum Actinomycetota; class Acidimicrobiia; order Acidimicrobiales; family Aldehydirespiratoraceae; genus JAJRXC01. The sequence goes on from JBLIOE010000010.1 coordinate 73,090, forward strand.
GCGGGACCGACCGCCGGCGCTGCGGCTGCGCACCGAGGTCGATGCCCGTCCATTCGTCGATACCCAGGTCGGAGATGTTGTCGGCCCGGTCGACGACTTCGTTCTCCACCGGGGCGACGGCACTCCGGCCTACAACCTCGCCGTTGTCGTCGACGACATTGCCCAAGGCGTGGAAGAAGTTGTGCGGGCCAGCGACCTGCTCGACTCCACCGGCCGACAAGCCCACCTCTACGACCTTCTCGGAGCGAGCGAACCGGTCTGGACCCATGTTCCGTTATGTGTTGACGAGGCCGGCGACCGTTTGGCCAAGCGCGACGGGTCACTGGGGCGCGAGGCGTGGCAGGCGGCCGGCGGCACCGTGGCCGCGCTGCTCGGCTCGATGGCCGTCACCTTCGGAATGTCCGCAGGCGAATATCCCAACGCCGCCTCGCTGCTCGACGGCTTCGATCGAAACGGCCTGCCACGGGACCCAGCAATGCTGAGTTCCTCGGGCGCCAGGTTGTCGCTGCGACACTGACGGGCGAGGCTCCCCCGATGCCGACTCAACTCCTCACACCGCGATTTTTCGCGCTGTGTGGAGCAGCGGCGTTCTACTTCTTGGGTCTCAACATGACCCTGCCGGTGCTTCCGCTCTTCGTTGAAGAGGAGTTGGGCGGCCGCAATCTTGAGGTCGGCATCGCGGTGAGTTCGTTTGGCCTCGCCGCCGCGGCGATCCGTCCCTTCATTGCGCCGCTCGGCGACCGTCTGGGCCGACGCACTCTGGTCATCTCGGGCGCGCTACTCGCGGGCGCAATGACGGCACTCACCGCCCTGGCAACATCGATCCCTCACGTCATCGCTATCCGAGCAGTCACTGGCATCGGTGAAGCGGCCGTCTTCGTGGGTATCGCCAGTTCCATCCAGGATCTATCACCCGACGATCGCCGGGCCGAGGCCGCTTCCTATTTCTCGCTGACGATCTACGGATCGTTGCTCGTCGGCCCGCTCCTCGGAGGATGGCTACGAGATGAATACGGCACCGACGCAGTGTGGCTGGTGGCCGGATGTCTCGCCGGCGTCGCCGCGATCATCGGCTCGACCGCCCCAGGCGCACCCGACAGTCACCCACCGTTCCCAACGTTGCGGCGACTCATTCATCCCGCCGCAATCCGCCCCGGTTTCATGCTGTTCGGCGGCCTCTTGGGGTACACCGGTTTCCTCGCCTTCGCCGTGATCCACGGCGAGCGCATCGGCATGGAGCACCCCGAGCGACTGTTCGTGGTCTTCGGGGCGGTGGTGGTCGTTCTCCGCTTCGGAGCGGCTCGACTTCCCGACCGGCTCGGGCCCCTCATGACGACGCGGATCTCACTCTCGTTCGGCATCACTGGCCTCGTCACGTTGTTCCTCTGGCAGGAAACAACGGGCGCCTACGTTGCCGCGGCAATCCTGGCCGTCGCCCAGACGTTCCTCTTTCCGGCACTGTTCGCCCTCGTCGTCGACCGCGCACCAGAGGAGGAGCGGAGCCAGGCCATTGGCAGCTTCTCCCTCTTCTTCGACCTCGCGTTTGGCATCGGCGGGCCAATGATCGGCGCGATCGGCGATATCGCCAGCTTGGGCGTCGGCTTCTTGGTCGCGGCCGGTGTCGCCGCTACCGCCCTGATCTTCGCTCGGCAGCTCCTCGGCGACGCGATCATCACCACCACGATGGACGACATCGGCCCTCGTAGTCGCCGCTAGCGTTTGGGTTATGACCGACACGCCGAGCTGGTTCACGAACGCGCTCGCGGCCGCGCCTACCGCTCGCCAAGTGGAAGTCGACGGCGCGTCGATCAACTATCTGTCGTGGGGAGCCGCCAACCGCCCCGGCATCGTCTTTGTCCACGGCGGGGCCGCACACGCACACTGGTGGAGCCATGTCGCGCCCGCTTTTCTGGCCGATCACTCGATCGCGGCAATCGATCTTTCTGGACACGGCGACAGCGACCGGCGGCCGGAGTACTCCCTCGACACCTGGTGTGACGAGGTTGCCGCCGTCATCGCTGATGCCCAGTTCAACGGACCACCGATTCTCGTTGGCCACTCGATGGGCGGATTCGTCACGATGGCCACCGCGGCACGACATCCTGAGCTGCTCGCCGGTGCAGTGATCATCGACTCACCAGTGGTCGAGGTCGACCCTGAGGTGTCGGTCGGCCGGGCCACTGACTTGTTCCAGAAGGACCGGGCCTACGACGACCCCTCCGGCCCGATCGAGCGTTTCCGCACGATCCCGGAACAAAAGTTCTACTTGCCCTATGTGAAGGAGCACGTCGCGACCCATTCGCTCCGCCGTGACGACGATGGCATGTGGCGCTGGAAGTTCGACTCACGCATCTTTGTGCCCCGCCGGCGCGACGCCGCCGAGTATCTCTCGCAAATCACTTGCCGGGTCGCTTTGCTGCGCTGCGAGCACGGTCTCGTCACGCCGGACATCGGCGACTACATGTACAACCAGCTCGGCCGCGTCGCGCCGGTGATCGAGCTCCCAACGGCCGGGCACCATCCGATGCTCGATGTGCCGCTGATCCTCATCACTGCACTCCGCAGCCTCCTCGCCGACTGGGACCACAGCCGCCCCCTCCACCGCCCCACCTGACGTTCTGTGAACGGAAACCGGCGCTCTGCGCCGGTTTCCGTTCACAGAACCTTGGGAATTAGCTGTGGGCGGCGATGAGCTCGGACCAGGGGGCCATCTTTTCGGCGGGGTTGCCGAGGAACATGAAGGCCGGGATGATCATGCGATCCATACCCCAGCTCGCGGCTTCTTCGACGGCCGCAGCCGGGTCGGCGCCGAAGATGCCGTCGTGCGAACTGGTCATTTCGATGGCCGCTGGATCACGGCCCGCGTCAGCCGCGGTTTGACGGGCCACCTCGAAGAGCTCCTTCACGTCACCCTTCGCGGGAAAGAAGCCGTCGCCCATACGACCGGCACGTTCGGCCGCACCCTTGCTGTGACCGCCAATGTGGATCGGAACCGAACCGTTGGTCGGCTTGGGGTTCGATGAGATGTGGTCGAAGTTGATGAACTCTCCGTGGTGGGACACGTCGTCGGATGCCCAGAGCGCCCGCATGACGTCGGCGTACTCCTCAGTACGGCGGGTGCGCCCTTCCCAAGGGACGTCGAGCGCTGCGAACTCTTCCTTGAGCCAGCCAATACCGACGCCCAGGATCAGGCGGCCACCGGACATGTTGTCGAGAGTGGCGACCTCTTTGGCGTAGGTGACAGGGTGACGCTCAGGCAGGAGCGAGATGCCGGTCGCGAGGTTGAGCGTGGTTGTGCTGGCGGCGACGTAGGCGAGCCAGATCAGAGGGTCCGGGATCGGCGAGTCGCCAGTACCCGGCATCTTTCCGTCGGGCGAGTACGGGTAGGTCGATTCGTAGCCCTCGGGGTAGAGGATGTGTTCGACCGTCCACAACGACTCGAATCCGGCAGCTTCAGCTGCTTGGCCGAGTTCGGCCGCGCCGGCGCCCGTGCCGAAATTCATAATGTTGGCGAATCCGATTCCGAACTTCATTTTGTGACTCCTGTCGACCGAACCGACATCCTGCCCTACTCAAGTGGTCCGCGGAGACCACGCCCCTCGAGGACCGATATTGGGCGTCGCCTCACGTGAAACTGGAGGTGTCAATACGAGAAAGGTCGACCACAGTACGGAGCTGACGGGCTTTGAGAAGAAGGCGCCCGTCGTCGGCCCAGAGGCTAATCTCCTCGTCGGTCAGCCCGGCGTGGCCGCGAGCAGCGCGATGGCGAACAAGGAGCGCCTGGTCGGCGGTGCCAGCAACATCAGGGCCGAAGTGCACGACATGGTGGAGGCTCGGCGTCGCACACATCCGGTCCGGGTGACGAATCACCGGCGGCGGCCAAACATCACTCGCCATGAGGGCAAGTCGATGATCCCAATCACCGGGCTCGTTCATACGAAGCCAGCCGCCATCTTCGTTGGGCACGACCGCTCCGTCCTCACCGAAACGACGGTGGGGAGTGAAACGCCCATGCACATTGGTCGCCCATCCAGGCACGACCGTGCCGTCTGGTTCGCGGGGCGGCTCGACGTCGGGCATTGGCTCGTCGAGGTAGTCGGGCCCTTCCCGCTCGCCGATGAACATCCCGGTCGCGACACCGACCATCTCGCCCGCCGCGCTCAATCGAGCGGTCACGGAGTGCACGAGCGCTCCGATCCGTTCGTTGGTGACCTCGATTTCGAGAGGCCCCACCGGAATTCGCCGCAGGAATTGATGTGAGTAGACCCGGGGCAGTCGAGTCGGGTCGGCCACCTCGACTTCCATGGCTCGAAACACCAGCGCCATTAGATACCCACCGAACGGACTTCCGGTTCCCCAGAACTCTCCGTCGTCGATCTGGCGCCGATAGCGGCCGCGGCCAACAGATTCGAGCTCGGTGTGTTCGTCGAGAAGCCAGGACATATCGGTGCGGAGGGTAGGTCGCCGCGTGGCAGGATTGCGAAATGCCCGAGTGCCCTACGGTCGAAACCGACCGACTGATCCTTCGGCCCTTCACCGAAGCCGACCTCGACCGCTACTTCGAGATTCACGACACGGCTGAGGTGCGAGCGTCGCTCCATATCGCCGACGAGTTCGACCGTGAAGCCGCGTGGGCCCAGATGGCTCATCACCGGGGCCAATGGGCACTGCGCGGGTCGGGCCAGTGGGCGGTTGAGTTGAAAGCCACCGGCGAGATGATCGGCCGAGCGGGCACGCACCGACCCGAGCGAGCCGACTGGCCGGGTCTCGAATGTGGTTGGTCGTTCGATCCCGCTCATTGGGGCCAGGGTTATGCGACCGAAGCCGGCGGAGCGACGATCGACTGGGCGTTCGCGAACCATGGCGTCGACCAGTTGGTGAGTGTCATCCTCCCCGCAAACACGGCATCGCAGGCGGTGGCCGTCCGGCTCGGGTTCACGCTTCACGAAGAACGGATCCTCGCCTTCTTCCCTTCCGCGCCACACGGGATCTGGGTTCTTCCCCGCCCTCAATAGGCTTCGAGGCGATGTCCGCCTCCGACACTTCCCTCTCTCCCCAGGCCGCCTCTTCGGCCGCCATGCTCCGCGATCGATATGTCGATCTCCTGATGGGGTGTCTCACCCGCGAGCTGTTCCTGGCCGAGGAAGCCCACGATGTTGACCTGGCCGGCTGGCCCGGCGACAACGACACGCTTCGCGCCACGCTCAAGACCAACGGCTGGCGTCTCACCCGCCTCGGCGGCGACGCCGAGAAACGCGCTGACGGCAACGACTGGCCGCCGGCCGCAGAAACCATGGTTGGGCAGCAACGCCTTGCCGACGTCCGCGCCTGCGTCGACTCCGTAATGGCCGACGGTGTTCCCGGCGACTTCATCGAAACCGGAGTCTGGCGTGGCGGCGTCACCATCCTCATGCGGGGAATGCTTGAAGCATGGGGCGACACCGACCGCCGAGTCTGGGTGGCCGACAGCTTCCAGGGCCTCCCGGCTCCCGACGCCGCAGCGTTCCCCCAAGACATCGGTCACGACATGTCCGACGTGCCCACGCTCGCCGTTTCGGCCGACCAGGTTCGAGCCAACTTCGCCCGCTACGGGCTACTCGACGACCGGGTGCAATTCCTCGAAGGCTGGTTTCGCGACACGTTGCCGACCGCGCCTGTCGAACAGTTGGCGATCCTGCGTCTCGACGGCGACATGTACGAATCGACGATGGATGCACTCGAAGCGCTCTACCCGAAGCTCAGCGTCGGCGGCTACGTGATCGTCGACGACTATGGCGCGTGGGAGCCCTGCCGCCAGGCCTGCACCGACTATCGCGAGCGCCACGGCATCACCGACGAGATCGTCTCTATCGACTGGACTGGCGTGCACTGGCGCCGTCGCGCCTAACCCCCGTTTCCCAGAACTCCACGGACAAGAACACATGAGCAAGACCAACGACATCAGCACCTATTACGGCTTGCTTCGCCGAGCGCATGAGATCGTGCAGCCCGAGCGGTATCTGGAGATTGGCGTTCACGAGGGCCACTCACTGAGCTTCGTTCGACCCGGCACCCGCACGGTCGGTGTGGACCCCGAGCCCAAGGTGAAGAACCCGCCCGACAACACGGTGATCGTCCCCACTACCAGCGACGACTTCTTCGCTGATCCTGAACTCGTCTCGCTTCTCGGCGGCACGATCGACCTCGCGTTTGTTGATGGCCTTCATCTTCACGAACAGACGCTGCGCGACGTCGCCAACGTCGAGCGCCACTCGCACCCCGGCGGCGTCATCCTTATCCACGACTGTCTCCCGATCGACAAGAAGACCTCGGCCCGCGAACGCTCCACGGTTGTCTGGTCAGGCGACGTGTGGAAGGTGGTTGTGGCACTGCGGCGCCATCGCCCCGACCTCACGGTCACCACCGTCGATGTCGAGCCGACTGGGCTCGCGATTGTGAGCGGACTCGACCCCACGAACACAATTCTGCACGACGACTACGACGCCATAATCGAAGAACTCGCCGGTCTTGAGTTCGACGATCTTGAGGCGGTCGGCCGTGACGAAATGCTCGGTGTTGTGCCCGGCGAGTGGAGCCGAGTCGAGCCCCTACTCGCGAGCTGACCACTCCCTCGCAACGACCTCCCCAGCGAACTACGGTTTCGCCGTTCGCACGCCGTTCCTTTCGGGTCGGCTGTAGGTCTCTTAAGGAGCATGAAGATGGCGCAAACGGTCAAGGGTGTCGTGGCAATGGCGGTAGGTCAGCCGGTCACAATCGAGAACATTGTGATTCCCGATCCTGGCCCCGGCGAAGCGGTCGTGGCGATTCAAGCGTGCGGCGTTTGCCACACCGATCTTCATTACCGAGAAGGCGGCATCAACGACGAGTTCCCGTTCCTGCTCGGCCATGAGGCCAGCGGCATTATCGAATCCGTCGGCGACGGCGTGACCGAGGTCGAACCCGGCGACTTCGTGATCCTGAACTGGCGCGCCGTGTGCGGCACCTGCCGAGCCTGCAACAAGGGCAAGCCGCATCTCTGCTTCAACACGTTCAACGCCGAACAGAGGATGACCCTGGAAGACGGCACGGAGCTTTCTCCCGCCTTGGGCATCGGCGCCTTTGTCGAGAAGACACTCGTCGCTAGCGGCCAGTGCACCAAGGTCGACCCGTCGGCCTCCCCCGCCGCAGCCGGCTTGCTCGGTTGTGGCGTGATGGCCGGCATTGGCGCCGCGATCAACACTGGTGGCGTCACCCGCGGCGACACCGTTGCCGTGTTTGGTTGTGGCGGTGTGGGCGACGCAGCCATCGCGGGCGCCAAGCTCGCCGGCGCTTCCGTCATCGTTGCCGTCGATCTCGACGACCAGAAGCTCGAGTGGGCGAAAGGCTTTGGCGCGACCCACACCGTCAACTCGTCGAACGAAGATCCCGTAGCCAAGATCCAGGAGTACACCAACGGCTTCGGCGCCGATGTGTGTATCGATGCGATCGGCCTGCCCCAGGTTTACAAGCAGTGCTTCGAAGCACGCGATCTGGCCGGCACCGTCGTGCTGGTGGGTGTGCCGACGCCGGAGATGGAGATCACCCTCCCCTTCCAGGAAGTGTTCGGCCGAGGCGGAGCCCTCAAGTCGAGTTGGTACGGCGACTGCCTGCCGTCGCGAGACTTCCCGATGCTGATCGACCTCTACCTACAAGGTCGACTCGACCTCGAAGGTTTTGTGTCCGAGACGATCGGGCTCGAAGACGTCGAAGAGGCGTTCCACAAGATGGAGCGCGGCGAAGTCCTCCGTTCCGTCGTCGAGATCTAGAGACCGGTACCCACATGACGATCGAACTCATTACGACCGAGGGCATGTTCGCTCTCGATGGCGGCGAATGGGCCGTCACGAACAACATCTGGCTAGCGGGCGACGACCGCGAGGTGATGGTGTTCGACGCGGCCCACGACCATCAGCCGATCGTTGATGCAATCAACGGGCGGAAGGTGAGTGCCATCGTCCTCACCCACGGCCACAACGACCACATCAACGCGGCCACGGCGTTGCGTGATGCCGTCGACGCCCCGATCCTGCTCCATCCCGACGACCGGATGCTCTGGGATGTGGTGTACCCCGATGCCTCACCCGATGGCGAAGTTGTACCTGGCACGACATTGTCGGCCGGTGGCCACGAGGTCGGCATCGTGCACACGCCCGGCCACTCCCCCGGCTGCTGTTGCTTCCACGACGTCGTCGCGGGCCGACTGATCTCGGGCGACACACTCTTCTGTGGCGGCCCGGGCGCCACCGGGCGCAGCTATAGCGACGAGCCCACGATCCTGCGATCGATCCGAGACCAGCTGCTCACCCTTCCGGGTGCCACCATCGTCCACACCGGCCATGGCGACACCACTGTCATCGATGACGAGCGTGAGCGGGTGCTCGACCGCATGGCCGAGCTCGGGCTCAGTTAGACCGACACGCCAATACGCCCCATCCAATCTCTGCACCGTTTCGCGCCGCCGGCGGCGCGAAACGGTGCAGAGATTGGATGGGGCGTTGGCTAGACGAAAAGAGCGCGGCCGGTCACTCGCACGCGGGTGCCGATCAACTCTTCGGTTACGCCTTGGCTGGCCAATTCAGGGTCATCCACCGCGGCGACCGCTCGTTCGCCCGAGTCGAGGTCGACGATCGCGCACACGCGAGCCGGATCGGTTCCCGCATAGATGACGGTGTAGCTCGCCACGACTCCTTCACCGTCGGGGTTCTCGTCCAGAGGGGCGACGGAGGTTGCGGCGCGCGCTTCCTCAACGAGGTCGGCGACGAGGAGTCCGTTGGCGGGCGGTTCGGTGGACCACACCGCGAGCGCGGGCTTTGTGAGAAGGCCGCTGACGGCCGAAACCGCACCCCACGAGCCACTGTCAGATCGAAGCTTCTCCACCATGGCAACCAGGGCCTGAAAGACGAAGCTATTGAACGGCCCACCGGCGAACGCCATGCCACCCGTGAGGGTGGGCACTTGGGAGGGGTCGAGGCCGAGTTCCTTTTGCTGCACACGGACGGCCACGGGGAAGCAGCTATAGAGCTCCACATGGTCGATCTCGGAGATCGGGCGACCGATGTGGGACGCAGCCGCTTCGCCCAGGAGGCGCATCGCGGGCCAGCGATGTAGCTCCGCTCGACGAGACAACGAGAGCGACAAGGACGACTCGAGGCCGACGTGGGGGAAGACCCAACGATCTCGCGGCACGCCCATCTCTTCTGCAACGGCGACCGTACAGAACACCATCGCAGCCGCCTGGTCGACTCCCCATTGGCTGTTGTGCCACTTGTTGTAGGGAAAAGCGATGGGTCGATTGGTTGGGCTTGGATCGCGGATGTCTTGGATCGACATCGGATCGCCAAAGTCGGCGCGGGTAAACCCTCGAGCGACCTGATTGAAGCCGTTCCAGATCGTTGCGATGTCGGTGCGGTGCTCGTCAAGCGACCAACCTTCAGCGGCGCGACGAGCGCTATCGATGATCGCGTACTGCTGCACCGGAGCGACCATGCCGATCTCGATCTCGGGCCGGGCGACAATCTCCCCCTCGGGCTGCATCTCGACATCGGGCGCCAACCCTTCTTGGTCGTGTGCGGCCAGATCGACCCCGGCCCGACGGGCCACATCGTCGCGATACTTCGTCTCGCCGCCGCACACGATCGCGATGTCGGTGTCGCCCGCTTGGAGGGCATTGAGCGCTCGGTTGATAAGGGTCTGTTGGGGAATGCCAACGTTGGCAGCAACCGTGTGCGCATCGACGCCGAGGGCCTCAGCCACTCTGTTCGCGGCAGCCGGCAAGTTCGACAGGCCTCGCGTTGCTCCTATCCACCCCACCCGGGAACCCATGCCGGGAGCGCCAGAGTCGGCCACCGCCAGCCGGGCCGCCTCAACGATGAGCTGGGTGGTATCGAGGCCGGCACCCGGCTCATCGTCACGCTGGTGAGCGGCGCCGACGCCGACAAGTACGGGTGTCTGAGGATCAAGAGCCATCGCCACGGAAGTTACCGCCACCTCCTCGACTCGCTACAAACGAGAACGAGTTCTATTCTCAAGGCTTTACCCATTCGGAGGCCAGAAATGACCAGCTTGCTCGATGCCGCCCGCGACATTCGGACCGCCCTCGATGCGGAGGGAAGCAAAGCCGAAGCCGCCGGCACCCCGATGACCGATGAAGCCGTTCGCCTTTGCAAAGAGGCCGGATTGTACGGCGCCCTGGTGGCCAAGGAAGTGGGTGGTACCGAACTCAACGCGGCCGACAGCCTCGATGTTTTCGCCGAACTCGCTCGAGCCGACGGCTCGATTGGTTGGGTCGTCATGGCCGGGGCCACCGCCACCGCCTACTTCAGCTCCTACTGTCCCGACAGTTTCACCGATGTCATGTTTGCCGACGGCGTGCCCCTCGTGGCTGGCCAGTTCGCCCCAAACGGCACGGCCGTGCCGAACGACACCGGCTTCGACATCACCGGCAGCTATTCCTTTGGTTCCGGACTCGAACACGCTGACTACGCCGGTTGCGGGTCATTCACCGTTCCGGCGGAGGGAAACCCCGACTTCATCTTCGCCGTCGTGCCCAAGTCGGAGGCGGAGATCATCGGCAATTGGGACGTAATGGGCCTTCGCTCCACCGCCTCATACGACTACAACATCAACAGCAACGTGCCCGCCGATCGCACGTTCTCGATGTTCGACTTCACTCGTCATCGCGGCGGGCCGCAGTTCGATCTCGGCATCTTGTTCCTCACCGAAATCGGCCACGCCGGATGGGCCCTCGGAGTAATGCGGCGAGGCATCGACGAAGCCGCGGTGATCGCCCAGACCAAGAAACGGATGACGGGCAAGACGGGCCTGGTCGAAGATCCGCGATTCCAATACGACCTGGCCGAGGCTGAGAGTCTCTTCCGGGCCGGCGACCACTGGATTCGAGCGTCGTTCACCAAGGCCGAGATGTCCGCTCACAACGGCGACCCCGACCATGGCGCCGTCAGCGAAGCCCTCCAGGCCACCACGTGGTTCACCCAGGCCGCCACGGAGGCCCTGCAGAAGCTCTACCGCCACATCGGCACCGCTGCTCTACGCGACGGTGCGTTCCAGCGGGCCTTCCGCGACATTCACGCGGGCAGCCAGCACGCGATGGTGAGCCCGGCTCACACGTTCGCCTTCGCCGAGAGCATTCTCGGCGCTGTCCCCGAAAACGCGGTCGACTGCTAACCCTCCCGCCCCCTGCATCTGTGAAGCCCGGATCGCGCATAGCGCGACTCAGGCTTCAGAACAGGAGTGGGGGTCAGACCCCAGTTGAGGCGCTGGTGAGGTCGTTGCCCATGATGATCTCGCCGTCGAAGTGTTCGGCGGCGATAGCGATCCACTCGGGGTACTGGTCTTCGGCGGGCGCGGGGACATAGTGCGTCAGCATGAGCTTCTTCACACCGTTCTTCGCTGCGGTCTGGCCCGCCTGCGCCACCGATGAGTGGTAGTCGAGAATATCCTGGAGCCTCCGGGCGGGAACCAGCTTCACGAGGTCATCCCGGATCACGGTTTGCACGTAGATATCGGCGTCCTTCGTGAGTGCATCCAGGCCGACGCACGGAATCGTGTCGCCGGCAATCGCCACAACCTTGCCTTCGCGCTCAACGCGATAACCAACGGCCGGTTCGACGGGAGCGTGACAGGTCTCGTAGACGGAAACCGACATCGCCCCGATCTCGAACGAGTCGCCCGGGTTCACCTCGGTGATCTCGAGGACTGGCGCCCAGGTGAGGTCGTCATGATGCCCGATGCGATACCCGACGTCGGGCGCGAGCGCCTCCATCATCTTGTCGACATAGTGCTTGATTCCGACCGGGCCCCAGATCTTCAGTGGTGTCGGCTCATTGCTCATGATCCACTGAGTCGTGATCATGTCGTTGAGGTCCGTGAGGTGATCGCTGTGGAGATGGGTGATCAGGATGCCGCTGAGAAAGTTCGGCATCGAACCCGCCGCGGCCATACGCATCATGCAACCTCGGCCCGCGTCGAAGAGGAGCTGTTCGAATCCGCCCTCGCCCGCCTTGATGAGCGTGGCCGGCCCGGCGCGATTCGCGTCGGGCATCGGTGAACCAGTACCAAGTAGAACAACTTCCATGGCCATCTCCATCTATCCGAGTAGTTGAGTGACGGTGAGTGTCATCGCCGCCGCCATCTGTTCACGATCGAGCCGGTAGATCTGATCGAGAGTTTCCATCGACTCCATCGACACGATGAACGCCACGGAGGCCGCCACGACCTCGCCTTGCGCATGAGCCTTGATCTCTGGTGCAAAGTGACGTTTCACCTGATCGACCGCCAGCTCCGACATGTCGCGGATGTGATCGAGGATCACGGGCTGGGTTGCCGCCAGCATGTGGGCCACGCGGGCAACGGGAGCCGCCACGTCGTAGAGCTCGAGCCGGTTCTGGACAATCCCGGCAATCCGTTGCTCGATCGTCCCTTGCCCAATCTTACTCAAGCGGAGGTATTCAGCCGTCGCCCGATTCTGTCGTTCTATCGCGACGCGATGGAGCTGGTCGAGGTCTTCGAAATAGCGAAAGACCGAGCGGTGAGAAACGCCGGATCGGTCGGCTACCGCCGCCACCGACGGCTGCAGGTTGTCCTCTCGATAGAGCTCAAGCATCGCGTCAACGACCTTCTCCCGGTTCTGATCTCGTCGGGCCCGCCGGCCATCAACCGTGGGAAGGACATCTGCGCTCATCGTTGACCGGGGGCCATGTAGAACCAGAACGGGAAGGGCGCACCGGCATCGGCCATGGCCTTGCGGGCGGCGAGCACGACCTTGCCGGTTTCGGTCTCATCGAAGAACCACGACTCAATCGCGCGCCCCGTGCCGATGGGACCGGTAGAGAGTTCGACGGCGGCCTCTTCGTAGTACGTGCGGATGTCGTGGCAGACCGCGATTGTTCGGCCTGGGAGTCCAGCCTCTTTGAACGGCGTACCCGCCACGATCGCTTCCAGCGCCTCGATCGCCGCAGGAACACCATCGGCGTCCATACAGCGGCCGACGCTGGTCACACCGCGGCGCTCGTTGATGCGGTCGTAGGCCTTGCGAATACCTTTGGCCTCGAGCACCGCCGGAGACGCATCCCCATCGAACGCGGGTGGCAGCCGGCACGAAACCGCCTCCGACGTGTCTTCGAGCACCACGGGATGGCTCTCAAGCACGGGCCCGGACGGCGCATCAAGCAACGCAAACGCGCGAGCGATGACGTCGTGCTGGAATTCGGGATCGTTCGGCTTCCCCAGCGGCCGGCCGAGCGGGAATTCGCTGTGCAGGGTGCGAGGGGCGGCGACGAGTTCGGCAACCGGGAGCATGGAAGCCAGAGCGACGGTGGCGATACCGGCAGCTTCGAAGAGGTGAGCGAGCACACACACGGTGCGCGTACAAAGCGGTCAAACGGGTGTGAGTAAGACGATGTCGACGCCGTCGGCTTTGAGCTCAGCCGCCGCCGCTGGGCCGGAGTCGTGGATGATCGTCGCTAGATCATCGGGCTGGTTGCCTGCGAACGAGACGTGGCGTTCGGCGACTGAACCAATCACGCCCTGCTCGGCGAGTTCTTCCAACCGATCGATCGGAAAGACCACGTTGAGATCGGCGGTGAATCCCGCTCGATCGAAGTTTGGGCTCCAGTGACCGAGCACCAGATCGCGGGCCTCACGCGGCACAAAGCGGTAGCCGGTGTCGCCTTCGGTGAAGGCCTCATCATCGGCGCGGTGCAAGGCGGCCGAAGTAACGATTGCGACCTTGGCCTGGGCGAGCGGTACCGGGGTCGCGAAGGCGGGGTTCGGGAACTCGGGCGCCGGGAGCGTCGCCGCGTGGCTCCGCATTGGTGTATCGCCTGACATCAGGTCTCCTTCGAGAGGATAGACGTGGCGAGACCATACATATGGCAGTCATTCTGCCACAAGTTGACTGCCTGTTTTCTGACTATTTCTGTGCCGAACCGCGGGCTTGGATTGCCTTGCGGCTCTCGGCCAACCGACTCGGATCAAATCCGCCGGAGGCCGACCACTGCCGATTCACTTCCGTCTCGACAATGAGCGCCTCACCGGCGCTGACCGATTGGGTGGCCCAGTAGAGACGTTTCATCGCGGCCGAGGCGGGCGCTGGGACAGTGGCCATGTCTTGACCGAGCTCAAGGGCCCGGGGGATCAATGACTCGTGCGAGACGACCTCGTTCACCAGGCCCCATTCAAGAGCTTGCGACGCGTGCACATAGTTGCCGGTGAAGCTCATCTGCCGGGCCCGGCGGACGCCGACGGCTTTCGGCAACTCGACCGAGAGTCCCCAACCGGGAAGGATCCCTACTCGGGCGTGAGTGTCGGCAAACGAGCCATGTTCAGACGCGATCAGCAGGTCGCACGCAAGGGCAATCTCGAGTCCGCCGGTGACCGCCGGGCCGTTCACAGCGCCAATCACGGGAGTCGACATATCGGCCGGGAACGGATGGCCGTCGTTTGTTCCCGAGGAGATCGACCCACCGCCCTCGAGTTCCTTCAGGTCGAGTCCGGCACAGAACGCCGGATCGGCACCGGTGAGCACGATCGCGCGGACATCGTCTCGCTCGTCGAGCGCCTGCAAGGAAGCCCGCAAGCCTCCCAGTAGCGCCGAGTTGAGGGCATTCCGGCTCTTCGGTCGGTTCATCACGACGAGGGCGACCTCGTCGGCAACTTCGATGTGCAGCACGTCGTCCATGGCGGCAGGCTACGACGGCGACGGGAGTAGGGCGAGACCGAGGTCGATCAGCGCCGTGCGGCATTGGGCGGAAGACAGGAAGTGCACGGTCTCGAAGCCCAGCGCCACGGCCGTTTCGATGTTGGCCGCGCTGTCGTCGATGAACACCGCGCGTTCGGGGGTCACAGCGTGGCGCTTACACAGGAGCCCGAAGATTGCCGGATCCGGCTTCACGACTCCCTCGCGGCCGCTGATCACCAGACCTTCGAAGTGCCGCAAGAAAGGAAGGTGGGGTTCGGCGGCGGCAAAGGTGTCCTTGCCCCAGTTGCTGAGGGCCAAGAGGCTGACCGGGAGCGTGGTGAGCTCCTCGAGAATCACAACCGAATCCTCGATGATCGGGCCGAGTGTCTCTGGCCAACGCAGCCGGAACGCTTCGATCAGGTCGGCGTGCTCGGGATGCCGGGCGCTCAGCTCAGCGGTGACCTCCGCAAGCGGGACACCACGATCAAGATCGGCGTTGATATCGAGCGTCAGAATTTCGTCCAGAAAGTAGTCGAGTTCGGCCGCATCTTCGATGAGTTTCTCGAAGAGAAACCGCCGATCCCAGCGGACCAGAACGTTGCCGAGATCGAACACCACGCAGTCAATCACCACACGGGCACCATACGGCCTACGATCGGCGTTCTCGCCGAGCTCGAAAGAGGACCCCAATGAAGAACAACATCGGTCTGTTCATCACTAAACGCGCGCTACTCACGCCGAAGACGGAAGCCGTGATCGATATCACGACCGGGCAACGACAGAACTATGTGCAACTCAACGATCGTTGCAACCGAGTAGCCAATGGCCTGACCGACGGTGGACTCGCCGTCGGTGACCGCGTGGCCACCCTGCTCATGAACGGCGCCGAGTTCGTCGAGACGTTCTTCGGAGCAGCCAAGGCCGGCGGCGTCATCGTCGCTCTCAACTGGCGTCTCGTTGCCGACGAGCTCTCGTTTATCCTCACCGACTCTGGCGCAACCACGATGGTGTTTGGCACGGCCTTCAACGAGATCGTCACCGAGCTTCAGTCACGGGGAACCGACGGCACGCAGATCACCAAGTGGATCCACGTCGGCGAAGCCGCCGACCGACCCGAATTTGCCGATGGCTACGAAGACATCCTCAGCGGGGCATCGACCGACGAGCACAACGTCACGGCCTGCGACGACGATCTTCTGTTCATCATGTACACCTCCGGCACCACCGGGTTGCCGAAGGGTGTCATGCACACGCACCTCACCGCGCTGTGGTCGGTCATCACCGGCAACACCACGGCCGACGTGCGCTATGGCGACCGCTATCTCATCTGCCTCCCGTTGTTCCACGTCGGTGCGCTCAACCCGATGCTGAGCACGATCCAAAAGGGGGGCACGGCGATCATCATGAGCGAGTTCGACCCGGTGAAGATCTGGGAGATCTTTGGCGAGGAGAGGGTCAGCGTCACCCTCGCCGTGCCCGCAATGTTGAACTTCATGCTCCTCACCTACGACAAGGAAAACCACGACATCTCGTCGCTGCGGTGGTGCATGAGCGGTGCGGCCCCTGTGCCGCCCTCGCTGATCGAGACCTACGCCGCGATGGACATCGAAATCCATCAGGTCTACGGCCTCACCGAAACCTGTGGCCCCGGCTGCCTCATCGCTCCGGAAGATGCGATCGAGCGAGCGGGCTCAACCGGCAAGGCGTTCTTCCACACCGAAGTGAAGGTCGTCGATGAAGACGGCAACGAGTGTGGCGCCAACGAGTCCGGCGAGGTCTACATCAAGGGTCCGCACATCATGACGGGCTACTGGAACCGTCCGGAAGCGACGGCCGAGGCCATCACGGAAGATGGCTGGTTGAAGACCGGCGATATCGCGATCATGGATCCCGAGGGCTTCGTCTACATCCAAGACCGGCTGAAAGACATGATCATCTCCGGCGGCGAAAACGTGTATCCGGCCGAGATCGAGAACGTCATCATGGCAATGGACGGAATCACCGAAGCCGCCGTTATCGGCATCCCCAGCGAGAAGTGGGGCGAGTCGCCGCTGGCCATTGTCGTGAAGTCCGACGAAGCCATTACCGCTAAGGATATTCTCGAACACTGCGACGGCAAGCTCGCTCGTTTCAAAATGCCGAAGGATGTCGAGTTCACCGACGTCATCCCTCGTAATCCCACCGGCAAGGTGCTGAAGCGCATCCTGCGCGACGAATACGCCGGGAAGACCACCCAGTGAGCGGACGCCTAGCCGGTCAGGTCGCTGTCATCACCGGCGGTGGCGGCGGCATCGGCGAGGCCTACTGCCAGCGTTTCGTCGAGGAGGGCGCCAAGGTTGCCGTGGTCGACATCGGCCGCGAGCAGGGAATCGCGGTCGCCGAATCGCTCGGCGACGATGCCCTGTTCGTCGATTGCGATATTTCCGATGAGGCCTCCGTTGATGCCTGTCGCGACACCGTCCTCGAAGCCTTCGGCACCGTCGACACACTCGTCAACAACGCTGCGCTCTACGGCGAACTCGACCTCGGTGACAACAGCGTCGAATATCTCCGTCACGTCTACGACGTCAACGTGATCGGCCAATGGCTGATGTGTCGAGCCTTCGCCCCCACCATGGTGAAGAAGGGCCGCGGTCGCATCATCAACATCGGCTCGATCGCCGGTTACCTGCCCCTCGGCGCCCTCGGCGGACCCGGCGATCCTGAGACATGGTCGTTGAGCTCCTACTCGTATCAGCAGACCAAGTTTGCGATTCTCGGACTCACCCGCCAGCTCGCCGGTGAGCTCGGAAAATACGGCGTCACGGCCAACACGATTGCCCCCGGACTGGTGATGACCCCGGCCACCGACAAGCAGGTGCCGGGCGGGTTCGACCAAGTCTTCGCCGACATGTCGGCCACCAAGCGAAACAGCCAGGCCGAAGACATGTGTGGCCCGGTTGTATTCCTCGCCAGCGACGAAAGTGCGATGGTCAACGGCCAAACCATCTGCGTCGATGGCGGCAACGTCATGCCGACCTAGGTCAGCGCAACCGAGATGAAGACCCTTGTCATCGGCGGTACCGGTCCGACCGGCCCGCCAATTGTCGCCGGGCTCGAAGCTCGCGGCCACGAGGTCACTATTTGTCACACGGGTGGACACGAAGTGGACGAGGTCATGCACCTCCCCCACATCCATTGCGATGTCCGCGACACGGACGCTCTCACCGAAGCGATCGGCCAGCAGGATTGGGACGTTGCCGTTGTCACCTACGGGCGGCTGCGCACCATTGCCGAAGTGCTCGCCGGGCGAGTTGGTCACTTCGTTTCGGTCGGCGGTGGCCCCGCCCTTCGCGGCTACTTCGACCCCTGGGCCCATCAGCCGCCCGGCCTCCCGTTGCCCACACCAGAGACGGCGCCGACATCAAGCGAGGACGAAGACGGCAAGTCCTACCGGATCGCCCGAACGGAGCAATACGTCTTCGAGCACCACCCCACCGCCACCCACTTTCGATACCCGTACGTATATGGCCCTCGACAACTCGCCCCCCGCGAATGGTTGATCGTCAAGCGCATTCTTGATGGGCGGCCCCACATCGTGCTCGCCGACGGCGGACAGTCGGCCCACAGCTTCGGCTATGTCGACAATCTCGCTCACGCCATCCATTTGGCCGTCGAGCAGCCCGAAGCCGCGGCTGGCCGAATCTTCCATGCCGGCGACGAGGAGATCCTCACCGTGCGTCAGGTCGTCGAGATCTGCGCAACCGAGCTCGGCCACGATTGGGAGATCGTGTCGATGCCCGCGGATCTCGCCATACCCGCCCGCCCGTTGATGATGCAGCCCTCCACCCACCATCGAGCGTTCGACATCAGCTCGATGCGCCACGTGCTTGGTTACACCGATGTTGTGCCCGCTCGTGATGCCGTGGCCCGCACGGCCCGCTGGCTCGCCGACAATCCACATCCTCCCGGCGACATCGTCGAGAAGATCATGGAAGACCCGTTCGACTATGCGGCCGAGGACCAGCTCGTCGCCTGGTGGAAGGCGGCCACGTCGAGCCCACCGCCGATCGAATGGGCGAACCCGCCGGGATACGGACTGTCGTACTCCGGTCCGGGCACAAGCTACGAACGACCCGACACCCGCATCTGATCTACGCGGTTCGGCTCGATAACCAGGCTCCGCAGAGCACGATTCCGGTGCCGATCATCGCGAGCACCGACACCGTTTCGTTACGGAAGACCACCCCGAGCACGATCGAGACCACCGGGATCACGTACGTCACGATGGATGTGCGCACCGCTCCAACCCGACCGGTCAAAGTGGCCGCAAAGGCAAAGGCGACACCCGTGCCCAGCGCGCCCACCGCGCCGCAGGCCAGAAGCGAATCCCAGGCGAACGACGAGTCGGCCAGACCGTAGGCCCCGTAGGGCACCGTCAAGATAGTGGCGAAGGAGAGCGCCCGAGCCGTGACCGGCAGTGCACCATGTCGCTGCTGGAGCGGCCCCGCGATGTTCACTGCGATGCCGTAGGAAGCCACTGCGAGCACAACGAGGGCGACACCCACGGCGTTGGTGCCCGCGGTTGTGGCCTCCGGAATGCCGATCAGAAGGATACCGATGATCCCGACACCCACGCCGACCAGACGGCGCGAAGAAGTCGGCGTTCGAAATCCGAGCCACGCAATCGTCACCGTAAGCAGAGGCATCGCGGCGTTGAGCATTCCGGCAACGGAAGAATCGATCCACTGTTGCGCGATCGGAAACATGGTGAGCGGGAACGCCATCCACGTGATGCCGAGTAGCGCGATTCGTCCCATGTCGGCACGAGGAATCGAGACCCGAGCCGCCGGTACGAGAAGAAGGGTTGCCGCCCCGAACGCAACCCGGAGAAACGTGACAAGACCGGGCTCAAAGGCATCAAGCCCGATGGCCATGAAAAGGAAAGAACCGCCCCAGATAGAGGCTGCGCCGAGGAGCAATCCCCAATCGAGGGGCGCAAACGGGGCTTCCTCCGGAGCCGTGGTGCGAGCGGTCACCGCCGGAGAGTACCGGCGCTTAGAGATTGGACCTTGCGAATTCGTAGAACGCCATGTCGTACGGATTGTCATTGATGATCCGCTCGCGGAACGCCGCAGAGATCACTGGTCGTTCCTCAGCGCTGTTCACCCGCTCAACTGGTTCGATCCGCCAATTCCAACGAGTCTCGAGCTGGCCCAGGAATGTGTCGAAGTCCTCTTGGAACCCCAGAAGATCCACGGTGGCGAGACGTTCTTTCGCCGCCGCGAACGCTTCGTCGTCGATTGGATACGGCTGGGTCCACGCGTTGATCCCGGCCCCGTTGGGCATCGCGAACATTTTCGTTTGGTGCTCGTGAATCGTTCGCGGAAAGACGGTCGGGTCCTCGTAGATCTCCTCGATCGTCTTGTCCGTGGTATTGAGCCGCCGGTGCTGGTCGATCAACGAAACAATCCGAGCAACCGGCTCCCGCAACACGGACAGCGTGATCGCGTCGGGCACGAATTCCGTGACGAAGAACGGAAAGTGTCCGTGCCAGAGCTTGATCTCGTCACGTTGCGCGACTGCAGCTTCGGCGAGCTTGTTGATGACCCAGTAATCGACTCCGGTGGCGTCAGCCGCTCCCGGATAGATCGTCTCCCGGGGGAAGTTGTTTTGGATGTGTTTGTTGAACGACATCCCCGCGGTTTTCATGATGTGAACGAAGAAGAACGTTTGACCGTTCCCTGGGGTGTTATTCACCGGTGAGTTCCAGCCATGGTCGCGCGTTGTGCACCATCGTGGTGACTTCTCGCTGGACAAGCTCCAGCTTTGCTCGGGTTCCTTCTTCGAGCCCTTCCGGAATCGAAGCCGTCGGCGCACCGACCGCAAGGTCCTTCAACATTCCGGCGGTGAGCCGCGCGACCGCGGCCCGCAGCTCAACCCCTTGGAACTTCACCCACAACGGCTCACCTTCGAACTCACCACTCGTTGCCTCGTTGGCGAAGTCGAACTGCGGCGGTGCGAGATAGTGCGACAGCCCGCCGATATGGACAAGGGCGTCGTGCTCTTCGTGCACGAGCGTGTGGCCCTCGCCCTGAAAGAGAATGTTGGCGACCTTGGCCGTGTCGTAAGCCATGAAGTCGCGGCCGAGGGCCTTCACCTGCGCCCATGTCTCCGGCGACATTTCACTTTCGCCGCCGCAGTGGAGATCAATACCCCACTTGTCGAGGGTGTCGCGCAAGAGGTCGCGCCGGTAGATCGCGACGTGAGGACTACCGAAGACGTAGCCGTCCTCGGCGTAGAAGTGGCGCCCGCCCAAACCAATATCACCATCGGGAAGCACGTTGCTGTCGGTCCAAACCTCGCTCCCGGAGGTCACCGCGTCGGCGTTGGCCATGAGGGCGGCGAGATCCATCACAAACGGGCCCGTCGCCTTGATATCGACATCGATGAAGCAGAACCAATCGCCATCGTTGCGGTCCGCCAAGATTGGGTCGAGCGCGGTCCCATGGGGAACCATCCGATCTTCCCCGGTGACGAACACCTCAACGACCCGGTCAGTTGCAGCGGCAAACGCTCGCATCTGTTCGATCGACTTGGGCGTGCAATTGTTCGCGATGAACCGGTATCGACACTCGGTCTGATCGAGAAGACTGAAAAAGAAATACCGGAGGTGGTCGTATACGCCACCAGTCCAGACAAGGTTAAAAACAAGATCAGATTCGGACACGGTGACCGAGAGTACCAACTGACCGCAGGGCCGCAATGGCCCAAACGGACCGCTCAGCTCGGTCGCTGCAACGCGGCCCGGGCGCGGGCGCACTCCTCGCCAGCCATACAACCGGGAAGGTGGTCATTGACCAGTCCCATCGCTTGCATGAATGCGTAGACGGTGGTGGGACCGACGAAACTCCAGCCCCGCTTCTTCAGGTCTTTCGCGATCGCCGTCGACGTGGGAGTGGTGGCCGGAACCGGGGATTCGGCACTGCGGTCGCCCTCGATTGTCTGTGGTTCCCAGCCCCAGAAATAGGCGGCCAGCGAGCCCTTCTCTTCAATCAGGTCGAGTGCTCGGGCGGCGTTGTTGATCGCGGAGCGGATCTTTCCTTGGTGACGCACGATGCCTGCG
Organism: Candidatus Aldehydirespiratoraceae bacterium; assembly: GCA_047639555.1. Classification (GTDB taxonomy): domain Bacteria; phylum Actinomycetota; class Acidimicrobiia; order Acidimicrobiales; family Aldehydirespiratoraceae; genus JAJRXC01. Next base: position 94,911 of record JBLIOE010000010.1, read on the forward strand.
TCATCGAGCATCCGCAGAACGTCCGGCTCACCGAAGGCCGCGACTCTCTCGGGGTCGAAGCCCGCAAATGCGGCCCGAAAGTTCTCGCGCTTGCGCAAGATGGTGATCCAGGAGAGGCCCGACTGAAATCCCTCGAGGCAGATCTTCTCGAAGAGCCGCACATCACCAACGACGGGGCGACCCCATTCGTTGTCGTGGTACTCGACATAGTCGTCGGCCGCACCCGGCCACCAACAACGGGCGATGCCTTGGTCGTCGGTCTGGGTGAAAGATTGAGCGGCCATGGTTCAACCCCACACGAGCATGACGCCGAAGACCACCGCAGCGAGCGAGCCGAAGAGGCCAACCGCTCCGGTGATCCCTCGGATCGCGGGCGATGGGGTGAGCGGGTGCACCGCCGCCGCGGTGCCGGTGGCCGCCACGACAACAAGCTTGACCGCCAGGGTGACGCTGTAGGCGCTGGACTTGTCGCCCACGTCGACCACGGCCAGACTCCACACGCCGGTGAGGACGGCGACGGCGAAGAACGGCCAGGCCACTCGACCGAACCGATTGGCAGCCTTGCGGGGCGCATCCGGCGCGATTTCCCGAAGAACGGGAACCAAGGCGGCTAATACCACCTGCCCTCCAACCCAGACACAAGCCGCCAGAATGTGAAGAGAAATTCGGATGGTGTCGAGATCGAAGTCGTTCACGCCGTCATCGTGGCACGGACGCGGGCTCGTTCGACCAAGTCGGCGAACAACACATCACCGCCCTCGCCGTGGAGCATCTCGGGATGCCATTGCACGGCGACCACATCGACTTCTGCGCCCTCCACGGCTTCGACCACACCGTCGGCCGCAGTTCCCGCTATGCGGAGTCCGTCGGCGAGCCGCCCGATCGCCTGATGATGTAGCGAGTTCACGTCGATCGTCTCGGCGCCGTACAGACCAGCAAGCCGACTGTCGGTGGCGAGAGCCACTTCATGGCGGTGGCCCCGGAGGTTCGGATACATCTCCACATACGTCGGATGGGCGTGCTCGCCCTCCGCCTGCACCTCTTGCTTCAGGTCGCCGCCCATCGCAACGTTCAGTACCTGCGCCCCGCGGCACACGCCGAGGATGGGCAAGCCGCGATCGAGCGCGGCTTGAGCAACGGCAAGATCGAATTCGTCGGAATCCGAGCGAGGACCCCAACTGGAAGTGTTGTCCTGCCCGTATCGGGCCGGATCCATGTCTTGGCCGCCCGACAGCAGCAGGGCATCGACGGTGTCGAGCAACTCCTCGATCTCGTCACCTTCAACATGGGCCGCAATGATCGGGAGTCCTCCGGCCCACCGCACGGCATTGGTGTAATCGGGAGCGATCGTGAACAGATCACATTCCGGATCGAGCGCGGTCTTCAGCTCACGCCGCCATGGAGTGACCAGGACGCGTGGCCGAGCCACCTAGACCGCTCGCTGGGTCAGAGCCAGTCCGTTCGTGCGCATGATCTTCTCGATCTCCGCATCGTTGAACTCGTGGAGATCGTGGATGAACTCCGTCGGCTCGGGCAGGCCTTCGGCATGGGGCCAGTCGGACCCGAAGAGCATGTGGTCGACGCCGAGCTTGTCTTTGAGGTCGACAAGATCATCCTCGTAGTAGGGCGATACCCACACCTGGCGCCGGAAGACCTCCATCGGGTCCTCGGCAAACATGTGCTTCTGCTGCTTGTAGGTCTTCTCGAACTTCTTGACGAGCGGCTGGACCCACTCGGATCCGGTCTCGATCGTGGCGACACGAATGTTGGTGTGTTCACTCAGCACGTTTTCGGCAATGAGTGATGCCAGCGCATCGGAGATGGGCGAGTAGGTGAGCAACGACTTGAATGCGTTCTGCCGAAACGCTTCAAACGAGTCGTTCATGCCCCAGTAGTCGCTGATGAATTCGTAGCCAGAGTCACCCGAGTGCATGGCCAGCGTGATGCCGTACTGGTTCATTTTCTTCCAGAACGGGTCGTGGGCCGGATGGCCGAGCGAGCGCCGACCGCCGTTGCCGTCGGGGACCGACGAAGGACGCATGTTGACGACTCGAACGTCGCGCTCGATCATCCAGTCGAGCTGGTCCAACGCCCAGTCGACGTCGGCGAGCGTGATGTAGCCGGCCGTAAAGATGCGGTCCTTGTAGTTCAGGCCCCAGTCGTCCTCGACCCACTTGTTGAACCCGGCGAACGCGGCGAGCATCGCTTCGGTGTCGTGCTCAAGTGCCGACTCCATGCCCACCCCGAGCGTAGGAAACATGAAGCACGATTCGAGGTTCTGCTTGTCCATTACGGCGAGGCGAGCGTCGCGATCTCGGTACTCGTCGGGGATCGGCACGAGCTCGCCGAAAGCCGACACAATGTTGTCGCGAGCCACCTTGCCGCGGAAGTAGTCGTCGAGGCAGCCGGGGCGGGCGACGGGATTGAAGGTCGGGTTCGGAATGAACCGGTTGACCTTGCCGCCGACGAGCAGGCGCTTTCGTCCGTTGATCTCGGCCCACTGCATGCATCGCTTGTGCATCTTCGGGTCGACGTGGCGGGTGAATGCGTCTTCCGCCTCGTAGTAGTGGTTGTCGGCGTCGAACGCCTTGTATTCGAGTGCAGCCATCTGTCAACTGTAGAGCCGCCGCGCTTCGCGCACGAACTCACGCGGTCCGCCGGATGGCGGATGGCGGATGGCGG
>JBLIOE010000011.1:0-87006 GCA_047639555.1 Candidatus Aldehydirespiratoraceae bacterium
GTAGCGAATTCGTAGAGAAGGCGAACTGGTCGGAGCGGGTCGAGGGTCCCGCCCCGACCGGCGAGCGTCAACCCTCGTCGTCGGTCATGTCGTCGTCGGTCATGTCGTCGTCGGTCATGTCGTCGTCAGCCGCCGGTACGGAGTCCGTTGTTGGATCCTGGTTGTCGGTTGAGCTGTCGTCACCGCACGCGGCGGCGAACAGAAGGAACGCAAAGAGCACTGCGAATAGTTTCTTCATTGGGGGTCCACCTGAACTTGTTGCTTCGACCGCCCGTCTTGGGCCGCGAAGAGACCCGGATGATTCCGGACCCATGATCTCAACGTCGACGGAGACGTTTGAGTTCCCGAGAACTCAACATGTAAGTGTGGCGACCGCGCAGGGAGGCGTTATGGAAGCCAAAGGCATCATCTTCACCGCACTCGATACGGACCACGACAACATCGAGTCGTGGAACCGTTGGTACGACCTTGAGCACCTGCCGCCCAATATCGCGATGCCGGAGATCGCGGCCGGGTGTCGTTATGTGGCGCCACCGGAGCTGCACGAGGTCCGTCTCCCGAAGACCGGCACCCACTCGGGATTCGAAGACGGCAAAGGGGTCAACGTCACCATCTATCTGACGTCGGTTGACCCGACCGAAGCGATCCAGGCCATGACCGAATTCCGTGAGGTGCTGGAGGCAGGCGGGCGAATGGAAGGCGCAGGCCGACGCACGGTTCGTACGGGCGACGCGATGGATCTCGACTGGGTCGTCGGCGATCCCGCGCTACGGCTGGACGACCGAGACGTTCCGCATCTCGGCCACACCGGCATTCGAGTGGTGCTGCGCCGTGGTGGTGACGGGCGGGCTCCGGCCAAGGCTGCGGTGGCTCTTGATGGTGTGCACGGTGTGCTGTCGTTCAACAGCAAGTTCTTTCCCGGACTGACGCTCGACCTCTACTACCTGTCCGGGTCCTCCCGGCAGCGCACACTCGAGCTCCGTGAGGGAGCGCCTTACGGCGACGATGCCGCGGTCGTGCTCGATGCGCCGTTCGATGGGATCACCCCGCTCGACTACTCCTTTGCCGAGCGAATCCGCGCCAGTGATCTCCCTGCCGTGCTCGACACCGACCAAGTGATGGCGACCAACGACGACTGAGGAATCGAAGCGCGGCGTGCTCATTGGCTACGGTCCCGCATGTGGATGATCTCGTCTTCAACCCGTTCGGCTTCTCGCATCACGACGATCCGTACGTCACGTATCAACGCATGCGCGATGAAGCGCCGTGTTACTGGAACGACGAACTGAGGTTCTGGGCCCTCTCGCGCTTCGAGGATGTGCAAGAGGCGTTCCGCAACACAGACCTGTATTCGTCGGCCGGTGGTATCGCTCTGGAGAATCGACGACCGATCGGTCAGTCGATGGGCTTCGACCAGATGATCGAGTTTGACCCGCCGGATCACACCGTGCTCCGCAAACTCGTGAGTCGTGTGTTCACCACTCGGACCGTCGCGAAGATGGAGGACGAGATTCGGGCGATCTTCACGAAGTATCTCGACCGTATTGTCGAGAAGGGGAGTGCGGAGGTGGTCAACGATCTGACCAGTCCGTATCCGATGGATGTGATCTCGGCGGTGCTTGGTGTGCCCGAGGCCGATCGTGAACATCTGCGGGTGTCGAGCGACAAGATCATGGAACGCAACGACGGCGTTCTTGAGATTCCGCCGGAGGCCGCGGAGGGCATGATGGGCCTCGTCTCGTACTTCATGGACGATCTTCCGAAACGTAAGGCCGGCGAGGGGTCAGGTCTCATCAACGACCTTGTTGGTTTCGAGGTCGATGGTCGGGCGCTCAGCGACGAAGAGCTCCTGGGGTTCTGTGTCCTGTTCGTGATTGCCGGTCACGAGACGACCACGAAGATGGTGGCGAATGTGCTCGAACTGCTTTCTCGACATCCGGATCAGCAGTCCGCTCTCGCCGCGGACCTGGATCTGGTGCCGGGCGCGATCGAGGAAGTCCTTCGTTTCCACAACTCGACCCAGTACATGCATCGCACGGTCACCCGCGACCATGAGATGCACGGCCAGCAGATGAAGGCCGGCGATTCTGTTCTGCTTGTGATCGGCGCGGCCAACCATGATGAGCGCGAGTTCGGGCCGACTGCGGAGGAGTTCAACATCCATCGTCGACCCGAGCGACACCTGGCCTTCGGCTACGGCGCCCACTTCTGTCTTGGTGCTGCGCTTGCCCGTATGGAAGGCAAGGTTGCCGTCGAGGAGATCTTCCGTCGAATCCCCGACTACCAGGTCGATCACGATGCCAAGGTGCGGTTCCACTCCAGCAACGTCACCGGATGGCGCACATTGCCGATCTCGCTCCCGCCGGGCCCCGTTGTCGCCGTGGGAGGCTGAGCCGGATGTCGTTCGTACCTACACCTGACGCGCTGATTCCGCCCCTCGGGCCCCGTGAGGAGCTAGTCCTTCTCGCCCGCACGCTTTGGCGTGAGGGTTACAACGATCACCTCGCCGGTCACATCACGATCAACCGAGGCGACGACACGTTGTGGTGCAACCCCTGGCTTCTGCACTGGGAAGAGCTCCGCCCCGAGCACATCATTGCCATCGACCTCGATGGGAACGTGGTCGAGCCGGCGCTCGACGGCAACGACTGGCCGGTACCGCTGGGGATCCCGCTCCACCTCGAGCTGCATCGGGCCCGACCCGACGTGCAGGTCGCTGTTCATAGCCACCCGCTCTACGCCACCGTGTGGGCCGACGCTGGCCGGATCCCGCCGGCGCTCGACCAATCGTCGGCGCTCGGTGGCGGCGAACTCGTGCTGGTCGACGAGTACGAAGGGGCAGCCAACAGCGCATCGGCCGCGGCCGCGGCGGTCGCGTTGATGGGTGATGCCGATATGGCGCTCCTTGCGGCCCACGGTGTTTTCGTCACCGCCGGTTCTGTCCGGGCCGCGCACCAGCGCGCAGTGGCGCTTGAACAACGAGCGGAGCGCGCCTGGTTCGCCACCGCCCTTGTTGATGGTCCGCTTCAGTCAAAGCTTGGCCCCGACATCGTGACGATGTTCCAACGAAGCAAGGGTGAAGGTTTCATCGGGTTCTGGGAAGCCGCCGTTCGTGCCGAACTCAGAGCTGATCCGACACTCTTGGAGGAGCGATGAGCGAAACGAGTCCGACGCTCGGTCTGTATTTCGACTTCCGTAACCCAGAGCCGTGGCACCGCGATCCGGCGGCGTACTACGGGTGGCATCTCGATCTCATGGAGGAGGCCGACCGTCGCGGCGTCGGCTCGTTGTGGGTGACCGAGCATCACTTCGTGGAGGACGGCTATCTTCCTCAGCCGCTTACCGCGCTCGCCGCGATCGCGGCGCGGACGAAGCAGTGTCGACTCGGAACCGGCGTGGTGGTTGCCCCGCTGATGCACCCGATGGCGATCGCCGAACAGGCTGCACTTGTCGACATCATGAGCAACGGTCGGCTGGAGCTGGGCCTGGGCGCCGGCTATGTCGCCCCCGAGTTCGAGGCGTTCGGCGTTGAACTGGCAGACCGATACCACGCCACTGATCACGCGCTCGCGGAAGTCGGCCGCATCTGGGCCGAGCGCGAGTGCACCCCCGGTCCGGTTCAGGATCCGCCGCCGATTTGGGCCGGTTATCTCGGGCCCGTGGGTGCCCGGCGCGCCGGTCGCCTCGGTGTCGGCCTGATGACCTGGAACGCCGACAGCTGGCCCGTGTATCGCGACGCGCTCGCGGAATTCGGCCACGATCCGGCGATCGCTCGTATGGGCGGCGTCGTCGACTTCATCCTGGCTGACGACCCCGAGCGAATGTTCGAAGAGATCCTCCCGCACCGCACCCATCAGCTGAACAGCTATCGGCAGAACGCGGCGCGCGGCTCAGGCCGCACCCCCCGCGTACTTACCGTGGACGAGGTTCGCGAAGGCCGCGGTTCGGGTGTTATCGCTCCGCTGCAGATTCTGACGGTGGCGGACGCGGCCGAACGAGTTCGTTCGATTTGTGCCGATGCCCCGATCGAGCAGCTCTACCTGTGGGCGTCGATCGGTGGGATGCCGGAGCATCTGGTCGAACGGCAGATGGAACTGCTCGTCGACGAGCTGCAACCGGCGATCGCCGACTGACATGGATCCGGTCGTACCCATCGACGATCCGGAGTGGTGGCAAGACCCGTACCCGACGCTGAACCGGCTGCGTGACGTACACGGCACCGTGGTCACGCCGGACGGAACCCAGGTCATCCTTCGCTGGGACGATGCCGAAGCGATGAAGAAGTCTTCGCGCTTCGTGAACGAGGGACTCGAGTTCATCGAGGCCCGGGGTTTCGTCCCCGGCGACCCGCTCTACGAATGGCGTCAATATTCGATCGGCGCGCAGAACGGCGCGGACCATCAACGGCTGCGCCGGCTGGTGAACCGGGCGATGACCGTCCGCTCAGTCGACCGCATGCGCACTTCAGCCCGCGAGCACATCGAGTCGGCGCTGCGAGGGGCGGCCGGTGCCGACGGAATGGCCGAGATCGAGGTTCGTAGCGCGCTGCGAACCAGTCCTTTCATGGTGATCACCGAGTTCCTCGGGATCGATCTCGCCGACGCAATGCAGATCGGTCAGACCATGGGCGCGGGAAGCGCCGATGCGTTCGGTCCGGCAGTGACGCAGGAGATTCGCGACACCGCCAACGCAACGTTCGCCGCGCTAATGGAGTTCGTCGGTGAGCTCGCGAACGATCGGCGGGCGAACCCGCGTGATGACCTCCTCTCCGAACTGATTTCTGCGGAGCAAGAAGGTGACCGCCTTAGTCACGACGAACTGGTCGTGCTTTTCACGAACATCTTCGCCGGCGCAATCGAATCGACGCTCAGCGCGATGACGAGCACCGTCTACGAGTTGGCGCAGCATCCAGCTGCCCTCGCCGACTTGCAGGATCGGCCCGACGAGTTGAAGCGCTCCTGCGTCGAGGAGGTGCTCCGCCATCGTCCGTCTTTCTACGCAGTCGGCCAGAAGGCGGCCATCGCCACGTCGTTTGCCGGCCACGAGTTCGCCGAAGGTGAATCAGCGACGATCATCCTTGGCGGCCCCAATCGCGACCCATCCCGGTGGGCGGATCCGAATCGATTCGACATTCATCGGGACCCGACCGTGTGGTCGATGACCTTCAGCATGGGCGCCCACTTCTGTTTGGGCCAGGCGTTGGCCCGTACCGAGCTCCAGGAGACGGCCGCCGCGGTTGCTCGGATTTGCCAAGACCTCGAAGTGATCGAGGAGCCGCGCTGGAAACCCTTCGCCACCGTCAACCAGGTGGAAGAGCTCCGCGTTCGCTATCGAGTCCGCGAGAACTGAGCTTCGAGTGGGTGGCGTTGCGTGGTTGGTCCGGACGGATCCGGTGGCGCAGCGTAGGGTCGAAGAATGGACGCGAGTGGAGTGGCATGGGTGACCGGTGCGAGTCGCGGGATCGGGCGAGCGATCGCGCTCGACCTGGCCCAGGCCGGCTTCGATGTGGTCGCCGCGATGCGCGACCCGGCCGATGGTGCGGATCTTGCCGCTCAAGTGGGAGACGGTGGCGGGTCGATCGCCGTGCAGCGCATCGACATGGACGACCCGGACACGTTTGTCGTGCCCGACGGGCTGCGGGTGTTGGTCAATAACGCCGGCATCGAGCGTGAGTATCTTCCGGTCGAACATGTCGACCTCGCCGACTGGCGGGCCGTGTTCGAGACGAACGTATTTGGTCTGGTCGAGTTGACCGGGCGGGCGATCCCTACCCTGCGGGCCGGTGGCGGGGGGGTGGTGTGCAACATCACGTCGTCGTCGATCCTCGCCGCGATCCCGTTCTATTCGGTCTACCGGGCGAGCAAGGCGGCGGTGTCGGCCTTCGGTGAGTCGCTGCGTTGCGAGATGGCACCCTTCGGTATCCGGGTGATCGAGATCATGCCGGGACCGATCGACACCGACATGCTGGCCGGGTCGGACCGCATGCCCGAGGCCGTGTCCTACGGGGGGTACCGCGAGATGGCCGAGGCGTCATACGCCGGTCGCAAGGCGGTTGACCACATGACGACGCCGGCAGCCGACGCCGCCGCTCGCATCACCGCGGCGATCCTCGACGACAACGCACCTCTGAAGCACGGCTGTGACGACCTGTCGGTTGGGCTGCTCGACGCCTGGAGCGCTGCACCGGTCTCGCTGGTCGGTTCGCCCTACGACGGTCAGGGCCTCTGACCGACCGTCATCGACAATCGGCACGCTCTCATGGGCGCAGTCGAGGCCGCCCATATGTGTGCCGATCGCGAGCGGGTCGGTGTCAACCTCAGCGCTGCGATTATGGGCGGCCGCGAGCGCTTCTTTGGTCAAACACTTCGCCGGTTCCCTCGTGGTGCGTGCTCGGCTCAGTTTCGTGATTATGCGCTGGTTTCGATGAGCTCAGGAGCTGGAATCTGGGTGGCTTCGCAATTCGGTGTGTCGCTCGAGTGCAGCGAAGTCCACGTCGGCATGGAGGAGTTCAGCGCCGGCTCGAATCGCCACAGCAGCAATGAGGCAGTCGATCAATTTGCGGACTGTCTCTCCTCGTCGACGGCAGATTCGATAGAGGGCCGCCGCCTCGTCGAAGTCAGCTGGGGTTGTTGGGAGCATCGCCGCCCGGTTGAGCAGTCCCCGCAATTGGGAGAGGTGGTGATCGTCTCGGGCGCCAGCCAGGATCTCCATCGAAATCGCATCGCAAACCGCTAGGTCGTCGTCGAGAAGGCGGTCGACGGCGTTGCACACCGGCGAGTCGGTGTCGCGGAGGAACTCAATCCACGCTGAGGAGTCGACAACGATCATTCGGCGCGACTTGAGCGCATGTCGGCCAGGTCGCCGTCCCAGCCTGAGCCGCGAAGCGCTCGAGCGTCGTCGAGGTCAAGCGCTTCACCAACGAGACGTCTCAGCGCCAAGTTGACCGCGTCTCGCTTGGTGGTGAGCTGATAGCGATCCATCACCTCACGGCAGGCGTCTTCATCGATGTCGATATTGGTACGTGCCATACACCTACTATACACCATCGTCTGATCATGTCTGTTGATATCGAGCACTGCAGCCGCACATCACGCCGGTTCCCGAGTGGCTGGTCGAGCTTTCGGGTTCGAGATTATGTGCTGGGTCTTTTGCTGCTGACCGGTTCGGGCCGATTGCTCATGTGTCATTGCTGTTGAGTTCTTGGTGCAGCGCAACGCGGGCGATGACAGTGGGACAGCTGTTGAGCGAGACTCGATGGCCCGTAGCTAGATCCGTCGGCGGAATCGTCACACAGGACACCGCGTTTCGAGAACTCACTAGGCGCCCAAACGTTGCACGACCCGGCGTTGGCCAGCTGTCGGGAGGGCTCAGCAGTCGTTGTGCGCCGTGACGTAGGTGCTGATGTCGGAGAGGAGCCCGTCGGCGAAGATGCTCCGGGGAGCGAAAGTTCCAGCGAGCATCAGCCCAATGCCGTTGGCGTCGGTCAGCGAGTGTTGCGCTTCGGGATAGGTCTCGACTTGGAGGCATGCCTCGCTGAGCAACCGGCGGTAGCCCATTTCGGTATCGGTGACATCGACGTTCGCATCCTGCCCGGCTAGAAGAAGCAGAACTGGCGTGTCGACCATCGAAGCGAGGCCGTCGGTGGCATCCGCGCGATAGTTGTTCGCCACGAACTGCCAGCGTTCCGCGGACATCTCGCCGAGGTATGGAACAATCGTAGGATCGAGCTGTTCGTGCCACTCGAGATACTCCTCGTAGGTGGCGTCTGGTTCGAGCACGCTGAGGCCGGTTTGGTTTGCTTCGTTCACCGAGTGACGGATGTCCTCTGAGGCGTTGTTGTCGCTCAGCTGGCTGTTGGTTAGGTAGCGGCCCTGGTCCAGCCAGTTGATGGCCGGTGACCCTGCGATTACGAACTCGACGGGGACGGTGTTCGCTACGAGTGGGAGAACCCAGCCCGCCTGACTGAAACCGATCAAGCCAACCCTGTTGGCATCGATGCCGGGATGATCAGCCAACGAAGCGACGACGTCCACACCCTCAGTGGCGCGGTCTTCCATGGTCTGGGCGAGCCAGTTCCCGGAGGAGCCGCCAACGCCAGGCTTGTCCCACGAGACCGAGGCCCAACCGGCGTCGGCGATTGCTTCCCACATCGGCCGATAGCCAATGTCATGGTTCGCAGCGTCGGCGGGACCATCACCGTGGATGAAGACGATCACGCCGAGGGCATCACCGTTGGTTGGAAGCGTCAGGGTGGCAGCGAGCTCATTGCCACCCGATTCGAACCGGAAGTTCTCCGTCTTGACGTCGTAAGTATGTTGCTCATCGACGTAGATCAGCAGGCCACTTGCCGCCACGGCCAGACCCAAAACAACGGCACCGATTCCTCGCATTCGTCTACTCATGGTGCGTCGACCAGTTCCGAGCGCTCGCCATCCGCGAGAACCGGCTGCCACCCCGGCGGGTTCCAGAGCCGGCGGAGCCGAGTCATCCAGTTATTGTCGTTGCGGAGTTCGGCCCAGAGCCGACGAATCTCGGAGAACTGAACGTCGACGGGATGCGACGACTCGATCTGAGTGGTTAGTCCGTAGGTCGGGCGTTGCTTCTCAGTCTGGAATGTGCCGAACAGTCGGTCCCACAGGATCAAGATTCCCCCGTAGTTGGTGTCGAGATACTCCTGATCGGCGCCGTGGTGTACACGGTGATGCGACGGGGTGTTGAACACGAATTCGAACCAACGGGGAGTGCGCTTGATGATCTCGGTGTGGATCCAAGTCTGATAAGCCACGACCAGCCCGTAGGAACCAAGCACGAGCAGCGGGTGGAAGCCGAGAAGAACGGCCGGGGTTAGGAACCCCAAGGTGAGCAAGGCATCGAACCCCGACAGGCGTAGGCCGGTGGTCTGATCGAATTTGGGCGAGCTGTGGTGCACCGAGTGGTAGAGGTCCCACGGCAGACGGTGGGTGTGCTCAAAACGATGCTCTGCGTAGTAGATGAGGTCAACCAGCAACAGACACGCAACCACCGTGACCCAGTTCAGCGGGATAGCGAACGGTAGGACAGCACGGATGGCTTCGAAGATCGTGTACCAGAGGGCCAGCCCGACGAAACCAGTTGGGATGAGCACGAGGAGCGACGATGCATTCGTCGCCATCTCCTTCAGTCGAGGCTTGTCTAAACGTTGTGAGCGCCAAAGCCAAATCAGTTCGACGGCAAGCAGAGGGATGATGATGTTCTCCATCCGGCCGGCCACGGTTTCCATTGTCGCCACTAGGCGATCAATATTCTGGGTCATGGATTCAGTATAGGAGTTACTCGCATGTTAGGCAACGCTCGCGAGTTGCTATACTGTCGCCATGGTGTCTCTCAGGCAACGAAACCGACTCAACGCGATGCGCTCGACACAACGCGCCGCGCTTCCTTTGTTCATCGAACGGGGCTTCGACGCCGTTGCCGTTGGCGAGATCGCCGACGAGGTCGACATGGCGGCCTCAACGATCTACCGGCACTTCTCCACCAAGGAAGCCATCGTCATCTGGGACGAACACGACACTGCGATCGATGAAGCGCTCGAAGCCGCGCTGAAAGCCCAACCTCCTCTACAGGCGTTGCGTTCGGCCTTCACCAACGAGCTCAGCACTCGCTACGACGCTGACCTCGACTTCCAACTCCGGCGAATCCAATACATCTACGCCACCGAACACTTGCATGCTGCAGCGGTCGAGGCAGACCTCCGAGCCCGCGACGAACTCACCGACGCGCTCGAGCACTTCATTTCCAAAGCCAACCGGCCGGCCGCTGCCGTCATCGCTGGAGCCGCCCTCCTCGCCCTCGACGTCGCCATCGATCGATGGCAGTCCGGCAATGCCAAGCGACCACTCGCAGCGCACATCGCCGAGTCATTCGATCACCTGACGCAGCTCGACACGCTGACGTAAGTTCGCCGAACCTCAGTCGAGGGCTCGCTACGGACCGAAGCCGACGACCGACAGCAATCAGCGGTCGATGACCCGGTCGACTGAGGCCCGAAGCATCGAATCAGCAGGCCATTCGAGTGCCCACTCGACAACGCCGGCACGAAATCACTGTCCCGCGCACGACCGCTCGGCATCGGCCCCAGTGCAGTGCTCACAATGTCGGCGCGACGTGGCTCTCGACCCGCTCGATAACCGGCAATGAGGGCGGTTTGGCGGCCGACTGCTCAGGAGACCGACCGATGCACATCACTCAGGGGGCCGGACGGCCCCAGTGAGAATCTGCCGACGCAACCAGCATGCACTGGCGGACGATTCCAGGCCTCGGGCTGATCCCTTGGCCGGTCCAGACCAACAGCGTGCGTCGCTGAGCGAGACGCAGCACTGAGCCGCCGACCCAATGCCTGACTAACCGTGTCCCCTCAACGCGCGGCAGACCCGATCGCGTCGAAGCAGCGCATTGCACCGCCGATTGCTCACATAGTCAGCCATGTCGTTTCCAAGGTCTGATGAATCATCACTGCATAGCGACAGATCAGAACTGGGCGCTCAGAACGTCGAGCCGGCCAGGGTCCTCAGGTAGCGAATAACCGGCAAACCTGAGTGGGTCTGGACCCGGCCCGGCGCGAGCAGAGCCTCCGCATAACGACGCCGCAGAAACACGCCCCAATACGGCAGCGACCGCTCGGGATCGGCCCTGGTGTGGTGTCACGAAATCGCGGAGCGTCCGGGCGTTCAGAGGCGCCGTATATCTCGACGGGCCAGTGATATATACTCGCGGCATGACCAAGCGATTGATCGACGTCGATGACGATGCGCTCGATGCTGCACGCGCCCAACTCGGCACCCGCACGATCAAAGACACCGTCAACGAGGCGCTACGTAGCGCCGCTCACCAACGAAGCTCGGAGCTCACAAACGCGCTGTCTGTTCTCGCCGACGCCGACCTCGACGACCGTTCCACGGCCTGGCGCTAATGTTCCTGCTCGACACGAGCGTCCTGACCAGACTCCGCGCCCCGTCGATCCTCCAGCGAATCGAAGAACTCGACCGCGACGGCCTCGCTCGCACATCCATGACCGACCTAGAGATCGGCTTCTTAGCGCGCAGCGCCGACGAATGGGATCGCCTCCTCGTGGCGCTCGCAGCGTTCCGTCGAATCGAGGTCGAGCCACATCATTTCGCCCGCGCACAACAGGTTCAGCGAGACCTCGCCGCCGACGGGCTCAGGGGACGCAAGGTGCCCGATCTTCTCATCGCCGCAGTCGCCGAGGCCACGTCGCTCACGATCCTGCACTACGACGCGGACTTCGACCACATCGCAGCCGTCACGGGACAACCAACCCAATGGATCGTCGAGCGCGGATCCATCGACTGATCAACTCCTCAATCTGCCACCATCGAAACGACCGCCGCCCGACAACCCGCCGCAGAATCACGGCGAGTACGACGGAGACCGCGCTTCATGCCAGCCCAAGCCGCGCACCGCATAGTCGCGGCTGAGGGTGACCGGCTTCGCCGGGAGTGTGGCGCGAACATTGTCTCTTTGGGTCGCGATTATCGAGTGCCTCGATTTTCCCTCGGCCCCGCCGTCGCCCGATCGATACGTGAGGATATGGGGGTAATCCCTGGCGTCTTTGGCGGACGCTGGGTGACCGGCGAGGGACTGTTGGTGATGGTCCCGCCGGGACCGGAAAAGGATGCCGTGATGTCGTGGTCCCCGGGTTTGATCCGCTCTGCCGCGCCCGAAGGCAGGGTTGATCTCAGGCTCGGCCATCCCCTCGTGGATGACTTCTTGGCGTTCGCCGACGCGAGGTGTCGACCGAACACGGTGTTGGCGGCAGGGTCGATCTGAAGGTGTTCTTCACGATCATCGAGAAGGACCCGGTTGAGGTGACGAGTGGCGATGTGCTCGAGTTCATTCGGGCTCAACGAGCGAGTGGGGATCCGAAGGTGGTCCGTCTCGCTGAAGGTGAGTCGGGCCTGTCATCTCGGACGATCCAACGCCGCCTGTCGTCGCTGTCATCGTTGTATTCGTTCCTCGTCTTGCGCGGTGATGTCACTGTGAACCCGGTCCCTCGGGGCTTGTCGACCCGGCGGGCTCGTGACCGCGGCGGCCGGGGTGTCCCGCTGATCCGGAGACCGCGCACGTTGCCTCGGGTCGCGGAGCCGGGCGAGATCGACGCCTTGTTGGCGGCGTGTCGCCGGTTCCGTGATCAAGCAATGTTCGAAGCGATGGTGTTCGGCGGACACCGACCGGGTGTTCGTCGTGCTCAAAGGGCAACGGCGGGGCCGACCGTTGTCCGATGAGGGACTGAAACAGATTCCCGTACGCATCGCTCGTCCTGCGTGTTTGGTGGCCTTCAGCGTTTGTGGCTGTGGGCTGGGAAGGATCATGTCGATGACTGATCAGGATCTGCCGGCGGTGATGTCAATCGCGGCCGTCGATGTGGCATCGAGCGACGACGCCGGGGTTGAGGGTGGAGGTGTAGTAGAAGTCGCGGTTGAAGCCGGGGGTGAACCACATGCCGGCGCCGGCGGTGGCCGTGGTGTCGATTCTCGCTCTCTCGATGCCGGTCTCGATATCGACCACGACTGCATATGCGCTGCCGTCGTCGCCGCCGCCGAAGAAGCCTCCGGTTGTGTCCTCGACGAGCAGTTCGCCGGTGTCGGGCCAGTAGAGGATCTGCTCGGTGTTGGCCAGGTTGCTGAGCCAGAGCGACTCGAACGTGCCGGTGTCTTCGTCGAAACGCCAGGCTCCGAGCTTTTGGGCGGCGATGTCGTAGGCCACCGCGATGGAGCGTTCCTGATCGAATAGCGGGGGTCCGGTTGTGTACGGATCGGCCGTACCAAAGGGCTGCATCGTGACAACATCGGACGCGTCGCGTACTGAGAAGCCGAAGAGGCTGAGTGGGCCGGCTTGGACGGGGTTAAGAGACAGTCCGGCGCTGCCGACCGGGTCGGCGCTGACGATTGAGTCCCAGAACGGGATCTTGCCCGCGTCAGTGAACCACACGCGCCCGCCGCCAACGCTGTTGTCCCACGCAAAGGATTGTTCGATATTGGCGACGTTGTAGCTTCCGAGCCAGCTGTCGTCGATCACAAGCTCGCCAGAGTCGTACCGGATGCGGTGGATCGCCGAGTCGGTGGTTGCGTAGATGAACTCGCCGTCTGTGTTGCGGTCCACGCTGAACCGCCCAACCGAGCGGTCCGGGAGCGCAAGCTGCGAGAGAATCTCGAGGTGGTCGGGTTCGAGCACCACGAACGTCGAGACCGCGGCGCTGGGGATACCGAGGTTCTTCATGACCAGGTTGCCGTCGGACATGATCTGGAATCCGTTGTAGGGCGCATCGGCGGGGAGCTCCCTCATCGCTACGGGTTGGCATCGGGCGTCGAGTCGGTGGCAGTAGCGGCCGTTGACCACGTACAGGTCACGGTTCTCGTGTACCGACACTGACCCGACGTAGTTGTGCCCGCCCGAGGGGAGGTCTGGAGACCGAAAGATGGTCTCGAGGGTGAGCGGATCGACCTTTTCGAGCCAGCCGAACGACATGGCGGACTGGCCGGAGCCGGTGCCTCCCTGCAGGTAGAGCTCGTCGGGGCCGCGGTGGACGAACATCGCGGCTGCCAGGCCTGTGTTTCGAGTGGTGATCGCGAGCTGTTCGCCTGTTTGTAGGTCCGGTCCAGGCAGGCGACAGGCCTTCTGACGTCGCGGGCCGCCACATTCGGTTGGCCACGCCGAGGTCCGATCGTAGCCGGCGAGCGGTTCGCGGTAGTCGAGACCGAAGCCAGCCTCTGGAAGATCGCCCTCGACCGCGACGGTTGACTCGGATAGTGGCTGGACGGGAACGGTGGTCGATTCGACACTCGGTCGCGCTGCGGTGTCGGTGTCTTCGCTGCACCCGGGCAGCGCGTAGGCGAGCGGCGCCGCGGTGGCGAGGTAGATGAACCGGCGTCGTGCTAGTTCCATAGCCGGACCATTCCGGTCGGCACTGGGTAGTAGAGCCCATCAGGTCCGAGGCTGGCGAGATGTCCGGTTGGGTTCCTGTCCAGGTTCTCGTCTTCGAACACGGTCGTTACCTCGCCACTTGTGGCGTCGATAGCCACGATGGAGAACGGCGATTCCGGGTTGTGTCGATGGGCAATGAACACTGCGTGGTCCGGTGCTGACACGACGAAGGCTTCGCTGACGTTGTTGAGCGACGCCGTCCACAGGTTCTCACCGGTGCCGAGGTCGAAGGCCGACACGCCGCCTCGCCCCTGGTCGTCGTTTCCCAACACGAACAGCGTTTCGGTCGCTTCTATCGCACCGAGGGTGTGTAGCGCCGAGACGCCCGGGGCGTCGGGGAATGGTGTCAACGTGGCGTTGAGTTCCCCTAATTCCTGGTCGAGGCAATAGACCTGTTGCAACGTTGTCGGGCCGGGTCGTGCGGTGATGCAGACCTGGTCGCCGACGAGGGCGGCGTTCGATTCGACCAGCACCGATCCGGGTTCGAGGCTCTGGAACGCCCAGGCGGCGTCGGTGCTCAGGGTCTGGGTCGCCGGGTCGTAGGCCAGTCTTGCGAGCCAGGTTCCTCCACTGAGAAACACGTTCTGCGAGTCCGCCGTCACGGGTCGGGGCGAAAACGTGGACTCGTCGGCCCAGATCGGTACGCCGTCAGCGGTGACCATTTGCAGGTCGATCTGCTGGAGTACTTCGTACTTGCCGTCGGGCTCGAGAGTCGTGGAGACAATCCACGCGTAGTTGGACATCGACGTGACCAGCAGGTTGCCGTCAGCCAGCAACGTCAGCCCGTTGATGCCCCGAACAACCGAACCATCAGGAGCGAGCAGTTCGGTTGAGGAAGTCGATGTGGACAGTGTTTCGTCGAAGCGAACCACATGGCCGTCGATGATCCACCACACATGAGCTTCGGAATCGACGAGTCCGCCTCCCATCGTCAACGGGAACGAACCATCAACCTCGACGGAGTGCACCGGACCCGACGCGATGTCGGCCGGATCGAATGCGAACAACTCCGGAAGTTGCGCTGCCTGGTAGTAGAGGTAGTTCGGCCCGATGACGGTGAGGACCGGCCGCGGCCCTTCGTAGAACTCGGCAGACGCGTCAACCGACGGCCCCGCCGCCGCGCTCTGCTTGATCCCGGCGTTGCTCTGATGAATCACCGGCCACGCGGAGTCGGACAGGGAGAGGACCGCCTCGGCCTCGTCGGTCGTCGGCACGTCGCCGAACTCGACGTTGGCGAAGTAGGAGTACTGGGTGACCGGTGAACCCTGGGAAAGGTCGAAGCCTTGTCCGAATAGTGCGTGGAACAGGAACCCGTTGATCTCGACGTCGTCGCTGGTGACGATCGTGAGGTCTTGTTCGTCGTAGACGAGTTCGTCGTCGTACCAAACCTGCATTGAACCGTTCGCTTCTCCCGCGTCATTAAGCCGAATCTCTTGGGTGATGTTGACCCAGGTGCCCTTGACGGCCTGAAAGCTCTCAGGGTTCTCGGTGAGCATCACCATGCCCTCGCCGTAGGGGAGGTCACAGAGCCATGTGTCGCGACACTCGATCTCACTCATCCAGGGAATCGTCTCG
The DNA here is from genome assembly GCA_047639555.1 of Candidatus Aldehydirespiratoraceae bacterium. Lineage (GTDB taxonomy): Bacteria > Actinomycetota > Acidimicrobiia > Acidimicrobiales > Aldehydirespiratoraceae > JAJRXC01. The sequence continues at coordinate 15,556 of JBLIOE010000011.1, forward strand.
TAGAACATCTGCCCTTCCGGATAGCCGAGCTGCGTGAGCGTCCGGTATCCGAACCGGGCCGAGAAACACCCATCGGAATCGATCGGGAAGGGCCCGGCGCAGGTCGTGGCATCGAGCGTCACCTCCGATCCGGGATCGAAGCCGAACAGGCCAGGGAGTTTTCCGCCAACAACGCCGAAGTCGAAGTCCTCAGGAAACAGCATGTCGTAGCTGAGTCGGGCCGCTTTGGAGTCGGCGAGCTCCACGGGAGGAGTGAAGAGCAGACCGCTGCCGCTCTCGGTCGTGACGCCATCCTTGTCGTAGCGCACTCGAAGGACCGTGCGGGTCGGGTCGAGTGGATCTTCGACCAGGTCGAGCTCGTCGTAGCCCCAGAAACCGTTGGTGACGATCTCGGCCTCGTCATTCCATGCGACCAGCCCCCACTGCTGTTTCCAGTCGCTTTCGCCGAGATCGTCGTTCCCCAGCCAGAGCGCAGTTGTGTCCGGGTCAGTGGCGTCCGCGCTGACCGCCGAGGTGCTCGGATCGGCTGGTTCGGCCGACGTAGTCGCCGGCTCAGTCTGGGTGTCGGGGGCGGCTTCGGCGGCGGGATCGGTGGCGCCCGACCCGCCACACGCGGAAAGGGCCACGACCAGAGCCACAGATGCAGCACTGATTCCCATCTTGCTCCAGTGGTTCATGCTGACCTCTTTCAAGTCGTCCGGTAGCGGGTTGAGCCCACCCTGCCGGTCCCACATCAGCTCACGCCGAAGATCGGATGCGGGTTTCCTGAAGATGCCGTGGTCGTCTTCAGGGAATCTTGATGAAACATCCAGCGAAGCCCGATGTTGGTAGGCGATGCTGGGCCGGTGAGCAAGGCGCGCGTCCTGGTGGTTGACGATGACGACAACATCTCCTTTCTCGTCGCATCAGCCCTGCGCCTCGCCGGGATCGACGTTGAGGTCGCGGCAACCGGCCGGGACGGGCTCGATCTAGTCGACAACTTCGCCCCGGACGCGATCGTGCTCGACGTCATGCTTCCCGACATGGATGGCTACGACGTTTTGCAGCTGCTTCGTGGCCGCAGCCATCTCATGCCTGTGTTGTTTCTGACCGCGCGCGGCGACACCGAGGATCGGGTGCGAGGACTCACGGCGGGTGGCGATGACTACATCACCAAGCCTTTCGCTCTCGAGGAGCTCGTGGCGCGCGTCCAGCTTTCACTGCGCCGTGCCGGCGCGGCCGACCTCACCTCCAGCTCCACGCTTGACGTGGCCGATCTCGTGCTCGACGACGATGCCCACCGAGTAATGCGATATGGCGAGCCGGTCCACCTCACGCCCACCGAATACAAGCTTTGCCGGTACCTCTTGAACAACGCTGGTCGTGTCGTCTCGCGAAGCCAGATCCTCGACCATGTGTGGGACTACGACTTCGATGGGCAGTCGGGAATCGTTGAGACGTTCATCTCTTCACTTCGCAAGAAGGTCGACTACGTCGAGCCGCATCTGATCGAAACCGTGCGCGGTGTCGGCTACACAATCCGTCCGCCGACATGAGCCTCCGGCGCCGCCTTGTCCTCGCCGTCGTTCTCATGACGGTCAGTCTTGTGGTCGGCGTCGCCTACATCGCCCAACGCCAGCAGGCCCTGCGGCTCGACCAGCTCGATGACCAACTCGTGGCTGTTGGGGCCAACATCGAACGCGCCGTCGCGGCGTTTGAGGCCAACCCCGACGCTCGCCTCGGGCAGGCCGGGACACCGGCCATCGGCGAGCTCTATCTCGCCATCGTGGCGCCGAACGCCCCAACCAGGGTGATCGCGAGGCCGGCGTCACAACCCGATCTCGAACCGGTCATCGACGGGGTTGACCTCGCCCAGCTGACGGGGCCGGTGACCGTCGACGTGGTTGGCGCCGATGGCGACGCTCGAGCGCTTGCGATCAGCGCCGGCCCTCAACGCTTCGCGGTCATGGCGATCTCCACCGCCACTATCGAGGCTGCCAACCGACAGCTCCTTGCCACCGCGGGAGCTGCTCTCGGTTTCGTTCTCGCGTCATTCGCGCTCGTCCTGTGGTGGGTCGACCGGCTCGGGATCCAACCAATAGTGGCCGTTACCGCGGCCGCCGAAGAGGTAGCCCGGGGAGCCGACGAGCACCGAGTCGTCCACGATGCCCCGACCACGGAGGCCGGCCGACTCGGCGCCGCCTTCAACGCGATGCTGGACGCCCGCCAAGCCGCCGAGGCCAGGCAGCACCGCTTTGTTGCCGATGCGTCTCACGAACTCCGTTCGCCCATCACGACGCTGCGGGGTTACGCGGCCCTCCATGCAAACGGTGGTCTTGCGACCACAGCGGAGGTCGACGACGCGATGCGACGAATCGGCGGCGAGGCCGAGCGAATGGGATCGCTGGTCGACGACCTACTGGTTCTTGCTTCGCTCGACGAGTCGAGGCCACTCGACGCAACCCCGGTCAACCTGACCGAATTGCTCACCGACATAGCCACCGACGCGCGAGCAACCCAACCCGGCCGCGATGTGCACAGCGACGGCATCGTCTCGCAGCTTGTTGTCGAGGCCGATCTTCATCGACTCACGCAATGCCTCACCACGATCGTCACCAACACCCTTCGCCACACCCCCGAGACCGCGGTGCTTGCGATCACCGCCGAACGCGACGGCGAGCGAATCCGGATAGCGATTGCCGACACGGGCCCAGGAATCGATCCGTCGCACCTCGGACACATCTTCGACCGCTTCTACCGCGGCGACGCCGGCCGGACCCGATCCGACGGTGGTGCCGGCCTCGGCCTCTCCATCGCCCAAGCGGTCATCCACGCCCATGGCGGCACCATCAGCGCTCAATCGACACCCTCCGAAGGCACGACCGTAACCATCGAGCTGCCATCCAGTCCGCTGATCTGAGGCGTTTGCGCTGACGCTGCTACCCCGGCGATACCGCTGAAGGCCCGGGCGGCGATCACGTCGGTCCGGGTTGTCAGCAGTTCGCCATCGCGTCGAGAGCCTCGCAGATCTGTCGTTTGCCGCTGGGGCCGAGCTGCCCCAGCCGCCGCGTGAGCACCGACTTCGGAACGGCGGCGAGGTTGTCGAACGTGGCGACGCTGTCGTGGTCGATCCCTGCGTCAGTTCCGACGGGGATACAGGTGGGGATGTCGCGGACCGTGCTTGTAATAGGTGCAACGATGACGTTGTTGAGGACGGCGATTACCTCATCACGCGAAATAATCAGCACGGGACGCCGTTTCTGGTTCGGGGTCTCCATCAACCAGAGTTCGGCTTGGGCTACCACGGCTCTGCTTCGGTCATCGCCATGGCGCTGGCCATGGCGAGTGCGTCATCCTCTGGCGCCGGCGGGCACTCTTGGTAGGAGTCAGCGATTGCGGCGCCCACTCGCATGCGACGGATGGAGTCCGCGAGATGGTGGACACCCCGCCGGATCACCGCCGACCGGCTGTCTCCGACGCCCTCGTCGACGAGCTGGTCGATCATAGCGAGATCTTCTGTGGTGAATCTTGTGGGCACCGGGGTCGTCATACGGTTTATTATACAGGGCGTATATCAGCAGTTCAATGGTCGGAGCCACCGCGCCGGCGCGAAATCCTGTCGCGCGGCCCGTTCTGAACAGGTCCGATTTGGTTGTCAGGTTTGATATCCGTCGTTCAGGCGCAGGGTCTACCATCGGTCGATGACGTTCACCGGCCGCTTGATCCTTGTGCGCCATGGGCAGACCGAGTGGGCCAAGAACGGTAAGCACACCGGACGAGCCGATATCGAACTCACCGATCAGGGGCGTGGGGAAGCTGTGGCTGCGAGAGCCACTCTGGAGGCTCTAGAGATCGCCGCGGTCTTCTCCAGTCCCCTCCGGCGCGCCCGCGAAACCGCAGAAATCGTCGGATTGGGGCCCGACATCGTCTTCGACGACAGGCTCCTGGAATGGGACTACGGCTCCGCGGAAGGGCAGCGAACCGTCGACATGCGAGAGCACATCCACGACTGGTCCGTCTGGACTCACCCCGAGACGACAGCCGAGACCGTTGGCGACGTCGGGAACCGCATCGACAGCTTCATCGACGACGCGCTGTCTGGATTGGATGGTGACGTGGCGGTATTTGCTCACGGGCATCTTCTCGCGGTGTTCATCGCTCGATGGCTTCAGCTCGCGCCGGTGGAGGGTCGACGTTTCAAACTCGACACCGCCACCGTGAGCCTGCTCGACTTCCATCGCCAGGACCGGGTGATTCGCGCGCTGAATCATCGATGTGGCGATCGACTGTAGGAGCGGCTTCGGCTCGCTCTGACTAGGACTACGAGAATGTCCACGCGGCGTCGGCCGCAGAGAATATGACGAGGTCGCCCGCAGCGGCGGCTGACGGGTCGTCCGAGCCGAGCGACGCCTCGGAGAAGCCGGCCATAGCAAACGATCCGAGTCCGTCGATCGTCTCCTCGAGATAGGAGAGGTCGAGCATCTCGGCGAGAGGGCTGGCGTGAACGGTCACGGTTACCCCCTCGGCTCGGAATCGCTCGATGACAACCGACGTTGCGGCGAGCAGTTCGTTGGCGTCAGCGGTGGCCCCGACCAGGCCTTGGTAAGCCGCAGGCACGCAGCATCCCCACGGTTTTGGTCGATTCCTGCCTCGGCGAGCCGCTCGAAGTCGATGGCGACCACACCCACCTTGATGACATCTTCCGATACGCCGCGGAAGCTGGCCGTGCGGGCGACGTCGGGATCGGGCTCCGGTTCTGAATTGTCCGGTGCAGACTCGCCGGGCGTCGTGTCGTCGACTCATCGGACTGGTCCGTGGTTTCCGTCGGAGTGCTGTCGGAACACGCCGCCGCAGTGAGGGCGAGCACAAATAGAGCAACCAAGCCGCATCGCCGGCTGAAGCGAAACGGCAATGCCCCGGGGCTGCCCACCCCTGGGTTGAGCGCGGTAGTTTGGTGTCATGAGGTGGTCGACCCTGCCCGCAGCCGGGCTCGCTCTCTTGGCCGTGGGCTGTGGCCGCGGCTACGAGGACGAGAATCGTTCGATCGTCTCAGAGCTGCCTGCTCTAGAAAAGGTCGTTCTTCTCGATGAAGATCACTACGGCTTCTGCAGCGGCGACTCTTGTCCGTTCGGAAACGACGGGAGCGGTGCTCTGCTCATGTATTCGGTTGACACCGATGGATACTCCCAAGCCAGTCTCGCCGACGCGTACCGCGTGGGGCTGTCGGGCTGGGACGCGACGATCGAAGAGGGCTGCGCCAACGCCGACCCCTCGATCACGACAGGGCACCAAACAGATGAGCGAGATGTGTGCCGTTGTGGGACGGCCAGCTCGTCGGATGTCTAGGACTTGCCGGGCGAGCAGTTGCTTCGATTGCGCCACTCGGCGTCAGCAAGTTCCCGCGCGCTCCTAAGCGCCCGCAGAACTGAGCTACGGCGCGGCGCGCCGCCGTAAGGCTTTCAGGCCGGCCTCGACGCCTTGTTTCATGAGCTTGTCGTTGTCCTTGGAGATGAAGTCGTGCACCCGACGTTCGAGTAGTCGACGCATGACCGGATTGAAGACGTGGTAGGTCTCGGCGAAATGCACTCGGGTGCGGCCGTCGCCCAGATCTTCCAGTTCGGTGATCCCGGTGGCCTCGGACCACAGCGGCTTGCCGATTGCGTCGTAGCGCCATCGATGAGGAGGTTCGAGCTCGGTCAACCACTCCCAGCTCTTCGCCCGTCCTCCCGAGAAGAGATACCGCGGCACTCGGAAATGGCAATGCCGGACGAGCCCGTTGCCGCCTTCCGCTCCGGGGTGGAGCACTTCGATGCGGACGTCGCCGTGTTCCATCACCTTCGGTTTCGGGCCATGGAACACCTGCCACACCTCGTCGGGGGTGGCGTCTAGCTCGAAGGAGAATTCGTGGCGTTGCATGTCAGACGATTCGACTTTCCTGGTTGCCCCAGTACTCATCGCGAAGCCGACGCTTGAACAACTTGCCCGAGTCTTCCCGGGGCAGCTGTGTCGTGAAGTCGACCGAGCGGGGGCATTTGTAACGGGTGAGTGACTCTTCGCAGAAGGTGAGGAGTTCGGCGGCCAGCGTCGGTGTCGCCGCGTCGGGATCTACGAGCTGCACGACCGCCTTGGCCTCTTCGCCAAGATCGTCGTTGGGTACACCGATCACGGCCACATCGAGGACGGCCGGATGCCCAATGAGGACGTTCTCCGCTTCCTGCGGATAGATGTTCACCCCGCCCGAGATGATCATGAACGTGCGTCGATCGGTCAGGTAGAGGTAGCCGTCTTCGTCGACTCGGCCGACATCGCCCATCGTGTACCAACCCTGGGGGCTGCGATTCTCGGCCGTCTTCTCCGGATCGTTGTGATACTCCATCGCCGCGCCGGGCGTGTCGAACCACACGTTGCCGATCTCGCCCAAGGGCAGTTCTTCGAACTCGTCGTTGCAGATGTGGGTGGTGCAGAAACGAGGAAGGCCCACCGAGCCTGGATGGGCGAGCCAATCTTTCGACGTGATCATTGTCGACCCCACGTTCTCGGATCCGGCGTAGAACTCGAGGATAATCGGACCGATCCAGTCGATCATCTGTCGCTTTACCTCGACCGGACACGGTGCGGCCGCGTGGGTGACCACTCGCAGCGATGAGAGATCGAACGCGTCGCGGGTTTCGGCCGGGAGCTTCAGCATGCGAACAAACATCGTCGGCACGAACTGCGCCACGTCGACTTGATACCGCTGGATCGTGTCGAGACAAAGCGCCGGATCCCAGCGTTCCATGATGATGACGGTGCCGCCGTAGCGATGGCAGAGGGCGCCGGTGACGACGGGGGACGTGTGGTAGAGCGGGGCCGGCACGAGGTAGACGCAGCCATCGGCGAGCCCGAGTGGCCCGCCCGACAACACCATTGGATCGTCGTCGGTCACCGATCGTTCGGGGAGCGGGAAGAGGATTCCCTTGGGCCGCCCCGTTGTCCCCGATGAGAAGAACATTCCGTGCCCGCACGGTTGCTCGGGTAGCGCGGTGGGCGGATGTTGTTCGAGGGCCGTCTCGTAGGCGAGCCAGTCGGAGGTGGCGCCGTCCATCATCAACGGGACCTCCACTGTGAAGCCGCCCGTCTTGTCCGTATGGAGACTCGATGTGACGACACTGCGGGCTTCGCAGCTCTCGACCACAAAGGCGACTTCGTCGGCCGTGAGATGCCAGTTGACGGGGGTGTAGAAGAGACCCGATCGCAGCGCCGCCCAGACGACCTCGAAATAGGCGATCCGGTTTTCCAACAGGATGGCAACATGGTCGCCGCGCCGCAGACCGGCGTCGTGCCAGAACCGGGCGAGCTGAGCGGACCGGGCGTCAAGGTCGCCGTAGGTCAGGGTCTCGCCGGAGCCCGCCATCACGACCGCCGCTCGGTTGGGATCGTGAGCGCCGGGGTACATGGCAGCTACCGAGCCGACGATGCGAGGAGTTCGTACGCGTTGTCGCGCATCACCGCACGCGTTTCTGCTTCAGAGAAGTTCGCGATGTCTTTGACGTAGTCGGTCGGTTCCGGCAGCCCTTCAGCATGCGGAAAGTCGGAGCCGAAGAGGAGACGTTCGATGCCAAGTTTGTCTCTGAGGAGATCCATGTCGTCCTCGAAGAACGGGGATACCCAAACGTTCTCGCGGAAGGCGTCGACCGGGTGGCGTTTGAACGCAAACGGCATCTTGCCGTAGCCACTCGCCAGGTTCCGAAGGAGATCCGGCACCCACATGGCGCCGTTCTCAACCGTGTAGAGCCGAAGGTCAGGAAACCGATCGAGAATGCCGTGGCAGATCATTGCGGCGAGCGTGTCGGAGATCGTCCGATCAGCGAACGCCACCACGGGGAAGGGGGAGTGGCGGAAGCCTTCGAACTGTCCGCTCGGCGGTTCCCAGATCTTGCCGTATTGGGAGGTGCCGCCGAGACCGGCATGGATTGCGTAGGGCACGCCGGCTTCCTGCAACCGCGCCCAGATCGGGTCGTAGTCGGGCATGCCCGGCGACTGATAGCCGTGGGCGGTCGGGACCGGGCCGGGCACGGTGACGACCATTCGGGCGCCCATCGCGAGCACTCGGTCGAGTTCGGCAATCGCCAGTTCCGGATCGGCCAGCGTGAGAAAGGGGACGGCGTAGATACGTCCGTCGCCGCGGTCGAATCCCCAGTCCTCATCGAGCCAGCTGTTGAATGCGGTGAAGGCCGCGTGGAGGGCGGGGATGTCGTGCTTCAGCGCCTCCTGCATGCCCACTCCCTTTGTGGGGAACAGGAGCACGGTCTCCAGCCCTTGTTCGTCCATCAAGGCGAGGCGGGCGTCGCGGTGGCGGTAACCCGGGTGCGCAGAGATGGGAGCCAGGTCGCCGAACATCTTCCCGAGGTCCATATCGCCGGCCTCGTTCTTCCCCCGGAAATAGTTCTCGAGGCTGCCCGGCGCGGCAACGGGGTCGAAGGTTGGGTTCGGGATGAACTTGTTGACTCTGCCGCCCACCAGGAAACGACGTTTGCCGTCGATCTCCGCCCACTGCATGCAGCGCTTCTTCATCTTGGGATCGATGTGGCGAATGAAGGCGTCTTCGGCCTCGTAGTAATGGTTGTCGGCGTCGAACGCGAGAAACGGAAGCTCGGTCATGTCGCGAGAGTACGCTAGGTTGTGGGTCGGCGGGAAATGTGCGCCGTGGGTATGTCCGGTCACCACTGAGCGACGAAGATGGCGCCATGCAGCGAAGCTTCAATCTCGCGGATCTCTTTGAGGGTGCCGTCGAGGCGATCGGACAACAAGACGCGATCGTCACGGCCGGGGCAGACGACCCCGTCCAACGCCGTTCTTACGCCGAGCTCGATGCGCGGGCGAATCAGGTCGCCCACGTGTTGTCGGGTCTCGGAATCGGGGCCGGTGATCATGTCGCGGTGCACGCGATGAACTGTGTGGAGTTCATGGAGATCACCCTGGGTGTCTTCAAGCTGCGGGCCGTTCCCGTCAACGGCAACTTTCGTTACACGACGGACGAGTTGAAGTACGTCTTCGACGATGCCGAGGTGAAGGCCGTCTTTTCGCAGACCGGCATTCGCGATGAAGCGGCTACGGCTGCTGGCGGTCGGCCGCTTATCACGATCGGTCAGGACTATGAGGACACGATTGCGGGTGCGTCCACCGAACGACCCGACATTGGGGCCCGGTCGGGCGACGATCGCTACCTGCTCTACACGGGTGGCACCACGGGTATGCCGAAGGGCGTGGTCTGGCGCCATGAAGATGTCTTCTTTGGTGCGTTGGGCGGCACCGGCGCGCCGCGCCAAGGCCTTCCAAAACTCGAAAGCCCTGACGACATCGGTGCGTTCGTTACGAAGGGAACCGGCATTACCCGCCGTCTCCCGCTCTGCCCGCTCATTCACGGTGGCGCGCAATGGATTGCCCTCACGTGCCTACTGACCGGCGGTACGTGTTTGCTGACCACCGATGCTTCGCTCGACCCCAGCTCGGCGCTCCGGCTCGCGGCTGATGAAGACGCCGAGTTCCTCATGATCATTGGCGACGCAGTGGCCCTGCCGCTCGCGGCCGAGCTCCGGCGAAATCACACGCTCTACGACCTCTCCGGGCTTCGCCTGATTTCGTCCTCCGGAGCGATTCTCTCGCCCGCGGTGAAAGCCTCGCTGGAGGAGTATCTCCCGGCGGTAAAGATCATCGACCGGTTCGGGGCATCCGAGACCGGTGGGCAGGGTCGAATCAAACGCTCTCCCGACGGGCGGGGGCCGCTGCAGCTCATTGCCGACGAGCACACGACGGTCATCACCGACAGCGGGAGCCGGGTGACCCCAGGGTCGGGTGACCAGGGAAAGCTTGCCCGCAGCGGATGGATCCCGCTTGGTTATTGGAAGGACGAAGCGAAGACCGCCGCCACATTTCCGACCGTCGATGGCGTTCGTTACTCGATGCCCGGCGACATGGCGACGATCGAGGCCGACGGAACGATCTCCGTGTTCGGCCGCGGCTCGATGGTGATCAACACCGGTGGCGAGAAGGTCTTTCCTGAGGAGGTTGAAGCGGCCGTCAAGGGACATCCCGCGGTGTTCGACTCGCTGGTGGTTGGTGTTCCCGACGAACGGTTTGGTGCCCGAGTCGCCGCCGTAATCTCGATCGCCGAAGGGGCAGTAGCGCCGTCGGCCGAGGAGCTGGCCGACCATTGCCGCTCGGTGATTGCCGGCTACAAGGTGCCCCGTCTCCTTGTGGTGGCCGAACGGGTGGAGCGAAAGGTCACGGGTAAAGGCGACTACCCCTGGGCGAAAGCGGCGGCCCTGGCGGCAGTCGAGGCGGCAACCTGATGTCGCTCGCGCTCACTGATGATCATGCGGCCCTGGCCGATACCGCGCGCCGCTGGGTCGACTCGGTGGTCGGTGCGCCGGGGGTGCGAGCGGGGATCGATGATGACCCGGTCGCGGCATTCGCCCACTGGAACGCGATGGTCGACATGGGCTGGCCCGCCCTTCACGGGCCCGAGGAGTTCGGTGGCCAGGGGTTTGCCCTCGCCGATCTCGCAATCGTGCTGGAGGAATGTGGCCGTGGGCTCGTGCCCGGTCCGCTGATCCCCACCGCGCTCGCGGTAGCGGTGTTGCGCGAGTCGGCACCGTCCTCGTGGCGAGACGACTGGTTGCGCCGACTCAGCGCGGGTGAGACCGCGGCCGTGGGGCTACACCCGGGCGACGGTGGTTCATTCGCGAGCGTCCTCGGTGCTCGCGGCGCGGCGCTCACAATTGTCCCAACAACCGAAGGCTGGCAGGGGTACGACGCGGCCCAGGTTTCGATCGTCGACGAAACGGGCATCGACCTCATGCGACCGGTCGCGACGATCGAGGTTGCTGGTCCGGGTATGGCGATCGAGATCGAGACCGACCGGGTCCACGACCTGGCAACACTGGTGCTCGCGGCCGAAGCAATCGGCGTCGGCGCGTGGTGTGTTGAGACTGCGTCGTCGTACGCCCGCGAGCGAGTGCAGTTCGGTCGACCGATTGGTCAGTTTCAGGGTGTGAAGCATCGCTGCGCCGACATGTTGGCGGCACTCGAACTCGCTCGGGCCATCACGTGGGACGCACTACGTGGTGGGGAGTCAGACGAAGAGCGGCTGGCGATCGCCGCGGTTGGCGCAATCGTCCCCGCCTCGATTGTTGAGATTGCGAAGGACTGCATTCAGGTGCTTGGCGGCATCGGATTCACCTGGGAGCACGATGCCCATATAGCGCTTCGGCGCATGGTGGCCACGAAGGCGTTGCTCCCGCCAGCTACGACGAGGCAAGCCGAGGTTGCGACGGCCGTCGCTGCTGGTGTGCAGCGCCGCCTGCCGGTCGAACTCCCCGAGGCGGCGGAGGCAATCCGGCCACAGGTCGCGGCGTGGATCGCCGCGCTGAAGGAACGCCCTGGCCCGGAATGGAACACGGTCGTCGCCGACGAGGGTTATCTCGCGCCTCATTGGCCCCGTCCGTGGGGGCGAGGGGCGAGTGCGGTCGAACAGGTGGTCATCGACCAGGAGTTCACGGCCGCCGGAGTTCGTCGGCCGCACCTGCAGGTGGCGGCGTGGGCCCTGCCCACCCTTCTCGCCCACGGCACATCCGAGCAGCAGGATCGCTGGATGGGCCCGTCACTGCGCCAGGAGATCATGTGGTGTCAGCTCTTCTCCGAGCCGGAGGCGGGCTCGGATCTCGCCGCACTGCGAATGAAAGCGATCCGTGACGGTGACGGTTGGCGGCTCACCGGTCAGAAGGTTTGGACGTCGATGGCCCACACGGCCGACTGGGGGATCTGCCTGGCCCGCACCTCGCCCGACAAGCCGAATCACGACGGCATTACATGCTTTTTCGTCGACATGCGCACGCCCGGCATCGAGGTTCGGCCGCTGCGGGAGATCAACGGCGATGCCTGGTTCAACGAGGTGTTCTTCGATGACGTATTCGTGCCCGATGACTGTGTGATCGGTACCGTTGATGACGGCTGGCGAGCGGGTCGCACCACACTCGCCAACGAGCGAGTCTCGATGGGTTCCGGCGCGTCAATCGGTGCGGGAGTGCTTGCCCTCGTTGAGGTTCTCGATGAGCAGGCGTCCGACCACGATCGGGCCAACGTGGGCCGTCTGCTGGCGCGCGATGCCGCGCTCACTGCCCTTCGTCGCCGCATGACCATTCGTTCGCTGGCTGGCGCCGATGCCGGGCCGGAGGCAAGCGTTGTCAAGCTCCTCGGTGTATTGCACGATCAGGACGTGCAGGAGGCCGGTGTGGAGCTACTCGGTCCGGCCGCGGCAGCGGCCACCGGGGAAGCCCGTGGGTGGGTGAGCGCCTTCCTGTGGAACCGCAGCCTGACTATTGCTGGCGGCACCAGCGAGGTGCAACGCAACGTGATTGGCGAACGACTGCTCGGCCTGCCCCGCGACGTCTAGCTCCGCCGGGTGCGTCGAGCGACCCGAGGCCAACCGGTAGCGTGGCCCGATGGCCCGTACCCCCCTGCTCCGCCTTCTCTCGATCCTGTTTGTGTTTGCGTTGATCGCTTCCTCATGTAGCGACGATGCAACTCCAACCGCGGTTGATCCGCCCGCCGACGAAGTGTCGGATCCGGCGGAGAACCCGGACGTCGCCGCCGAGACTGAACCCGACGACGCCCCGGTGAGCGACGATGACACTCCGGTGGTCGACGACGATATGGGCGATGATCCGACGCCCCAAGCCGGCCCTTACTGCACGCTCTCGGCAGAGGCCGTTGCCGAGCGTGATGACTTCGATGCGCTGACCGCCACTCCCGAGAGTGTGGAGCGTTACTACCGGGCTCAGGCCGACCTGCTCGAGCAGGCCGCGATCGTGGTGCCCGACGTGATCGCAGATGACCTCGCGGTTCTCGTCGACCTGATCGATCAGACGATCGCCATTCTCGAGCCGACCGGCTGGGACGTAGTGGGTTCGGTCGATGCGCTCACTCCGCTCTATGAGTCGTCCGAGGCGTCGACGGCGGGCGCGGCACTCGACGACTTCGACGAGTCGATCTGTGGCCGTGTTCTTGACGAGGCGCTGCCTGACGAGAGCGTGCCGCCGCCCGGACTCATCGATGTTCCGGCTGAGGCGCAGGCATATTGTGCGCGCTCGTTTGCTCTCGCTGAGCAGGGAGCGGTTCCCGCGGGTGACTCCGCCGAAGAGGCAGAGCAGTTCTATTCCAGTCTCGTTGCCCAGCTTGATTCGATGATCGAAGTTGCGCCCGCGGAGATTCTCACCGACGTCATGTTTCTGCAGTCCAGCTTCCAGATGGTCTACGACATCCTCGCCGCGGCCGAGTGGGACCTTGCGGCGGGGCTCGGTGATGTTGAAGCGTGGGCGGCCGACCCGCAGGTCGCGGATGCGATGGACGATTCCATCGATCGGCTGAGCAGCTATGACAGCGACGTCTGTGGGATCGATTTCTAGCGATCTCGCCACCCCGCTTCTGTGGTTATGTCGCGTTGATGATCTGCTCGCCGTAGCGCTCCAGAGTTTCGATCGCATGGTCGATCGAATCGCCAGGAATCTGCACGCTGCTCCAGTTCACGCCGAGGGTTGCGAGTTCGGCGAGCCCTTCTCGATGAGCATCGACGTGAAACGAGTCGTCGGCCGGTGACCCGCCCTTGGAAGTGCCGAAACTGACATCGATGCTGTCGCGATCTCGTCCGGCTTCGTCAACATGGCGCCAGAGGTAATCGAGCATCTCTGCGAGGTCTTCGACCGTTTCTAGCGGTGGGGTTTTTGCCGTGCCGGCCAGCTGGCGGGGTGCGGGAAACGGCACCCACCCGTCGGCTGACTGCGCGACGCGCCGTCGTGAGAGCTGGCTGTTGCCGCCGATCCAAATCGGGACATGGCCGGGTTGGGGGTTGGCGGTCTGGCCATGAGCCGTGAAGGTCGAACCCTCGTAGGCGAAGTCGTCCGCGGTCCACACGCCTCGCAGCACATCGATCGCTTCGTCGAAGATCTTGTTGCGGTGATCGAAGTCAACACCAAGCGCCTTGTACTCACCCTTGAGATAACCGGTGCCCACCGCCAGTGTGAATCGTTGGTCGGAAAGGGCGTCGATGGTGGCGACGGCCTTCGCCACGAGAAAAGGATTCCGATAGGGCAACACCACGACGTTGGGGATCAGTCGAATCGTCTCGGTGACTGCAGCGACAAAGGCCAGTGCCGCGAAGGGGTCGAGGGCATCGTGGCCGCCGGCTTGAAGCCATCGGTCGGTTGGTGCCGGGTGATCGGTGAATCCAATGCCGGAGAATCCTGAGCGCTCGGCCGCCTGAGCGAATCGGACGAGGCCGTCTTTCGTCAGGAACTCGGGGTTGTACGGATGGGTGACCAGTGGGTACGTGACGGAGAACTTCACTGCTCGGAGGCCTCTCGGAAGGTGATGTAGCGCTCGATCGCAGCCTCGGCATATTCGGGCCGCGGTATCACGCGATGACTGATCTTGGCCCAGCCGCCGTTCGCGGCCGAGTCGGTCGACAGATTCGCGGTCTGGCGAGCAACGAGCGCGGCGCCCAGGGCCGCACCCGCCGCGGTTGCGGACACGTCGACCGGAAGCCCTGTGGTATCGGCCAGCGCCTGCATCCACGCGGGCGACATCGTGCCGCCGGCCGTTGCGACGATGCGTTGCGGAGCGGAATCGCGGGCGAGGAGTTGGTCGTGGGCGAGATCGAGATGGTGACGGACCACAAACCCCGCGGCGTCATACGCCGCGGCGAGGATGGCGGCCGGGTCGTGCCCGAGACCGAAGTCGATCAGCCGGGCTTCCTTGTCTGGGTCGTGGAACGGCGTGCGTTCGCCGCGGAGATAGGGCAGCCAGACCGGTCGTGAGGACGGCCCGACCGCCAACACGTCGGCCTGGTCGGGGTCGCCGGTGATCCGACGAACATGATCAATGAACAGGCCGCCCGCGTTGCTGGCACCACCCACGGCCATCATCTTGTTGACGGCGTACGGGATCGTCCAGAGTCCGGGAACGTCGAACCAATGGGGAGTGAGAGCCATCGGTATGAGGGTCGTGCCGCAGACAACAAGCACGTCGCCGGCCTTGGATGCGTCGGCCACGCTCTGTTCGCCGAGGACATCGATGGTTCCCCCGGACACCTCTGTGGCGCCCCGCCGCCCGATAGTGAGAGCCCCCGGCATGAATGAGGGGAGCTGTTCCGATCGCAGGCCCAGTTCGGTTAAGAGTTCGGTATCCCATCCGGTGCCGGTGAATAGAGGGGCCATGGTGGTGGCGGTGGCCGTGTCGATCGCGCCGACGCCACACAGCGCATGATTCGCCACCGCCTGGGCCGGCCACAGCGCGGCGACACCAGGGCGGCCGAGGAGGGCACGGGCGAAGCCGACCACTTCACCGGTGATCGTGCCGTCGACCGCAGTGCTGTGGCCCCGCTTATCGCCGTAGAGCACACCTTCAGTAACGGGGATCCCCGCGTCATTGACGCCACACAGCGAGGGGACCATCGCGGAAACCGTCACGGCGGCAATGTCGAGTCCTTCACTCACCGTGTGCCACGCCTGGAGGACGCCATCAACCCAAGCGGCCTTCGCATCGTGTTCAAACGTGTCTCGATCAGGCGCGCGGATCTCGTGCGGAACCCTTGTCTGGGCGAGGATCTTCCCGTCGCCGTCCGCAGCTACGGCCTTGACGGACGTGGTGCCGATATCGATGCCTACGGTGATGTCACTCAACGGATTCTCTCTTTCCCCGCCGTGAAACTAACGTCTGCGTCATGTTGCGACCTACTGCGCTAGTAACCGCCCCGTTGCGAGGGCCCGCGCTCGACGATCTTCGCGCGGTCGTCGACGTCATTCTTGATCCATGGATCGACTATCGGCCAATCAAGTTGCACGGCCCAGAGGATCTTGCGGCGCGCGTCCGTGAGACGGGCGCAACGATCCTGATCTGTGAAGCCGACTTCTGCATGGGCGAGGTGCTCGACCTGCCGCTTACCGTGATCGGCTCCACCCGGGGCGACCCGACCAATGTCGACGTTGAGGCCGCAACCGCCGCGGGCATCCCGGTGGTGCACACCCCGGGTCGCAACGCCGACGCAGTCGCGGAGATGACGATCGCGATGTTGATGGGTGTCACCCGTCACCTGATCGCCGGGCATCGCGACATGGTCGAAGGAACGGTGCACGGGGAATCTCTGCCGTATCAGCGTTACCGGGCATGGCAGGTCGCTGGTCGTACGATCGGCTTGGTTGGGCTCGGCGCGGTTGGTCGAGCCACAAAGTGGCGGCTCGAAGGCCTCGGCATGCGGGTGATTTCGGCCGACCCGTTTGCGGCCGAGGCCACGCACAGCCTCGAGGCGCTCGTCGCCGAAGCCGACGTCGTTTCGATGCACGCAGCCGTCACTCCCGAAACCTTCGGGATGATGAACGCCTCGGTGTTTGGGCAGATGAAACCCGGTGCGATCTATCTCAACTCCGCGCGGGCGGGTCTGCACAATGTCGATGACCTTGTTATTGCTCTCCAGAGCGGCCAGGTCGGCGCGGCGGCCCTCGACCATGTCGACGGCGAGACTCTTCCCGACGGACATCCGCTGCTCGGCACCGATGGTGTGGGATTGCCGAACGTGCTCCTCACGCCCCATATCGGCGGCGCTACGTTTGATGTCGAGACCCGCCAGACGGAGATGATCGTGGCGGATGTCTTGGCGATTCTCGCGGGCGATCGGCCCGTCTACTGTAAGAACCCTGAGGTATTCGCATGAGCGAGATCAAACAGGCGGTCGTTGATACCGCGAACGAGATGTATGCCACCGGCCTGGTGGTCGGTACCGCGGGCAATGTGTCGGCCCGGCTCGCCGACGGGTCAGTGGCCATGACACCGTCGTCGGTTCCGTACCCCGACATCACCGTCGACGGCCTCGCCATTGTCGACCTCGCCGGTGAGATCGTGGAGGGATCCGCTCGGCCGTCGAGCGAGAAGGCGATGCACCTCAACTGTTATGCCACGTTCCCGGAAGTGGGCGGCGTGGTGCACTGTCATCCGGCCCACGCATCGATGTTCGCGATCGCCCGTAAGGCGATCCCGGCCTGCATCGAAGAAGTCATCATCTACGTCGGCGGCGATGTTCCCGTCGCGGCATACCAAACGACGGGTTCCGCCGAACTGGCCGAAGAGGTCGTTCTGCACCTCGGCGACCGCGGTGCCGTGCTGATGGCGAACCACGGTCTGCTCTGCGTCGGAAAATCGGCGGCGGACGCGCTGCACACGGCGGCGGTCGTGGAACACACCGCGAAGATCGTCGCCGGAGCGGAACAACTCGGTGGTGTGGCGCCGCTACCCGCCGAGATCGTCAAGAACTTCACCAACATCTACGCCATGATTCGCAGTGGTTGGAAACCGCCGCATCGGGCCGAAACATCCTGAGAGGGGACAGCAATGATCGACATGAACAACCTGGGTCACACCAAGTACGAGGTTGATGGTCCAATCGCCATCATCTCCATTGACCGAGCGGACAAAGCCAACGCGGTGAACCAGCAGACGCTCGACGAGATGGACGCCTGTTTCACCACCGCGGCGGACGACCGCGACGTGCGCGTCATCGTGTTGCGAGCGGAGGGGAAGCACTTCTCTTCCGGCCACGATATGACGGCCAGCAACGATGCCATCGGCGACGACGCGGACCCAGACAAACCGAAGGCCAGTGCGGGCTTGGATTGGGAAGAACGCGGCCTCGAGGCGATCTACGAGTTCGAACGGGTCCACTACCTGGGTTACAGCCGCAAGTGGCGAGACATTCCGAAGCCCACCATCGCCGCCGTGCAAGGCGCGTGTATCGCCGGTGGGCTCATGCTCTGCTGGCCCTGCGATCTAATCATCGCGGCCGACAACGCCCACTTCTCCGACCCGGTCCTCCGCATGGGAATTGGTGGCGTCGAGTATCACGGCCACACCTGGGAGCTCGGCCCTCGCAAGGCGAAGGAGATGCTCTTCACCGCTCGCCGCTTCTCGGCCGAGGAGTCCGAGAAGCTGGGCATGGTCAACCGCGTCGTCCCGCTTGACGAACTGATGGACCAGACCATGACTCTGGCCCGCGAGATCGCCGAGATGCACCCGTTTGCGTTGACCCAAGCAAAGCGCATCGTGAACCAGACGCAAGACATCCAGGGCTTCTACAACGCGCTGCAATCAGGGTTCGACATGCACACCGTCGGCCACGGCAACGCTTTGTCGATCAACGGCTATCCGGTTCTTATGAACCTCACCGACATGAAGAAGAACGCCGAGTAGACCTCAGGCGGGAGCCATCGGCACGCTCGAGTAGCCCGCCACGTTCGACATCTGCACGCGCTCGCAGCGGTCTTCGTCGATCGTGTAGTTCGGCCACCGCTGGCGAATCTCGTCGATCGCGACGGCACATTCCATACGGGCGAGGGCGGCACCCAAACACGTGTGGATGCCGTGACCCAGCGACATCGCCAGTCGCTGATCGCGGTCGATGTCGAAGACAGTGGCGGTCGGCCCGAACTCTCGCTCGTCGTGGTTGGCGGCGCCCGTCACGATGAAGACGGGCTTCTCCGCCTTGACGGTGACGCCATGCCACTCGGTGTCGTTCACGCTCAAACGACCCTGATACTGCGAAGGTGCCCAGTAACGAAGTACTTCTTCAACCGCGGCATCCGTCTTGGTTGGGTCGGCTTTGAGCTTCTCCCACTCACCGGGATTGCGGTGAAAGAGCACGCCGGCATTCGCCACGGCTTTGGTGACGGTCTCACTTCCGGCTGCGCCAATCAGGGAGCAGAAGCTGGCGATGTCTTGGTCAGTGAGCCCGGTCAGTTCGCCGTCTTCGGTCTCGACCTGGGCTTCGGTGAGGATCGTGGTGAGGTCGTCGCCCGGGTGCTTTCGTTTGTCGGCCGCGAACTCCATGAAATATACGGCCTGGTTGATCGCCGCTTCAGCCTGCGCCGGCGATCCGAGCGCTTCGCCCTCTTCGCGGTGCAGCATCGCGTCGGTCTGGTGGCGGATTGTCTGTCGATCCGCTTCGGGGACGCCGAGGATCGCGCAGATGATCTCGACCGGGAACGGCCCGGAGAAGTCCTGGACGAGATCGAATTCGTCTCGGTCCATCAGCGGATCGAGGTACTTCTGGATCTGGCCGCGGATCAGTTCGTCGTAGCGGGCCATGGCTCGGGGAGTGAACGACCGGCTCACGAGCTTGCGGTATCGATTGTGCTCGGGCGGATCCATCATGATCATCGAGTTGAAACTCTTGTCGTAATCCGGATCGCTCAAGGTCTCATACATGAGTCCGTGGGTCGATGTGAAGTTCGTGGTGTCGCGGTGGACGGCGACGCAATCCTCGAAGCGACTGAACGCGTAGAAGTCGTATTTCTCGCTGTAGAAGCATGGGGCTTCTTCGCGCATCGACGCGTACATCGCGGTTGGGTCGTCGAAATATTCACGGCTAAACGGATCGAACTCGACAGTCATCACGTCTCCTGGGAAATAGGTCGAATCATGCTTTCTTGAGCGAAGCTGGCGACGAGGGCGCCCCCCGCATCAAAGATCTCCCCGTGGCCAAAGCCGCGGTTTCCGGCGATCGAAGGGGAGTGGTGCGTAATCAGGCACCACTCATCGATGCGGAACGGGCGGTGGAACCACATTTGGTGACTTGTCACCGCGGTGTGGAGGCTGTTGTGGGCGTCGGCGACGCTCAGACCGTCGACGCGGCGAAGAGCCGTGCCGATCATGTTGAGATCGGTTGCGTAGGACGCGAGGGCCTGGTGGGTGGTCGGGTCGTCGGGCAGCGATCGGTCGTCGACCTTCGTCCAAAACGAGTAGTTGGCCGGTGCAAGCGCGCGGTCTTGCAGGTCGACGCCGCCGACGACCCGTGTCGCCCACGGGATCATGGTTGAGCCTTCGGCCGTGGCGGCCTCGGGCGTTCCGACGTCGGGCGGCGGATCGTGGAGGTCGATGCCGTCTTCTTCGGCATGCATCGAGAGCTGCGCAACGAAGAACGTCTTGCCGTTCTGGGCCGCATGGATGCGCCGCGCCGCGAACGCTCGGCCCGATTGGGTGGCTTCGACGTCGAAGACCAGAGGTTCATCGAGCGATCCCTCTCTCGGGAACAGCACCGAGAGCGACTTCACGGTCTTGCCTTCGCTGGTTGCCGCTCCAAGCGCGATTGCTTGGGCGAGCAGTTGCCCGCCGAAGATCCGGCGGTAGTCCATCTCGATGTTTGGGGCGGTCCACGTGGTGTCGCTCGTCTGCTTGACGGCAAGACAACCAAGGACGGAATCAAGATCGACGAGAGCCATGTTCAGACTTCCAGTTGGGGTGGGTTGGGCGGCAGCAGGTCAATGATCTTGCGCATCCACAAATCGGCGAGGCCGGTAGAGCCGCCATCGTCGGTTTCGTAGCCACCTTCCATGACCATGGCGGTCAGCACTTGGCGGTGGGCGAGGAAGCACATCGCAATGTCGATGTCGTTCAGCAGCTCGTCGAGCGAGTACTCAGTCACCCCGGCCGTGACGAGAGCGTCGTGGTACACCGTGGCCATTTCCGTCATCGTGGCGCGGGCGTCGGGGCCGGGTTCGAGCGATGTCGACAGCGCGTAGGCGACGTCCCACGCCGGCGGGCCAGAGCTCACCGTGCCGAAGTCGATCATCGCGAGTTCGCCGCTCGGCAAGAACAACATGTTTTCGGAGCGAACGTCGCCGTGAAGCAACGTGAACGGCACGTTGAGGCGTTCCAGAACCGCCTCGAGATTGATGTGGGCCCAATCGGTGACGACCCGGTGGCGGTCTTCGAGCCCGTCGGTTCGGGCAAAGAAGTCGTCGGCCCAGAGGTCGTAGCCGGCCTGGAGGAACTTGTAGTTCTGGGACGCCGTGTCGTAGCTGGCCGCGAGATCGGCGGCGAGTCTCGGGTCACGCCAGTAACGAGCGTGCATCTTCGCGATCGCGTGCATGATCGCCCGCAGGTCGTCGGCTGGCACCTCATTGTCGAGAGTGGTCAGGCGAGCGTCGGGCACGTATTCGATGAGGAGGACATAACGCCGGTCTGTGGGGCGGATCAGGTCATTGGCCCGTTTCGCGATGAATCGCGCTATCGGTTTCGGGGTCCGGTTGACGACGCGGTTCTTGCGGCGTCGGGAAGCGGCGCCGGGGCCCGGATCCATCTCTGAGTAGTGACATGTCGGGATCCGCGTCGGCATGTCGGCGCCGAGGCCCTCGTAGAACCAGATCTCGCGTTCGTAGCCACCCTCGGCTTCCATGAGCCCGCGATGGGCCATGTCGGTCGGAAACTTCGCCACGACCTCGCGGGGGAGCGCGGGGTCGTCACGATCCCATTCCATTGTGATCTTCACGGTGATGCCCGAGAAGCCGACACCAGTACCGGGTCGGCCCGTGGTGAAGCCGGTCACCGTGGCGCCCTGAGACAGTGCCCCTTGAGACAGTGCCGCGGTGAGCCATTCGGTCGTCAGCTCTTCAGGCTGCTGGGGAATGAACGTCGCTCTCACTGTCTTCGCCATGGTTGATTTCTACTTCAGGGGATGGAAGAGGGGAACGAACCATTCGCCGTTCGCCTCAAACTCCACCTCGACTCGCATGCCGATCGAGACGGCGTCGACCTCGCATCCGACGATGTTCGAGCCGATCCGAATGGTGGGGTCCTCATCGATTTCGACGAGAGCAAAAACATACGGCGGAGTGAACCCAGGGATCCACTCCTTGTGATTGATCGTGAACGTGGCGATGGTGCCGTTGCCGGAGACCGGCTGAGGCGAAACGTCGCGGGAATGGCAGTACGGACAGACCGGCCCCGCGGGGTGGATAAATCGCTCGCACGCGCCGCAGTGCAAGAGCCGCAGGATGCCATCGGCGCCCGAGCGCCAGTAGAACTCGCTCTCGCGACTGGGGCTGATGAACCGCGGTGGGGGATTTGCGCTCATCGGATCCCCTTCGTCAGCAAGAGGGAGCCTGATTCCGGACCGCCGCCGGCGCCGACCGCCGCGACCTCGCAGTCCGGCACCTGAAGGTTGGCCGTGCCGCGAAGCTGCATGACCCCTTCGTGAAGGAATCCGAAGCCGTGGAGACGTCCGCCCGAGAGTTGACCGCCCCAGGTGTTCACCGGTAGTTCGCCATCGGGCGCGATTCGTGCGCCGCCCTCGACGAAGGGCCCGCCTTCGCCCTTCTCGCAGAAGCCCATCGCCTCAATCCAGGCGAGAGTGAGCCACGAGAAACCGTCGTAGAGCTGCGCAGTGTCGACGTCGGCGGGCGTGAGATCGGTGCGCTCCCACATCGAGTCGCACGAATCACGCATTGCCATCGTGGTGAGGTCGTCGAACTGGTCCCACGACGGTCGCCCTCGCAGGGCGGTGCCCATCGCGTTGATGTGAACGGCGCCGTTCGGTGTGTCCGGCGCGTAGTCGCGGTGCGAGACGATGACCACAGTCGAGCCGTCGCACGGGACGTCGCAATCGTAGAGACCGAACGGTTCGCTGATCATCCGGATGTTCAGGTAGTCATCCATTGTCATCGGGTCGGTGTAGATCGCCTTTGGATTCGACGCCGCATTTGTGCGGGCGTTGATCGCGATCGCGCCGAGCTGTTCGCGGGTTGTGCCGTAGTCGTGCATGTGGCGGCGGGCGTAGCAACTGATCCAGTTCGCGGCAGAGGTGACGCCGTAGGGGATGAGGTATTCGAATGCGGGAGGCATGCTGCCGCCGCCCGGACCTCCGGCCCGGAGTGCACCGCCGCTTCCCTCGACCACAGTGCGAAAGACGAGCACGTGGCGAGCGAGGCCCGCGGCCACGGCGAGCGCGGCCTTGTGGACGGCGCCGAGCTGGCCGCTGGTTTCCAAACCACCGTCGCGCCAGTTGAGCGAGAAGCGCAGGGCGTCGTGGAGTTCGGCACCAGAGCAGCCGCCAAACGGTCCGCCGGAGCCCGGGTAGGTCGAGATTCCGTCGATGTCGGCGACGGCTAACCCGGCATCTTCGATGGCACGAAGTGACGCTTCGACGGTGAGGTCGATCCCCGTGCGATGGAGGCGACGGCCGATGTCGGACTGGGCCGCGCCGCTGATGATCGCCTGACGCTCGAGTGGTTCGATCAACTTTGGGCTCCGGTTTCGAACAGATGGTTGACCACGACGTCGGCCGCCTCGGACGATGGCCCCCTCCACGCGATGGTCCCGTGGTCGAGGAGGGCAACATCGTCACACAGCTCAAGGGCGTGTTGGACGTGTTGCTCAACGATGAGTAGCGCAGTTCCCGAACCGCGGATCGAAGCGAGCGTTTCGTAGACCTCGTCGACGATGATCGGCGCGAGGCCGAGCGAGAGTTCGTCGGCGATGAGCAGTCGCGGCTTCTCGACGAGGACTCGAGCCAACGACAACATGCGTTGTTCGCCGCCGGAAAGTGTCCCCGCTTCCTGAGTGCGACGCTCGCCGAGACGAGGAAAGAGGGTATACGCCTCCTCGAGTCCGGCTCGAACACCACCCCGCCCGAGTGCTCGACGAAACGACAATGTCAGATTCTCTTCGACCGTGAATGTTGCGAATACTGATCGGCCTTCAGGGGCGTGGGCGATGCCGGCGCGGGCGAATTCGTAGGTGCGACTGCCGGTCATGTCGATGCCGTCGACGATGACTGAGCCGGAGGATGCCGAGACGAGTCCGCTGGCGACTCGCGCCACCGTGGTCTTGCCCGCTCCATTCGCACCCAACAAGGCGAGCGATGCGCCAGGCTGGATCTTGAGCGACACACCAAACAACGCACGGAAGGGTCCGTACGCCGCGCCCACGTCCTTCATCTCGAAAATTGGTTCGATGGTCATGCCGTGTTGATCTCCAGCGTGCCGAGATATGCGGTGCGAACCGCCGGATGCGCGAGGGTCTCGGCCGTGGGTCCTTCGGCGATGAGGGATCCGAAGTCGAGTACGTAGAGGCGTTCGGTGAAGTCGGCGACGAGTTCAACGTCGTGCTCGACCAGCAGGATGGCGAATCCCTTCTCGTTCTGGACCTCGCGCAGCGTTGCCGCCAGCGCGACGGTCTCTTCCCGGTCGAGTCCTGAAGATGGTTCGTCGAGAAGGAGCAGGCTCGGTTCGGTCATGAGCGCTCGGCCGACTTCGACCAGGCGACCCTGCCCGAGGCTCAGTGCTTCGATCGGTTCGTCGCCGAGTTCTCGAAGACCGAGCAGTTCGAGAACCTCGTCGCAGCGGCTGATCTCGTCTCGGGTGGGGCGGCCGAGCCCCAAGAGGTCCTTCCAAAACGCACCGGTGCCGTTGTGCACTCGTTCGGCAATGAGGAGGTGTTCGCGCACGCTTGTGTCGGAGAACAGTTCGATGCGCTGAAACGTTCGGCCTATTCCGGCCCGCGCTCGTTTGTGGACCGGCAGGCCGCCAATGTCCTTGCCGAGAAAATTTACCGTCCCGGCGTCGGGAGTCAGGATGCCGAGCAGACAGTTGAAGAAGGTGGTTTTCCCCGCCCCGTTGGGGCCGATGAGACCGACGCGTTCGCCCGACGTCACCGAAACGCTTACGTCGTTGAGAGCTTGGATGCCGGAGAATGACTTGGTAATTCCTTGCGATTCAAGGACGGCGGTCACGAAGATCCTCCCTCGGTTGCGACGGCTCGTTCGGCGTCGCGGGCGTAGTAGCGGGCGTTGCGTTTTGCGGTGGCCCGTTGCTTTCCATACTCGACCATGCCTTCGGGATGCCGGGCGAACTGGATCGCGGTGAGGCCGAACAGTACGAACCGCCACTTGCCCGAGATCGGGAAGATGCCGGGAAGGTTGTCCTCGGTGATGAAGGGCAACCAGGTGAAGAGTGCGCCATCGAGGATGAGTGCTGCGAACAGAGCGAAGGCCGCGCCGGCTTGCGCCGCTCCTTCGACCGTCCGGGCGCTCAGTGATACGACAAGCACGAGCCAGAACAACGCGGCGAACGGTGTGAAGTTTCGGCCGTAGTCGACATTCTCCTGGTGCATGGCGAGCATCGCGCCGCCGAGTCCGGCGATGAAGGCAGAGACCGCGAAGGCAATGATCCGCGCTCGAGCGGGTGAGATGCCGATTGACTCGGCGGCAACTTCGCTGCCGCGTAGTGCTCGGAGCGTGCGGCCGATGGTGCCCTCGCGGAGCTGGATGACGGCGAGCGCCACAAGAATAAAAACGACGAGCGCCAGCGCCAGAAATGAGCGGTCCGACGCGCCGAAGTCGAAGGGGCCGAGAACTGGCCGCGGAACCTTCGTGCCCGTCAAGAGAGCAGTCGGTCCGCCGCCGACCCAGGAGAACTTGACCATCACGGCGTCGAAGAAGAAGGCGAACGCCAGCGTGGCGATCGCCAGCCATACACCCCCGAGGCGGAGAACCGGAAGGGAGAGGAGGACGCCGACGACTGCGGCGATGCATGCGCCGATGAGTGCGGCGAGCAGGACGGACATGTCGTAGCGATCGGCCATCTGGAAAACCGTGAATCCACCAATCGCGGCGAATGCACCCAGACAGAGCGAGATCTGCCCAGCGAGTCCGGTGATGACCGTGATCGAGAGATAAATCGTCGCCAGGATGACGGCTGAGGTGACCGCATCGAGCCAGAAGATGTCGGCCTGGGTGAAGACGACCCATCCAATGTACGAGAAGAACACCAGGCCGAAGAGGCGAGTCTGGCGGGTGAGTCGTGGGTGCCTCGTCGATGACGCGAGCGCGGGCGGTGGCGGGTCGACGCCCGCGAGTGGATCAGTGGCATCGATTGACCGGCGGATGGCGGGCCAGAACACCAGGATTCCGAAGAGGACCACGAACGGAAGCGATGGCGTGAGGTTGTCCTGAAATGGCTTGAGCCAAGTGTGATCGTCGGACCAGCGGGGGAGATACGTGTTGAACAGGGCGATGAACCAACCGAGGCCCATGCCTCCGATCAGCGCGCCCGGAAGACTCACGAGGCGACCAACGGCAGCCGCGGCCATAGCGATGATCACCAAGGTCAGGAAGTCGGTGCTTATCAACGTGTTGAGCCGGGGCGCAATGAGCACACCGGCCATGCCCGCAAACATGCTCGAGATCGCCCATGCGAACGCAGAGATTCGATCGGCGGGAATGCCCGCAAGTTCGGTCATCCGCGGGCTCTCGACGACGGCTCGCATCGCCAAACCGGTGGAGGTGAGCCGGAAGAGCGCTGCCAGCAGCAACATGGCCACGACGGCGACCACGATTTGGGCGAGCTCGTCCCGACTAAACGGGTAGACCCCGAATGGGTCGTAGAAAACCGACGAACCGTTCGGCACGATTCCCGTCGGAGATCGTCCCGCGACCGGCTTGTATTTGGCGACCAGCTCAAAGAGTGCGGGCAGGGCCACACTCAAGCCGATCGCGATGACAAGCTTCGACACCGCGGACGCGGTGCGAAGGTTCCGGAAGATGAGCCGTTCGAGGATGAGTCCGATCGCGGGTGCAAGGACGAACACCGACAGAATCAGCGCAGGAACGATCGACCACTCCCAGTCTTCCCTTGCCTTAAAGAACATCGCCGCCGAGATGTAGGCCTGCGCCCCGAACGCCAGGTTGAATACCCCCGATGTCTTATAGGTGAGAACGAAGCCGAGTCCGATCAGCGCGTAGACGGTTCCCGGTGGCGTTCCTTGCAGAAGCGCGCGGAAGAAGTCTTCGCCAGCGAATGCGAGCATCACGGTGCCTGTCTTGCCGAGGGGGTTCGTTCGCTCAGCTGAATGCCTTCTCTACCGGGTCCTGCCAGGAGCGATCTTCCTGTGGCCAGCACAACCACGGCTCATCGGTGACCTTGACGAAGGCGCCATCCTGCATCTGCACGAGCGTGGTGCACTCCTCAGTCGCCCCGTGGGTGACGCGATCGTCGTCGGAGGCGGACTCGTGCTGACGGCTCCAGTCAAGGGGCCCGGCGATCCCGCCGTAGGTGTAGGCCGTGAACTCGGTGTTGGTCGTCTCCACGATCGACGCTTGGTCGAATACGGGACCGGTAGCGAGTAGGCCATCGACGAAGAGCATTGCGTTCATCCAGCCGATCATCGTCTGCTCGGCCGTGGGGCCGCCGTGGGGGCCTACCCATTCGTTGTAGAGCACGATCGCCGGATGATCGGTGAACTCGAACGGCGTGAACTGGGCCGAGACGAAGTCGCCGTTGAAGAGATCTCCGGCCTCTGCGACGAACCCGGCATCGTAGGTGTTCGGGTGTTGCATGGTGATCTGGTCGCGGGCGCCCTGGCGGACCAACTCCTCAGCAATGGTCTTCATGCCGTTGAGGTCGAGGCAGGATGCGACAA
Organism: Candidatus Aldehydirespiratoraceae bacterium; assembly: GCA_047639555.1. GTDB lineage: Bacteria > Actinomycetota > Acidimicrobiia > Acidimicrobiales > Aldehydirespiratoraceae > JAJRXC01. Next base: position 42,811 of record JBLIOE010000011.1, read on the forward strand.
AGTCGACGCCGAGTTCGATCCATTCGGTCACCTGGGGAGCGACGCCATTATTCAGGCCGAACTCGAGGTTGTCATAGGTCTTCGCAAGACTGATGCCGAGATCGTCGCCGTAGAGCTCGATGGCGGCGGTGTTGTTCTGGGCGCAGCTCTGCGACTCTGGCGAGACTCCATAGCCCAGCGATACGGCTGTTGTGGCTCCGGCCAGAGACATTTGATAGGGAACGGCACGACCGGTGCAGGTGGCGCACAACACACCGAGGTGCGGGAACAGATTGAATCCGCCGTTGTTCAACGGAGCCTGAATGCCCCAGTTGTAGGTGGGGACGCCAGCGTCGTCGAGGTCGGTCAAGCCGCTCGAGGTGAGCGACGCCGAGAAGACGGCGATGGCGTCTTCGCCAGCAATGATCTGCAGAGCCTTCGGTTGGTGCTGAAACAACTCGTCGTCAACGACATCGTCGACGACCAGTTGCCGGCCAAACACTCCGCCGAGCGAGTTCTGGAAGTTGAAGTAGGCCTCGATGCCGGTGAGGTAACAGTCGAGAATGCACGTGCCAAGCGGGTTGCCCTCACGGAGCCCGAGGACCGCCACGGCGATCTCCTCATCGCTGACTCCAGGTACACCTTCGATCGAAACGAAGGTGTCTCGGTCGAGCGCAGACGGGTCGTCGGGGTCCGGATCGTCCGGACCAGGGTCGGCGATATCTGGCGCCGCCGTTGTTGACGTGGTGTCGTCGGTTGTCTCGCTGCCGCCAGTGTCGGATTCGTCCGCCACCGGCTCGTCACCACTGTTGCCACACGCCGCCGCGACAAGCGCGAGCGTGATGAGTAATGCGAATAGGCGTTGCAGTTGTCGATCCATCTGTCCCCCAAGGAAGTGATCGAGTCGGATGCGGTCCCGCACCTGACGCATGTGTTAGATCAGAACCTAGCGCGGCCGACGCCGATGCTCCAGACGAGAACAATGGGAAATCATGGACCTGTCATTTGGCACCGAAGCCGACGTGTTCCGAGAGGAGCTGGTTGAGTGGTTTGCCGCGAACCATCCGGGCGACCTTGACGAGGGCGGCGACGACGACGACACGGTATTCGACCGACGACGATCGTGGAACGTGACGCTGTTCGAAGCCGGCTACGCGGCGATCGATTGGCCGGTCACCCACGGCGGACGAGACGCGTCGGTTTTGGAACAACTCGTGTACAACGAGGAAATCGCGCGGGCCGGTGTTCCTGGTCCCGTGAACGCGATCGGGGTTGCGAACATTGCGCCGGCGATCATGACTCTCGGAACCGCGGAACAACAGGAACGGTTTTTGCGGCCGATGCTGCGGGGCGACGAGATCTGGAGCCAGGGAATGTCCGAACCGGACGCGGGCTCCGACCTGGCCTCGCTGCAGTGCCGCGCGGTTCGAGACGGCGACCACTTCGTCGTCAACGGCCAGAAAACTTGGAACTCACTCGGACATCGCGCCGACTGGTGCCAGCTCTATGTGCGCACCGATCCGGCCGTTCCGAAGCACGAAGGGATGACCTGTCTTCTCGTCGACATGCGCAGCGCGGGTATCGAGACTCGGCCCATCAAGACGATGGGCGGCGCTCTCGACTTCGCCGAAGTGTTCTTCACCGACGTCGAGGTCCCGGTGTCAGCGGTGCTCGGCGAGATCGGCTCGGGCTGGCACGTCGCCACGCGAACGCTCGGGTTTGAGCGCGCCGGCGTCGCGAAATTGTCGCTGATGCTCAAAGAGAACTTCGACCGTCTTCTCGCCGACGCTGGCCCCGTTCGTCGAGCTGACCCGGTGCAGCGCCAACGATTGTCCGCTCGATACATCGACACGGTGCTGCTTCGGCTGCTCGCGCAACGGGCTATCTCGGCCGCGATCCACGGAAAGATGCCCGGCGCCGAGGCCAGTGTCATAAAGCTCGCCTGGTCGACGATGGAGCAACGCGTCGCAGAGACGGCTCTCGACGTCATGGGGATCGATGGGCTCTCGGGTCCGTGGGCGGAGCGCCTCGCGGGAAGTCGCTCGCTGACGATCGCAGGTGGGACGACTGAGGTGAACAAGAACATCATCGGCGAGCGAGTGCTCGGTCTCCCTCGGGAACCGTCGCCTGCGAAGTTGTGACCCCGCAGCGGCCCGAAGACATCACCCCTGAATGGCTGACCGCCGCGCTTCAACGTTCGGCGCCAGGGCTACAGGTTGTCGACGTCGTGGTCGAGACGGTTCGTGACGCAACGAACCTCAATGGGACGATCCGAATCCGCCACGATGGGGGCGACGCGTTTCCGAATCGCTTGTTCGTGAAGCTGCCGCCCGTAGATCCCGAACGTCGGGCCCGCCTCGACTGGGCCTCGATGGGGCGCCGCGAATGTCGCTTCTACCGAGACCTTGCACCCGAGCTCGATGTGCAGACTCCCCAGGTCTTTGTCACCGATCTTGATGACGAGTCGGGCGAGTTCTGTCTTGTGATGGAGTGTGTTGGCGATGGATCGACACAACTCCCGGATGTTGTCGCGGGGCTTCCTGCCCATCGCGTCGCCGCCGGACTCGAGGCGCTTGCCGCGTTACACGCACGCTTCGAAAGCGCGACGGAACGGGAGCGGTCGGCGCCGTGGCTCGGTCCTTCCGGTCGGACGAGCGACTACGGCGCCCGTCTACTTCGAGCCGGGATCGACCGCGACCCGGTGCTACCACGAGCGTTCGTCGCGATAGCTGAGCGCTACATCGTGGATCGTGACCTTCTCCAAGATGCCTGGGACGTTGGACCGACAACGATCCTGCACGGCGACGTGCACATCGGCAACGTATTCCTCGACGCGGACGACGGCCTCGGGTTCTTCGATTGGGGTCTGATGGCAGTCGGTTCGGCCATGCGCGACGTGAGCTACGCCATCGCCATGCTGCTCTCACCTGAAGATCGGCGCGAACACGAAGAATCGCTGCTGCGCGGCTACCTCGATCGGCGGAACGTGCTGGGCGCCGCAGCCCTGACCTTTGAAGACGCTTGGTTTAGCCATCGGCTGCAGGTCGCGTACTGCGTCGTTGCGTCGTGTCAGAGCATCGCGCTGCCGGATGTTGTTACGGCTGGTCGTCGAGCGTTTGCCGACGAGTTCGTTCGCCGGGCCAGCGCGGCTGTGGCGGACCTTGATGCGTTTGGGGCGCTCGACGAGTTCAGCCGGCGTTGAAGGCGAGCACGCCGAACTTCGCTACAGCCTCATCGGCCGAGTAGGCCGCGTTCGACGGCGAACGAAGAAGCGCTGATCGAGGCGTCGATCGAAATGCCGCCCGGTCGAAATGCGGCTGCGGGAACGCTTTCGAGGAGTGCGAACGCAATCACCAGATCCGCGTCGATATCGCCGAACGAGCGCGAGGCGAGTACGCGCTCTAGTGAGGTAGAGGTGTGCGCTCGCGCTAACACTGCGACGGGAACACCAGCGCGGCGCGCTTCCGGCAAGTTCGTAATAACACCGCCTTCATCGGCGTAGAGCTCGTAGAAGGAGCGCATCCAAGCGGGAAGGTCGTCCGCTGCGGCGAGATCATCGATCAGATCGCTGGTGCGGATCGTCGCGCGTACGGCGAGTTCGGTGAAGGCCGCGTCCTTGTCAGCGAAGTAACGGTAGAAGCTGCCATGGGAGAGGCCCGCCTCCCGGACCATGTCGTCGACACGAACTCGCTCGTAACCAAGGGTCGCGAACGCGGTCATGGCCGAATCGAGGAGACGCTCACGAGTGCGCAGGCCACGAGCACGTAGCGCGTCGTCATCGGCCGGGCCAATGAGGCTGAGCGGCGCTTCGGCTGTCCCTTTTCGATCGGTTGTGCGTCGCTTGGTGGCCAAGTTGACGCCGCCGATTGGCCCGAATAGTGATCGGTGGACGAAGTCTGCGAGGGCGGTCGCCAATCGCTCGCTGCTCACGTCGCCGATTCGATCTCGGTACGTGCAGGCGCCGAACGCGGCACTGTTCAGCACTGTGGCGAGCGCCGCTAGGTCAGTATTTGTGAGCGGCTTCCTGACGGCGCGGACCAACACGTCGCGATACGTCGAGCTGAGGATGGAGGCACCCGACACCATCAGTGGGTCGGTCCGAACCGACGCAGAGAAACTGTCAGCGACGGCGCGGTACTCGTTGTGCACACTCGTCAGGCCAAGAAGCCAGGCGCTGAGTTCGTCGCGGCCCGCCTGGTCCGGTGTCACCTCGCCGAGTTCGCTAAGCAACGTCGACAAGGCGTTGCCTAGGCGGGCGGCGAGGCGGCGGTGAAGGTCTTCTTTGCCGGAGAAGTATTGGTAGAACGTCGGACGCGAACAACCAGCGCGACCCGTGATCGCCTCAACACTCGTGCGCTCGTAACCGAATTCGGCGAACGCCTCGTTGGCGGCCGCGATGATTCGCTGCTGCGTTGTCTTACCGGCATCGCCAACTTCGGGGTTCGCTCCGAACGGGGCCCGCCGGCCCGTGGTGATCTTCTCCATCAGCATCCAGGGTAGGAGCTGACGGGGTCGAGCGGGTAGAAGAGCGAGTGGTTACAAAATCGCGCCGCTGTCCTTGAGCGCAGTGATCTCGTCCCAGTCGTAGCCGATCTCGTTCAATACGAGTTCGGTGTGCTCGCCAAGCTCCGGGGCCCGCTCGACCTCGATCGGGGTCTCGTCGAACTGGGCGGGGCTGGCAACGAGCTGTACCTCGTCGCCTGATCCGTGAGTCATCGACGGCAGGTAGCCGTTGGCGATGACCTGCGGGTCGGCGTAGAGCTCGTCGAGTGTTTGGAACGGCGTCCAGACGCCATCGAAGGTGTCGAGCTGAACCTTCCACTCATCCAGCGTTCGCTCGGCGAAAGCCTCATCGAGAATGTCGATGCACTCGGGACCGTTTTGGGCGCGCGTGGAGGAGTGATTGAACCGTTCGTCCTCGACCAGGATCGGGCGCTCGAGGCGGACGGCGAAGTCGTCCCAGTGCTTGTCACTCTGGAGCAGGATCAGGCTGATGAAGCGATCGTCCTTTGTTCGGTACACGCCGACGCCGGGGTTGGGAGAGAGGCGGCGGTCGCCGCGAGGCAGTGAGCTCATACCGAAGAGCTTCGACGCCACGACGAGGGGCGAGATCTGCCACATGGCGGTGGCGAGAAGGGAGACATCGACGATGCTGGCCTCGCCCGTTCGTTCGCGTTTCACCAACGCGGCGGCGATCGCGCCGGCAACCGAGAGTCCGCCCATGACGTCGCCAAACGCGGGCGAGCTCTGACCCGCGGGCCAACCGTCGTCGCCCGGGGGAAACACTGCGCCGAGTCCGCCGCGAGCCCAGAACGAGGCGCCGTCGTAGCCGCCCTTTTCCGCGTCGGGTCCCTGTGGTCCCTGACCGCTGCCCCGGGCAATGATGATGTTCGGGTTTCGTTCGCGTATGTCGTCGGTGTCGACGCGCAACTTCCGGCGTACGGGTGGCAGGTAGTTCGTGAGGAAGACGTCGGCTGTTTCGACCAGCTTCAGAAACGCTTCGCGGCCTTCGTCGCTGCGCAGATTGATGGCCAGACTCCGCTTCGAGCGATTCGGCTGCTCGATCATGAAGTTCACGCCGCCTTCGCCACCCGGAATCAAACCCGAGGTGATGAGGCCGCGTTGGGGATCGCCGCCATCGGGCGGCTCGACCTTCAAGACGTCGGCGCCCCAGTCGGCCAGAACCGAGCCCGCAGACGGGATGAACATCCAGCTGGCGAGCTCGATGACACGAATTCCTTCGAGTGGTCCAGTCATCAGGCGGGCCAGCCGACGGTCTTCGTCTCTGTGAAGATGTCGAGGCCTTCGATGCCGCACTGGCGACCGATGCCAGATCCCTTGTAGCCGCCGAACGGTGCGTCGGCGCCGTACCAGACGCCCCCGTTGACGCCGACCGTGCCCGATCGGAGCCGGGCCGCAACGCGTTTGCCTCGGTCGAGGTCGCCGCTGAAGACGTTGCCCGACAGGCCGAACGTTGAGTCGTTCGCGATGCGAATTGCATCTTCCTCGTCGTCGTAGGCGATCAGGCAGATCACCGGACCGAAGATTTCTTCCTGGGCGATAGTCATCGAGTTGTCAACGTCGACGAACAGCGTCGGCTCGACGTAGTAACCCTTGTCGAGATGGGCGGGAACCCCGCCACCGATCGCCACGCGAGCGCCTTCGTCGATGCCGGTCTGGATGTAACCGAGCACTCGTTCCTGCTGCTTCTTTGAGACCTGGGGACCTTGAAGGTTGTTGGCATCGGTTGGGTCGCCGTAGTTCCAGTTGGCGAAGCTCTCGGTCGCCGCGGCGACGGCCTCGTCATAGCGGTCACGGGGCACGAGCAGGCGGGTAGGGATGGCGCATCCCTGGCCGCCGTGCATGCACGAAGTGACGGCGCTGGCCAGAGACTTCGAGATGTCGACATCATCGAGATAGATGTTGGCCGACTTGCCGCCCAGCTCGAGGAACACGGGCTTGAGGGTCGCCGATGCCGCTTCCATGATCCGCCGGCCGGTCGCGCTCGAACCGGTGAACGCGACGAGGTCGACATCGGGTGAGGTGGTGAGCACCTCACCAGTGAGGTGGTCCTGGCTCGAAACGATGTTGACGACGCCGGGCGGGATGTCGGTCTTCTCGACGATCAGTCGCGCGATTCGCAACGCGGTTGCCGAGGTGTCGGGGGCGGGCTTGAGCACACAGGTATTGCCCATCGCGAGCACCGGCCCCAACTTGTTGAGCGTGATCTCCATCGGGAAGTTCCAGGGGACGATCACGCCGACTACGCCGATCGCCTCCTTCCAGACTTCGCGCTCCGTTTGGTAGCCGACGCCCATTGCGTCTTTCGCACCGATCGAACGCTTCCACTCGAACTTGTCGATCATCTCGGCCGGCCAGCTGAGCGCTTCGCGTAGTGGCGCATCGAGCTGTGGTCCGTACGTGAGCAGTAGCGGGCACCCAACCTCATCGATGAGCTCCTGGCGGAACTCCTCCTGCTCGCTCTCGATGGCTGCCTGTAGCTGCTCGAGGCAGGTCTTGCGGAATGCGTGGTTGGTGGACCAGTCGGTGGTGTCAAATGCCTTCCGTGCGGCGGCGACGGCCGCTTCCATATCGGCGCGACTTCCGTTGCCGATCTGCCCGATCACATCCTCGGTGGCCGGGTTGATGTTGTCGAACAGCGCACCGTTCTCGGCATCGACGAGCCGGCCATCAATGAGCAGTTTCTGATCCATCATGACTCCCAGGAAAGTTCGAGATTGTCGACGCTGCGCAACCCCACCGAATATTCGGGCGTGATGCCCGGCTTGAGTGAATACGACGGCACTCGCTTATGCCATTCCTCGAGGCCAACACGGAGTTCCATGCGAGCCAAGTGGGATCCGAGGCAGCGATGAACACCACCACCGAACGCGATGTGTTTGTTGATCTCGCGATCGAAGTCGACGGTGTCGGCATCGGCCCAGAACCGTTCGTCGGTGTTGGCCGATCCGAGGTTGACCGAGACAGTGTCGCCGACCTTGATCGGGCAACCCTGCAGTTCGGTGTCTTGTACCGCGACCCGAACAACGCCGGCGACGGGCGTCTCCCATCGGAGCAGTTCTTCCATCACCGCCGGAATGTCGGCGGGAGAATGGACGAGGCGTTCTTGAGCGCCTGCGTCCTGGGCTAGGTAAGCGATCATGCAATCGAGTGAGGCGGTAACCGTGTCGAGACCGGCGAGGAAGAAGAGGTAGCCGATGTCGAGTACGTCGTTCTCGGTGAGCTTCTGCCCATCGACCTCGGCGCGGAGAAACTGCGAGATGAAATCGTCGGTTGGTTGTCGTTTCTTCTCATCGATTGCTTCTTGGAGGACGGCGTAGATCTTCTGGCCGGTCATGTTGCGGTAGTCGGTGGCGCTCTCGGTGTCTTCTACGGGCGGCCGGATGATGCCGTCCTTCAGCTCGATGAACTCGGCGGTGCGGGCGACAGGCAGGCCGAACATGGTGAGGAACACCTGGCTCGGGAGCGGCTCGGCGATGCTCTTGTGGAAGTTGCAGGTGCCGTCGTCGATCACCTCGTCGATAAGCGTGTTGACGAGACTTCGAGTGCTCTCTTCGAGCTGGGCAATACGCCGCGGGGCGAAGAGCGGATCGAGCAGCTTGCGGAACTTGGAATGTTCCGGTGGATCGATCTCCAGCGGGATCAACGGCCGTACCTGGCCGATCTCGGTGGCTCCATCGCTCGAGAAGATGTCGGGGTTCTGGAGCACGGTCATGACGTCTTCATGCAGGGCAACGCTGGTGCCCGTCATCATCGGATGATCGACCGCCATCACTGGCATGTGATCGCGGAGGAACTTGTACATCTCCTGAGGCGGACCAGTCATATTGATCTCGTCGTCGGGGGTGTCGCTCATAGTCAGCTTTCGATGAGGGTGATTGCGTCTTCAGGACAATTTCCCGCGCCTTTGCGCGCCGCGTCGTGCGCGTCGGGAGAGATGTCTTCCGAGACGACAAAGCCGTAGCCGTCGTCGTCGGATTCGAACACCGTTGAGGCGAGGACGTAGCAGCGTCCGTGACCTTGGCAACGCTCGCGATCGAGTTGTACGCGCATGGCTTTGCTCAGACGCCCAAGAGTTCTTTGAGGTTGCCGCCCATGATCTTCGCCACGTCGGCATCGCTCAAGCTGGAGGGGAGGTCATCGGCGAAGTCGATCGGATTCGCCATCCCTTCCGGATGGGGATAATCGCTGCCGAAGAGCAACCGATCGGGCGACATGATCTCGATCAGGTCGTCGAGGCCGTCCTCCCAGAACGGGTTGACGTAGACGTTGCGGGTGAACGTCTCGACCGGATGTTCGGCGAACTCCTGCGGCATCTTCTTGTAGATCCCGTTGAGGCCCTCAACCAAGGGCTTGACCCAGGTGCCACCATTCTCGATCGTACCGAAGCGCATGTCAGGGAATCGACTGAAGGCGCCGTGACAGATCATCGCGTTCATCATGTCGGTGATGGGACGATTACTCGTCACGAGTCCACGGAATGGGTTCGGCTTGAAGGGCAACATTTCGCCCTTGCCTTCCCAGATGCCCGACAAGTCGGCGTAGCCGCTGTCGGAGGAGTGCATGCCGACGAATACGCCGGACTCCTGCACCCGGGCCCAGAACGGATCGAACTCTTCGAGCCCCGGCGACCGTGGACCGCGGAGGCCCCATGCCGGCGCGGGCCGAATGAGGATGCACTTCGCGCCCTTGTCGAGTGCCCATTCGAGTTCCTCGATTGCCTTCTCGACGATCGGTAGTGCAATCACGGGGGTAGCGAAGATTCGGTCCTCGTGGTTGAAGGACCATTCGTCGTAGATCCATTGGTTCAGCGAATGGATCGCGGCGTGACATAGATCGGGATCGTCGCGCATGCGCTCTTCGAGGAGGCTGGCGAGCGTGGGGAACATGAGCGTGCCGTCGAGCCCCAACTCGTCGAGATGGGGGAGACGCGCCGTCGCGTTCCGTGCCCATTCCGGACACTTGATCGGTTCGCCGAAGATTTCTCGAAGGGACTTCCCTTCCGGATTTCCGTTTCGGTAGAAGTCTTCCTGGGCGCCGGGGCGGGCAACGACGCTAAAGGTCGGATTAGGGATGTACTCCGAGATCTTGTCGTTGACGGCGATCTTGGTTCGGCCGTTGACCTGGACGTATTTGATCGCGCCCTTGTATTTGTCGGGGAGGTAGCGCGTAAACGCCTCCTCAGTTTCGTACATATGGTTGTCGGAATCGAAAACTGGGTAATCGATGGTGCGTGCCATGTTGAGCCTCGGGTCATCTAACAGTGGCGTCAGTATTCTCGCGGAACGGGCATTTGTCGAGATGGCCTACTCTGCGGGGCATGTTGCAACCCATGGATCTCTTCGATTTGTCCGGCCGTACTGCGATCGTCACGGGCGGAAGTCGCGGACTTGGCCGGGAAATGGTGCTGGCCTTTGCCGCCCAAGGAGCCAACGTTATTATTGCGAGTCGGAAGCTCGCGAACTGCGAAGCGCTCGCCGCCGAGGTGGAGTCATCTTTTGATGTTCGAGCGCTTCCCGTGGAGTGTCACATCGGATACTGGGAGCAGGCCGAGGTTCTCGCCGCTCGAGCGATCGAGGAGTTCGGCACGATCGACATCCTTGTGAACAACGCGGGAATGTCACCGCTCTACTCCTCGCTCTCGGCGATCGACGAGGGGCTCTACGACAAGGTGATGGACGTCAACCTCAAGGGCACGTTCCGCTTGACCGTGTTGATTGCCGATCACATGAAGGCGAACGGCAAAGGGTCGATTATCTCCGTCAGTTCGACCGCGGCCGTGAAGCCGACCGCGGGTGAAGTCGTCTACGCCCTCGCAAAGGCCGGACTCCATAATCTGACCGAGAGCTTCTCGAAGGCCTACGGGCCGGAAGTGCGCGTCAACTGCATCCAGCCCGGGCCGTTCCTCACCGATATCTCTAAGGCGTGGGACCAGTCAGTGATTGCTCAAATCGGCAATGGCATCTCGTTGGGGCGCGCCGGCGAGCCGACAGAGATCATCGGCGCGGCGCTCTACTTCGCGAGTGACGCGTCGTCGTACACCACCGGCGCAATCCTGCGCATGGACGGCGGGCTGAGGTAACGCCCGCGTTGGTTCGCTACTTGTTCTTGCTAGCGAAATCGTTGAGCGAAACCTTCTCGGCGCCCTCGTGACGACCCGATGACATCGACTTCTCCGAGACATCGTGGCCGACGGCTTGGGCCCGCAACGCGCCGACCGTGCATTCCTCACGAGGGATGTGGGCGAACGGGTCGTAGGAGTACCAATCCATTGAGTTGAGATGGGTGATTCGATCGATCTCGTCGTCGGGGACACCGGCGAAGACCTCCAGCAACTCCTCGGGGGCGCCCGGCCAGTTGGAGTCGGAGTGTGGATAGTCCATCTCCCAACAGATGTTGTTGATGCCGATTTCGTTGCGAAGGATTACGCCAACCGGATCGGAGATGAAGCAGGTCAGGAAGTTCCGTCGGAAGACGTCGCTCGGCAGTAGGTCGCCGAACTCCTGACCGGTCCAAAGATGGTGCATGTCGTAGGTGCGATCGGCCCGGTCCAGGAAATACGGGACCCAACCGGTGCCGCCCTCGGACAGCGCGATCTTGATGTCCGGGTACCGACGAGGCACGGTCGACCAGAGCAAGTCGGCTGCCGCGGTCGAGATGTTCATCGGCTGCATCTGGATCATCACGTCCATCGGCGCGTCGGGCGCGGTCACAACGAGTTGGCCTGATGAGCCCAAGTGAATCGAGATCACGGTGTCGCACTCGACGGCCGCTTCAAGCATTGGATTCCAATACTCGTCGTGCCAGCTGGGCTCACCGAGCGGGATCGGATTTTCGGTGAAGGTGATGGAGTGACAGCCCTTCTTGGCGACGCGGCGGATCTCAGCGGCCGTCTCTTCGGCGGACCAGATCATCGGTAGCGCCATGGGAATGAAACGGCCCGGGTAGGCGCCGCACCACTCGTCGATGTGCCAATCGTTGTAAGCGCGGATCAGGTCTGCCGCGAACTCTTTGTTCGGGTGGGCGGCGAATAGTCGGCCCGCGAAGCCCGGGAATGACGGGAAGCACATCGAGCCGAGCACCCCGCCTGCGTTCATGTCTTTAATGCGCTCGTGGATGTCGTAGCAGCCAGGTCGCATCTCTTCGAAGCAGGTCGGCTCGAGGCCGTACTCCTCCTTGGGGCGACCGGCGACGGCGTTGAGTCCGACGTTCGGGATGACGGCCCCGTTGAACGTCCACACGTCGTTGCCCTCATTCGTGCGGATGAGCTTCGGTGCTTCGTCCTTCCATTTCGCGGGCAAGTGCTCGTCGAACATGTGCGGCGGTTCACACAGATGATCGTCGACGCTCACCAGAATCATGTCGTTCTTATCCACGGTTTTCCCCTTTTTGCCAGAGCCGGCTCCGCCCATCTAACACCACCGTCACCTCCAAGAGAAAGTGCACGGGGTCAGACACCCGCACTTTCTTACGCGGCGAGGTCGCCGATCCTCAAGCGCATCTCCGCATCCCGGACCAGCTGACCGAACCCGCGGTCGCTCTCCAAGCGCACTCGCGCTCGAGCGATGGCCGACCGAGCCACGTGCGCGTCTCGGTAGCCGTAGCGGTCCGACAGTTCGAGAAGTTCGACGTTGCAATGCTTGTTGGCGAGGAGCAAGGCCGCGAGTCGAGTGTCGTTGCGTAGCCCGCGTCCGCCCGATCGAATCACCTCGAGTTCCGTCGCCGAACCGACTCCAAGTGCAGCCTCGATCTCATCCGGGGTTCGCGTCCGGACGAGACGGCGTCGATCGAGTCGTCGACCGGGCTCAGCGCTTCCGGCAAGGACGAACTCGTCGAACGCTGCTCGGCTGCCTCCGAACCGTTGCAAGATCGCGGCGGTCGTGAGCCATCGCGGCTCGCCTGCGTCTCCGACATAGGCCGGGTGACTCGTCCATTCGAGGTCAGCAGCATGGACGGCATCGGTGCTCAACGGGTTGCGGTGGATGTATCGAACAACCGTTGCGAGGTAGCGCTCATCGGTAATTGGCTTCGAGCGATACCTCCCGCGAAAGAGCGGCCCGTCGAAGCCGTATTTGACGTTGAACCGCCGCGTGTAGGCGCCGGCCACTCGCTTCATCGAAGAACTCAGTGCGTCGACCCCGGCTTCGACCAGCACATGGAAGTGGTTGCCCATGAGTGCATAGGCGTGCACCTTGAGCTCCTGGGTGGACACCGCTTCGGCCCAGAGGTTGAGGAACGAAGAGCGGTCGTGGTCATCGCCGAAAACTGGCAGATGCCTGGCGCCTCGGTTCATTACATGGTGCCACGTTCCGCCTGCTGTGCTTCTAATCATTCTCGCCATTGCACAAACGTAGGAAGCGACTCTGACACTCCCGAGAAAGTGCGGGTGTCTGACCCCGGTTGAGGGGTTATTCGAAGCCGAGGGCGGCGAAGTCCCAGGGGATTTCGCCGGCGATCATTTTGACGATCGGGGCGTCGTAGGCGTCGACGAGGGCGGCGTTGGTGTGGCCTTGGTCGACTTGGAGGGTCTCGCCGTTGACGCCACTGGCGGCGGCGCTGCCGAGGAAGATGAGCGTGCTCGCCATCTGCTCCGGCTGGAGCGTGTCGACACCTGCCGCCTCGCGATAGTCGGCGGCATACGTGAGCCAGAGATCGGCGTTGGCCTCCGACAGGGGAGTGACCGTCGGGCCGGGGAGGATGCAGTTCACGCGGTAGCCGGCCTTCAACATCGGGAACGCTTGCTGGGCGACGTAGAGGTTGATCGCCTCCTTGCTGAAGCCGTAGCTGTCGGTGTCGGGGTTCTCTTCGGTCCAGGCCGCGGCGGAGGCCCAGTCTTCGTTCGTGAGGAAGTCGCGGACGCGTTCGATGTTGTTCTTCCAGCCCATTCCCGCGGTCGACGAGATGAACGCCACCGACCCACCTTGGTTGAGCTTGCCTTGGCTGATCATGCGGTCGATGAAGTGGCGCTGGGCGGTGAAGTTGATCAGCATGATCCCGGCGGTGCCGTCGGCGACACCGGCGCACGCGAAGATTGTGTCGACGCCACCGTCGATTGCGTCGGCGGCTTCGTCGACGCTCGCCTGGTTGCGAAGGTCGACCGAGATCGATTGGGCGCAGTCGTATTCCACGGCGGCCACATCGAGGACGATTACCTCAGCGCCGAGATCGCTCGCCATCCGGGCCGTTGCCGCTCCCATGCCGGTCGCGCCGCCGACGACGACGACTCGCTTTCCTTCGTAGCGGAACAGATTGATGGTCATAGTTTCCCTCGTGGTGTGCTTGGTGGTTACCCTGACGCATTGTTACCTGACGGCACCGTTAGACGCACAAGGGCAGAGGGGAATTATGGATCTCGAACTCTCGGACGACCAGTTCGAACTTAGAGACAACATTCGTTTAGTGCTCGAGGGCGCTTCGCCATTGTCCTATGTGCGCGGGATCTATGAGGGCACTGAAGACGCCTCGACGCTCTGGACGCAGACCTCCGAGCTGTACTGGCCGGCGCTCGGTGTTGCTGAGGATGCTGGCGGACTTGGCTTGGGGTTCGTCGAGATCGGGCTTCTCGCTGAGGAGCTTGGGCGGGCCGCCGCACCCGGCCCGCTACTTGCGGTCGTGAGCCAATATCTGCCGTTGCTCGCGCGGTCGGACCAACCGGCACGACTCGCCGCGGCTGCCGCGGGGGAGCACATCGGTGTGTTGGCTCTGGCTGAGGATGGCCGCTGGTCACCCGATGCGATCTCGACTCGTGCCGTAGCAACGACGGACGGTTGGTCCATCACCGGCAAGAAGGCTGCGGTCCTTGGCGGCGCCTGTGCCGATGTTGCGCTTGTCGTCGCCCGCATAGAGAACGAGGGCCTCGCGGTATTCCTTGTCGAACGCTCGGAGATTGATGTCCGAGCCGAGGAGCAGATCGATCCTGGCCTCGACCTGGCCGACCTGGTGTTCGACGCAGCATCGGCGCAGTTGCTGCTCGCTCCGGGAGCGACCACCGATGCTGCGCTCGTCGACGTGACCCAGCGGGCGGCGGTCGCCATGGCCCTCCATACCGTGGGGGCCTGCCGGCGAATTTTCGAAGTCACGTTGGAGTACCTGAAGGTGCGGGTGCAATACGACCGGGTGATTGGCTCGTTCCAGGCGATCAAACATCGGTTCGCGGACCTGTTCCTGGCCGTCGAGCGGGCGAACGCGGTTGGTTACTACGCGGCGCTCGCGATTGAGGAAGACGACCCCGCCCGGATCGAGGCGGTGCACATCGCAAAGGTTGCGGCGAGCGATTGCCAACGCCTTCTCGCCGAGGACGGCCTGCAGCTGCATGGCGGCATTGGCTACACGTGGGAAAACGATCTCCACTTCCTGCTGAAGCGGGCGAAAGCCGCCGACGCTTTGTGTGGATCGCGAGTCCACCATCGTGCGGAACTGGCGCAACAGCTTGGCCTGCTGGAGGTAGTCGGATGAGACTCGGGTTCAACGACGACGTCGAAGCGTTTCGGGCTGAGTTCCAGGAATGGCTCGCGGCCAATCGGCCGTCAGCCGAAGAGATGAAGGCCGATCCACAGCGCTCGAGCGCCCACAACCCCGACTGGGCACGAGCATTCGCCCGTCGGATGTTCGACGACGGCTGGCTCGTGCCCGGATGGCCCCCCGAACGCGGCGGCCGCAATGCCGGCCCGATCGAGTCGCTCGTCTACCTCGAAGAGCTGAGCTTCGCGGAAATTCCGCGCACCACGAATCCTCAGGGTTTGGGCATCGTCGCTCCGTCGCTTTTGGACTTCGGCACCGACGAACAGATCGAGCAATACGCCATGCCGCTGCTCCGCGGTGAGATGTCGGCGTGTCTCGGAATGAGTGAACCCGACGCCGGAAGTGATCTGGCGAATCTCAAGACGCGGGCCGTGCGCGACGGCGACAACTTCGTCATCAGCGGTCAGAAGGTATGGACCTCCGGGGCCGCCTATGCCGACTTCTGCTTCCTGTTCTGCCGTACCGATCCCGACGCTCCGAAGCACAAGGGGATCTCCATCATTCTCATGCCGATGGACACCCCCGGCGTCACCGTGCGGCCGCTGAAGGAAATTGTGTCGCCCGACAACCCGGATCTCGCTGAAGTGTTTCTCGACGAGGTGGTGCTCCCGACTAGCAATCTCGTCGGCGAGGAAAACAACGGTTGGGCAATGGCCAACGGCTCGCTCGCCCACGAGCGTTCGATGGTCTGGCTGATGGGCGTGCTCGGGATGGACTCTGGGATGACCGAACTGCTTGGTCTCGCCCGCGACCGCCTCGCGGACCTGCCGGCCGGTGAGCAGGTCTTGGCGGCCGACGAGATCGCTGGTCTCTACGTCGACACGGTTGCGGCTCGATGTCTGGGCTACCGAGGATTTGCCCGGTTTGTGAGAACCGGAACCGCCCCAGAGCAAGCGTTGATGAAGATGTACTCGACTGAGGCGCGCCGTGAGTTGCAGCGGGTGGCGGCCGAGTTGTTTGGACCCGACTCCATCCGTACCGGGACCGATCGGCACGGTGGCCTCGGATCGCTCGAGGCGTACTTCTCTGCGTTCGGCTCAACCATCTCCGCGGGTTCCTCAGAGATTCAACGCAACATCATCGCCGAGCGTGTGCTCGGTCTGCCCAGGGGATAATCGTGGAGATCGGGACGGACACCACTGGCATCGTGATCGGGGGTGGAGGCGCGATTGGCCGAGGGACGGCCTTGGGTCTTGCGTCGCGCGGCGCCAACGTTGTTGTCGCCGATATCGAGATCGACTCCGCCACGAGGGTTGCCGAAGAGCTCGAGAGCCTCGGTGCCGCGGCGATGCCGGTAAGGGTCGACGCCACCGATCGCACCTCGCTGGCAGAACTGGCCGACGCCGCGGAAGCGCGCTTCGGTTCGATCGATCTGTTGTCCAACAACGTCGGAGTGGTTCAGGCCGCCTCGCTGCTGGAGGCGACCGAGGAGGAATGGGGGTGGAACATCGAGTTCAATCTGATGTCGATCGTGCGCGCCTGTTCTGTCATCGTGCCGCGCATTCAGGCCCACGGCCGCGGCGGCCACGTGATCAACACGGCGTCGATGGCGGCGCTGTGGGCGGCTCGGCCCGAGGAGGTCGCGGGCGTCCAGCTCGGTCTCTACACAACGACGAAACACGCGGTGCTCGGATACACGGAGACGCTGCGCAACGACCTTGCTGCGGAGAACATTGGTGTCTCTTGTCTCTGTCCGGGGACGGTCGAGTCGAACCTCTCCGCCACATCACTCCGGAACCGACCCGATCGTTTTGGTGGCCCCGCCGAGGCCCCGGACAGCCAGGGCCGTGTCCCGTACGCCATGGCGCAGGAGGCGGTGACGAAGTACGTGCTCGCGGCGATTGAGGGCAATCGAAACATTGCCCTGACCCATCCCGGCGCCCGCCCGCTTGTCGAGCGCCGCGCGAAAGCGCTGGCCACCGACTTCGACTTCTTTGACGCGATCGCCGCAGAAGAGGGAAACGCATGACCGACTCGATCGACATCGACCATCACGACCGCGAATGGATCCGGCAGCGCCACGATCGTTATGCCGAGCTCCGGGGGAAATGCCCGGTCGTGTTCAACGAGCATCACGACGGCTTCTGGATGGTCACGGACTATGAGTCCGTCGCGGCCGTCGCGAGGGACAACGAAACGTTCGCCCACAAGTACGAGCTCGGAGCCGATGACGGCATCGATTACAAGGGCATCTGCGGCGTGCCCCGTAGTCCGACGACACCACGGATGGGAGTCTCCGAGATCGACGGACCAGAGCACGCCGATCTTCGCCGAGTGCTGAACCCCCACATGGTGACGAAGGCCGTCGAGGCGAGCCGAGAGCGGATGGCACATGTGTCGTCATGGTTCCTCGATGAGATCATCGAGTCAGGATCGGGCGATCTGATTCACGACTATGCGACGCCGGTCCCCGGGGTGATGACGCTCGAGATGATGGGGATGCCGTCCACCAACTGGCGCTATTACGCCGACTTCTTCCACGCCACATCGTCGTTCTCGCCGAAGGACCCCGAGTTCCAAGCGGCGGTCTCGCACATGGGCGACATGTTCGGCGAGCTAGGCGACATCGCCCGCTATCGCCGAGAGCATCCGGGTGATGACCTCACGTCAGCCATTGTCACCACCCAGATCGATGGACGGCTCCTGGCTGATGATGAAGTCGCCGGGATTCTCTGGAACCTCGTGGCCGGCGGGCTCGACACCACCACATCGCTCGTGGGTTGGGGCCTCCACCACATCGGCACGCACGATGCCGACCGGCAACGACTCATCGATGAGCCAACGTTGATGGCCTCAGCAGTCGAGGAGTTCCTTCGTTACTACAGCCCAAGCGAATCGCTCACCCGCACCGCCACCCGAGATGTCGAGCTGGGTGGACGGAAGATCAAGCGGGGCGACGTCGTCTTCATCTCCTGGGTGAGCGCCAACCGGGATTCGGGCGTGTTCGCCAACGCCGATGCGGTCCAGATCGACCGGGCGGAGAACAAACATCTGGCCTTTGGTCTTGGCGGCCACCGATGTATCGGGTCGAGCATCGCTCGAATCGAATCGGCGCTGATGCTGAACGATGTGCTCGCCCGAGTGCCGGACTACGAGATCGACCCCGACGGCTTCCGGCCCTATCCGGGAAACCTCCTGATGACCGGAGTGGTGACGATGCCAGTCACGTTCACTCCGGCCACTCGATCGGACGTGGGATCTCCGTTCGTCTGACCACCCGTCGACGTTCTAGTCTCAGCCTTTCGACGGAACCCGACCCCAGGAGTGTCCCGTGGCCTTCATGATGATGCGGCTCAATTTTGTGCATCCCGATCCCACCGACCCGGAGCAGATGAGCGATCGCTATCGCGCCGGAATCGACCTTGCCGAGTACGCCGACAAGAACGGCTTCGCGATGGTCTCGACCGAGGAGCACACGGCCACCGAGATTGGCTGGAGCCCAACCCCGCTGCTCACCGCGGCGATGATCCTCAACCGCACCCAGAATCTCTCGGTTGCGATCACCGCCTTGCTGGTGCCCCTCCACGACCCCGTTCGTCTTGCGCAGCAGATGGCGGTCATCGATCTGATGAGTAAGGGCCGCCTCTCGATCACCACTGGCCTCGGCTATCGCCCGGTGGAATACGCAGCTTTGGGTAAGGAGTGGAAGCGACGCGGCAAGATTCTTGACGAAAGTCTTGAGACCATGCTGAAGGTGTGGTCGGGAGAGCCGTTTGAGATCAACGGTGAGACGATCAAGGTCGGCCCGATGCCGTATACGCGCCCGCACCCGATGGTGATGATCGGGGGGTCTGGTCCGGCCGCCGCTCGCCGAGCGGCCCGTTTCGGAATGCCGCTGCAGCTCCCGGCGCCCTTGCCGGAGATCGAGGCGCTCTACTACGAGGAGTGCGAAAAGAACGGCACTTCGGGGTTCTGTATTGCGCCCGAGAAGGTCGCGATGGTCCATGTGGTGGAAGACCCCGACAAGGCGTGGGCCGAGCTGGGAGAGCACTTCTGGCTCGAGGCCTCCACGTACGACTCGTGGCAGACCCCCGACCAGACTTCGGCCGTCCACAGTCACGCGACGAACCTTGAGGAGCTGCGCGCCGAAGGCATCTACCAGTTCCTGTCGCCCGAGCAAGCGATCGATCGGGCGCGAGACACCGGTGCCCTCGCTTTACATCCACTCGTGGGTGGCATGCCCATCGATTCGGCTTGGCAGTCGCTCGAACTGACAGTGGACAAGGTGATCCCCGCGGTCAGCGAGGGCTGAGATGGCCGACTGGAACGCACTGGCCCAACGCTGCTCGCGGGCCTGCCACGATCTCATCGGTTGGATCTATTTCGATCCGACGGCTGCCGAGATGTACGGCGACCTCGGTGTGCCGAACGGCGCCGGCTACTACGCCGCGTCTCGGTTCGCGCCGCTCGCCGGGGGCGGGAACGACGCGGTTGCCGCCACCGCCTATTCGATCAACCCTGCGTTCTTGGGCATGGCGATGGATCTCATGCGAGAGCACACCACCGCCGAGGCAACATTGCTGGCCCGCGACGAGCGCGTCATCGCGGGGCTCGACGAGGTCTCACCCGCGATCGCTGAAGGGCTCGGACGTTTCGCCGAAGCGGCCTGGGAAGTTGTCGACGGACTCCACAGCGGCGGTCGCGTTCTTTTTGCCGCCCACCGAGATCGAGACGAGCGGCAGGTCGACAATCCGACCCTCTCGGCGTGGCTCGCATTCAATTGCCTCCGTGAGTGGCGAGGTGACACTCACTGGGCTCTGATCGTCGGAGCGGACCTGAACGGCGCCGAGGTGGGGCTGCTTCACAACGTGATGGTCGAGTACGACGAAGCCGAGTGGATTGCTCGCAGCCGAGGCTCGAGCGACGACGAAATCATCGAAGGCTGGGCGAGACTCGAGAAGAAGGGCCTTGCCGTCGGTCGTGCGTTCACCGATGCTGCGCGCACGATGCGCCGTGACCTCGAGACCCGCACCGACGAGATATGCGCACAGATGTGGGAAGCGTTCGGCGAGGAAAACACGCTCGCATTCTGCAAACACCTCGAAACGCACCACGACGGTTTCATTGCCAAGATTGATGGCACGGCCGGCGCAAACTGGATGCCCGCCGCCCGCCACGTCCACTAGAGGGTCCCTCACTCCAGATTGAATTTCTGCGGGATTGGCCCCGGGTATACGGTCGTTCGTATGCAGAACGAGCTGACCAAACGCTTTGGTATTGAGTTTCCGATATACGCCTTCACCCATTGTCGCGATGTCGTGGTGGCCGTGAGTAAGGCGGGCGGACTGGGCGTGCTCGGAGCGGTCGGCTTCAGTGTCGAACAACTTCAGGTTGAGCTCGATTGGATCGACGAACACATCGGCGACAAGCCCTACGGCGTCGACATCGTGTTGCCCGCGAAGTACGACGGCGATGCCGGCGAGATGGATCTCGGCAAACTCACCGGTCAGCTACAGGACATGATCCCCGAGGGGCATCGCGACTTCGTGCGCCAGATGCTCGACGATCACGACGTTCCGGAGCTGCCGGAGGACGAGGCGCTCGGAACGGGCCTCATGGGTTGGAACGCGGCCACCGCCGTGCCCCAGGTCGAGGAGATCCTTCGCCACGACAATGTCGTGATGGTGGCCAACGCGCTCGGCACACCACCGCCGGATCTTGTTGCCCAGATTCAGGCCAGCGGTCGAGCCGTCGGTGCCCTGTGTGGCACTCCGGCCCAGGCCGGTCGCCACGCTGCGGCGGGGCTCGATTTTGTCATTGCTCAGGGCTACGAGGGCGGCGGCCACACCGGCGACATTGGTTCGGTCGTGCTTTGGCCGCAGGTGATCGACGAAGTCGGACCGCTGCCAGTGCTCGCCGCGGGCGGCATCGGTGGCGGACGGCAGATGGCGGCCGCACTTTCGATGGGAGCCGCCGGTGTCTGGACGGGTTCGCTTTGGTTGGCCGTGGAAGAAGCGGCAGCATCACCCGCAGAGATCCAGTCGTATCTCAACGCCACCAGCAAGGACACCGTGCGGAGTCGCTCCTACACCGGTAAGCCCTGCCGAATGCTGCGTAACGATTGGACCGAGGCGTGGGAACGCCAGGACACGCCCGACACTCTCGGCATGCCTTTGCAGATGATGGCGGTGCGAGAGGCAATGGTGCGTAGCGGTCGTTATCCCGACAAGGCGCAGGCGGTGGCCTTCAACCCAGTGGGGCAGATTGTGGGAACGATGAACAAGGTGAAGCGCAGCGCCGATGTGATCTTCGAGATGGTCGAAGAGTGTGTCGACTCGCTCGAACGCAGCCGCCAGATGTTGTCAACCGATTAGCCGAACAGGCTGCCCGCAAGTTCAACGATCTCGGCCGGCGCCTTGGCTGGGGAGCCGCAATCGAACGGTGGATTCGGGTCGTATTCGATTCCAAGCTGAATGGTCTTGGCGACGTCGTCACCTGCGATCGTGGCCGCCAGGGTGAGGGCCATGTCGATGCCGGCGGACACTCCGGCGCCGGTGACGACGTTGCCGTCAAACACCACGCGCTCGCTCACCGGGGTGGCGCCGTAGCCCGCGAGTAAGTCGATCGCGGCCCAGTGGGTGGTGGCGCTCTTGCCTTTGAGGAGCCCGGCCGCGCCGAGGATGAGCGCGCCCGTGCAGACCGACGTGATCCAGGTTGCCCCGGCCGCGACGGACCGAATCCAGTCGAGCGTTTCTTCGTCGCCGGCGGCGGCGAATGTCCCTTCCATGCCTCCGGGGATGACGAGCACATCGCAGGTCTGAACATCGGCAAAGGAGTGAGTGGCGGTGAGCCCGAGCGCGCCGGTGTCGGCCATCACCGAGCCGCCATCTTTCGACACGGAGATTGCTTCCACCCCGGGCAACCGCGACAACACGTCGTGGGGACCAATGAGGTCGAGGGTCGTGAGACCTTCGTAGAGGAAGAAGACGATACGCATGGTTCATGTTCCCACGGATCGGTCGATCTCTGGTTAGTCGACGCCGATCGGGGTAAGCTGCAAATGTACGGACATTTCTACCCGTACCAGGGAGCGAATCATGATCTTCGAACAGCACTATCTCGAGTGTCTTTCGCAGGCGTCGTATCTGATTGCCGACGAGTCCACTGGTCGTGCCGTTGTGGTTGATCCTCGACGCGACATTGCGCCCTACATGGCGACTGCGGCGGAGCACGGCCTCCAGATCGAGCTGGTTATCGAGACCCACTTCCACGCCGACTTCTTGTCGGGCCACTTGGAATTGGCCGCCGCTACTGGCGCCGAGATCGCGTATGGCGACATTGCCACAACGGAGTTCGACAGTCGCAAGTTGGCCCACGGTGAACGCTGGTCGTTGGGCACGGTCGAGCTCGAGATTCGGCATACGCCAGGCCACACTCCCGAGTCGATCAGCGTGGTCATCTACGAGGGCGACGAGACTTTTGGTGTCCTTACCGGAGATGCGCTGTTCGTCGGTGATGTCGGTCGACCCGACTTACTCTCATCGAGCGGTGTCACCAGCGAAGACCTCGGGGCGATGCTCTTCGATTCGTTGCACGAGCAACTGATGACCCTGCCGGACGCCACGAAGATCTTCCCGGCTCACGGAGCGGGTTCGGCCTGTGGCAAGAACCTGTCGACGGAAACGTCTTCGACGATTGGCGAGCAGCGGGCCACCAACTACGCACTCGCGCCGATGACGAAGGAAGCGTTCGTCGCGGTGGTCACCGAAGGGCAGACCGCACCGCCCGCCTACTTCTCCTACGACGCCAACCTCAACCGCGAGAACCGACCGCTGTTGGATGAAGATTCCCCGCCGCCGTCGATGACGCTCGACAAAGTGATCCGAGCCCAGCGCCGCGGCGCGGTCGTGTTGGACACCCGAGACCCGAACGAGTTTTCGGTCGGGCATGTCATCGGAGCAATCAACGTCGGTCTGGCCGGTCGCTACGCAGAGTTCGCCGGTGGAGTGATCCAACCCGGCGCGTCGATCGTCCTTGTGGCCGACCCCGGCACCGAGATGGAAGCGAAGGTGCGTCTCGCTCGCATTGGCTTCGACTCTGTCGTCGGCTTTCTGGATGATCCGGTCGGATCGCTCGCGGCGAATCCTGATGAGGTCGGCCAGAGTCGCCGGCTCGAAGTGGGCCAGCTCATCGAGGCGCAGACTGAGGGCGATATTCAGCTCGTCGACATTCGTCAGCCAGGGGAGACCGCGCTCGGCACGATTGCTGGTGCGCTTGAGATTCCGCTGACTCGTCTGAATCAGGAGCTCGCGAGTCTTGATGCTTCGAAGCCCACCGTCGTGTTCTGTGCGGGTGGTTATCGGAGCTCAATCGCCGCGAGCCGGCTTCGGTCGGCTGGCTTCGCCGACGTCGCCGACCTGTTGGGCGGATATGGCGCGTGGGTCGCAGCAGCCGCAATCTAGAGTCCAGACATGACGGTGCATCTCGACGTTCTTGCCAGCCATGTTGCTCTCGACGGTGCTCGGGTGATTGATGTTGGATTCGGGCAGGGCGCACTCATGCGCGAGCTCCGCTCCTGCGGCGCTGACGTTGTCGGGGTCGAAGTGAATGTCGCGAGCCGCGAGGCTGCGATCGCCGCTGACCCTGATCACGCCGCTGCGTATCTCGCCGGAGTGGGCGAGGCCCTGCCGTTCGCCGACAGTACGGCCGACGCGGTGGTCTTCTCCTACTCCCTGCATCACGTGCCCGCCGCCGCCCTCGACGACGCGCTCGGTGAAGCTCGACGAGTCCTCAAGACCGGCGGCACGCTGTATTCCCTCGAGCCGATTCCCAAGGGCCCCGAGCACGATCTCGCCGCCCTGATCGATGATGAGACCGAGGTGCGAGCTTTCGCCCAGGATGCTCTCGACCGGGTGGTCGGTTTCGAAGAGCGACACCGCTCCGAGTACGAGAGCGACAACCTCTACGACGACTGGGACGCATGGGAAGCCGTGATGGTCGGCGTTGACTCCACTCGGGCGGCGATCATGGCCGAGCAGCGCAACCGGGCCCGCCAGATGTTTGAGGCCACTGCGCTCAGGACCGTCGATGGTCGCCGACGATTCCTCGAGGGCAACCTGCTGCGGGTATTTACCGCCAGCTAGATGTCTAGATCGCTCGGTCGCGGCCTTCCCAATACGGGTCACGAAGCTGGCGGACATAGAGCTTGCCGTTGGGTTGGCGGGGGAGCGACGCATGTACGTCGACTGACCGCGGCACCTTGTGCCGGCCGAGGCGTTCGCGGGCGAAGGCGAGGATCTCTTCGACGGTCGAATCATCGGAACCGTCCGTGAGTTCGAGCGCCGCCTTTACCTGCTCACCCCATTCCTCGTCGGGGATGCCGAAGACCGCGACATCGACCACGGCCGGGTGATCGAGTAGGGCCTGCTCGATCTCGGTGGGATAAATGTTCACCCCGCCGCTGATGATCATGTTGGTGGCCCGGTCGGCGAGGTGGACCCAGCCACCGTCTTCGACTCGACCCATGTCGCCCAGAGAGAATACGCCGGGCGCGAGGTAGGACCCATCGGTCTTCTCTGCCGCGTTCCAGTATTCGAACGGACGATCCTGGCCGGGGGTGTGGCAGTACAGCGTGCCTACCTCGCCGGCTGGGAGTCGGGTGCCCTCGTCGTCAACAGCAAACACCTCGAAGCCGGTGACCGAACGCCCGACGGTGCCGGGGTGTTCGAGCCACTCGTCGCTGTCCACGCGGGTGAAGACGCCGGCTTCGCTGGTGCCCCAGTATTCAGTGAGAATTGGCCCGAACCAATCGATCATCGATTGTTTGACGGTGCGCGAGATCGGCGCCGCGCCATGGAGAACAAGCTGGAGACCGCGGGGGTCGAACGCTGCTCGCTCGGCCTCGGGGAGGCGCAGCATTCGCACCATCATCGTGGGCACGAGGTGGGTGCGGCGAACGTTGAGTTTGGTGATCAGGTCGAGTGTGCGGGATGCGTCGAAGCGACGAACCATATGGAGATGGGCGCCGTTGCAGAGGTCGAAGAAGCCATAACCGCCGACCGCGGCGTGGTACGCCGGTCCCGTTATCAGCTGCGTGCCATCACCATCGAGACCGACCTGTTGGCCGAGTCGTTGTTGCAGCGCGAGCATCTCGGCGACGGTCGCCGGGACCGCACGTTTCACACCCTTGGGGTGTCCCGTCGTGCCGGAGGTGTAGCTGAATCGTGAACCGGGAGGGTCGTCGAGACTGAACGGCGCGTTGTCGGCCCGTCGGATTCGTTCGTCGAGATCGTTGCCGAGCAAGACAACCGGGATGTCGTCGGGAACCAGGGCGGCCAGTTCCGGTTCGGCGATGACGACGCGGGCGCCGGCGTCACGAACCACATAGTCGACCTCGTGTGGTGCCAGCAGTCCGTTGACCGGCACGAACCAAACGCCGCTGAGAATCGCGGCGAGATAGATCTCGAACACCTCGACGCGATTGTCGGTGAGAACGGCGAGGTGGTCACCGGGGGCCATGCCGAGACCGTCGCGGAAGACGTGGCCGAGCCGGGTGGCCCGATCGACGAACTCGGCTCGCGTTCGAGTGGCGCCAAGGTCGTCGGAGAGAGCCGGAGCGTCGGGATCGGCCGCGGCGAGATCGAGGATCATGTTGTTAGTTGCCGGTGGTGGACCAATGCCACGGTTCGCTCGGGAGGTTCTTGAACCCGTACGCCGGAGCGACTTCGGCTAACACCCGAAAAACGTCGGTGTTTCGACTGCGAATAATCGACCCTAGGTAGGTGAAGTCGATGGCCAGACCACGCTCGTGAGCGCTGCGTCCGGGGCGAGCGGTAGGCGGGCGGCATTGTGATGCGGGCATCTCCCAAATCGCGTAGTCGGAAGTGCCACAGTGTGACCGGCGAAGATTGATCTGTGAGTCGGAGCTGCGATAGCCGCCCCCGCTGAGTGAGAAGCCCCGAGCTTCCATCGCGGCGAGCAAACCTTCGACATTGTCGGCGATCAGCACGTTGACCGTGAGGCCACGGACGACGATGAGATCAACAGGTGCGTTGTCGGGAATCGTGACACTGCGTTCGCGATTGCGGCGGACGATTGCTTCGGCGATCTGTTGTTCTTCCGCCTTGATCTCCGCCGCCAGGTCGGCGTCGAGGCTCTCCAACGCGGCGACCTCGGCGAGGCGAGCGTCGAGTCGGTCTTCAACTGCGTCGAGCGTGTCGCCTTCGCGCTCGACGGCAAGATCGAGCTCGATCACCCGGCGGGCAACCTCCGCCTTCTGTTGATCGAGTTCGGCGGTGTGCGCGACCGCGTCGGCCTTCTCGCTCACGAGTTCGGCCTCCAGGGCGCGGAGCTCGTCGATGATCTCGGTGCTGTTGCCGTTGCCGAACTCGACCAGCGATTCGGTGCGGGCGTACTGCCAGGGGTTGGAATCAAGCGCAGCTTGGCCGCTCAGAGGCCCCAGGAAACCCATGAACGAGTTGACCGCCGACTCCCGCAGGGTGTCTTGCGTCGATGAGATATCGGCTTCGAGCTCATCAATGGCCGTCTGCGCGGCTGCTTCTGCCACTTTGGCGGCTTCAACCCGGCGCGTGGCCGCGTCGAGGGAGGCCTCCTGGGCATCGACCGAGGCGCGGAGGGCAAGAAGTGCATCGGTCAGAGCGCCGATGTCGTCGGTCAACGCATCAACATCGAGGGCAACTTCGGCGGCTTCTTCTTGGACTTTCCGTCGTTCCTCGCGCATCTCGTCGGGTGTGTCCTGTGCGGCCGCGAGGGAAGATGCGAGACCGAGCGCGACAACGAGCACAGCGGTGAGCGTTTGGCCCCGTCGAAGCGGGCGCAGAAGGCGGCGGCGGATCGTTTTCGTCATGGAATCGCAATGAACGAGAACTGACGGTACCAGCGACCCGGTTTCTTGTCTCTACCGCCCCGGAGCGTCAGTCGTTCTTCATTGTCTGGCCGCCGTCGACCGGAATCGCCACCCCCGTGATGTAGGACGACGACGGCAACGCGAGATTCAGAACCATGTGGGCAACTTCCTCGGGGTCGCCGTAGCGGCGCAGGACGGTGCGCCGGCGAGCGAACTTGTCTCGAAAGTCCGAGGGGATGGGGTCGGTCATACCCGTGAGGATCGGTCCGGGGCAGATCGCGTTGACGGTGATGCCGTGCTCCGCAAGGGCAAGAGCCAAGGCGCGGGTGAGACCAATCACGCCATGTTTCGCAGCGGTGTACGGCGCCGCGCCACGGGACGCGCCGAGGCCCTCGGTCGACGAGATGTTGATGATCCGTCCCTCACCGCTCGCCTTCAGATCGTCGAGGCAGGCCCGGATCAAACGTTGATGGGGTGTGAGGAGTACATCGAGGGCGATCTGGAACTGTTCGTCGAAGCTGTCTTCACCGACGTCGCCGCCGACACTGATCCCCGCGTTGTTTACAAGCACGTCGACAGGGCCGAGGTCTGAGTGAACCTCGGCGGCCACCCGTGTGATTGCGTCGGCGTCGGTGACATCAAGGGCGTACCCCTGGGCGATGCCGCCGACCGCTTCGATCTCCGCGACGACGACATCGACGGCGTCCTGGCGCAGGTCGGTGACGGCCACCCGGGCGCCCTCATCGGCAAAAAGGTGCGCTTCGGCTCGCCCCATTCCGGAGGCCGCCCCGGTGATGAGCACAACCTTGCCAGCCACCGACCGGCTTCGGGAAGTGAGTCGAGGATTTGTCGCTTCGGTCATGCGTAGCTCCGGTCAGGTCCAGTGGAGGTGGTACTCAAGTTGGTGAACGTAGCGCTCACCCGGACGTAACACCGCGGAGGGCGCCCAGTCGAGGTTCGGCCCGTTCGGGACGTGTTGGGGTTCGAGGCACATCGCCCCGAATGGGTCGTGATGGCGGCCGTCGGTGCCGGCCCCGCCGCTGAGAAAAGCTCCCGTATAGAACTGCACCGCGGGCTGGTTGCTCCACATTTCGAGCGTGCGCCCGCGGGGGTGGGTGACCCGAGCGTGCCGACGGAGGCCGTCGCCCTCCACCATGAAACAATGGTCGTAGCCGTTGGGCAGGGCGAAGCCGAGCCGATCGCCGAGTGTCGCCGGCGAACGGAGATCGAACGGAGTGCCGTCGACTGGGGTGGGCGGTCCCGACGGCAACGATGCCGCATCGATCGGGACCACCATGTCGGCCGCGAGCTGCACGGTGTGGTTGCTGATGTCTTCCTCCGAAGGCCCGCCCAGATTCCAATACGCGTGGTTCGTCATTGAGACGACCGTCGGCGCGTCGGTTGTTGCCTCGAAGGTGATCGCGATGTGATGGTCGTGGAGTGTGTAGGTGACCGCCGCGTCGACGGTGCCCGGGAACCCCATCTCGCCATCGGGGCTCACGCGGTGGAAGCGCACTCCGTGTTCGACCTCCTCGGCGTGCCACACAATGTGAGAGAAGCCAAAGGCGCCGCCATGCAGTTGGTTGTCGCCCTCGTTGGCGTCGAGCGCATAGGTGAGCCCGTCAAGGGTGACCTCGGCGTTACCGAGTCGGTTCGCGTAGCGACCAACGGATACGCCCAGGTACGGATTACGAATGGGGTCTTCGCGCTCAGCGACGGAATCGAGGCTGAGTATGAGCGGTACCGACGCGCCTCCCTGGCCGGGCACTTCCACTCGGTGAAGAGTGGCGCCCAGGTCCAGGAGTTCGACGGTCAAGCCAGAGGAGGCGGTGAGTCGCCAGCGGTGCACCTCGGTCGGATCCTGGAGGCGGTTGCCGGCGGTCATTCCATAGCGTTCGGGCACGGGCACTACCGTACGTTCTTCAACGCCTGGGGGACTCGTTGTGACCACACCATCGACGCTCGCTGATCGTCTGCTCTTGCTGACCACCAAGGTCTTGACCGACCTTGAGCAGCACCACGCTCCGGGTCTGGAGCTGCCCCTTGCCTTCGGCGGCTATCTGGTCGGCGCCGATGCGCGGGCGGACATGGCGTTCACGCTGGGTCTGCTGCACGACCAGGGTGTCGAGTCGATGGCGGGCGTGAACTGTGCCGACCAGGCGCTGGAGATCGTGCGTCGGCTTGATGGGCCGAGTACCCACAGCTTCTATTCGTATCGAGCGGCGGAGACCATCGCTCGGCTCGGTGGGTTCAAGGACAACCCTCGTCTTGCGAATTGGACCGACGCCGAGATCGCCAACGCAGAAGAATCGATCGACTCGTCGAGCATGCTGTCGATGCTTGACGACGGCACGCTGCCGAACAACTACGCGGTGGTGCTTACCCGCTGCGAGATCGCTCGCCGGACCCTTGGTCGGCTGCCGGCCGAGAACCGCCTGGACGAGTTGCTCGACAAACTCCGTGCGCTCTTCGGCGGCCTCCCCTTCGGCTGGTGGGATGACTTTGGCGGGGCCAACTACGACATGTACACGCCCGACGTTTACCTGTTCGCCGAACCGTTTGCCCAGGAGATCGGTGATGCCTGGGAGCGCGGCTTCCGAATAGCTCTCGCCGATCTGACCGATGTGGCGACACCGGGCGGTGCCGTCTCATGGGGCCGGTCGACCGGCGCGCTCGGTGTGGTGATGAATGTTGAACTGGGCGCCACCGCGGTGGGCCGCTCGCTCACCAATGATCCTGCGGGCTGGCTGGGGAAGGCACTGCTGGCGGTGACAGAGCTTGAGCGTTGGTTCGAGAACGGGGTCGTTACCTCACACCAGCACCGGATGACGATGGGATATCGCGGTCCCGAGCGGCGGCTGCAAATGACCCTCGACCTGCTGGGCAAGCTCGTGCAGGCCGCGGGCGAGGCCCGTCGAGCCGAGACCGTCGAGGCCGCCACGCCGGCCGATAGCTACCGGTCCGTGGATCGTCTGGTGCGCTTTGAGAATGAGCGCAACGCCGGGGTGTGGACTCATCGCGGTGGTGGGCTCGACTTCGTGCTGCCCTTCGTTGGTGGCTGGTGGGGCGACTACACAAGTTCGCCGCGTTGGCCGGGCCGTTTTGAGGTAGCCGTCGACTCTCAGCGGCACATTGGCTGGCTCCCGGTCATCCACGCCGACGGCGCGGCCAAGACGGTCACGGGGCCGCCCGCCGCCCTGACCCACGAGCCTGGCCGCGTTCATGCTCGTTTCGAGAATTTCTCGTCGCTCAATCTCGGCGCGGGCGAGCCGGCGACGACTCCAATTGTCGGCACGCGCGACGTCACGTATTCGATCGAGGGGCGGTCACTGGTGATCGATGAGACCCTCACGATCGATCGCGACCCGGCCACGATCGACGCCGTTGTGGTCGACGTGCCCGAGGTTGCCGGCCAGCCGCTTGCGGTTGAGTTCTCCTCTCCCGATTCGCACACCTCTTCGATCATCGACACGAGCGGCATGCAAGAGCACCGTTCGTTCTGGAACGAACACCCACGACAACATGAGCTGGTCCTCGCGCCGGCGAGGTCGCTGTCGTATCGCTGCCGCGTCACTCCCGCACTGCGGGTCGCGACCACGGCGTATGGCCATTGGTACGACGAGAGCTTGTGGTCGCCGCTCGGCGACCGGGTCGTGCGATCAGGTGAGCCCTACTTCGCAGGAATCGAAGCGCTTTCGGCGGTCGATGTGCTGCATATGCATTGGCCCGAGTGGATGAGCGGACCGACGCCCGACAATGCCCGCGACACGATCGCTCGTCTACGGGCGGCGGGTGTCACCATTTTCTGGACCCAGCACAATCGGGTGCCGCATGCCTTTCCGGCGGCCGACGACATGTATGCCGTATGGGCGGCCGAAGCCGATGTCGTGGTGCACCACAGCGAATACGGGCGCGCGGTGATGGAAGCGACGTACACCTACGGCGACCACACCCGCCACGCAGTGATCCCGCACGGTCACTGGGGTCACATGCTCGATCCTGTTCGTCCTCCGGGAGGGCAGGCGGAAGCGGTGGCGGCTCAAGGAATGGCGCCGGTCGGGCTGCGGCTCGGCATCATTGGCGCCCCCCGACGCGAGAAGGATGTGCAGCTCGTGATCGATGCCGTACATGCCAGCACGCGTGATGACATCGAGCTGCGATGCTGGTCGTTGAAGGGCGAGATCGTTCCTGATGATCCGCGGATCATTGCTGAGCCGTACGTGGCCATCGACCACTCGATCTACGCCCAGCGACTCTTCACGCTCGACGCCCTGGTGCTGCCGTTCAGCGAAGGAATGCTGACGACGGGAACCATCGGTGACGCGATCGGCGCAGGCATTCCGGCGTTGGCGTCTTCATGGGGGTATCTCCGCGAGGCGATGGGTGATGCCGCGGTGTACTACGGCGACACTCGAGAAGATCTCACCGCCTGCCTCGATGCGCTCACGGTCGAGCAGCTCGCGGTGGCGCGGGCCGCCATTCCGGAGCGGCAAGCGGCGCTCGACTGGGCACCGATTGCCGAAGCGACGCTCGCGCTGCTCGACGATGTGGTCTCGAGTCGCTGACGGAATTCCAGTCGCCGTGAGCGACGGGTTACGTTGTCGCCATGGAACTGGGATTTACATGGGGTTATTGGACGCGAGCGATGCCCGAGAACTTTCTCGAGCTGAGTGTTGCCGCGGAGGACGCCGGATTCGACTGCATCTGGTCGGCGGAGTCGTGGGGCTCCGACGCTTTCTCGCCGTTGGCCTACATCGCCGCGCACACCGATCGGATCAAGCTTGGCACCGGTGTCGTGCAGCTCTCGGCGCGCACCGCCGCCGCGACGGCGATGCATGCCATCACACTCGACCACCTCTCCAACGGCCGCGTCATTCTCGGCCTTGGGGTCTCCGGACCTCAGGTGGTTGAAGGTTGGTACGGCATGCCGTCGCGCAAGCCGCTCGCCCGCACTCGCGAATATGTCGAGGTGCTGAAGACCATCTTCCGGCGTGAAGAAGCGGCCGAGTTCCAGGGCGACCATATTCAGATGCCCTACACGGGCGAGGGTTCCGAGGGCCTGGGGAAGCCATTGAAGGTGATGACCCATCCTTTGCGCGAGATTCCGATCTGGATCGGAGCGGAGGGTCCGAAGAACGTTGCGCAGACCGCCGAGATCGCCGACGGATGGCTCCCGCTCTACTACTCCCCGTTCCGCCCCGAGGTCTATGCCGACCAGCTCGCCAACGCGAAGCCCGGGTTTGAGATCGCGGTCAACGTCTCGATGAAGATCACCGAAGACATCGAGGCGGCGCTCTACGGCACGAAGGCGTCGCTCGCGTTCTACATCGGCGGCATGGGGGCGAAGGGGCAGAACTACCACACGAAGCTGATGGCCCGTATGGGTTACGAAGAAGAGGCGCACAAGATTCAAGACCTCTTCTTCGAAGGCAAGCGTGATGAAGGCATCGCGATGGTGCCCACCGACTTCGCTGACGAGATCTCCCTCGTTGGGCCGGTCGAACGTATTCGCGAGCGGCTGCAGGCGTGGGAGGAGAGCCCCGTCACCATGTTGAATGTTGCGGCCCGCACTCCCGAGGAGATTCACCTTCTCGCTGATGTTGTGAAGGGCTAGGTCGACTCGGGATGAACACAGAGAAGACGCTCAAGAAGGCGGCCGAATTCGTCGCGGCCGGAGAGGCTGTGCTTGCGGCTGTAAAGGTCATACCGCGCGGTGCGGCGCACGCGACCATTCTCGGAGCGGCGGGCGCGGTTGCCGTTGGTGTGGTCGGCCCTGCGTTGACCGGCGCGGGAGCAGTTCTCGGAAGCGCGGCGGCCGAGGGTTCGGGCGTAGCGGGTCAGGCCGAACGGGCCGACGCAGACCTCGATGTCGGATCGGCCCCGCAAGCTCCGCTGATCGAGAGCATCAGCTCCGGGGAAGCACGGCTCTTCGGTCAGAAACTGATGGAGATCATGATCACGACGACCTCCGGCGGTGAAGCGGGATTTGGGGTGGCGAAGGTGCACCGAAAGCACGGTGACGCTGTGGTTGAAATGCTGACCGCGGGGAACGATTCCATTTGATCGATGACGGGTGGATCACGATCGTCGTCCTCGTGGCGACCTTTGGGGCGCTGGTGCTCGATCGTTACCCGCCGTCCGCTGTCGTGCTCAGCGCGACGGTTTCGTTGTTGGTCTTCGATGTCATCAACCCGAGTCAAGCATTCGCGGGCTTCTCGAATCCCGCGCCAATCACCGTGGCGGCGCTGTTCATTCTGGCCGCAGGCGCACAACGCACCGGCTTGCTGTCGGCGGTCGTCGGACGATTGTTGGGTGCTCCGCAGCGGCGCGGGGTCGCGCACGCTCGGCTCCTCGTGCCTGCCGCGCTCGCCAGCGCCGCGTTGAACAACACGCCGCTGGTCGCGATTCTGATTCCGGACATCCTGGCGTGGGCCCGTCGTCACCGTCGCAACGCCTCTCGTTACCTCCTGCCGCTGTCGTACGCAGTGATTCTCGGAGGGACCTTGACGGTGTTGGGCACCTCCACGAACCTCGTGGTGTCGGGCCTGCTGGAGGACGCCGGCGAGGAACCCCTCCGCATGTTCGAAATGGCAAAGATCGGGTTGCCGGTCTTCGCCGTGGGCATGTTGGTGCTGTTCTCGATGTCGATTCCGTTGCTGCCGAACCGCGTCGGGGCGCCGGAGCAGTTGGAGGCATCGACCAAGGAGTTCCTCGTCGAGATGCGAGTGACTCACGATCGTTCGGTGGCGGGCCGGACCGTTGAGGCCGCGGGGCTGCGCGGTCTCACGGGTGTGTATCTCGTTCGTGTCCGCCGAGATGGTCGAACGATCGCTCCGGTTGCTCCCGATGAGCGCCTGGAGGTGGGTGACGTCCTGGCGTTTGCCGGCGATGTCTCGAACGTGCTCGACCTGCAACGGATGCGCGGACTCGAGGGTCTGGACAACGACACGATTGCGGCGATGGACGTGGCCGGGCGAGGACTCTACGAAGTTGTGGTTGGCCGTATGTCACCCGTCGCCGGCCACCGATTACGCGACTCCGACTTCCGAGGTCAGTACGACGCTGCCGTCCTAGCCGTCCATCGGGCCGGGCACCGGATCGAAGAGAAACTCGGCGATGTTCGCCTCCGGCATGGCGACACGCTGGTCGTTGTTGCGGGCGCTGACTTCCGGTCGCGCTGGGCCCTCGCCCCCGACTTCCTCGTGGTCGCGGAACTTGATGCCGCCGTCCCTACGGCCGGTCCGAAGGCGCCGGTGGTGGCGCTGGCGATGATCGGATTCGTCGTGTTCTCGTCGCTCGGTTGGGTCACCACCGTCGAGGGTTCGCTCCTTGCGGCCGGAGCG
The DNA here is from genome assembly GCA_047639555.1 of Candidatus Aldehydirespiratoraceae bacterium. Lineage (GTDB taxonomy): Bacteria > Actinomycetota > Acidimicrobiia > Acidimicrobiales > Aldehydirespiratoraceae > JAJRXC01. The sequence continues at coordinate 76,981 of JBLIOE010000011.1, forward strand.
ATAGTTGTGACTCGGGTACTCACCTTTAGCGAGGCGAAACGGGCCATCGACGTGGACGTGATCTTGTTGATCGGTGCCGCGTTCGGCCTCGGTGCCGCAGTGGAGCAAAGTGGACTCGCGGCCGAGATCGCCGACGGGTTTGTCGGTGCCCTCGGCGGCTACGGCACGTTTGGCCTGGCGTTGGCGATTGTTCTGGCCACCTCGGTTCTCACCGAGATCATTACGAACAACGCGGCCGCGGTTGTCGTCTTCCCGATTGCGCTCGCAATTGCGGGCCCTGCGGGTATTGATATTCGGATCATGGCGATCGCGGTCGCGACCGCCGCTTCGACCTCATTCCTCTCGCCGATCGGCTACCAGACCAACACGATGGTCTACGGCCCCGGCGGCTACCGAATGAGCGACTATGTCCGAGCCGGACTTCCGTTGACGATCGCGGTTCAATTGACGACCGCCACGATGGTGACCGTTCTCGGTTAGGGGCGACTGGTGTTGGTTCGCCGCCACGGCGCCACCCATTGATACCGGTTATCGGCCGGGATTTCTTCGAGCGTGCGGACCCCGCAGCGTCCGCCCAAGAACACGCCGAGCGAGCGTTCGGCGTGCGGTGGAACGTTCACGATGCTTACGTCGATGCCTTGGGCGAGTAGGTCGTCGACCACGGCACCTAGCGTCTGTGCGCCCGAATAGTCGAGGCGCCCGCAGCGGACGAAGTCGATCACGACTGACGTGATCGTGCTGTTCTCGAGGACCGCAGACCGGACTGCGTCTTCGAGTGCTGGAGTGGAGGCGAACCAGATCACGCCGCTCGGACGAATGTGGAGTGCGCCATCGACCACCTCATGGTCGTGGTCGGTTCGCATCTCGCGATAGAGATGAAACGCGATCGAGAGCACCACGCCGATGATCACGCCGCGCTCGACATTGGGCGCCGTGAGCAATGTTGCGGCGAACGTGCCGGTGGCAATCGCGGCCTGGGGTGCACTCTTCGTCCACATCTTGATGATCGGGACGGGTTGGATCAGCCGGAAAACCGCGGTGAATACGACGCCACCCAGTGCGGCGCGGGGGAGTGTTTCGAGGTTTGACGCGAACGGGAGAGCCGCGAGCACAACCAGACCAGTGATTGCCCCCGACCAGATCGAGGTGGCGCCCGCGAGACGATTGAGCGAGCTGCGAGAGAATGACCCACCGACGGGGAATCCTCCCGACAGGCTCGATGCCAGATTGGCGATGCCGTTGCCGACGAACTCTTTGTTTGCGTTCCACGGAATGCGGTCGGCGGCGGCGAAGGTGCGGCTAATCGAGGCTGGCTCCGCGAAACCCACCAGTGCGATCACCACGCCGGGGATGAGGAGGGTGGTCCATTCGCCATAGGGGAGCGCGAGCGAGAGTGTCAGGAACCCATCGGGGAGGTTGCCGATGGTGGACCCGGTGTAGTCCGTGGCGCCACTCCAAATCGTTGTGCCCGCGACGACAAGAAGGACTCCAGGGAAGAGCTTGTGGAGGCGTCGCGAGCCGAGCACGAGCGCGACTGTGAGCGCGGCGAGGACAAGGGCGGTGGTCTCCCATTCCCCGGGGTGCCCAACCGACCATGCCGCCCGGTTGAGTACGCCCTCTCGTTCGCCCGGGTTGGCCCCAAAGATGGCCGGGACCTGGGAGGAAATGATGAGGATGGCGGCCGCGCTGGTGAAACCCTGGAGCACTGGTTGCGACATCAAATATGCCACCGTGCCCATCCGCAGCAGTCCGAGAAGGATGCGGGTAACACCGACGATCAACGCCAGGAGAGCGGCGAGTTCGATGTACTGCGGGCTCTCCGTCACGGCTAGTCCGGACAACGCGCCAAAGGTGAGTAGCGAGGTGAGAGCGACCGGCCCGGTCTGGAGGTAGGGCGACGACGTAAAGGGCGCGGCCAGCAGTGGCGGGAGGCCGGCGGCGAAGAGGCCGACATAGGGCGGCACCCCCGCGATTTCGGCATACGCGAGCGACTGCGGGATGAGCACCAGGGCAACGGAGATGCCGGCAATGAGATCGCCGATTGAGGCCCGCGGCAGCCCAAAAGGCATGGAAGTCGTCACCGGGCGAGTAGAGCACGTCTCATACGTCGTAGACGACCACTTCAAACTCGATGCCATCACGGTCGCTTTCGCTCCGAGATTCGGCCTTCGTTATTCGGGGACCCCTTCGGCTGGGAAATTGTCAAGGGATGCATTGTGAAATATCCGCTATCCTGCTGAGATGCACGAGCCCACCGGTATCGGCGACGCCCAACGCCGCATCGTTGACCACCTCAAACGAGCGGGCGGTAGCACCACGGGCACGATCGCCGACGCGCTCGGCGTCACCACTCAGGCAGTCCGACCCCAACTGGTCGAGCTCGAAGAGCGCGGCTTGGTCGCGTCCACCACCCTCTCCACCGGCACCCGCGGTCGCCCGCCGGTTGGCTGGACGCTCACGCCGTTGGCCATCGATCTCTTCCCCGATCGACATGGAGATCTCACCGTCGAGTTGCTGCGCACCATGCGCGACACGCTCGGCGAAGAGGCCTTGGAATCGGTCCTTGCCGCTCGCGACGCCACCCAACTCGCGGACCTCAATGCCCACCTTCAGCCGGTGCCGGCCGACGACCTTGCCGCCCGGGCGGTAGTTCTCGCCGAGCAGCGAAGTCTCCAGGGGTACATGGCCGAAGTTGTCCACGATGGCGACGATTTGTTGCTGATCGAACACCATTGTCCAGTCTGCGCCGCGGCCACCGAATGCCAGAGTCTGTGTCGCAATGAGCTGGCGATGTTTCAGACCGCCATGGGCCCGCAGGCGGAAGTCACCCGAAGTCAACACCTGCTCTCTGGCGACGAGCGGTGCGTCTACCGCATTCGTACGGCGTGACACCCAGCGAACTCCTGGTCTCTCGTGGCACTCGAACGACGCTGCGCTCCGGGACAACCCTCTTTCGCGAGGGTGACCGGGCCGCGGTTGTCTGCGGCGTGGTGCGTGGCTGTGTTCGAATCGAGGTGTCCACCTCGACCGGTGGGCGCCTGGTCCTTGGCATGAAGGAGGCCGGCGATCTAGTTGGAGAGCTTGGTGCTCTCGACGGTCGCCCCCGATCGGCGACTGCGGTGGCGCTGCACGACGTTGAGCTCGTGCAAATGTCGATCGACAACTTCTTAATGGCGCTCGAAGAACAGCCCGGCCTCGCCGTCGAACTCCTCCGCCGGATCAGCCGCGACCTCCGGGACTCAATCGACCGCACCACCGCTCGGGCCAGCGCCGACACCACCCAGCGTCTCGCCATGCCTCTCTTCGACCTCGCCGAACGATTCGGTGAAACCAACTCGACCGGTGTCGAGATCGATCTTGCCCTCACCCAAGACGACGTCGCCGGCTGGATCGGCGCCACCCGAGAAGCAACCGCACGGTCGCTGCGCACACTTCGGGAGTCCAATTGTGTGGTCACCGCTCGTCGTCGACACTTCGCAATGGGCCAGTGGGCAACGCGTTGATGGGCACTTGGTTAAAGGGTGATGGGGTTATGACATGAGCCGATGGTCTGAACGAGACGACGTCGCCCGCGGGGCCGATTACGACCAGCGCTGGAAGGCCATGGCGGCCGCCGGCGAGTCGATCCACGGCGAAGCTGACTGGATCGATGCCGTCCTGGCCGTCGAGGGACGAGGCGAAGGTGTGTCGATCCTTGATGCCGGTTGCGGTACTGGGCGGGTCGCGATCGAGCTCGATCGTCGGGGCCACCAGGTGATCGGCGTCGACCTCGACGAACCCATGCTCGCGGAGGCGCGGGCGAAGGCCCCGGGGATTCAGTGGGTGCTGGCCGACCTTTTCGATTTTCGCCTCGATGAGACGTTTGACCTGATTGCGCTCCCTGGCAACGTGATGATCTTCGTGGCGCCGGGCACCGAGGGCGCCGTCGTCACCAACCTGGCCCGCCACCTGCGATCCGACGGACTCCTCCTCGCCGGCTTCCAGACGGGCGTGGGCCGTCTCGGCCTCGATCACTACGACGCGCACTGTGCGGCCGCCGGACTGAGTCTCGTCGACCGCTGGTCCACGTGGGACGGCGTGCCGTATACCGGTGGCGACTACGCCGTCTCAATGCACCGCCGCAGCACCGTTCGCTGATTCAGACAACAACGTGCGAGGATCGGCTCATGCAGGATTTTGAGGGGCGGACCGCCGTCATCACGGGCGGTGCGAGTGGGATTGGTTTGGCCACCGCGGAGCGACTCGCTCAGGCGGGAATGCAGCTGGTTCTGGCCGACATCGAGGAGAAGGTCCTCGTCGGAGAAGTCGCCCGGCTCGAAGCTGAGGGCCACACGGTGCTCGGCGTGGCGACGAACGTTGCTGATTTCGCGTCAGTGAAAGCCCTCGCGACAACCGCCACCGAGCGGTTCGGTAACATCCACATTGTCTTCAACAACGCCGGTGTGAGTGGCGGTGGTCCGATGCTCGCAGACGACCTCGACGTCTGGGGTTGGACGCTCGGCGTGAACCTTTACGGCGTCGTACACGGCATCAAGGCGTTTGGTCCCGCGATGCTCGCCCACGGCGAGCCCTGCCACATCGTGAACACCGCGTCGATGGCCGGCCTCCTTCCCACCCCAGGAATGGGTGTCTATACCGCGTCGAAATACGCGGTCACTGCGATGAGCGAGACACTGTCGCTTGAGACCCAGGGCACCAACCTTGGCGTGTCGGTCCTCTGTCCGGGATTTGTGCAGACCCGCATCGCCGACAGCGACCGCAATCTTCCCGAGCACATGGTGTCGGCACTCGATGAGCCATCCGAACACGATGACGGCGTGCGGGCAATGGTCCGCGATCTCGTGAATGGCGGCATTCCACCGGCGGAAGTCGCCGAGCTGATCCTCGAAGGCATCATCGAGGGGCGCTTCTATCTTCTGCCGCACCCCCAGTACTTCACGCAGGTCATCGCCCGGGGCGAGAATATTGCCGCCGGTGGCCTGCCGATCAGTTGGAGTCCATGAGTCTTTATGGCTGACTCCTCAGACCATGCCCTCGCGGCCCGGATCGCCACCGACACGGGCGAGTTGCTCGTGCGTTTGCTCGAAGAGCCGGAATCGAACTCCGGTCGCGGCTGGAGTTCAATCGAGTATGAGGGCGATCGCTCGGCCCACAATTTCATTATGGCGGAGCTCACCCGTGAGCGGCCCGACGATGTGGTGCTCTCCGAGGAAGGTCGAGACAATCGGGCCCGTCTGAAAGCGGACCGAGTGTGGATCGTCGATCCGCTCGACGGTTCGAGCGACTTCGGCTGGAGCGACCATTGGGCGGTTCACGTGGCCCTCGTTGAAGACGGTCGTGCGACCGCTGGTGCGGTCGCTGTTCCCGGCTGGGACACCACCTGGGTGACCGATCCAACGCCGCAGCCAATCATGTCCCGCGTCGGTGAGGCGCCTCGTATTGTTGTGTCGCGGTCTCGTCGCCATATCGATGGGCGCATTCTCAGCGAACATGTCGGCGCCGAAGTGTTTGCCGTTGGGTCGGCCGGGGTGAAGGCCATGGCGGTCGTTCGCGGCGAGGTTGATGCCTACGTCCACGGCGGCGGTCTCTACGAGTGGGACTCCTGCGCTCCGGCCGCCGTGGCCGAGGCGGCGGGCCTCGTTTGCTGTCGGCTCGACGGATCAGAGCTCATCTTCAACAAGAGCGACCCGTGGTCGCCCGGCCTGATCATCAGTCGCCCGGAGCTCGTCGACTCGATTGTCGAAGCAATGTCGGGCCAGCAGAGATGAAGGTTCGCCACGTGTCGCGCTCGTTGGAGCGCCATATCCGCGCCCCCCGCGATCACGCGTGGTCGATGTTCCTCGACACATTGGAATCGGCCACCGGCGGTTATGTGGTGGAGGGTGATCCCGCGCCGCACGGGGCCGGTGCGGTGCTTCACCTGCAGTTCGATGACGGACCGCCGCTGGTGGAGACCGTGTTGTCGTTTGAACCACCGTGGCGGCGCGCCTACAAGGTGGAGGGTGATGCCACTGGCCTCGACCTCTATCAGGGAACGTTCGTCTTCCGAGACGACGGACCGGAATGTCACCTCTCATGGGGTGTCGTGATCGACCCCGAGCCATCCGAGGCCGGTTGGGCATTTCTCGACACCGCCATGACCGTCATCGGTGGGTTTCTCGACTTGGTGGTAGCGGCGGCCGAAGCCGATCGTTAGCGGCGGGCGATGTCGGCGGCGTGAAGCGCGAGCCGACTGACCGCCAGCGAATGTGCAGTGGATGTGGCGGTTTCGGTGCGGTCGCGGACGTCGGCAAGAAGCTGGGTCGGCCATGTCAACGTGTCGTCGGCGCAGTTGATGTGTTCGATCCCGTTGCGGTCGCAGATGATGATGTGGTCCGCACCATCGCGGCCCGCGATATCGCAGTTGGCTCGAACCTCGATGGTGCCCTCGTCGCCGGTGATCATCAGCCGAACGTCGCCCCAAGTTGGGAGGCCCGCCGGGGTCAGCCAGTCGACCCGGCAGTAGGCCGATCCGGTGCCGCCTTCGAGGAGCACTTCGCCCACCAACTCCGGGTGTGTGCCGTTTGGGGCCGGGGTTGTTCGAGCGGTGACCACCTCGAGCTCGTCGGTGCCGAGAAGTCGCATCGCATGATGAATCTGATGACTCGCCAGGTCCGCCAGCATCGAACCCGACAAGAGCGGATTGGTGAACCAGCCGGGTCGGTGGTCGCCGGTGCGATGGGGCCCGAGCCCGAGGACATGGCGGACGGTCCCGATGCGGCCCGATTGCGCCAGCGTGTGGGCGCGGGTCGCCGCTCGGCTACAGAAGTCTTCGGTGAACGCCACCCACCACCGACGCCCGGTCGTCCCGGTTGCGGCCTCGATCTTCGCGAGTTGGTCTTGACTGGTTGCGCCCGGCTTCGCGGCGAGCACATCGGCGCCGGCGTCAAGGGCCTCAAGCGCGAACTGGGCGCGTTCGTTGGGCACCGACCCGACGATGATGAGCGGAGGCGCGTTCTCGCCGAGATCGTCGAGATCGAGCGTGGGAACAGTCGGGAAGAGGGCGGTGAACGTCGAGCCGTCTTGGTCGGTAGTGTCGAAGAACCCGACGCAGCGGGCCCCCGCTCGTTCCAGCTCCGCCGTGAGCAGATACACATGCGGATGATCGACGCCGACGACGGCGAACTCCACTTCCTCCTGCTGAGCTGCATCCCCCACGTGAGGAACGGTAGCGTCGTCACGCAGGCTGATCGGGGGACGGGCAGATGGAAATGAGCGCGATCGACCGACTGGTCGCGACCGATGAGATTCGACGCTTGGCCTACCTGTACTCCGATGGCGTCGATCGGCGGGATCTCGATCAGCTCGTATCGCTCTATCGGCCCGATGCCCGCTTCGGCGAACACGGCTCGGGGCCCGACGCGTGCCGTTCGTTCTTTGCCGAGTCGTTGGCCGAGATCGGGATGGCGGTTCTGCTCGTCGCGAATCATCTCATCGATTTCGAAGACGCCGACAACGCCACGGGCACGGTGTGGGCCCACGGCTTCGTCGACGACGACTCGCCGCGCGACGGCACCGGTGAGGGGTTCATCCAGCAGCTGATCAAGTACGACGATCGTTATGTCCGCATTGAGGGAGAATGGCGCTTCACTCGGCGCCGGCACTTCCTCTGGCTGGGCTGGCCTCACGACAACTCGGCGCCCCTGCAACAGCCCCCGGCGGAATGGCCCACGCGCCAGGTTGGGCTCGGATCAGTTCCCTACGCCGAGCCGACATGGGTTGAGTTCTGGAGCGACCAGCCCGACTCGTAGGTCGTGCCGCCGATCGCGGGCCGTCCACCTCTAGCGTTGCGCCCCATGCATCGCCGCTTTGTTGTTCTTGTCCTCGCCGCGAGCCTTCTCCTCGCCTCCTGCGGCGGCGACGACGGAGGAGAGGAGACCACGCCGGAGGACGCGACCACCACCGGCGCGTCGGCCATCGGGGGCGCGGACGGCTCGACCACGCAACCCGCCGAGGTTGTTGGCCCGCCGACAACAAGGGGACCGGCCCCAACGGTGAGCGTCGAACCCGTGGGTGCCCTTGGCGGGATGACGGTCCTCTCCGGTGAGCCTTTGTATCGCGGTGTGCTCGGCCAGATCGATCCAGAACGCAACATCGTCGCGCCGGTCGCCCTCCCGCCGGCCACGGCCGCCGCCGGAATCGCGCCGCTTACCGGATTAGCGGTTGCCGACCCGTCGGTGCTGGAGCGTCCGGCGATGATCGTCAAGATCGACAACACCAACAAGGGTCGTCCGCAGGAGGCGCTCGCCGCCGCCGACATGATCTACGAAGAGATGATCGAGGGCGGGTTCACTCGCCTCGCGGTGGTGTATCACTCGCAAGCGCCGGAGGTCGTCGGCCCGGTCCGTTCCGGCCGAACCACCGACATCGCGCTGATCGAATCGCTCAATGTGCCGGTGTTTGTCTGGTCCGGCGCGAACCTCGTGCATGCATCGCTGCTTCGTCGTCACGACATGGTCGATCTTGGTGCGCAGAGCCGGAGCGAATACTCCCGGGCGGCTGATCGTCCGGGCACCTACAACTTGATGACCGATGCCGTCGAGCTGTACGAGCTCGCCGCCGGCCGTGAGAATGGCGGCACCCCATCGCCTCACTTCGAATATCGCGACGAGACGATCGGCCTGCCGGACACGGCCGAACCCGCGGCCGGCGTGACGGTGTCGTTCCCGTCGGTCACCGCCGAATGGGCGTGGGATGAAGATCTCGCCGGCTGGGTCCGTGCCCAAGACGGCACGCCGCATATTGATGCGCAGGACGTGCCGGTAGTCGCCGCCAACGTCGTGGTCGCCGAGGTGCGCCAGGTGCGCACCGGTTCGGTCGACACCGCCGGTTCACCGGTCTTCGAGCAGCAGTTCGTCGGCTCCGGCCGCGGCTGGGTGTTTACCGATGGCCATGTCATCGAGGTCACCTGGACGAAACCATCGCTCCGATCGGTCGCGACGTGGACCACCGCGGACGGCGTCCCCGTGGCTCTCACCCCCGGCCTCACCTGGATCGAACTCGCCCCCGAAGACGGCGTCACCCTGTCCGAAGTTCTGTGAACGGAAACCGGCGCCCTGCGCCGGTTTCCGTTCACAGAAGATTAGAGCTTCTGGAGGAGGGTGCCGGTTCCGAGGCCGCCACCGCAGCACATGGTGACGAGGCCGTACTCGATGTCGGAGCGCTGCATCTCGTGCACCGCCTTCGTCATCAGGATCGAGCCGGTGCCACCCAGAGGGTGACCAAGGCCAATGGCGCCGCCGTTGGGGTTGACGGTGTCCATGTTCGGGGAGAATTCCTTCTCCCACGCCAGGACGACGGAGGCGAACGCCTCGTTGATCTCAACAACGCCGATGTCGTCCATCGTGAGGTTGTTGTCGGCGAGCAGCTTCTTGGTGGCATCGATCGGGCCGGTCAGCATGAGGACCGGGTCGGTGCCAACGAGGCAGGTGTCGACGATCTTGGCGAGGGGCTTGAGGCCGAGTTCGTCGGCCTTCTCGCGGGTCATCATCAGCACGGCGCCGGCGCCGTCGCTGATTTGGCTAGCGGAACCCGCGGTGTGGACTCCGTCTTCACGGGCGACCGGCTTGAGGGTAGCGAGTTTCTCGAGGCTGCTCTCGCGGATGCCGCCATCGGCCGTGACCGTGGTGGTCTCGCCGGTGGGCTTGCCGTCGTCGTCGAGCACGGGAACTTCGATTGGGACGATCTGCGTGGAGAAGGCGTCTTCGGCGCGAGCCTTGGCGGCCAGCTCCTGGCTGCGGAGCCCGAACGCGTCGGCGTCTTCGCGGCTGATGCCCCACTGGTCGGCGATGCGCTCAGCACCCTCGAACTGCGAGGTCCATTCGTAGTTCTCCCAGTAACGGGCGTTGACCGGCACACCAGTGGTGTCGGCGTCGGGGATGGTGGCGCCCATCTTGATCTGGCTCATCAGCTCGACGCCGCAAGAGAGGGCAGAGTCGACAACGCCGGCCTTCACCATGGCGTAGGCGAGGTTGGTGGCCTGCTGGC
>JBLIOE010000012.1:0-84744 GCA_047639555.1 Candidatus Aldehydirespiratoraceae bacterium
GCGTTGAGCTGTGACGCTGGCGAAGTTCCGAAGTCCGACGGCGCCACTGGCTGGACCTGTGCGGCCGACATCGATACGGACACAAACACCGATACGGATACCGACACGCTCGCCACGCTGAGCTGCGATGCGACCCAAGTCGTGATCAACGATGGCGCCTGGCGCTGCGCCGATCCTGTGTTGGAGCGCACCCATTCCTATATCAACCGAGCCCTAGAGACGGCGGGCGAGGTCGGCTACTTCAGCTCAATGGCCATTGGCAACGACGGCAACCCCATCATCAGCCACGGCGACCTCGGCAACAGCGACCTCATGGTCTATGTCTGCACCACGCCCAGCTGCTCGAGGGGAACAAATCGGACCCTTGTCACGACCAGTAATGTCGGCTGGCACTCCTCGCTCGCCATTGGCGTAGACGGCAACCCCATCATCGCCCACCGAGACAACACCTCCGATGACCTCCTGGTCTACGCATGCAGTGCCGCCGACTGCTCAACCGGTACCGCCCATACCCTCGAAACGAGCGGCGATGTTGGGTTTCTTCCGTCGATAGCCATTGGTATCGATGGCAACCCCATCATCAGCCACGGCGACCTCGGCAACGGCGACCTCGAGGTGTACGTCTGTAGCGCCGCCGACTGCTCAACCGGCACAAACCGCACCCTCGAGACCGCTGGCAGCGTCGGGCTTTCTTCATCGATCACGATCGGTGTCGACGGCAACCCGGTCATCGCTCACCAGGATTATGGCAACGACGACCTCGAGCTCTACGTCTGTAGCGCCGCCGACTGTTCAACCGGCACAAACCGCACCCTTGCGTCGACCGGGGAAGTCGGTGCCTACCCCTCGCTGGCGATTGGGGCGGACGGCAACCCGGTCATCGCCCACCGAGACGGCGGGAACGGGGACATCATGTTCTATGTCTGCGCCGCCGAGGACTGCTCATCCGGCACAAATCTCACACTCCAGAGCGCCGGCGATGTCGGTTGGGAGTTGTCGCTCGCGATCGCCTTCAATGGGAACCCTGTCATTGCCCACCACAACGTCGGCAACCGCGATCTCGAGCTGTACACCTGCGATTCACACGACTGCTCGACCGGAACCAACCGCACGCTCGAAACCGACAGCTTTGTCGGCCAGACCCCGTCAATCGTCATCGGCCGAGACGGTCAGCCAGTCATCAGTCACCGACGTGACAGCGGCAACGACCTCGAATTCGCTCTCGTCCGGCTGGCCACTTCCGGTGTGACCTTCAACTAAAAGCCGACAACCGTGTCTCCGTCGACCCGCTCACCGCCGGATCGCTACTCGGACCGAGACGATCGAGGGTCTGGGCGGTGGGTTCGAGAACCCGACACCCATCGGCCGATCCAATTCGGCCATCGAGCCCAGGTCGCGGCCGCGGTGCCGACCAGATGCGCCGTTGATCCACGACCAGCCGGTTGATTGGTACCACTCGCGTGCGCCGGTTGGGCTCGTGCCGTAGACCTCGACGCCCATGAGTCGCCGAGCAATGGGCGCCTCGATCAGTTGCGTCAGGAGACGGGGTCGACGAATCGGAACGGGTCGCCGCACCCCGCCTTGCAGCCGCAGCTCAAAATCACCGGCGACCACCGCAGTGGTGCGGCGACCAGCGTTGGCTGCGAACTCGACAACCTCGACCCGATCGAATTCATAGATCGTGGTGATGTAGTCCGCTGCTTCTTTGCTCGAGGCAAGCAGTGCGCGGTTGTTGTCAGCATCGAGCCACATCACATCGGTGAATGGGCCCACGGGAGTCTGTTTCCAGCAACCAACGACGAACTGGTCGCCACTGTCAAAGGCCACAGAGGAAATTGTTCCCACGACCGACTCTTTCGTGGGCATCGCTGCGCTCCTGAAAGTGACTTGCAAGCACGAGACGAAATTCTCGAGTCATGCGATCAACACCACGAAACGTACACCCCTGCCTACCGGCGCCAAAGGCGCGAAATTTCTCAGCTGCTCCGAACGAGTCGGCCGGGGCGGGCGCCGGTGTCTTCATCGTTGCGGCGAGTCACCTCACCGGCGACAAGCGTGGCGAGATAGCCCGTGACCGGCTGGATCAGGCGACTGCCGCCACCGGGGAGATCCTGGTGCGCACGGGGCTTGCCGACATTGATGTTGGCGTGGTCGATCACGTTGATGTCGGCTCGTTTACCAACCGCGAGGGAGCCGCGGTCGTCGAAGCCGTAGAGCGCCGCGTTGCCAGCGGTCTGCTTGGCGACGAGAAACTCGATCGGGATCTGCTCGCCGCGCTGACGGTCACGGGTCCAGAACCCGAGCTGCGTGCTGGGCATCGTGCCGTCGCAGATCAGTGTGACGTGGGCGCCAGCATCGCTGAGGCCGGTGACGGTGGCCGGATGCAGCAGCATCTCGCGGAGCACGTCTTGGCTGTCCTTGGCGTCGACGATGCCAACTGAGCCCATCGCTTGGCCTTCGTCCTCGAGCAGGAAGTCGTAGAGCACCTCGAGGATGTCAGCGCCGGCGGCCGATCGGGCGGCCAGCATCTTGTCCATCGTCGGCTCGTAGTCGACGGGATCCGTGAGCGGATAGGTGACCGGCGCGGCCTGCTGGAACAGGTTGTAGACGTTGCTCATGGAGCCCGGCTCTTCGACGGGCACGTCGCCCTCACTGAGGATCGCGGCCCGAATTTCCGGCTTGCGCATCTCGACCACGCGGTCGGCGAGCGGCAGGTGGACGAGACGCATGTAGGTCGGTCGGCGCTGGAAGGCGTGATACCCGGACAAGCCGGTAACGAACCCAATCGGACGTGACGACACCTGGGGTCGGAGATCAGCACCAGAGGCGTTGGCGGCATCGGTGAGGTCAAGCAGTTCGCGCCAGGTGTCGGGCGGATAGTCAGGCGACTGCACCAGAGTGAAGGTGACGCGACAGCCAGTGTCCTTCGACACCTTCGCCATCAGCGCGTGTTCTTCTTGCAACGTGAAGGGTTCTCCACCGAGGCGTTCGAGCTGGCCCACGGTGCCCGAGGGGATCAGTTCGAACACGCCCTTGCCGGTGGAAGCCATGGCCGCACAAATTGCCCGGAGCTCTTCGAAGGGGGCGAAGGTGCCGGGTACCGGCTTCCCCCAGAGGGCCCGATGGCCGATGGTGCGTGAGGTGGTGAAGCCGACCGCGCCCGCCTCGATGGCTTCCGCAACGAGGCGGCTCATCTCCGCGATGTCCTGTTCGGTGGCATCGAGATTGTCGATGCCCCGATCACCCATCACGTAGTAGCGCAACGCGCCGTGAGCGATCTGCGCACCAATGTCGAGGGCGTACTCTCGGGCCGCGATGTAGTCGAGGTATTCGGGGAACGTCTCCCACGCACCCCAGTCCATACCTTCGTAGAGCGCCGTGCCCGGGATGTCTTCCACACCCTCCATCAGCTCGATGAGTTCCTTCTCGCCGCCGGGGGCGACCGGCGCAAAGCCGACGCCGCAGTTGCCCATCACTGCGGTGGTGACACCGTTCATTGACGACGGCGCCATCTCGCTGTCCCAGCTGATTTGACCGTCGTAGTGGGTGTGGACATCAACCCATCCAGGGGTGACCAGCGCACCATCGGCATCGATGGTCTCGTGGGCCGCGTCGGTGATCGACTCGCCGACTTCCACGATCTGTCCGTTGGCCACCGCCACGTCGCCGGTGAACGGCGTGCCGCCCAACCCGTCGACGATCGTTCCGCCCTTGATCAGCTTGTCCAACATGGTGGTCCCCTTTGGCGTCGTGATCGACGGTAGCGCTCTCGCCCACCCGGCCACCAAAGCTTGCTCACCGACCGTGCATCCGAGAGAGTGAGCCTCATGTTTGATGTTCTCCCCGATCGAGTGCCCTGGTACATCGTCGGCCCCGGCTTGGGCTTCCTCATTGTTGGCCTCTTCGTTCTGGCGAATCAGCCGCTGGGGGCGAGCGGGGCCTACGTTCAAACCTCGGGCTTGCTCCGCCGCCGCGACGGCATCGCGGTGTGGCGCGTCTGGTACTTCGTGGGCATGTTCGTTGGTGGCCTCATGGTCACGCAGGTGCTCCGCGAGGGCAGCGAGGTCCGCTCCGGCTACGACACGCTGCGAGACGTGTTGCCGCTCGGGCCGACGATCGTTCTTGTCTTTGCCGGTGCAACCCTGCTTGGTTACGGCGCCGCGGTCGCGGGCGGTTGCACTTCCGGTCACGGCCTCTGTGGCACCGCCCAACGGAGTCCGGCCAGCTTCGCCGTCACCGCCACCTTCATGACGACCGCGATCCTCACCACCCTTGTTCTCCGCGTCGCAACGGGAGGTGACCTATGAAGCTGAACCTGATCGGCCTGCTGTTCGGTGCCCTCTTCGGTGGGCTGCTCGCCGGCGCCCAGCTCCACGAGTACGACACCATCCACGCGATGCTTCGGCTCGACGAGCCCGACGTCTTCCTCCTCATGGGCTCCGCCATCGCCGTCTCCGCACCACTGCTCTGGCTCGTCGAACGACGGGGCATGACGACCCCGTTTGGTGGCGAGTTCTCCCTCTCGCGGTCGATGCCGCAGCGCCACCACATCAAGGGCGGCGCCCTGTTCGGCATTGGCTGGGCGATCGCGGGCACCTGCCCTGCCCCTGCCCTCGTCATGGTCTCCTCGGGTGCCCTCCTCGGGCTCATTGCCATCCCCGGCATCTTCCTCGGCCTCCATATTCACGAACGGGCGAGCCGAGATCAGCTTCACGTGGGCGACGGCGAGCACCGCAACCTTCAACTCGCGGGTCAGTAGCCGCCGGCGCTTTCACAGCTTGAACGGCGGGCCTCCCAACCAGAGATGGCTCATTTTGCCTCTCGAAACAGCGGGTGAGCCATGGCACCATGGAAGACACCTCACGTATGCCTTCTTTTGCCCCCTGCGCACAACCCTGTGATCTCAAATGAGCCGCTTTGTATTTTCCGTGGGAGCGGAACCTCCTCCCGCCGTGCGCGAGTATCTCGACCGCACCGACGTTGCGGAACTTCCGGCCACCCCGACCGCCCATCAGCGGTGGAGCGACGACAGTGGCAATATCAGTGCTGCTCATTGGGCAACGCCGGGTGGTGCTGGAGGGATCGAACACTCCGGGTCGTTCACAGCATGGGCCGGCAACCTACGCATAGCGGGAAGACCCGGTCACGTCACGGCGACCGACCTCGTGGCCGCGATCGCGTCGTCGCCGTCCAACCCGCAAGCCGCATTCCGAGATGGCTACGCAGTAGCCCACCTGCAAGCCGACGGTTCAGGCCTTTCGTTCAGTGACGAGCTCGGCATGCATCCCCTCTTCCTCGCAGAGCCCGTCGAGGGTGTGCTGGTGGTTGGCAATCGCGCCGACCTCGTCGCCGTCGTCGATGCACTCTGGCGCGGAACAACACCGACGCGATCGGTCGAGAGCGCCAAGTGGCTTGCCTACGCGGGGTACATGCTCGAGCGGTCGACGGGCTTCGATGGCATCCGCCAGATCGGTCACGGCGACGTGATCCAAATCTCGGCCGGCCGCGCCTCCATCACGAAGGGCGTGCCACTCCACAGCGGTGCCGAAACCGACCGACTGGACGTGGCCACTTTCGCCGATGCGCTCGAGCAGGAAATCGTCGACGCATTACAACACACGCTCGAGATCGCAGCGCGGCCAGAGCTGGACCTGACTGGCGGCAAGGACTCCCGACTGATTTTTGCCGTCGCTCATCGCTTCGGCCTCCTCGCCGACTTTGCGCCAACGACCTACGGTCCGCCCGATCTCGTTGACGTGCAGATCGCCGCAGAGCTCTGCGAGCTCGTTGGGGCGCGCCACCACAACATCAAGAGCCGCAAGCCGGCCAACGCTCCGACTTTGAGTTCGATGGATCGAGCGCGCCGCCACATCCATCGCACCGGAGGTCTCTCCCCGCTCGGCGAGGCGATCGAGCCGACGATCAATGGACCGGTCTTCGTCTCCGGCATTGCTGGCGAGTATTTCCGAACCGATCACCCTGGCGAGGCGCGGAAACCCGCGGCCAGCGCCACCGAAGCCGCCGAGCGATTCACGGTTCAACGCCGCATGGGGTCAGCCGGTCTGTTGTTTCCCAACGTCATTGAGAGCCTCAACATTCAGTCACGAAAGATCGCGATGGCGCCGGCCGATGTCGTCCGCGACCCTGGCGACCTCCGGGCTGCGTTCACCTCCCAGTCGCGGTTCCCCTCCTGGCAGAGTCCGATCATCGACCGAAACGAGCGGCGCATTTCCCCGTTCATGTCGGGCTCGTTGGTCCGCGACAGCTACCGCCTTACCCCCATCGAGCGGGGCCTCGAACTTCCACACCGGATCCTGATCGAACGGGCCGACGTTCGACTCGCACGTCATCCGTTTGCCAACAGCAGCTGGCGCAAGCCGAAGCCGACACCGAAGCCGAAGCCCGTTCGGGTTGCCACACCTCGACCGGCGCCTCTTCCGCAGCCATTGCGCCTCCTGCGTCGAGCCGTCCCCGAGATTGTTCGAGCGCCGATTCGACCGGCCTGGTCACTCATTCAGAAGCGGCGCACACCTCCACCCGCGCCGCAGCCGGCACCACCGGAACCCTCGATTCCGGACATCGAACCCACCGCGGCGGTGGATGGCCTCAGCAGCGTTCGGAAGACGCGTGATTGGCTCCCAGTCAGCCGCCGAGCTCTCCTTGCACTTCTCGAATCCGATCGAGAGAACCCGCTCTTCGAGTTCGTCGACTTCGATCGACTCCGGGAATACGTCGCGGGCGGCGAGTGCGACGACCCGCTCGCCCATATGCAGATCAACGGTGCGCTCGCGGCATTCATGTGGCTCGGTGCTCACGATCAGCCCTCGCGGCCCGACGGCTAGTGCCGTGGCCCCGCCCCTAGTACCGAAGCGTTAGAGCCCCAACATCTCCGCAGAGACCGGGTTCTTGCCGCCGACCGATCCAGTCGATGAGATCGGCCGGAAACCAAAGAAGCCACCACCGGTGACGAAGGTGTGTCCGGTCGGATCCTTCTTCGGGTCGTAGTGCGCCTTCACCGCGGCCGCGTGGGCGCCTGAGCGCATGTAGTCCAGCGCCGAGTCACCAGACTCCCAAATCGAAAGGGTGCCCACGAGCAGCTGAGGAATGTTGGAGAACCCAGTGCCCCAGATGGTGTTCGGTGCGGTCAGGAACTGCGATTCGAGCCCGTTGTTCACCTTGAGGAAAGGCACAATCGTGCGGAAGTAGGCGCTGCCGATCGTGATCGCGACCGTCGGACCGTCACCCTCGGTGCCCTCCGCCGCGGCTTCGTGCACGGGCGCGCCTTCGAGCCCCGGCCATACACCCACGGCGCGGAAGAGCTCGAGACGCAGAGTGCAACCCCCCGCGAACACGGTGCCGGTGCGATCTTCGGCGAGAAACCGGTCGAGCGCGTCCTCATCCTCCCAGCACGCCACCATTGTCTCTCGACTGAGCTGCGGCCGAGGGAGCGCACCATCATGAAAGGGGGCGCTGATTCCGTTTCGAGCCGACAGTAAGCCGGGCACGGTCTCGGGCTGGGGCGTTTTTCGACGCAGCGACTTCAGCGGACTCGTATTGACCACATGTGCGCTGAACAGCATGCAACGGGTCTAGCTCGGAACGTACTCAGTAAGGTCACCGGGATGGTTGACACCTGGATCGTAGGAACACATCAGACCGATTTCGCTCGCGTGCTCGCGAGAGAAGACGCCGACATTTCCGACCTCACCCGTGAGGTCGTGCGTGGGGTGCTCGATGATGCGAGGGTCGCGCCGAGCGAGGTCGACAGCATCCATGTCGGTAATGCGTTCGGTCAGCTCTACACCGGTCAAGGCCACCTTGGAGCAATGCCGGCGACCGTCATTCCCGAGCTGAGCGGTGTCCCCGCGATGCGCCACGAGGCCGCCTGTGCCTCGAGCTCCATCGCCGTGCTTTCGGCCATGGCCGAGATCGAGGCGGGCCGCTACGACTGCGTCCTGGTTGTCGGCGTCGAGCAAGAGAAGACCATGCCCTCCGCCGAAGCGGCTCGCACTCAGCAAGCCGCGGCCTGGGTCGGGCACGAGACCGAGGGCGTCGACCTCATCTGGCCCGCCACCTTCGACGCCATCGCGGCCGAGTACGACCGCCGGTACGGCATCGATGACATCCATCTCCGCGCCATCGGCGAGCTCAACCTCATGAACGCGAAGGCGAACCCCCGGGCCCAAACCCGCGGCTGGAATCTGGGCCCCGAGAGCTTCGGCGAGGACGACCACGCCAACCCCGCCGTTACCAACCATCTTCGCCGCAACGACTGCTGCCAGATCACCGACGGCGCGGCCGGAGTACTCCTCGTATCCGATCGGTGGCTCGCCGAGCACGGCCAGACGCCGAGAGCGCGGATCGCGGGCTGGGGCCACACCACGGTCGGTCTCCCCCTCGATCAGAAGCTGGCCGACTCCGCCAACGAGCCTTACGTGATGCCCCATGTCCGGACCGCGATTACCGACGCCCACCGCCGCGCCGGACTCGACGACATCGCCCAAATCGATGCCGTCGAAACCCACGACTGCATGACACCATCGGAGTACATGGCGATCGACCATCTCGGTATCACGGCCCCCGGCGAGAGCTGGAAGGCCATCGAAGACGGCCGCATCACCCGCGGCGGAACCATCCCAGTGAACCCCAGCGGCGGTCTCATCGGAGGCGGGCATCCCGTCGGCGCGACTGGCGCGCGGATGTTGGTCGACGCCACCCGACAGGTCAGCGACCGCGCCGGGGATTATCAGATTGACGACGCTCAGCGAGTGCAGACACTCAACATCGGCGGCAGCGCCGCCACCACGGTGTCGTTCGTCGTCGAGCGCGTCAGCTAACGCCCGACACGTACACCCATCGCCCGTTGTGGCGTCGGAACGTGCTTCGTTCATGGAGTACGTCGGCGCCAAGTGGACCCTCATAGTGGGCCTTGAATTCGACCACACCGTCGGTGTCGAACATCCGGCCGTCGACGGTGTCGACGATTTCCAGCCGAAGCCAACGGAGCGACCGGTCCAGGTCCAGTGTCGGTGGTCGCGTTTCCGACGCCCACGACTCAAGCAAGTAGTCGGAGCGCCTAAGCACAAACGCCGTGAAGCGCGAACGCATCAGGGCTTCCGCGGTCGCGGCGTTGCCGCCATTCAGGATCGGACCACAACAGGTCGAGTGTTCTTCACCACCGCACGGACAGTTCTTGGTCGTCGACGCCACGGCCGCAGCCTACGAAGCTTCACCAGCTGGCGATCGCGATCTAGAGCCGGGCGAGGAAGGCCACTATCTGCTCGCTGGTCACCACATCGCTCGGCGAGTACCGGATCTGCGAGGTTCCCGTCGTTATCCCCAGCGCCGCGATGCATCCAATATCGAGATACGTGAACGACGCGGCCGACACATCGCCGAAGGTCGTTGGCGACGAACGGTCGGTCACCGACACGAGTCGGAAGAGACGGCCGATAAACGCTGCCATCTGCTCGCGGGTGACCTCGTCGGCGGGCGAATACGCCGTCGCCGAAGTGCCATTCGTTATTCCGAGGTTGTAGAGGCACGCCACCGCGTCGTAGGCGAACGATGAACCGGCCACGTCAGTGAGTGGGTGCGGCTGGCTGCGGGTGCAGTCGACTCCGTTATCTTCGGGCCTCAGGATCATCGCCCCGTCGGCGGTGAACGTCAGCCCGACCGTGTCACGACCGTCGTCTCGCTGGCATCGACGCTCACCGTCTGCCAGAGCGAACCGGTGAGGCTCTCGATCCACTCCACGTAGGTCGACACCCGCGTGTGGACATCGGGGCGGGCCCGGGCGACCCAAAATCCGACTGCGCTGTTGAACGACACGAGTCCGATCAGCGACGTTATGCAACCAACATTGACGACGAGCGGGCCGCCGCTGTCACCCTGACAAAACGACGTCGGAATGTTCGAAGCGCACAGGTGCGCATCGTCGTTCCAGGGCGACATCACTGCGGGCCAACCGACACACGTGAGGTCGAGTGCGACTTCGGCGCCCATCGACTTATCCGTCGTGTAACCACCGGTCTGAGTCGCTCCCCAGCCGGCCACAACAGCGGGATCGCCATCAGCCAGCCGACCAAAGTCATAGATCGGGATCGTGGCGGCATGAGCCGGGCTCACGGGCGTCTCGAGCCTCACCAGCGCGATGTCGATTTCGAGCGTGAACGAGTCGTAGTGGGGATGGCGATAGATCCGCTCGCTGAACGCCAGGAGCTCATTCGGTCCGGTGATCACGGCGGAGAGGTCGGCCTGACCAAAGATCACGCCGAGCGAATCGACGCTGGAAAAGTAGGTCCCTGTCGGTTGGTACTCGGTGCGGTGGGCCACCCTGAGCATCCATTCGAGGTCGATCAGGACACCGCCACATTCGAACTGCAGTTGACCACGAGCGAACGCTCCCACCTTGACGCCATAGGCATGGCCTGCGATGACGCGAGCCGAACCGCCCACCATCGCCGGAGCAAGGGCATCAGCCACTGGCGTCAACCACTCCCCGGTCGTCACCACCACGCCGTCACCAACCGCCGAGTCAACCCAGGCTCACACGGAGCTTCCCCGTCGAAAAGGGGCGTTCGACCCCTTTGTCGTCGCGCCCGCTGAAGAGGGCCAACTAGCGGTCGCCGCTTGAGTCGCGCCGAGTCGGCCGCCGCCCGATCTCACCCGACCGTTTCGGCGCGTCGCGGTCCCAGCGGAGCGCCAGCACATGGCGCGGCTGCGACACACCTTTGAGCGTGACGAGGCCCCGATCATCGAGCCGTTCGGCCGCCACGCCGTCCGCCACCGGTTCAGTGAGCAGGATCTCGTGGGGCTTCGCTATCTCCAGGAGTCGGGCGGCGACGGTGACCACCTGGCCGAGCACATCGTCGTGATCGTGGACCGCGTCGCCCTGGTGGATCCCGATGCGGATGGGCGGCAGCTCGGACCCGCTAGATCGCTCGATCTTGCAGAGTTCCTGGAGCGCCACCGCACAGGCGGCCGCGCTGCCCGGATCGTCGAACCGTACGAAGAAACCATCACCCTGCGTGCTCACTTCCTTGCCGCCGTGTTCAGCCGTGACGCCACGCACCATCCGACGGTGCTCCGTCACGAGGGCGGCCCACGCATCGTCACCGAGCCGTTCGTTCGTTCCCGTACTCCCGCTGAGGTCGGTGAACATCGCGACGATGTGGCGCACACCGGTGGGTGTTTGCATCGCCCGCTGGCGGCGACGACGGCGACGACTCCCGGGCATGAGTCGGCCAATCACCACTGCTCCGTGAAATGCCAGCGCGGTGCCCCATAGCAGCCAGAACCACACCGGGAAGAAGTCGAGCGTCAGCGCATTGCCCGGAGTGCGCGCGAAATCCTTCAGGTCGTCGACCGTGCTGTCGGTGAGCATCACCCAGACAAGCGACGCCGACGAACACGCCGAGAGATAGATGAGGGCGTGGGTCACCCAGCGGCCGAGCACGGCCAGGAGTGTAGAACACGGAGCCGGGCGGCCCTTGACGACCACTATCAGTGGCTGACACTATTACTCCCCGTGACTTCGGTCACGCCTGCCAAGGACTCCCTGGGTGGAGGCGACGGTGCCTCTACCCAGGAAATGACGAGAACGCGGCGCCCGGCGACCTAACCCCGCCGGGCGCTGTCGCGTTCGGCCCCCGGTCGTGCGCCGCTAGCGTTTCTCGCATGCGCGTTCTTGAGCTCTGGCGATACCCCATCAAATCGGTCGGCGGTGAGCAACTCACCGAAGCCGAGATCACCGACACGGGAATCAGTTACGACCGCGGCTGGGGCCTCGTCGACGACGTCACCGGCAACGTTCTGACCGCTCGTCGCGAACCGAAGCTCCTGTTTGGCAACGCCCGAGTGGTCGACGGCGCCCCGGTGGTCACCACCCACGACGGTCGAGAACTGCACTCGAGCACCGACTTCTCCGAATGGCTGGAACGCCCCGTCACCCTCGCGTCCGCCGCGGGCGAAGACGGCGGCACCTACGAAGTCCCGCTCGACTTCGAAAACGACGACGGCTGGGTGAGTTGGCAGGGGCCCGGCGACGCCTGGCACGACTCAGCCAACAGCCGAGTATCTCTCCTGTCCACCGAGTCACTTGGTGACTGGGACATCCGCCGCTTCCGATCCAACGTACTGATCGAGGGCCGCGGCGAGGACGCCCTCGTCGGAGCCGAAGTTGACCTGGGCGAAGCGCGGCTCGGTGTAACGAAAGAGATCGGGCGTTGTGTAATTGTCACCCGCCCCCAACCGGGACTACCCCGCGACCTCGACGTGTTGCGCACCATCAACGCCGACCATGGCACTTGCCTGTCGGTCGGCGCACTCGTGGTCACCCCGGGCACCGTCCGCGTTGGCGACGAGCTGCAGAAGTGAAAGTTCTCGCCGCACTCGCCACCCTGGCCCTGATTGCGGCGGGTTGCGGAGACGCCGCCGCGCCAGAAGCAACGCCGGTGCAGGCCGAAGCGATCGCCAACCTCATCGATGCCGGGCTCACCGACGACGAACAACGCTGCGTCCTCACTGGGCTGATCGACAGTGCAGTCGAACCTGAGACCATCATCGACGGCACGGTGACCGGCGAGGAAGACGCCGAGCTGCTCGCGGTCGCGGTTTCTTGCATCGAAGATCTCGGCTCGATCCCCGCGTTTGTCCAGTCCTTCATCGAAGGGGCCGCGCTCGAAGGAGCGGTGCTCACCCAGGCCGAAGCCGCGTGCGCCATACGCGGCATCGGCACCGAAGACCAAGCCGCAGCGATGACCGCTTGTCTCGGCGACGCCGAGCCGACGCCAGGCGACGCGACCGCGTCCCACCTGGGATACGGCGACGACCCCACCCTCGATCTCTACTGGGACGCGTGTGCGGCGGGAAACTCGCAGGTGTGCGACGACCTCTACGACGCCGCGCCAACAGGAAGCGAATATCTCGAGTTTGCCCGCACCTGCGGCAACGAACTGCCCGACTCGGTCGGGTTTCGCTGCTTCGACGAGCTCGGCTGAGCCCTACTCGCCCTTCGGCGGGCGGTAGAAGATCGCCAGCTGGGCAACGGCCGCGGCGACGCCGCCAACCGCAGCAATCAGAAGGCCGGTGATGCCATCGAGATCCTCGATGAGCTCCAACTTATCGTCGAGCGAATACTCCCCCGGGCCGGTGGTGGAGATACCGATCGCGATGACGGCGAGGATGAAGTTGTACTCCCAGCCTTCCGACACAATGAAGAAGCCATTCGACCGATGGACGGTGTACCCGGCCACAATCATGAGAGCGACAAACGCCAGGCCGGCAAACGGGGTCAACAGACCAAGCGCCAGCAGCAGGCCAGCACCGACCTCGGCGGAGGCGGCCAACACGGCATGGAACTTACCCGGCCGCATTCCCATCGAATCGAACCAACCAGCGGTGCCTGGGATCCGACCACCCTTGAAGAATTTGCCGCAGCCGTGAGCGGCCAACGTGAGACCGATCGCCACACGAATGATCAAGGTGCCCAAGCTGAATGCGTCTGGATCGAGCATCGGCTCGGCGGCAAGAATTGCGAGTTCCATCTTTCCCCCAATGGTGCGGCGGCCCAAGGCCCCACGTCAGGCGGCAGTGTAGAAGACTAACGTCGTGACCGTCCTCATCGCCGCCGCAACGCGAACCCCCTTCGCTCGCGTCGAAGGTGCATTGGCTGGCTGGCACCCCGTTGATCTGGCCGCCGAAGTGATGAACGCCGCGCTTGACCGCTCCGGTCTCACCGCCGACGACCTCGACGATCTTTGGGTTGGCTGCGCCGAGCCGGTCGGTGCCCAGGGCGCCAACATGGCTCGCGCCGCTGCTCTCGCCGCCGGCTGGCCCGAAGAGATTGGTGGCCAAGTGGTCGACCGGGGCGCCACCAGCGGCGCTGCGGCACTCCACGCCGGTTATGCGGCAATCACCTCCGGCGCCGCGACCACCGTGATGGTCGTCGGCGTATGTGGTGCCACCACCGTGCAGCCGGGTGCCGGTGCGCTCGGACGTATCTACGGTCGACCGTGGGGCGACCGACCCGCCGCCCGCGTCGAAGACAAGGGCGGCCTTCTCCCCACACCGATCCTCGCCGATCGAGCAGCCGCAGCTGCCGGCATCGATCGAGCAGCCCAAGAGGCCTGGACCAGCGGAAGCCTCGAGCGCCGTCGCCTCTTCAGCAGCATGGGCATCACCACCGTGGCGGCCAAGCCCGGCGACCGCGTGGCGATCCAACGAGCAACGCCCGTCCGGCTCGACGACGTTCGCGACCGGCCCGAAGACGTCGAAGAGATGCCGCCGTCCTTCGATGCCGAGGGCACAATCACCGGGTTCACCTTCGCGCCTCCGGCCGACGGCGTGGCCTGTCTCATCCTCACCAACTCCGAGGCCACCGGCCCCCGTCTGGTCGCCACTGCTCGTTCTGCGGGCGAGATCCTCGATCCGGTCGGCGGCTGCGAGCGAGCGCTCAACGCGGTGCTGACGCGGGCCGGCGTCGACCGCACGGCATTGACTCGGGTCGATATCACCGAGCCCACCGCCGCGGCCGCATTGCTCGCGATTGATCGGCTCGGCCTCGATCCGTCGATCGTCAATCCCGCCGGGGGCACACTGGCCGTCGGCGACGCCGGCGCGGCCGAAGAGCTCCGCCTTGTCGTTGATACGGTCGCCGAGCCGGCCACCGGCCTCATCGCCATCCTGTCGTTCGGTCCCGACGGCGCGGCCGCCTCACTCATCGACTGCCCGTAGGCTGACTGTTGTGAACGTCGTCAACATCGTGATCGCCATCTTGGTCGGCTACGGGATCATTCGGATGGGCCTCGCGATGCTGCGGGGTTTGGCTCACCCAGTCCCCGAACCACCCCCGGCGGGCGAGCTTCGGAAGGTCAAGATCGCGTACCGCTGCTCCATCTGTGGCGCGGAAGTACGTATGACAATCGCGCCCCACGAAGACCCCGCAGCACCTCGACATTGCCTCGAAGACATGGATTTGATGGCCCCGATTGAGTAGCTCCTCACTATCCACAGGCTGTGGATAAAACGGGGGATAATCACACGCGTGTCATTCCGCAGGGCATGTCCTGCCGCTCACGTCCGTCACTCCGCAGCTCAACCCTCTAGAGTCGTGCATATGTCGCAGAAGCCGAACAAGCGCCGAGTCTCAGGCGGACGAGTCACCCCGAAGGGCACACGTCCCGAGGGCTACACGCCAGAGCGGGTTTCCCACACCGGGCATGAGGATCTACCGCCCAGCCCCATATGGGTGCCCGTGTTGATGTTCGGCCTGCTCGGCGCTGGCGTCGTCGTGATTCTGCTGAACTATGTCGGCTCGTTCTGGGACACGTCAAACCCGATCTTGCTGGTTGGTCTCGGCATGATCCTGAGCGGCATCATCACCGCCACCCAGTACCGATAACCACAAAAGTTATCCACAGGTGATCGGGCAACTGGGCAGAAATCAGTCTTCGAAGTTCTCCCAGTAGCGGCTCGGCATCGGGCCGCGCTGGTGCTTGTACTTCGAACGTAAAGGTCCCGTGCCATACGGCACATCGGCGGGCGTCGTCATCTGTTGGAATGAGATCTGGCCGATCTTCATGTGCGGGTAGAGGGTGATCGGCAGGTTGGCCACATTACTCAGCTCAAGCGTGAGCTGTCCATCAAAACCGGCATCCACAAACCCCGCGGTCGAGTGAATCAGCAGGCCGAGTCGGCCGAGACTCGACTTTCCTTCGATCCGTCCCACGATGTCATCGGGTACAGCCACCCGCTCAAGTGTGCTGCCCAACACAAACTCGCCGGGGTGCAGGATGAACGGGACGTCCTCCTCCACCTCCACCAGTTGGGTGAGCTCCTCGAGGTTCGTCTTCACATCGATGTGGCTCATCATGTGGTTGCGAAACACCCGGAACCATCGGTCAAGCCGAAGGTCGACCGAAGACGGCTGGAGCCCCTTCGGATCGAGCGGGTCGATCACGATGCGACCCGCATCGATCTGCTCACGAATGGTGCGGTCGGAGAGAATCAACGTTCAGTGGCTTTCAAAGGAGTCGGGACGGCAGATGGGTCGACTTCGACCGGGCCGCTGTGATCATCATCATCGTTCGGTGAGCGAGCGTCGTCGGCATCGAGCAATTGGAGCTGGGCGCCCTGCGCCTTTCGGGCGCCGTCCATCCAGTGCGATCGACACAGGAGGTCATACGTGACTTCGCCGGCGCTGGGTCCGCTGGTATCACCGACCACCTTCAACTTTCCCGACACAACCTGCACCCCGTCGACGAAGCGGGCGTTGTGCGTGGCCCGCCGGCCGCACCAGCAGCGGGCCTCAACCTGAATCTCGGTGCGGACATCCGCGAGTTCGAGCATGCGCGCGGTGCCGGGGAATAGATCCCCCTGGAAGCTCGTCAGCAGCCCAAACGCATACACGTCGACTGCGAGCTCATCAACGATTCGCGCCAACTGCTCACACTGGGTCGCCGAATAGAACTGCACCTCGTCACTGATCACCGCATCGACGCTGCCCTGGCGAGCCATCCGCCGTCGGACCATCTCAAACAGGTCAGTTGCCGGATCCACGACCTCCGCCTCCGCCGACACCCCAAGGCGACTCGACACCCGGCCCACCGCCCGATCGAGCTGCGTTGTGAGAACGGTCGTCATCCCCCGGGCGCGCAAATTGTGGTGGATCTGCAGGGCCTGTGTGGACTTGCCCGAACCCATGGTTCCAAAGGTGAACCGAAGCTGCGCCATCGGCAGGCGACCCTACACCGACCGCCGCGTCCGGGCACCGGTGAGAACGGTCGCGTTTGTAACGACTGGATCTTCACACCGCCGCCACCGGCACTACCGTCGCAGTGTGCTCGATCAACTTCGGGATCTTCCCCGCGACGACGCCGACCAAACCAGCACCGTCTGGGGCGGCTTCGTCTCATTCCTCGCCATCGCGCTGCTCGTTCACACCCTCAAACGATGGCTCGATACCTACCAGTTCGTCGCCTGTCCGATTCCGGCCTGAGCGGCTACAGTCAGCGCTCTTCGCGGGTGTAGTTCAATGGTAGAACATCAGCTTCCCAAGCTGAATACGGGGTTTCGATTACCCTCACCCGCTCTGCACACGCCGCGGCCGTAGGGTTCCTCGGGTGACGACCTTGTTGTTTCTGCACGCACAC
Organism: Candidatus Aldehydirespiratoraceae bacterium; assembly: GCA_047639555.1. Lineage (GTDB taxonomy): Bacteria > Actinomycetota > Acidimicrobiia > Acidimicrobiales > Aldehydirespiratoraceae > JAJRXC01. Next base: position 17,154 of record JBLIOE010000012.1, read on the forward strand.
CCAGACGACGAGTCAATCCTTACCGGTGCAACCATCGCCAAGGCGAAGGCCGCCGGTGCTCGCGTCGTGGTGGCGTTTGCCACCCGTGGCGATGCCGGCGAAACCAAGGAGGAACTCGGCGACGAGACGCTCGGCGAGCGTCGCGAACGCGAGGCCCGCGCTGCGTGCGACAGCCTCGGCGTCGACCGAGTGATCTTTCTCGCCTTCCAAGACTCCGGCATGGAGGGCACCGAGACCACGGCGGACCCCCAAGCCTTCACCAATGTTGGCATCGACGAGATCACTGCCCGTCTCGCCATCACGATGGTGGCCGAAGACATCGACGCCATTGTTGGCTACGACGCCAATGGGCACTACGGCCACCCCGACCACATCAAGGTGCACGAGGCTGCTCGGGCCGCGGCCGAAGCAGTGCACGCCAACTGGATCATTGAGGTCACCTACGACCGCGAGCGATTTGAGGGCGACAACAGCCCCTACGAAAACGTGGACGACAGCTTCGGTTCGTCAACTGAAGACATCACCCACATCGTGCGGGGTCAGCAGTGGTCGGAAGCAAAGCTGAAGGCGCTTATGCACCATGTCTCGCAGGTGCCCGAGGACTTCGATGCGGAGGGAGACGAGTCGATGGACCAGTACCTCGAAGCGTTCTCCCAGGAATGGCACATCATCACGGCGGTCACCGCCGACGCCGACTTCGCCCCGTTAGCCGAAATCTTCGAGCCCTTCACCGCCAAGTAAAGCTAGTGCCCGTGCCGTTTGCGGTGGCAGGGCGAACAACGCACTTCGAGTTCTTCGACCACGGTGTGGAGGGTCTGCTCAAACGGCGGCACATGGTCGAACTGCAAGAGGTCGGTACGGCCGCAGTCTCGGCAGGCCGGCTCGCGTTCCTTCACCACCCGCTTCTGCCGCGTAGATGGATGGCGCTGTCGACCGGACGCATTGATCGGTCGACCTTCGGCATCATGGATCAGTGCTCGCAGGAATGAAGTGGGAGCGACGCGTTCGACGACCGAATCCGGGATCGGTGTGCCGTCGTCGAGTGTGCAGCCATCGGCCCGAATATGCAGCACAACCTCGATGACCAGCCCACCACCATCGCGCCCGAGCAGAGTGCGGAGCGCATCGACCTTCTGTTGGGCGAGCGTGGGCCAGGGGTCGGCGGACGCGTGGGCCGGACGACGAGTGGTGCGCATCACCTCGACCGTGAGGGCCGCCGACCACGCTGCGGCAACCAGCGGAGGGAGGCGCATGGTCACCGAGGTCATGCCGTCGGGCTCAACCCGCTCAGTGATCGACCGTTGCCGTTGATGGTGAGAATCGAGCTCTTCGGGCTCTGAGTTCCGATTCATCCACGCGGCCAACGCTCGGCCGAGTTCGCCGGCCGGTGTTCGCAGCGCGATTTCGAGGAGTTCGGCCTCATTGGCAGAGGTGGCGACCCGGCTGAGGGTTCGCAGCTTCGAGTATGAGAGATCGCCTCGGTCGAACGCGTCCGCGGACGCGGGAAGCGCCAAAAGTTGACGACCGATCCGGATCCACTCACGGGCTGTCGACGCCTCCACATCAGCAATGGCGGACAAGGCATTCGCGGCCGTGGGCCAGCCTCCGACGACCCATTCAGGAGAATCTGCGAACGCCGAAGCGAGTCGCACGATCCGAACGAGGCTGCGCCGCCAGACATCGGCCAGCGATCGGAACTCTTCGGTGAGCGGGGCAGCCAGAACAGTGGGGGTGCGGACACCCATGAGCGATCTCCAGAAAACGAATGGTCGTGATCAAGGGACCGCCCAGGGTCTTGCCGTTACGGGGGGGGCGGATTGGGCTGGTCGAGCTCCGCTCGACTGATCGTACGCAGGGGGTGTGACACTGAATATGGGCCCCGCAAGTATGGAGCCCCGCCCTCGACGCGTCCGCGGACGCGTCGACTTACGGACATCTACCATTCTCAGATGACCAACGACACCTACGACAAACTCATCCTGGCCGCGGGCCTTCCACATCCCGAAGGCGATCCGATCGCGCATAATCTGTGAGCCGCCAACTGACGGCCTTGCGCTAGGCCGGAACGAGGCGAGATTCGGCGACGCTGCGCACGTGCGTAGCAACCGTTGGGCACTCACGCAGGAGTGCTGCGAACTCACCGCGGGTAAAGACGAGGGCCGAGCTTCCAGCCGATGACGTGACCGTGGCGTTGCGCGGCTGCTGGCTGAGCAATGCGGCTTCGCCGGCAACGTCGCCCGCGTGCAGCTCGGCAATCGTGCAGCCATCTCGTTCGACGACGAACACGCCATCGATGACGATGAGACAGTCGCGGCCGACCGCTTCTTCTTCGATTACCGCTCGAGTGCTGCGGAACTGAATAACCGTTCCCATCTGCACAACGCGGGCGAGTTCGGAAGCGGGCACGGCCCGACCCAACTCGCTGTCGCTGAGTGACGCGGGGATTGTGGGTTCATGACGACGGAACATGTCGATATATCTGTTTCTGCGTTCGGAAGCGGGCGGCCAAGGCCGCCATGACTACATACCTACGGTCGCTTCGGGGGGAAGTTGAGGATCTCGATACGAGTAGGGTCCGTCTTCATGACGGCTCCTCTCGACGGTGTCATCGTCGTCTCTCTCGAACAGGCTATCGCCGCCCCTCTTGCTACCCGCCACCTTGCGGATCTCGGGGCAACGGTCCTGAAGGTCGAACCTCCGGACGGCGGCGACTTCGCCCGCCATTACAACACGACGATGGAGGGCCAATCCACCTTCTTTGTGTGGGCCAACCGCGGGAAGCAGAGCATTGCCCTCGACCTGAACGACACCGACGATCGGGCTCAGCTCGAGGCGCTTATCCGGGGCGCCGACGTCTTCATCCAGAACATGTCTCCCGCCGCGGCCGAGCGGGCCGGAGTGACTGCCGCGCAGGTGACCGCCCGCCACCCTCACCTGATCGCGTGCGAGATCACCGGCTACGGAGCGGGCGGCCCCCGCACCGACGACAAGGCGTACGACCTCGCAATCCAGGCCGAGGCGGGAGTGATAGCGGTTACGGGTTCGGCCGATCAGATGTCGAAGGTCGGGTTCTCGGCCGCCGACATCTCGGCCGCCATGTACGCCCTCAGCTCGATCCTCGCCGCGCTGTATCGGCGGAGTACCACCGGCAAAGGTGCGGCGATTTCACTCTCGATGCTCGAGTGCATGACCGAGTGGACGGCGGTCCCCGTCTACGAAGCCGCCCACAAGGGGACGAGCCCCGAGCGGGCCGGCCACCGCCACGCGTCGATCGCTCCGTACGGCATCTACGAACTGGGCGACAGGTCCAGCGTGATCGTGGCCGTACAGTCCGATCGCGACTGGGCGGCGTTTGCTAAGGGCGTGCTGGCCAACGACCAACTCATCGACGATGTGCGATTCGCAGGCAATGAGGCACGCATCGCGAACATCGACGAGCTCGAACGGGAGATCGCGTCGGTCTTCTCAACAATCCCCGCTGCCGAAGTCATGAAACGACTGGGGGCCTCGCAGGTGGTGTGGGCCCGAGCCCGAGAGCCACTCGCGGTCTGGGAGCACGAGCAACACCACGCCCGCGATCGTTTCCTCCCTACCGCAGTGCCCGCCGGTGAAGTGGTCACGTTTCGGCCGCCGTTCAACATCAGCGATACGCCGGGTCCGATCGCCGCAGTGCCGGCGCTCAACGAACACGACCCAGCCCTTGTAGCCGAGATCGAACAGCGACGACTCTCACCATTGCCAGAATCGACATAACGTAGTAGTTATATCGTTATGCCGATCAGCACGCCCGACCTTGATGTCGACCTCGAACGAGTACTCAAGGCGCTCGCCAGCTCACGACGGCTGCTCATCCTCGAGTGGCTGAAAGATCCCGAGGCGCACTTCCCGCCGCAAGAACACGGCGACCCGGTCGAACACGGCGGCTGCAACCAATTCATCGGTGACAAGCTCGGCATCAGCCAGCCCGCCGCGTCGCGACACCTCAAGGTGCTCGCCGATGCCGGCCTCATCATTGCCACACCCCGACAGGGTTGGACCTACTACCGCCGCGACGAAGCGAGCATCAGCGCCGTCGTCGGACACTTCTCGCAGATCTGAACAACGAAGGAACTTTTGGACATGCATGAATCTCTCGAAGACAAGGTTGTCCTTGTCACCGGCGCCGGTAAAGGCATCGGCAAGGCTTTGGCCGAACGGTTCGCGGGCGCGCGCTGTCAGGTGATCGTCAACGATGTCGACGCGGCAACCGCTACGGCCGCGGCCGCTGAGATCAATGCCAACGGCGGGTCCGCGATCGGCATCGCGGCCGACGTCTCCAACGGCGAGCAGGTTGGAGCAATGTTCGATCAGGTGGCCGACACCTTCGGCCGGATCGACGTGTTGCTGAACAACGCGGGCATCGTCAGCCCGATGCTCCACTTCTTCGACGGCGACGAGGCGTGGTGGCGTCGAATCATCGATGTGAACCTCACCGGCCACTTCCTCTGCTCGCACCGGGCGGCCCGGATGATGGCGAAAGCGGGCGGTGGTTCGATCATCAACATGAGCTCCGGCGGCGCCACCCGCGCCCACCGATCGTTCACTGCCTATGACGCCAGCAAGGGCGGCATCGAAGCACTTACGAGGGCAATGGCCCTCGACCTCGGCCCGTACAACATTCGGGTCAACGCACTGATGCCCGGATCGATCGACACCTCGGGCCTGAGCGTGGACGACCGCAAGCTGCGGGGCGAGAACGTGCCGCTCGGCCGCATCGGCGAGCCGGCCGACATGACCGGCGCGGCCCTATTCCTCGCCTCCGACGATGCCAGCTACATCACGGGTGATGTCATCAAGATCGACGGCGGCATGCTTGCCCAGCAGCGCTCGGCCACGGTCGACATCATGCCACCTTCAAACTTCCCCGCGATCAAGGATCTGTAGACCGTGAACGCCGTCGACGGTGCCGTGCGTATTGCCGCTGATGTCGGCGGCACGTTCACCGACGTCGTCCTCGAACGGACCGACGGCACGTATGCGTCCACCAAGGTGCTCACCACCTACGACGCGCCCGAGCGGGGCATTCTCGACGGCGTCGCCCAGCTGATCAGCGAAGAAGGGGTCGACGCCGACTCAATCGTGCAGTTCGTGCATGGCACCACGCTGGCGACCAACGCACTGATCGAACGACGGGGCGCGAAGACGGCGCTGATCACCACCGAAGGTTTCCGGGATGTAATCGAGACCCGCACCGAGAGCCGATTTGAGCAGTACGACCTCGACATCGTGCTGCCCACACCGCTGATCGCTCGCAAGGACCGGTTCACGGTCACCGAACGACGCAACGCCCGCGGCGAAGAGCTGATCCCGCTCGACGAAGAAGCGCTGCAGATTCTGGTGGCCCAGATCGGAGCGGCAGGATACGAGTCGATCGCAGTCGGCTTCATTCACAGCTACGTCAACCCCACCAACGAGCAGCGCGTGCGCCACGTGATTCGCCGCGAGCTTCCGAAGGTGTCGGTGTCGATCAGCAGCGAGGTGTCGCCGCAGATGCGCGAGTACGAACGGTTCAACACCGTCTGCGCCAACGCGTATGTGCAACCGCAGATGGCGTCGTACCTCGTGCGTCTCCGCGACCAGCTACAGGACCGGGGCATCGCTTGTCCGCTGTATCTCGTGCATTCGGGCGGCGGCCTGATGAGCGTCGAGTCCGCCGCCGAGTTCCCCGTTCGGCTCGTGGAAAGCGGTCCGGCCGGTGGCGCGATCTTTGCGGCCGATCTTGCGGCTCGATACGGACGAGACCGGGTGTTGTCCTACGACATGGGCGGCACCACGGCGAAGATCACCCTGATCGAAGACTTCCGTCCGCAGACTGCGAAGACATTTGAGGTCGACCGCACGGCCCGCTTCAAGAAGGGCAGCGGAATGCCCATCTCGATCCCCGTGATCGACATGATCGAGATTGGGGCCGGCGGCGGTTCGATCGCCAGCGTGGATCGACTCGGCCAAATCCGGATCGGCCCCCGCTCGGCCGGGTCCGAACCGGGGCCTGCGGCGTATTCGCGCGGCGGAGAGCGCGCGACGGTGACCGACGCGAATCTCGAACTCGGTCGTCTGCATCCCGACACGTTCGGAGCCAAAGACATCGACCTGTCGCCCGAGCTGGCGCGCCAGGCGATCCAATCTTCCGTCGGTGATGCGCTCGGCCTCGATGCCACCGCGGCGGCAGTCGGCATCGCCGAAGTCGTCGACGAAAACATGGCCAACGCGGCCCGGGCTCACGCGGTCGAACACGGCAAGGACATGGCCGGCTTCACGATGATCGCCTTCGGCGGCGGCGCGCCACTCCACGCGGCACGCTTGATGGACAAGCTCGGCCTCGACGAACTGATCGTGCCGCCGGGGGCGGGCGTCGGCTCGGCCATAGGTTTTCTCGTCGCGCCGTTCTCCTATGAAGCGGTGCGCAGCTTCTACACAACCACCACCAACTTTGATGTCGCCGGGTCCAACACCGTGCTCGCCGAACTCACCGATGAGGCGATGTCGTTCGTCCGCCAAGGCACCGACGAAGACGTTGAGGTCGAGCGCCAAGTGTCGATGCGCTACGCCGGCCAAGGGTGGGAGATTCCGGTCACCCTCGACGACGGGATCGCGTTCGACGAACTTGCGGCCGAGCTCCTCACCAGCAAGTTCACCAAGGCCTACGAGGGGTTCTTCGGTCGAGCGATCGAGGACCTCACGATCGAGGCGGTCAGCTGGTCGGTGAGGGTGTCGTCCGTGCTCCCGCCCCGCGATCGGGTGGAGCTCAGCGCGGCTGGCGAACCGGCCCAACTCACCCCCGCTACTCGCGACGCGTACGACGCGGCGATCGGCGATCGGGTCGCCACGGCCGTGCTTGATCGACGCGAACTGGCCATCGGCGCGACGATCAACGGACCAGCCATCATCTCCGAGTCACAGACCACCACCGTGCTCGGATCACACCATCGCTGCACGGTGCAACCCGATGGCAGCCTCCTCATCGGTCGTATCCAATCCGAGGGAGTCCACCCATGAGCGAGCTCGCCGCCCAGCGCCGCAACCTGCTCTTCCAGGTGATGTGGAATCGCCTCATCTCGGTGGTGGAAGAGCAAGCGCTCACCCTCGTGCGCACTGCCTTCAGCACCTCGGTACGCGAAGCGGGCGACCTCTCGGCTGGCGTGTTCGATCCGCAAGGTCGGATGATTGCGCAGGCGGTCACCGGCACGCCGGGCCACGTCAACACGATGGCCGATGCGGTGCCCCACTTCATTGCCGACATTGGACCCGAGCGGATCTATCCGGGTGATGTGTACATCACGAACGATCCGTGGAAGGGCACCGGCCACCTCCACGACATCACCGTCACGACGCCGGTGTTTCGGACCATCGCGGGCGAAGAGACGTTGATCGGCTTCTTCGCCTCAACCGCGCATGTGGTCGACATTGGCGGCCGGGGCTATGGCCCCGATGCGAGTGAGGTGTACGAGGAGGGGCTGCGCATCCCCATCATGAAGTGGGCCGAACGCGGCAGCTTGAACACCGACCTCGTCAACATCATTCGCAACAATGTGCGTGAGTCCGACCAGGTGGTGGGCGACATCCACGGCCTGGCCGCGTCGAACGAAACCGGCCGTCGACGCTTACTGGACATGTTGAACGAGTTCGAGCTCGACGACCTCAGCACCATCGCTCAGTTCGTGTTCGACAGCACGTCGGGCGCCACCATCGACGCGATCCAGACGGTTGCCAACGGCGTCTATCGCAACGAGATGGTGGTCGACGGCTACGGCGCGCCGGTCACGCTGGCCGTCACGCTTACCGTCGCCGACGACAGCATCCACGCCGACTTCGACGGAACATCGGCCGTGTGTCCGCTGGGTATCAATGTGCCCCTCGGCTACGCCCACGCGTATTTCACCTACGGCATGCTCGTGGCGATCGGATCAGAACTCCCCAACAACTACGCCTCTCTGTCACGGTTCACGGTGAGTGCGCCCGACGATGCGATTCTCAACGCGAAACATCCGCACCCGGTGTCGGTTCGCCACGTGCTCGGTCACTTTGTGACCGACCTGTGCATGGGGGCCTTGGAGGCCGCTCTGCCCGATCGCATCCCCGCCGAGGGTTCGGGCGCCCTATGGAACTTCCAGGCCAGCGCCCGCAGCGCCGACCCGGCCAACCCGAAGCCACCGGTCGAGATTCTCATGTTTAACAGCGGCGGTACCGGAGCGCGACCTGCACTCGACGGGCTCACGTCCACCGCCTTCCCCTCTGGCGTGCGGACAATGTCGGTCGAAGCCACCGAACAAGTCGGCCCGATCATCATCTGGCGCAAAGAGATCCGGCCCGACAGTGGTGGGGATGGACAGCAGCGGGGTGGCCTCGGTCAGATCATCGAGATCGGCCCGACCGACGGCTACCAGTTCGACTTCTCAGCCATGTTCGACCGGATCGATCACCCCGCTCGTGGTCGCCAAGGCGGCAGCAACGGCGCACCCGGCAAGGTGTACCTCGACGACGGCACACCGTTCCACGGCAAAGGTCGCCAGCTCGTGCCCGAAGGTCGGCGGCTGGTGCTAGAACTGCCCGGCGGCGGCGGGTTCGGCGACCCGGCTCAGCGCGATGCCGAAGCGGCCGCCAACGACGAAAACCAGGGTTACGTCACCCCATGAGCGAGCTCCTTTCCCACTACGACGTCGTTTGTGTGGGCGGGGCAATGACGGGCAGCGCGGCGGCCTACTTCCTGTCCGAGAACCCCGACTTCGACGGCGAGATACTCGTGGTTGAGCCCGACTGGACTTACGAGTTTGCCAACACCACGCGGGCCCAGAACAGCATCCGGAAACAGTTCACGAGCCTGCTCAACATCCAGCTCAGTAGCTTCGGGATGGACTTCCTCGACAACTTCCACGAGAACGTGCAGGTCGACGGGCAGTCACCCGAGCTGAACTATCGGGGCACGGGTTATCTCTTCTTGGCTAAAGACGAAGCGCACTACGACGAGCTCGAAGCGCAGAGCGTCGACCAGCTCGAGGCCGGCGCCGACGTGACCATGCTGCGGCCTGGGGCGGTCGCGGCACAGTTCCCCTATATGGACGTGAGCGAGATCGCCGGTGGACGCCTCGGCGGTCGCCGCGAGGGGTCCTTTGATGGGTGGGCGCTCTTCCAAGGCATCCGCCAACGGGCCATCCACAACAAGGTCACCTACACGCGCGATCGCGTGGCCGACCTCGATGTCGTCGATGGTCGAGTGACAACGGTGCATCTCGAATCCGGCGCGTCGGTCGGCGCCAGTTGGGTAATCAACAGCGCCGGCACCCGTGCCCGTCTGATCGCCAGGATGATCGGCTTGGAGCTCCCGGTGGAGCCGCGGGCCCGCACCAGCTTTGTCTTCGATTGCCGCACGCCCATCGAAGCAGTGATGCCGCTTACGATCACCCCCGACGCGGTGCACTTCCGCCGCGAGCAGAACCACTACATGTGTGGCACCGCGCCGGATCCCGATGTCGAGATCGACTACGCCGACTTCGAGATCCGCCACGACGAGTTCGAAGAACAGATCTGGCCGGTGCTCGCTCGTTACGTTCCCCAGTTCGACCAGGTGCAGGTCGTCACGGCGTGGGCCGGGCAGTACGACTACAACACGCTCGACCACAACCTCGTGATCGGCCCCGGCAACGAGGTCGAGAACTTCCTCTTCGCCAACGGCTTCTCCGGCCACGGGCTCCAGCAAGGGCCGGCGGTTGGTCGGGGGATCGGCGAGCTGATCACCTATGGCGAATACCGGTCCATCGACCTTTCCCCGCTCGGCTACGAACGCATCGTGACCGGCACCCCGATCCACGAGGACGCCGTCATCTGATGCAGTACGAACCCAACACCTTTACCCACGCCATCCGCAACGGCACACCGCAGATTGGGTTGTGGATCACCACGAGCAACAACTTCACCGCCGAGGCCGTAGCCACCGCCGGCTTCGACTGGGTGGTCCTCGATACCGAACACTCACCCAGCGATATTCAGACCGTGCTCGGCCAACTCCAAGCGTTCGAGGCCAGTCCTACAGTTTCGTTGGTTCGACCGGTGTGGAACGACCCGCTCGTTGTGAAGCGATTGCTGGACCTCGGCGTCCCCGGCCTCGTATTCCCGATGGTGCAGAACGCCGACGAGGCCACGGCCGCTGTCGCGTCGACCCGTTATCCGCCGCGCGGCATCCGTGGCTTCAGCGGAACCACCCGGGCCAACAAGTTCGGTCGGACCACCGACTATCTCGACCGGGTGGAAGACGAGACCACGGTGATCGTGCAGATCGAAACTCGGGCCGCGCTCGAGGCGGCCGACGAGATCGCCGCGGTCGATGGCGTCGACGGTGTGTTCTTCGGACCGGCCGATCTGGCGGCCGACATTGGTGTGCTCGGACGACCGATGGCCGATGAGGTGTGGGACCTCGTGCGCCCGGTCGCCGCTCGTCTCCAGGCCAACGGCACGCCGTGCGGCACACTCGTCAGCGACGCGGAGATCGCGGCCCAGCTTCTCAACGAGGACTTCACGTTCGTGGCCTGTGGCACTGATCTCGGGCTGCTCGCCCGCGGCGCCGACGCGCTGCAGGCATCGGTGCGGGCTGGTATCGCATGATCCCGCTCGCCGATCGGCTGACCGCTGTCGTGCCCTCGGCTTCCGCCGTCACGAGCGCCGCCGCCAAGGTGCTCGTCGAAGCCGGGGCCGACATCATCGACCTCGGTGTTGGCGAACCCGACTTCGACACGCCCGCCCACATCGTCGACGCCGCCCACCGCGCGGCATTGGCGGGCGACACTCGTTATCCGTTCACCGGCGGGACCGCCGCGGCCAAGGCCGCGGTGATCGCCAAGCTGGCCCGAGAGAACCAGGTCGAGGGCTACACCCCCAGCGAGGTGATCATCTCCAACGGCGCCAAACAGGTGATCTTCAACGCCTTCTTGGCCACGCTGAACCCCGGCGACGAACTCCTGCTCTGCGCTCCCTATTTCGGCCCCTACGCCAGCGCCGCCGCCATGATCGGCGCAACCACAATCGCCGTCGACGGGGCTGAGCAGGACGGCTTCAAGGTCACCCCTGACCAGGTCGAACGCGCCATTTCGCCCCGCACCCGCTGGTTGCTGCTCAACCATCCCGCGAACCCGTCGGGAGTCACTTACACCGCCGAGGAACTCCAGGCGCTGGGTGCGGTTGTGGCCCGCCATCCCCACGTGAACGTGATGTCCGACGAGATCTACGAACACATCATCTTCGACGGGCGCCCGTTCGTGTCTTTTGCTGAGGCGTGTCCCGGGCTTCGGGATCGCACGCTGATCGTCAACGGGGTTTCTAAGGCTTACGCCATGACCGGCTGGCGGGTGGGCTGGGGTGCGGGCCCCACCGAACTCATCACCGCGATGACCACAGTCCAGTCGCAAGCAACATCGGGGGTCTGCTCTATTGCGCAGGCGGCGGCCGTCGCCGCGCTCGAAGGTCCGCAGGATCATCTGGCGGAGTTCCGGGCGGCGTTCGAGCGGCGGCGTGACCTGGTCGTCGACCGTGTCGCGTCTATCCCCGAACTCTCATTGGCCCCACCGGGTGGCGCGTTCTACGCTTACATCGGCTGCGGCCAACTCATGGGGATGACAACACCCGAAGGTGTTGTGCTCCAGAACGATGCCGATGTCGCGCGGTATCTACTCGACGGCGCCGGTGTCGCCTCCGTGCCGGGTGCGGCTTATGGCATGTCACCGTTCTTTCGGATCTCAACGGCCTCCGCCGATGGCGTGTTGGCCGAAGCGCTTGACCGGATCGCCGCCGCGATCGGCCTGCTTACTCGGAGGTGACCAGTGGCGATTCGCTTGGCTACCGTTCGGACGCCCACGAACTCCCAGCGGTAGGCCAAATCTCTCTCGGTGAACGTGGTCCATAGACGCGAAAAACCCCCGCCGAAGCGGGGGCAGATCGCACGATGGGAATCGTGTAAGACATCGGCTCCTCAGCCAACGTCCTACGTGCAGTGTAGGGAGCAGAAGCTCAGCTGCCCCTGGTGCCAGATCTCATAGGGAACTCTCCCTTACGAAGATGTCCCCCTTTGGCCGATGAGAAGCGGGATGACCAATGAAGGTTGGCGCGCCGACACGTCCGAACTCTTCGCTCGGGAAGGCTCCCGCGCCCGCGGGATCGCCGCCACGCTTGCCCTCAGCATCGCGACCGTGACCGCCGTGATCTACGCACTGCCGCTGAGTCAACCGATCGACGACGCCACCAGCAATATCGCATGGACGTCCCTCGCGACGATCGTCCTTGTGGTGTCTACCGCCTGCGCCCAGAAATCCAAGGGAATGGCCGGACTGCGTGGGTCCTGGTTGCGCTGAGCTTCTTCGTCACGATCCTGCTCTTCACGATCGATCCGAAGGACTCAGGGTCCGACCTAACCCTGGCGCTTCATTTTGCCGTGATCACCTCGGTCGGTTTCTGGGCTGCGGTGATCGCGTTGAGCGCGCCCGCGTTGCCCGGAATGACGTCACTCCGAACCGCGGCCGACGCCCTCTGGGTCACGTGTGCTCTCGTCGTTGCGCTCTGGCCGTGGGTGATCGATCCACTGCTCCATACCGTCGGCCCGTCCGAAATCCAGCGGGTGCTCCGCGTCGCCTTCGCGATCAGCACTATCGCGCTGAGCACGACCATCCTCGTCGTCATTTCGCACACCGCGGGCCGGGGCCGGGTGGCACGTTGGTTCCTCGGCATCGGCGGCGCCACCACCAGTGCCGCGGGTGTGTTCCACATTCGATTCTTCTACGAAGGCACGCTGCGTTTCGGGTCCGTTTGGGACTATCCGGGGACGGTGGGGACGACGGCACTCGTGATCGGCTCGCTCACCAGTTTCGAAAACGAGCTGGTGCCGCGCCAACGGCCTGTGAGTTGGCACGCTTTCATCACCGTTCTGCCCCTCGGTTTGGCCGCGACCGCGACCACCTCGTGGGCGACGAGGTCCTCAAGGCTGTGGCTCGCCGTTTGCGAGATGCCGTTCGTGACCGTGACATCCTTGTCCGCCACGGCGGCGACGAGTTCGTCGCAGTGATGATCGTGCGGGACGAAGATCAAGCACTCGCGGCGGCTCACCGGCTCGCCTCCGCCGTCAAGGGCGGCTACTCCCTCGGCGACGACGCGCTCTACGCCGCGAAAGCCGAGCAACGCGGCTCGGTCCACCTCCAACGATGCACGTCGATCCAGCGCGACCCCTCCAACAACCTCATCCCCGCCACCCCCGCCTAGCCGTCCCCGGTTCTGTAAACGGAAACTGTCCTATCCGTGCAGTTCCCGTTCACAGAACATCAGGGGCGGCCATTTCCCAGATGAGGGACGACCACCCAAAGTCGGTGGCGCCCATGCCTTCGCCGGTTTGGGCGTCGTAGTACTCGCGCAGACCTTCGCGGAGAACGACGGCGACGAGACGGTCTCGGAGTTCGTTCGCTTCGGTCTCGTAGCCGAGACGGCGCAAGCCCATCCAGGCGAACCAGGCCGCGTTCACCCAGCTCGGGCCGCGCCAGTAGCGACGCAGGCCCCAATAGTGATCGCGAGACGTGTGGGTCGGGTCGTTCAGCGCCACCGAAGCAAGCGGCACACCGCTCCAGAAGCGGTCATTGTTGAGCAGCACTTCCTGTACAAGCCGATGGCCGATCTCGGCGGGCAGATCGGGCAGAGCCAGCGGTGCAAGGGCATCCCACGTGAAGGGCACGTCCTTCGGGGCGACGTTGCGGACCGGGTTCCGCACGTCATCCATGAAACGACCGAGTTCGGGGTTCCAGAGTCGATCGACAAGTGCCGGCGTGGGCGACGGTTTGCCCATGGCCTGCTCAGCCAGCGACCACAACACATTGGTGACGACCTCACACACCACGGGGCGACCATCGTCGGCAATTCGCCGGGCATCGAAACCGCGGCGCCGATTGCCGTGGATCAGCGTAGGAAAGAGGCGACGACCCTGGGCCCGCCAACCCCACACATGATCGAACTTCGGCGACGCGTCGAGACCCGACTCGTCGGGTTGGATGAGCCACAGCAGGTTGTCGCCTTCAAGGTCTCGGTTCTCTCGCATCCACTCGTGATGCTCGACGATTCGAGGCTCCTGCGAAGGATCACCAACGGCGAGCGACCAAGCCCAAGCAAGTAGCGGCGGCTGAATCGTGGAGGTGTTGGGGGCGTGTCGAGTGGCGACGTTGTAGCGAATCGCCCGCTCGAAATTCAGCGGACGGCCAAGAAAGGAGATGTGGCCGATGAACCCGTCGATCGACGAGTCGAGAAGTGTCTCCAGCTCAAGCCGGGAACGAGCCCGATCGAGGCGGCGCCAGATGATCGCGTGAAAACAGGAATCCCAGTACCACTGCCAGTCGTAGCGGCCCGGCGACGGCGAGCTAAAGCCGTACGTGCGCCCGTCCTGTTCACCCTCGCGCCAGTTCTGGTGCAAGACCCGCGTACAGAGGGCGGCGATCTGTTCGGCTGACGAACCGTCGAGAGGCGTGTCCATTACGCCGATGGTGTCACACCAGAAGCTCAGGCGACCGGAGAACGACCGAGTGCCGTGCGACCAGAGAACTCGCGCTGACGAACCCGCGGCAGCGGATGGAACATGCACCCATGGACATCTCTCAGCATGCGTTCGAGGTCAAAGCGGCGGGAGTAGCCGGCGCCACCGGCGACCTCGACCGCGGTGCGGACGGTGGCGATGAACGCGTCGGCGGCGTTCGACTTCCGACTGAGCACGCGGGCCGCATGTTCATCGGTGTTTGCGAAATGGAGGTTGTCGCTCGAGTGTGTCATTGCCTCGACGGCGTCGAGACCTGCGGTGTGGAAGTTCAGCATCTCGCCAACAAGAATGTCGGTGGCGGCGTCGTGCTTGCGAGCAGCGGCAGTGATCGCGGCAGCCACCGCGGCGTCGGCGATTCCGGCGTAAACCGACATGATCAACGGCATCGCACAACCCAGCACTGCACTCCAGATTGGATGCCACACCCCAGCCGGGCGACGAAGCGATATAGCCGCAGCAGGAACGAAGACATCGTCGAGTACCACCGTGTGGGAGCCAGTCGCTCGCAGTCCAAGGGTGTCCCAGGTCCGTTCGATGCGGAGTCCTTCGGACGCCATCGGGATGGCGAAGTGCAAGACTTCGTCACCGTCCGGGCTCTCGTGTCGGACGGTGGTCGCAAAGATCTGTCCGGCCTCACAACCACTGATCGGCATCTTTGTTGCATTGACTCGGAAGCCGCCATCGGCTGCATCCGCCGTACCGCTCGAGTCGATCCAGTCAGATGCGCCACTAGTGACGATGTACGCACCGCCGACGACCTTGTCGAAGAAGCCGGTCGCGTCCATACCTTGGTTGTGGCGCCACACCTGCGCGGCAACCACATGTGAGTGCATAGAGAGCGTGAGCGCGGTCGACGGGTCTCTCCGTCCGAGCCGGCGGAGTACCTCAGCCATGTCTGCGTGGGTGGCGCCGCCACCGTCGCAGTCTTCAGGGATCAGCGCGGTCGTCAACCCGGCGAGCTTTAGAGATTCCACGGCGCCGATGGGTAGTTCGCCATCTTGATCTGCCTGGACGACACCTTCGCCGAGGTGTTCGGCGACTTCGCTCGCCCTCTTCTGCCAGATCGTGTCGTTGACTTCGTTGTCGTAGCTCATGACCCCACCGTAGGAATGTCGTAGTTGACGACATAGTGCTATATCTGGACCTCACCAGTACAGATTATGTACTTCGCGGC
The DNA here is from genome assembly GCA_047639555.1 of Candidatus Aldehydirespiratoraceae bacterium. Classification (GTDB taxonomy): domain Bacteria; phylum Actinomycetota; class Acidimicrobiia; order Acidimicrobiales; family Aldehydirespiratoraceae; genus JAJRXC01. The sequence continues at coordinate 32,915 of JBLIOE010000012.1, forward strand.
CTCTCACAGAAGGACCGGATCATGAGCTCACCGAACGGATTCGGGCAGTACTGCCCGATCACTCGAGCAGTCGAAGTCCTCGGGGAACGTTGGTCTCTCTTGATCCTGCGCGACATGCTCGTTGGCGCGACCCGGTTCAACGACTTAGCGAGAGGCAATCCCGGCCTCTCCCGCAGCCTGCTCACGAAGCGTCTTCGACAACTCGAACGGGCCGGCATCCTCGAACGCCTGGACGGCGAGTACCTCCTTACCGACGCGGGCCGAGACCTCAAACCCCTCGTCTTCGGACTGGGCGAGTGGGGCGCAAAGTGGGTATTCGACGAACCTCGCGCCGACGAACTCGATGCCCAACTCCTTGTCTGGTGGATGCACACTCGTATCGACGCCGAGGAACTCCCCGACCGTCGCACCGTCCTGCACCTGCGGTTCGACGATGACCCTCGGCTTTTCTGGCTGGTAATCGAGCACGGGGCTGCGTCGGTCTGCCTCTCGGACCCAGGGTTTGCCATCGACGTCACGATCACGGGGGACTGCGCCACCTTCTACAAGGTGTGGCTCGGCCAGCAGCCGATCAAGGGTGCGCTGAAGAACGGAACGCTCAGAGCCGAAGGCCAAGCAGCCATCACCCGACGAGTAGTCGCGGCCCTTCAACTCAGCCCGATAGCGGAAGTGGTCCGCACCGCACAAGGTTGAAGCTCGGTCCAAGCCGCTAGACCTTCAGGGTGACCGAACCCGAAATTCTGACTGCTCGCGACGGCAAGATCGCCACGATCACGCTCAACCGCCCCGACGCGCTCAACGCGATAACTCCCACGATGTTGGGCACCCTCGGCGACGCGCTCGATGCGCTCGCGGCCGACTCGGAGGTGGCCGTCGTGATCCTCACGGGAAGCGGCCGAGCGTTTAGCGCCGGCGTGGATCTGAAGGCGCTCAGCGACCGCGACCTCACCGACGGAAAGGTGGGCGACATTCTCGATCTGCCCGCTCGTCGGGTGACCGACCTCCTCGCGACCATGCCGGCGATCACGGTTGCCCGGGTCAACGGATTTTGCTTCACGGGAGCCCTCGAACTCGCGCTCGCCTGCGACATCATCGTGGCGGCGGAAGAAGCGAAGTTCGGCGACACCCACGCCAAGTTCGGGCTGCGCCCCACGTGGGGCATGAGTCAACGGCTCCCCCGACTGGTCGGTATGGCGAAGGCCCGCGAGCTGTCATACACGGCCCGCAACTTCACTGGAGCGGAGGCTGCGACGCTCGGAATGGTCGCGCAGGCCGTGCCACTCGCCGAACTCGACGCCGCCATCACCACCCTCACCGACTCGCTCGTCGCCAACAGCACCGGCTCGCTCCGCGCTTACAAGGACCTCTATCGCGAAGCCATGGAGCAGCCGCTCGGTGCGGGTCTCGCCTATGAGGCCGACAACGAATACCCAATCAGCGATACCGGCGAGCGACTGGCCGACTTCCGATGAGCAATATTCGATTCATGAGCAATGCCGCCGTGGCCCTCTCGTTGCTCGCCGCCGGGTGCAGTGATGACACCGGCGATGCCGCACCAACAACAACAACGACGACGACCACGACCCTCGCTCCCACCACCGAGGCGCCAACGACCACCGTGACCACCACGACTGTCGCGCCGACGACCACCGGGGCGCCCGCTCCGCATGAGAACCAGACGTTCACCGTCGGAATCAATGGCATCGAAGTACACGGCGACTCGGTGTGGATCGCGTCGATCGCCGCAAACGAGGTCATCGAGGTCGATCGACTGACCGGCACGATCCTCACCCGGGTCAGCACCGACGGCGCGGGGCCGGACGATGTCGCCATCGGTCCCGACGGCGCCGTCTACTGGACCGGTTTCCTCGATGGGTCAATCGGACGAATCGAGAACGGCACGGGTTCAATCGTGGCCACCCTTTCGGCCGGCACGAACCCACTCTTCTTCACTCACGACGGCGAGCTGATCGTTGGCATCGCTATCACTGGCGACGCGCTCTACCGAGTCCCGACCGATGGCGGCGAGCCGGAACTCATCGCTGAGCCGATTGGCGATATGAACGGCTTCGATATCGAGGGCACCACCGTGATCGGCCCGACGGGCGGCATTGTTGGCCCCGGATCCGTGACCACCGTCGACCTCACGTCGGGCGACGTCAACGTCGTTCTCGAAGGACTGCCCGCGGTCACCGCAAGCACGCTCGGCGACGATGGTGCGCTGTATCTCTTGGCCGGCGGCAGCGCCCAGGTGCTGCGTTGGGATCGGGCCAGTACCGAGGCACCGGTCGTCCACACGCTTCCCGCCGGGTTCTACGACAATCTCTCGTTCGCCGACGACGGCACGCTCTACGTGTCGAACTTCAGCACTCCTGAGCTGACCGCTATCGCCGACGACGGCACCCAAACAATCATCGCCCTCGGCAGCTAAGCCGTCTCCGCGTCGTGCTCCAGGACGCTGAGTAGATCGACCACCGCGGCATCGATCTTCTTCAACTGGCCGTCGCTGATTTCGGCGAGGACGCGTTCGCGCGAGACGCGATATGCCTTGTCTCCCTGTTCGGCAATATTGATACCCGTATCGGTGAGCTGAATCAGCACTCGCCGACGGTCGCTGGGATCGAGTTGGCGGGAGACAAGACCCGCTCGTTCGAGACGATCAACCACCTGGGTGATCCCACCCATCGGCCGGAGCACAAGCTCGGCCAGGCGGCTGACGGGGAGGGCGTGCGGTGTGGGCTCGCGGTGCAGAGTGGCGACGATCGAGTAGTCGGCGAACGACATATCGATCTCCGCCATGGCCTCAGATTGGAGCCGATCCAGGTGCAGGCCAACACGCTGGAGCCGGGTGAACATCGCCAGCGGCGAGGGGTCCATCACATACTCGGGAAGCTCGGCAGTCACGGGGAGATAATACTCTATTTGCAGAATATCTGCATATAGACAACTCTAGGGCATGAAAAGAACGCCATGAACGAATCGTCTGATCCAATCGTTCGCCACCTCGCCACTCTCGAGTGGGAGACCAAGGCTGACCAGAAGGCCGAGGTCGCCGCGCTCGCCGCGCAGGCCGACAATGTTGGCGCCCGGCGCAGCCGTCTCACCACTGGTCAACACGGCTTTCACTCCCATATCTCGGAGATGCCCGCAGGTTTCGACGTGCCGCCACACACGCACAACATCAGCGAACACATGACGATTCTCGCCGGCAGCCTCAACGTCAGCGACGGCACTGTTCTGGCGACCGGCGACACCGTCGTCATCCCGGCCAACCATCTCTACGGCTTCACCGTCGGCGACGAGGGTGTTCGTTTCCTCGTCGTACGCGCGGCCGACGCCGCAACCGACTTCAACGCGAACAACCCAGCAGGAAAGTAGACACACCATGCGCCACGGATACAAAGTCTTCGATGCCGACGCTCACGTCATCTATCCCGCTGATCTTTGGCAGACCTACCTGCCCGAGAAGTACCGGCATCGCCTCGACCGAAAATCTCCCGCCGGGCTCGACACCTACAACCCTGTCACGGTCGACGGACGGTGGAGTCAGCACAAGACCTCGCTGTACGGCCAGTTCCAAAAGGCGATCGGCTGGACGACCGAAGACATGCTCGAGCAGTACGGCGACATCGTGCTTGAGGGATTCACCGGTGACCGCGTCGCCAATGCCCTCGCCATCGACGGCATCGACTTCTGCGTGATCTACGGCCCCGAATACGACATGTGGCTCAGCGGCATCGACCCCGAGCTTCAGGCCGCAATGACCCGCGCTTACAACCGCTGGGGCGCCGACATGCGCGAGAGCTCCGACGGACGGGTCATCACCAGCGGGCCGGTTCCGTTGAACGACGTCGGCCGCGCCGTCGAGGAAATTCAGTACGCCTACGACGAGCTCGGTATCCGCTGCTTCTGGACCCGCCCCGGCTACACCAACCATCGCAACCTGGGCGACCGCTACTACGACCCGATCTACGAGCTTCTGCAAGATCTCGACTGTGCGTTCGCAACGCACGAGTTCATGGGGCTCAACGCGCAGACCGAAGGCGTCGACCGCTTCGACACCTTCACCGAGTGGCACACCGTTGTCCACGCTCACGAGGCGCAGAACGCGTGCATGTCGATGATCGTCAACGGCGTATTCGAGCGGTTCCCGCGACTGCGCACTGCGTATATGGAGGCGGGTTGCGGCTGGTTGCCGAGCTGGCTCCATCGCATCGACGAACACCTCGAGATGGCCGGCGAGTGGGAGTTCCCCGAACTGACCATGACGGCCACCGAATACTTCAAGCGCAACTGTTGGATCAGCACTGAGTGCGAAGACCCGTTCGTGATCGATGTCATCCGGTCGCTCGGCGACGACCGCATCGTCTGGGAGAGCGACTTCCCACACCCTGATTCCAAGTACCCGGGCACCGTCCAGTACTTCCTCGACCTTGAACCCGATCTCATCACCGAAGAAAGCAAGCGCAAGATCATGTGGGACAACGCGGTCGACCTTTACCGCTTCCCCGAAGAGATGTTGCCGACGAACTTCATCGAAGCCACGGAGATCGTCTCCTCGTGAGCAAATTTCGTCGGCCGCATGAGGCGGTCGACTATGACGCACTCACGGCGCAGCTCGCGCCACCGCCGGAGTATCTCGAAACCGCGTACCTCGCCGGACCTGAGGAAATCGCCGCCAACCAGCTCGCTCGTCTTCAGGCGCGGGCCGTGTCGACCTACGAGGTGCCGTTCTTCCGCCGCCGTTGGGACGCTGCGGGAGTCGGCCCGAGCGACATAAAGTCGATCGACGACCTGCACCGATTCCCGGCGTACACGGTCGACGACATTCGTCAGTCGATCGAAGCGCACCCGCCGTATGGCGACTACCAGGGTGTCACGGTCGACCAGGCACTCGACGAGCCGATGCGGGTCTATATGTCGGGCGGCACCACTGGATCCTCACGACCCACGCTGTACACCGCGTGGGACCGCGAGGCTGGCGCGATCCTCATGGCGCGAGCGCTCCACATGCAAGGAATCCAGCCTGGCGACGTGGTGATCAACGCGTGGGCGTACTCCACCCACAACGGCGCCCATGCAATGGATGAGGCGCTCTACCGCTGGCTCAACTGTGTGGTACTCACGACCGGCACGGGCAACGTCACCCCGACTCGAAAGCAGATCGAGTTGGCGGTTCAGTACGGCGCAAAGGCGATCCTGACGACAGGCGACTACCTCCTTCATCTCGCCGACACCGCTCGCGAGATGGGTCTTGATCCCGCCACAGATCTTCAACTCACCGCCCTGCCAAACATCGGTGACAAGCAACGCCTCAATGAAACCTTCGGGCTACCCGTCTACGACAGTTACGGATTCCACGAGGTTCAGTGGGTCGCGATCGAGTGTCCGTCCGGCGGTGGAATGCACATCTTCGAAGACGCATTCGTTGTGCAGATCGTCGACGTCGACACGGGCGAACCGCTGCCCGACGGCGAGCAAGGCGCCGTCTGCATCACCGAGATCTACAAGACGGGCAGCCCCCAGTTTCGCTACAACATCATGGACCTCTCGACGCTGCACCCCCCAGGCCAATGCGCCTGCGGGTCGTGGCTGCGCAAGATGGCACCCTTCGCCGGACGCGGCGACAACATGGTGAAGCTTCGCGGCGTGAACATTTGGCCTGAGGCACTCGGCGAGATCGTCACCGAAATCAATGGCGTGACCGACGACTACTTCGTCCGCGCCACCCGATCCGGCAACCGCGATGAGATGACCGTCCTCGTCGTGAGTGACCGTCCACCCGGCGAGTTCGATGTCGTAGCGGCGGCAACCGTCGAACGTCTTCACCAGGTCGTCGGCGTGAAGATCGGCGTCGAGGTACACGAACCCGGCTCGCTCGATGCACTCACTGGCTTCGGCACTGCCGCCAAGCTCATCCGATTCGAAGACGCCCGGTAGCCGACCGATGATCGACTACTGGTGCAACGCGTTTACCCCAGACCGCGCGGACTTGTGGCAGGCCGTGATCGAGCAAGACGAGCTGACGATCAAGCTCGGCGCCCGCGAAGACGACATCTTCACCACGGCAGAGCTGATGGTCGCCCGAATGAACCAGACGGCAATCTCCACGCTGGTTCTCCCAGTTTGTGATCTACCCCCGGGCGCGCCGCTCGATGAGTTCGCTCACTACGTGCTGCGGCCTGATGAAATTCGTCAGCTCTCGGCTGCCTATCCGGGCCGCTTCGTGGGCATGTTCAGCATCACCCCCACTCGAGGCGACGCCGATCTCGAGGCGGCCGACGAGGCCCTGCACGCTGTGTGGTGCGTGGGTGTCCATAGCCACACCCACAGTTGGGACCTCACGTTCGACGCACCCGGCATGAGTCCGTACTACGCACTTGCCGCGAAACACGGCGTGCCGATGGTGATGCAGGCCGGCGCTTCTGGTGGCCCCCGGATCCACGAACTCGGCCATCCTGCGGCGATCGAAGGGCCGGCCGAAGAGTTTCCGATGGTCGCCTTCGTCCTCTCACATCTCGGCATCCCCTGGCTGACTGACACGATCCGCGTCGCCCGCAATCACGACAACGTGATGATCGGTACGGCCACTCATCCTCCGGCCCGCTGGCCGGCCGAGCTGCTCGACTATGTCCGCGGCGAGGGCGCCGAAAAGGTGCTCTTCGGCACCGGCTACCCGCTCACCGGTCACGTACATGTCCAAGCGCAGCTCGACGCGCTCGACATCTCGCCCGCAACCAAGGAAGCTCTGCGAGACGGCAACGCTCGTCGCATCTTCACCCGCATTCCTCAACGAGTCGGAGGCTGACAATGACCGCTCCTATGAGTCGCGTAGGCACGACGTATAACATCCCGCCTGCGCCACCCGATCCGGCCAGCACCGACTGGCTCGATGCGGGGCCCCTGCGGATCGGCGTCGAATACCGCAAGGTTGATCCCGAAGCGCTCGAGAAGATCTACGCCGAGACCGAGCATCTCGCCGAACTCAAAGCGGCATCCCCGGAAGGCGGATTCGCCGACGAGGGTGTGTCGATCCATGTCGTCAGCGTGGCCGACGACTTCGAGTATCTGCGCTTCGACATGTTCCTCGACGAACCGCACTACCACTACGTCGACAAGGCGGCCGACTCGAACACGATCGTCAACTTCGACACGATCGCCCACGGCCCCGTCGTCGATTGGACGCTCATGCAGCTCCGAACCCGGCTGCCCGAGATGCTTCGCTATGTCGGCGCCAACGACGCGGCCGACTCCGTCGACGATGCGGTCGCCGCGCTGGTGGCCGACCAAGTGGTAGCCCATCTCCGATCGATCGGTGAATACGAGTGAGCTTCGATCTCGAAGCGGTCACCCCGGTGCTCGGTGGCCGTGTCTCCAGCATTCGACTCGCCAACGCGACCGACAACGACATCGCCGAGATCCGCGCCGCGATGAACAAGCACAAGGTCCTCTTCTTTGCCAACCAGCGGCTGTCGCCCGAAGATCATCAGCGCTTCGCTCGCCGGTTTGGTGAGATCGATGTGGCCGCGTTTGGTCCGAAACACGCCGACAACCCTGAGATGACTGTGCTCGACCAGGAGGCCCCAAAGGGCCAGGGCGCCGATGCGTGGCACACCGACAACACCTATGTGAAGTGTCCGCCGAGTTACACGATTCTCCAGTCGGTGATGCTGCCCCCGCTGGGCGGCGACACGTGTTTCGCCGACATGTACGCCGCCTGGGATCTCCTCTCGCCCGCGATGCAAGACCTGCTGCGGCCACTCACGTCCACCCACGACCTGACGAAGACCCTGAGCCGGGCCATTGCCGACGGCAACGCCCACGTCGACCTCGGCGAAATGCAGAAGACCTATCCACCTGTGCATCACCCGATCGCCCGAGTGCACCCGGAGACCGGGAAGACCGCGCTGTTCGTCAACGGCAACTTCACCACGAAGATCGACGGGCTCTCAAACGCAGAGTCCGCCGCGCTGCTTCCCATGCTGCTCGCCCATATCGGTTCACCCGGGTTCCAGTGCCGGCACCGTTGGACGGAAGGAGATCTCACGATGTGGGACAACCGAGCCGTGCAACACTTTGCCGTACCCGACTACACCAGCCGCCGAATCATGCACCGCCTCACCATTGCCGGTGATGAACCCAGAGGAGCCATGTCTCCAGAAGGAGCAGTATGAGTCTGATACCCGACCGGTATGCGCAGTACGAGACCACGTGCACGATCGGTGTCGTGAACTTCGCCAGCGTGCGCGGCGACGTCGCGGCGACTCTCGCCAAGATCGAGGCGAACATCATTGAGGCCGGGGCCCAGGGCATCGACATCCTGGTGTTCCCCGAAGAGGCGCTGACCGGGCTCGGCGGCTGCACCGCGTGTCGGGGCGGAGCCAACCACTGCGACTACCACCACGCACTCGCCGAAACCGTGCCCGGTCCGTCGACCAAACGCATCGCCGAACTGTGTGCCGAACACGACCTCTACGTGGCGGTCGGCATGGTCGAGCGCGACGCCCACGATCCCGAAGTGCTCTACAACGCGGCCGCCTTCATCGGCCCCGAAGGCATTCGGGGGACCTACCGCAAGCTGCATCTCGGCTCACTTCCGTGGGTGACCGAAGGTGTGACCTTTTCGAACGGTACCGAACTCCCCATATTCGAAACCCGGTTCGGTCCGGTGGGTCTGCAGATCTGTTACGACTTCTGGTTTAACCCCGAACTCACTCGCATCCTCTGCGCCAAGGGCGCTCGGATCATTCTCAACAGCTGCGGCACGTTCGCCGGGCCCGGAAAGCTCGACTACATGACCCAGACCACCTGCGTCCGCGCGCAAGAGAACCTTGCTTATGTCGCGAGCGCGAACCATGTCGGAGGCGAGGACGTCGGCACTTCCTCCTATGCCGCGGGCAATGTCGACGGCGGCCGCGCCGCCGACATGCTGGGCCACTCGACCATCGCCGGCCCCGCGTTCCCGCGCTTCAGCAGAGTGTTGGCCCAAGCCAGTGGCGACGGCGAAGAGATCGTGTCGGCCACCGTCAGCTTCGAACAGCTTCACCGCTGGGAGCCAATCTTCCCCTGGCGCGACTGGCGAGCCACCCACCAACAGCCCATCTCTCAGCTCATCGCCGACGAGTTCCACAAACTCGCCAACCAATAGAAAGCGCGTGGGGTCAGACACCCGCACTTTCTTTCGAGAAAGTGCGGGTGTCTGACCCCACGCGCTTTCTTAGCCGGTGTTTCGGAGGCCGGCGGCGACGCCGTTGACCGTGAGCAGCAAAGCTCGTTGGAGACGCTCGCGCTCATCGTCATCGCCGGCGGCACGGGATCGAGCCAACAGTTCCACCTGAAGCAGGTTGATCGGGTCGAGATAGACGTCGCGGACGGCAAGGGTGCGCTTCAGCACCGGCAGATCGCCGAGCAAGTCTTCGCCGGTGAGGAGCCCAAGTTGCTCGACCGTGCGGTCGTGCTCTTCGACTACGGCGTCGAAGTGGTTGTGTAGCGACGGGTCGACCAGGCGGTCGACATAGTTGCGAGCGATCGCGAGGTCCGTCTTCGCCAGGGTCATTTCAACGTTGGAGAGGAACGTCCCGAAGAACTGCCACTCAGCGAACATCTGGTCGAGGGCATCACCATGGCCCGCGGCCCGAGCGGTTTCAAGCGCAGTGCCCACACCGAACCAGCCGGGGATGATTTGGCGAGATTGGGTCCAGCCAAACACCCACGGAATTGCCCGCAGACCATCGAGTCCGGAACCGGCCGTCGTGCGACGGGCGGGACGGGAGCCAATGTTCATAGCGCCGAGTTCTTCCACCGGCGTTGAGGTCGTGAAGTACTCCACGAGTCCGGGCCGCTCAAGGAACGCTCGATAGGCACCAAACGCAGCCTCCGACATCTGCTCCATCACGTCGTTCCACGCGGCCATGGTTGCGCCGTCGTTGCGCTGTACCCGGTGGGCGACCGTCGCTTCGAGCACGGCGGAGAGTGCAAGGTCGAGGTTGCGCTGGGCGAGACGAGGCAGGCCGTACTTGTCGGCGATGACCTCGCCCTGCTCAGTAATTTTCATCGCACCGACAACCGAGCCCGCGGGTTGACCGAGGATCGCCGAGTTGGTCGGCCCGCCACCGCGGCCGACCGTGCCGCCCCGACCGTGGAACACCATCACCTTGATACCGGTCTCTTCGGACACCGCGGCGATCTCGCGCAACGCCTTGTGGATCTCCCACTGTGACGTGGTGATGCCGCCGTCCTTATTCGAGTCGGAGTAGCCGACCATCACTTCTTGCACATCGCCGCGCAGTTCGACCAGGCGCCGATAGGCGGGGACGGCGAGTAGGTCGCGCAGCACCGTGCCGATCGCTCGGAGGTCGTCGATCGTCTCAAAGAGCGGGACGAACCCGATCCGGGCCACACCACCGGGGATGTCGACGAGACCCACCTCGCGAGCGAGCACGGCGGGAGCGAGCACGTCGTCGACGCCTTGAGTCATCGACACGATGTAGCTCTTCATCACGTCTTCGCCGCCACGCTCGATGCCATCGCGGACGACGGTAAACAGCTCGAGGGCTTGCTCCGGATTGTGCGAGGGCGGGGCGAGCGGACGGCGACTCGCGAGCTCTTCGGCCAGCAGACTGGTGCGGCCGGCGCGGTCGAGCGCGGCGTAGTCGATGCCGATCGACTCGAAGAGCGGGGCGAGCGCTTCGTGATGCCGCACTGCGTGCTGGCGAATGTCGAGTGTCGCCAGATGGAAGCCGATCGTCGACACGAGCCGTCGCACCCGGGCAACCCGTCCGTTGGCGAGGAGCCCACCGCCGTGGGCGTTGAGGGAATCGGCAATCTGATCAAGATCGTCGAGTAGCTCCGTCGGCAGTTCGTAGGCGCCCAGTCCGGCCGAGTCGCCGACAGCTCGGAGCAGCCGCTCGTGCATGACGGCGCAGCGCTGGCGGTACGGCTCACCGGCGCTGAGCGTCTGGAACCGGACGGTGACCTTGGGGAACCTGTCACGGTCGTCTTCGAGTTGGGCGAGCAGTTCGGCGGATACGGCCGTCACCGCGGTGCCCACCGACAGCTCGGCAGAGAGACCCTCGACCTCTCCGATCAGAATGCGAAGCGCACGCGAGCGCTGGAATTCCAACACCCCTCTGGTCGTGCTCGGAGTGACATTGGGATTTCCGTCCCGGTCGCCGCCCACCCACGAACCAAACCGCACCGGCACGTTGGTCCCAAGCGACCCACCGAGATCGTTGAGCGAGGCGTCGACATCCTCGAGCAGCTCCGGCAGCCCGTCGACCAACATCTCGCCAAGGAAGTAGAGGATCGAACGGGCTTCGTCTTCGGGCGTCGGCTGGGCTCGGCGAAGTTCGTCGGTTAGCCAGATTGCGTCGACCAACTCGTCGACACGGCGGTCGATTCGACGACGGTCAGAGTCGCTGGCCCGCGGGTCGCCGCGTTCTTCGATCAGCGTAGAGATCTCCGCGAGCTTGTCGAGGATCGAACGTCGAGAAGCTTCCGTGGGGTGGGCGGTGAAGACGGGCCGAAGATCAAGAGAAGCCGCGGCCTCAAGGATTTCTTCGTTGCTATGGCCGAGGGCCTGCAGACGGGCGACCGTCTCAGGGAAGCGCCGATCTTGGGCTCGCGCCGACCGCAGCTCATCGAAGCGATGCACCTGCTCGGCCGTGTTCGCCAAATGGAAGTAGATCGTGAAGGCGCGGACCAGATGGATAGCGTCAACCAGCCCGACATCGTCCAACGCGGCGGCCAACTCGTCGGTCGACGCCTGATCGCGACGCAAATTCCGAGCGATCGCCCGCACCTGCTCAACCCGATCCAGCAGTGGCTGACCGTGTTGGCGGACCAGCGCATCACCCAACTGAGCACCGAGCCGACGGATGTCGGATCGAAGGGCGGCGTCAAGATCGTCTAGAGCTTCGGGGGGCATACCTGCACTGTCGCACAGTTGAGGTGGGGGTCAGACCGCAGTTGAAGCGGGGCAAGTCAGAGGCAACCCTGCGGGTTGCGCCGAGTTGGGATCCGCCGAACTCTCCCCAGTTGAGGCGGTACTGTCGGGCATGACTTATGCACCGTCTGACCGGCAGTACTACGACGCGGATAGTCACATCATGGAGCTGCCTCGCTTCCTGATCGACTACGCCGACGCCGATATTGCCGCCGAGTTGAAGCCGGTGAGCTACCACACCTCGATCGTCACCGATGGCGAAGTTGACACGCTCGTCGAGCAGGGCGGCCACACCCCCGAGCATGTCGAGGCGCAGATCGCGATGGGTGATCAGCTCATCGCACAGTCGAAAGAGATCCAAGCCCTCGGTGCGTTCGATCGTGACGAACGAACCGTGGCGATGGACATGCTCGGCTTCGCCAAGCAGCTCGTGTTCGCGACGCACAGCGTGAAGCCGATCTTCCATCCGAGCGACACGATGAGCACGCGCCTTCGTTATGGCGCCACCCGGGCCCACAATCGGGCCATGTCCGAGTTCTGCGCCGAAGACGACCGGCTGATGGGTGTGGGTGTGGTGCCGCTCAACGACATCGATGCCGCGATCGAGGAACTTGATTGGGCGCTCGAAGCCGGCCTCGACTCGATCTGGGTGCCCCACGGTCTTGTCGGCGGCCGCTCCCCTGGCCACGTCGACCTCTATCCCTTCTGGGCCCGACTCGCTGAAGCCGGCGTGCCCTTCGTCCTCCACGTTGGCGGCGCGCCGCTGCAACTTGAGCCGGGTTGGGGCAACACCGGTCGCCCGCCCGCCCGTGACTGGATGGGCGGCGGTGAAAACGTGCGCAGCAAGGACTTCGCCGTGATGCACCACGGTCCGGAAACGTTCGTCTCGATGATGGTGCTCGATGGCGTGTTCGAGAAGTTCCCGACCCTGCGCGGCGCCGCCGTCGAACTCGGGGCCGGTTGGGTGCCAGCCATGCTGACGCGACTCGACATGCTGATCCGCACCTGGAGTCGCGTCGATCAGTACCTCGCCGAACTAGACCGCACCGCTACCGAAACGCTGCGGGCCCAGATGGGCTTCACGCCGTTCGTGTTTGAAGACGTCGGCAGCCTCACCGATCAGACCTTCGAGGATCTATACCTCTTCTCCAGCGACTACCCGCACACCGAAGGCGGCCGCGACCCGATCGGCCGCTTCGAGTCGTCCATCGGTGACCGCGGCGAATCGATCCGGGAGGGGTTCTACACGGAGAACTTCCTGAAGCTCTGGCCCGACGCTCGGGTGGCATAGGAGACCACCACCTATGGTCGACGGCAGCCTTGCCGCGAGCTTGCTCCAACGACGAGCGCTACGCCTCGTCGAATCGGCCAACCAGTCGGCTGGAACGCTGTCTTCGCAGACTTCCTTACGCCTGCGAAGAAAGTGCAGGTGTCTGACCCCAAGCGCTTTCTTTAGGCCGTGCGGGCGTCGAACTTGATTTCAGAGGTGTCGATCTCCGGGTGATCGAGGGCGACGGCGAGCGACTCGGTCAGGCCCGCGCCCACGTCGTCGACATCCATCAATCCGCCGGGGATCGCGAGTTCGCCCCACTTGGTAAGCGCCTCGCCGAGAAGGTCCATACCCATGTGTTCGGCGAAGTCGGTGGGGCCACAGTTGCCCATCACGATGCGCACGAAACGCCGGTCGGGGTGTTCGAGCCGCCAGACCCGGATGCACTGATCGAGCGCGGCCTTCGACGACGAGTACGCGCCGAACATCGGGTTGGCGTCCTCCACGGTGCGAGACGACACGAAGCTACAAACGCCGTCTCGGTCCATGTGTTGGAGTGCGGCGGATGCGGCCAGGTTCGCGCCCAACACGTTGACTCGATAGACGTCGGCCCACAGGTCGGGATCACAGTCGGCGATCTTTTGGAGCGGCCCGAAGCCGGCGACATAGACCATTAGGTCGAGCCCGCCCATCGCCGCGGCGGCCGCGGCGGCCACTCGTTCGGCGTCTTCGCGAATCGCGGCATCGCCCGAGGCCACGTGGCCGGCGCCCATCTCCGCCACGAGTGCTTCGAGGGCATCTGTACGGCGGGCCGACACGGTGACATCGCCGTCGGCGGCTACCACGGCCTTCGCTATGGCGGCACCGATTCCCGATGATGCGCCGATTACCAACACTCGTCGACCCTGCATGGCGTTGCTCACTGAAATCCCTCCGAACGCAGGAGCGAGATGAACTCCCGTCGCGTGGTTGGACCGTAGCGACGGTTGCTCGGGCTGGCGAGTCCTTGCTCTTCGTAGATCACCTTGGTCTCGCCGATGAGATCACCGGGCAGCACACAACGGGCTTCTTCCGGGTCCACGTCGTAGAGCTTGGCCGCGTTGAGGCCGAGGATCTTGGCCTTGATCTCGGTGGTCACCTCGGGATAGCCGAACTCCTCACGGAGCCGGTCCGGCATCTGGAAGAGTTTCATCGCGTTGATCTGCCATTGGGGTGACCCGTTCCAAATGGCATCGGTGCCCCACAGGATTTGGTCCTCACCGAAGTTCAGAAGTAGTTGACCCAGAAAGTGGGCGGTGGCATCGCCGCCCTGAATGACGCGTGTTGCCCACGCGCCACCGAGCTCCGTGTACACATTGGTGGCGTCGGCCATCTCTTCGCGCTTCATCCGCATCAGGTCATCGAAGTAGTGCTGATAGGGCGGCAGATCGACGGCCGAGTGGAAGCACACGAAGTTGATCTCGGGCCAGTCGGCAACCGCCTTAGGGAAGTCTCGAGGGTCGCAATGCTCGGGATCGAAAACCCCTTGTTCAAACCCCTTGTGGACGTTGACCACATTGATGCCGAGGCGCTGAGCCTCCTCATACATGGGATAGGCCACGTCTTCATCGTCGAGCCACCACGCCTCGTAGGGGTACGAGGAGTTCGGTCCGCCCGCGCCGGTGTAACACTTCAACGCCCGAATCCCCAGGTCCTCCTTCAGGTGTTCCATGTCTCGCACCAGCGTGCCGAGATCGCCCGTGTCGGCGGTGTCGGGGAAGTTCGGCGTCAACATCCCTTGGAGAATGCAGCGCTGCGACGAACCCAGTTCGTTGGCCATATCGCAGGTAGCAGCCATGCCGTCATTGCTGATCACCTGCGAGTTCGTTGACGCCGCGGGTATGCCACTCATCATCGCCACAGTGGTCTCGCTGTCGAGAAAGATCTCCTTGAGATAGTTCGCTCGACCGAGCTTCTCCATGGGTGAACCGGGCTCGCAGGGCCCATTCGGATCCAGATCGGCGGGAGGGCAGCCGGTGAATCGGCTGAAGATCGCGTTCAGTAGCGCCGGGTTGGCCGGGCCTTCGAAGTCGACATGGTGGGTCTGTGAATCGAGGATGAAGTACTCACCCGCGAACAATTCGCACGCCGCCTCTTCGTCGAGCGTGGCTTCTTCGGGGACGGCGAACGCCTCTGTCGTTGTGGATCTGGACGTCGTGGTTGACGTCGTGGTCGAAGCACTTGCTCCGCCGTCGCCGTCACTGCATCCGTAGACCACGTTGAGCGCGGTGAACGCCACTGCCATGCCAGCCTTCGACTGGAGGAACCGGCGGCGCGTGGTGCCGAGCGTTTCGGCGCGGTCCTCGGCCATTCGGTTGATCAAAAACTCCACCTGGCGCTGCCGCCGACTCTGCGGCAGCGGCATGAACTCGCCGTTGGAAACGAATTGCGTGGGAATGGGAGTGGAGCCGAACGCCTCGTCGTTGCCGTCGTCTTGGCCCGCCATCAGACAAGATCGCCGCAGTCGGTGAACACAACACCCAACGTCATCAGCGCCCGTCCCAGCATCATCCGATTCATTGCGACCCCATCCGTCAGTTCTGCCAGTTTGGCCGATCGCCGACATCTTGGCCCGCCAAGGGAACGACTGGATCTCGTTCATTTAGAGAAGGCACCCGTATGCGCCCTCGTCTCTGGTAGTCGTTACTGCTCCTCGCGGCCCTTCCGGCTGCCATGCTCACAGTCGGCAACTTCCTGGAGCGCCAGGCCTTGATGGACTTCATGGCGAAGCACACCGCGGGGCCGTGGAGGTTTAGACGCCGGTGAGCTCGGCGGCGGTCGGGCTCTCGATGCGGTCGGCAACTTCCTGGAGCGCCGCAACATCAAACCCGTAGAGCTGGGCCGGATTGCCTTCGAGGATCTGCTGCGTCTCGGCGGCCGGGATCCCTGCGAAACATCGCGACAGCGAGCGCTTGGTCTTCGGCCAGGTGCCCTCGACGTGGGGATAGTCGGCGCCCCACATGAGATGGCCGAGACCGATCTCGTTCCGCAGTGCGGATTCGTCGGCGCCCATGAATGAGGCGGCCACCCAGATCTGACGATCCCAGTATTCGCTCGGTGTGAGCGGGAGCGCCTCGCGGGCGTGGCTGAAGAACGGCGCGCGATGGATGCCGTCGAGCAGCTTGAGGGTGTCGGGCACCCAGTCCGCTCGGTTCTCGGTGAGCACCACCTGAAGGCGGGGGAATCGTTCGAACACTCCACCCCACATGAACGAGAACAGCGGCCGACGGCCGAAGTAGGTGGTCTCCGTGGCGTACATCAGCATGCTGGCCATGCCGTAGTTGCCATAGTCCGGGGTGCCGCCGCCGGCGTGAAAGTGGACGGCAAGTTCGGTGTCTTGACAGGCCGCCCAGATCGGGTCGTAACAAGGGTCGAGCCAGGGCGGCAGGCCCTCGCCGGGCTCCGTCGGGGCAATCACACCAACGAATCCGTTGTCGGCCGCCCAGTTGATCTCCGCGATACACGCGTCGATGTCGGCGACGGCCAACATGGCGAGCGCGCCGCGGCGGCCGGGAAGGTCGTTCGCGAAGTCGAGCAGCCAGCGGTCGTAGGCGCGGTTGCCGACATGGCGAAGTTCGTGATCGTTGGCGGTTTCTCCGAAGCCGCCGAACGGCACGCCGCCATTCGGGAACAACACTTCGGCGACGACCCCCTCTTGTTCGAGCACACGGGTGCGCACGCTTGAGTTCCACTCGCCGTCGCGGTCGTCACCGGTCGCCTCGTCGAATGCAGCGGCACCCTGTTTCGAGAAGAGACCTTCGTCGTTCTCGCGCCGCTCCTCCATCTTCAGCCGCACACCGTGCAGATGTTCAACAAAATCGGCGTATCGGTCGCGATACGCGGGTTCGACATAGTCGGCGTAGTCCTCAGGACGGCCGGTGGCATGGCCGTCGCACGAAATAATCACGGGGCGCTGAGTGCTCATGTCACCAGCCTTCCAATGTCGCCAGGAAATTGCCAGAAAGAATATTGGAAGCTTCTTTAGCCATTGGGTCTCGAATTCGGAGATCTCCCTTCTACACCGCAACCGTCGCAGCCGGAGCAACCGACTTCACCGTCTACAACCACATGTATTTGCCGACCTCGTTCGGTGAGCCGATCGAGGAATATCGCCGGCTGATCGAGGGTGTCGCGGTTTGGGATGTGGCGGCCGAACGTCAGGTCGAGATCGCCGGCCCCGCCGCCGCGTTCACCCAATACCTCTCGGCCTGAAACCTGCAGACCTGCCGCGTCGGCCGGGCTCGCTACGCCCCCCTGTGTGATCACGACGGCATCCTGATCAACGATCCCATCATCCTCCGAATGGCCGACGACCGGCACTGGCTCTCCATCGCCGACTCCGACGTATTGCTCTGGGCGAAAGCCGTGGCCGCCGAGCGTCGATTTAGGGTCGTTGTTCGCGAACCCGATGTGTCGCCCCTCGCGATCCGAGGCCCGCTGGCCGAACGGCTCGTCGCTGATCTCTGCGGCGCCGACCTCTGGAACAGCGTGATGTCGTTGGGCGCGGCCCTACGGCATCGGCCCGGATGCCCCGAACCACACTAAACGGCTCGAAAGTGGCCTGCTCTCGTTCGCGCCCGACACTGACCCGTTTGAAGCCGGGCTCGGCGCGTTCGTCGACCTCACCCGGTCGCCGCGACTCGGCTACTCGATCGGTGTCGCCCTCCTCGAGATCGATGTCGACGGGCAGACGCTCCTCGGCCGAGTGAGCGAGACCCCCTTCGGCGTTATCAACTGATTCCCCGTGCATCTGCGACGGCGCCGACGACCGTAGAGCCTGACATGGTGCGCCCCTCGCGAATCTCTCCGCGTCCCGGACAAGAGTCAGCCTGGGACTACCCGCGTCCGCCCGTCGTTGAACCCGACTCCCGGCGCGTCCAGATCTGGCTCGGGGCGGTGTTGATCGCCGACTCGAGGCGAGCCCAACGCGTCATGGAGACCTACCACCCACCCAGCTGGTACATCCCGGCAGACGACATCTTTCGACCAGCCCTCCAACCGTCTCGGGTTACCTCACATTGTGAATGGAAAGGCTCAGCCACCTACTTCGACGTCGGCGTGACCGACCAAGTCTCCAAGGGTTCGGCTTGGGTGTATCTCGACCCGAAGCCAGCATTTGTCTCCATTGCCTCACACGTCGCCTTCTACCCGCGAGAGTTCCGATGCACGGTTGACGGCGAACTGGTTGAAGCACAGCCCGGCGGTTTCTACGGCGGCTGGATAACCGGAGACATCACTGGCCCATTCAAGGGCTCAATCGGCATGGACGGCTGGTAGCCCGCCACACGGCTGAAGAAATCTCGTTCTGCGTGTCACCGATTCGGTTGCTTCGATGCTCTTCTAGGTTGTGCGGGTAGTGCGGGAGACACCTCAACCTCAGGCAATCGACGAAGCGGCTGAGCGATTCCGCGACTTCGTCGACGCGGTGGAAGAGCGCCTCCGCCGCGGTCTGATCGCGGCCTACGGCATGGAGGTTGGTCGTGAGGCCACTGCCTCCGCGCTGGCCTGGGCCTGGGAACACATGGACCGCATCGATGGCCTGAAGAACCCGGCGGGATACCTCTACCGAGTGGGGCAGACCGCTGCACGGCGCGAGCACCGCCACAGCGGTCGTTCTCTTGGCCTGGTCGATGACCTCCCCACCGCCGTGAGTGATGCCCTTCCCATCGAACCCGCCCTTGCTCGTGCGCTCGAGCGTCTCACCGCCGGCCAACGAAGTGCCGTGATGCTCGTGGACCGCTGGGGCTACCCGCTCACTGAAACCGCAGAAATCATGGGAGTGCGGGTGTCGACGGTGCGAACCCATCGTCGACGAGCGCTCGCCAAACTCCGAACCGACCTGGGGGTCGCAATATGAACGACGAACTCGGTCGCCGCCTACGCGACGCCGCTCGTGCCCTCGATGCGCAGAGCCAGCCGATGACGGCCGATGAGGCGCAACAGCGCCCCCTTGCGACTTCACCGCGCCGTGTCGGGCCGCTCCTCGCGGGTGCCGCCGCGGCGGCACTTGTGGTGGTCGGACTCCTCACGCTCAACGCGGGCGACGACCCCGACACGTCAATCGAGCCGCAGAACACCATGCCGACCACCGACCCGACGACAACCGTCACCCCCTCGCCGACATCCCCGTCAACCACGACCGCTCCTCCGACAACCACGACCATCTCGCCGTTTGCGAGAGAGCCGATCGACACAGCCGGCTTTCCCGAACGAGGCATCGTGGTCACCGGTTGGGACACCGACTTCGGCACCGAAACCGCAACGCTCTACGACTTCGACGGCAACGTCCTCGCGCAATCAGACGTACCCCAGGTCTCCAACCCTCACAACGTGTTCTCAATCGCGCGCAACCAGAACGTCCTTGGCGTTGCCCCGTTCATCGATTCTCTGGAAACACCGCCCGGTTGCTCAAGCTCCGTCACCGCGCCCACCGGCCGTGTCGCGATCTGCGCCGACGGTCGAGAGATTCACCGGGTCGACTGGGAAGGAAACGTCGAGATATTGGCATACGCCCCGCCCCGCGACCCCGCATGGACGACCGACACAAGCGGACACTGGCGATGGGCCAAGCCATCCCCCGACGGAACCCAGGTGCTCGCCCAATGGTCGGGCGAATGTGAAGCGCCGAACGGGTTCCTTCTCGGCGATCCCAACGACCCGAGAGCACTCGGACTCCCGAGCGACGGGTTCTGGGCCGACGCGGTTTCCTCATTTGCCCTCGGCTGGACTGATGACGGACAAATCTTGGCGCAGTTCGACCACGGCCTCTGTGGCATCGGCGCCGATCAACCCGGAATCTACGAGATGACAGCGGGTGCGGCCGAGGGAGAACTCCTTATCGCTCTCGGCTCAGAGTCTGAGAGCGGAGCGCTGTGGCAGCACGACTTCTTCTTCAGCAACGAGATCGAACACGCGGTGATCGACGCGACCGAATGGCTGGGCTACGAGGGGTGTTGTGGCGAAGACAGCCACGGCGACGGCGGAGTGACGGGCGGCGTGATCTTCGAAGGCCGCGAGATCGCCATCGAGGGCGGCCCGACCGCCCAAGTGATTGAGAACGCCGGCCCGGGATCAATCTCGTTCGTCGAAGGACGAGCCGGTGGCGCACCAACCGATCCACGTATTGCCGTGTTCGATCCCGACGTCAGCATCCTCCATCCCGATGACGAGCCCGGAGTGACGTTCACCTGCGGTGGTTACACGTTCCGCTTCAGCCATTGGACCCTCGAGCAACCCGATATTCGGCAACAGGTTGCCGTCGCGGAGGCATTGATCCCGGCTCTCGGCTGCACGCTGCGACCAAGCGCGCTGCAAACCGCCGACCCCGGGCTCAACGAGCTCGAGTCGCAGGTGTTCGACGCGCTCAGCGAGCGCTACGAATACGGCTGCTGCGGCGAACGCAGCGAAGGCGGCGCCCACGTCGCCTACGGCGTGATCTTCGAAGACGTCACCATTCCAATCTTTGGCTCGCCCACGGCGGCGATCCTCGAAACGGCTCCCGCCGATCGGACAACCGCACCACTGACGTTCCTTGATGGCACCGCAACCCTCATAGATTCGAGCGAGGGCACCGTGGTCTTGGTCACCTGTGGCGACTACTCGTTGACGTTCGGGTGGTACGACGACACGCTGCCCGACATCGACAAGATGGTTCGCCTCGGCGAAGACATCCTTTCTCGCATGCCTTGTGTCCTCCGCGAGCCAGCCATCGGCTGACCGGCGATCGGCTGGTAGAACAGTGGGGTGCTGATCGTCGTTTCTCCCGCCAAGTCGCTCGACTACGAGTCGAAGCTGCCCACGAAGAAACACTCTGAGCCGCGCATGCTCGACGACTCGCGTGAGCTTGTGTCGGTGATGGCCAAGAAGTCGCCGAGCGAGCTGTCGAAGATGATGTCGATTTCCGACAGTCTCGGCGAACTCAACCACGAACGTTTTCTCGATTGGGAAACTCCGTTCACGCCGAAGAACGCCCGTCCCGCGGTGCTCGCCTTCAGCGGCGATGTCTACATCGGCATGGATGCCCCCAGCTTCTCCGAACGAGATTTCACTCAGGCCCAGAAGACTCTGCGCATCCTCTCCGGTCTTTACGGCCTGCTCCGTCCACTGGACCTGATGCAGCCGTACCGGCTCGAGATGGGCTCTTCCGTGAAGACCGGTCGGGGCAAAGATCTCTACTCGTTCTGGGGCAATGCGCTCACCGAACAGATCAACGCCGACATGGCCGACAGCCCCGGCTCCGATGCGCTGATCAATCTCGCGTCCAACGAATACTTCGGCGCCGTCAACCCGAAGAAGCTCGACGCTCGGCTCGTGAGCCCCGTGTTCCTCGACTCGAAAGATGGCGGCGAGCCCAAGATCATCAGCTTCTTCGCCAAACGAGCCCGCGGCTCGATGTCGGGCTGGATCATTCGCAACCGCATCAAGTCACCGCTGGCGCTGCTCGACTTCGATCTCGACGGTTACCGGTACGACCGCGAGCGTTCGTCGGCGGACCGTCCGGTCTTCGTTCGAGGCACCTGATCGACGACCCCTTCGACGACGGCGATGATCCCAATCCGGATCGTCTGCACGAGTGTGTGTACTGGCGTTGTGGCGAGCTCTTTGAAGCCCGCTCGACCAACCACATCTTCTGCCGGAAGGCGTGTCGAAGCCGCCAGCGCAAGTGGGAACGTTCGCAGGTCCGAAAGGCCGCCCGGGCTGCCCGCCGCCGGCGTTGAACCAACGATCACGATCACCACGGTCCGCCCGCCGTTTCCCTGACATTTTCACCCTTTTCTGAAGCCTGAGTCGCGCATAGCGCGACTCAGGCTTCAGAAAAGCAGGGGTTAGGGGACTTCGGGGGTGGTTTGGGGTTCGAGGTGGAGTTCGGTGCCGGTCCACGGGTTCGCCCGGGCGATGTCTTCGTTGAGCGACGCGCCAATGCCCGGCTCGGTGGGCGGGACGATGTAGCCGTTGTCGAGAAGGATCGGCGTGGAGAGCAACTCGTTGTGGAAGCCGCGGAAGTCACGGATGGCTTCGAGCATGAGGAAGTTCGGCGTGCAGGTGGCGAACTGGATGTTGGCGAGGGCCTCGATTGGTCCGCAGTAGAGATGCGGGGCCATCTGGACATAGTGCGTCTCGGCGATCGCGGCGATCTTCTTCGCCTCGAGGATGCCGCCGCACCGGCCGAGGGCCGGCTGAAGAATAGCCGCGGCACCCGCTTCGATCACCCGGGCGAACTCGTATTTGGTGGTGAGTCGTTCGCCGGTGGCCACCGGAATCGAGGTGGCCCGGGCGACCCGCGCCATCTCCTCGACGTTCTCGGGCGGCACTGGCTCTTCGAACCAGAGCGGGTCGTAGGGCTCGATCGCCTGCGCCAACCGGATCGCGCCGGCGGCCGTGAATTGGCCATGGGTGCCGAAGAGCAGGTCGGCCTTCGTCCCGACCGCTTCTCGGATCGCCGCGCAGAACTTTGCGCTCCGGTCGATCGCTTCGAGCGGCGGCATATAGCCGTCGTAGACGGTGTACGGGCCGGCCGGATCGAACTTCACGGCCGTGAACCCGAGGTTCTCGACTTCCTCGGCGGCTCGCTGCGCGGCCACCGCAGGGTCGGAGTAGACACTGGCGTCCTGATAGACGTCGGACGCTTCGTCGGTGGTCGGATACAGGTAGGTGTAGGCGCGGAGGCGGTCGTGCACCTTGCCGCCCAGCAGCTCGTAGACCGGCACGCCGTGGGCCTTGCCCACGATGTCCCACAGCGCCGTTTCGATCCCGCTCATCACCGACATGAGGGAGAGGTCGGGCCGCAGTGTGTAACCCGATCCATAGACGTTGCGCCACATCGCTTCGATGTGATGCGGATCGTTGCCCACGATGTGACGCTCACACACGTCCTCGGTCATCCGCGCCACCACATCGGCACTGAACGTGGCCGCGTAGACCTCGCCGTAACCAACGATGCCGTCGTCGGTGATGAGCTTCACGAAGATGAAGTAGCGACCCCCTTGCGAGGGCGGCGGATTCGCGACAACAAACGTCTCGAACGACTCGATTTTCACGCTCAGGCTCCCGGTTGGTTTCCAAAGACGATCACATTTCGCCGCGCTTCGCCGCGCTTCACGCTCTCGATGGCTTCATTGATCTCTTCGATCGGATACGTCTTCGAGACGAGCTCATCCAACTTCAGCCGACCGTCTTGGTAGAGCGACACCAGCAGCGGGATGTCGATGGGCAAGCGACCGGCGCCCATCTTCGAGCCGAGCACCCGCTGGCTGTTGCCTGCGATCGCGGTGGCGTCCACTTCGATCATCACGCCCGTGGCGGTCATACCGACGAGCACCACGGCCCCGCCCGGAGCGACGAGAGAGAACGCCTGCTCAATGGCGGGCTTCGCCCCCACCGTCACGAACACATAGTCAACGCCCGCGCCATTCGTAAGCGCCCGCACCTGGTCGGCCACGTCGGGCGCCGTCGCCGACACGCCCGCGGTTGCGCCGAACTCTCGCGCCGCCTCAAGCTTGTCGTCGGCAATGTCGATCGCGATGACCTGTGCGGCGCCGGCGATTGCCGCGCCCTGCACGGCGTTGAGGCCAACACCACCGCAACCGATCACCGCGACATCACTACCGGTTTCGATCTTGGCCGTGTTGGTGACCGCACCGAATCCTGTGATCACACCGCACCCCAGGAGCGCCGCGCTCGTCATTGGAATGTCGTCGGGAATCTTCACGACCTGAGAAGCATCAACGACGGCTTCCTCAGCGAACGTGCCCGTCTTTAGGCCGTGGACGAGCGACTCGCCCTTGGCATCGGTGAGCGGTCGGGTCTTGTCGATTGTGAACCGGCCGGTGCAGGTGACCGGCATCCCCTTCGCACAGCCAGGACACGAACCGCAGCTCCGAATGAGCGAGATCACCACACGGTCGCCCACGTCCACATTGTCGACGCCGTCGCCCACCTCGGCAACGGTCCCCGCGGCTTCGTGGCCGTAGACCGCGGGCAGGCGACCACCCCACGCACCATCGATGAAGTGGATGTCGGAATGACAGATCGCACAGGCCTCCACATCGACCTTCACCTGGCCGGGGCCGGCGGGGGCCACCGTGATCTCTTCAATCGAGAGGGGTGCCCCAAATTCACGACAGATTGCAGCTTTAACCATGCTCGTCTCGACCATGCGGGTTTCAACCCTGTTCTTTTCAACCA
Organism: Candidatus Aldehydirespiratoraceae bacterium; assembly: GCA_047639555.1. Lineage (GTDB taxonomy): Bacteria > Actinomycetota > Acidimicrobiia > Acidimicrobiales > Aldehydirespiratoraceae > JAJRXC01. Next base: position 57,352 of record JBLIOE010000012.1, read on the forward strand.
TGCGCGCAATCTAGACGCACTGTCCGGGTCTACGATCAAGACTTCGGTGCGGGCGGCCGACGTACGCAGACACATGCGCCGAGTTTTCTGTCCAACGCTTGTCGTCGCGATCACTCTCGTGGTCGCCAGGATCGCGTCGCCCTCGATTCCGGCCGCCTCTGCGGCCGATGCGCCCCCCCCCGGGCGGTCATTTCGCCGACGCCGGTGACGGCAACAACTACACACTCACTCTGACCGAGGCGGTCATCACCGACCGTGTCGCCAACGAGGGCGGCGTGTTCAACGTCAGCAACAACCGCACCGGACACCTCGTCATCGTCGATTCGTCCCTCGCTCGCAACGACAGCCTCGGATTCGAAACGAACGGCTATCCGGGAGTCTTCTACCTGGGCAGCGGGCCACCAATCGTCAGCGGCTCTTCCCTGACCTAACGTCGGGCCATGATTCGAAAATTGCGACGGGGCGACGACCCCGACCAGATCACTGCCGCCCTCACCGAACATGGCGCCGTCATCATCGAAGACTTCCTCGATCCGGCCAGCGTTGTCGCAATCAACGCCGAGGTCGGTCCAATGGTCGATGCCGATGACCCGCATAGCCGGGAGTTCATCAACCCATTCATCGCCGACTTCTTCGGCACGAAGGTGCAGCACCTTTGCGGTCTGGCCTCTCACTCCAACGCGTTTGTCGATGAAGTCCTGCTGCATCCCCTTTACGACGCCGTGTGCGAGCGGGTCCTCGGCCCGAACTGCGCGGATTGGCTACTCAACGTCGGCCACCTCTTGCAACGGGGCCCGGGCGCTGAGCAGCAGTTCATCCATCGCGACCAAGACGTGTGGAACTTCCTCCCGAAGCCCCACCCCGAGGTGGAGGTCGCCTCGATCGTGGCGTTGACTCCCTTCACGGCCGAAAACGGAGCCACCCGGCTCGTTCCCGGGTCCAACTATTGGACCGGCGATCGTTACCCCACCGATGACGAGCTTGAGATCGCGGAGATGCCTGCGGGAGCAGCCGTGATCTATCTCGGTTCGACCTTTCATGCTGGCGGCACCAACTCCACCGCCGATGAACGCCGGCGGGGTTTCCATATCAGTTTCGTGGTCGGCTGGCTGCGGACCGAAGAGAACAACGTCCTCGCCACCCCTCCTGATGTCGCGCGCACGCTGCCGCTCCGGGCCCAGGAACTGATCGGCTACAAGGCCCACGATGCCATCGCGACCGGCGGCGGGTATCTCGGTGTGGTCGACGTTCGTCACCCCACCGAACTGCTCGCCCGCGGCGAACTGTGACAGCGAGCAACTGGGTCTACCCCACACCAATACGGTTCGGACCGGGTCGAATCAAGGAACTCGCCGCCGTCTGCCACGACGCGGGCATCGAACGACCGTTGATCGTTACCGACCCCGGCCTCGCGGCCCTTCCGTTGACCCCGTCCATCCACGCACTGCTCGACACGGGCGGGCTCTCGAGCACCACCTTCCACGACTTGAAACCAAATCCCGTCGGGCGCGATATCGAAGCGGGTGTCGCGGCGTATCGAGCGGGCGAACACGACGGCGTCATCGCCCTCGGAGGCGGCTCGGCGCTCGACGTCGGCAAGATCATCGCGTTCATGGCGGCCCAATCTCGACCCATGTGGGACTTCGAAGATATCGGTGACAACTGGACCCGAGCCTCCACCGACGGCATCGCGCCGATCATCGCCGTGCCCACCACCGCCGGCACCGGCAGCGAAGTTGGCCGCGCTGGCGTGGTGATCAACGAAGACACCCACCGCAAGGTGATCATCTTCCACCCCGCCATGCTCCCAACCACCGTGATCAGTGATCCCGAGCTCACGGTGGGACTGCCTCGCATGCTCACTGTCGGCACGGGCCTCGATGCGCTGTCACATTCGCTGGAAGCGATCTGTGCTCCCGGGTTTCACCCAATGTCACACGGCATTGGCATGGAGGGCTGCCGGCTCGTGCTCGAACACCTTCCCCGGGTGGTTGCCGACCCAGCCGACATCGAGAGTCGGGGACAAATGCTGGCCGCCGCCTCAATGGGCGCCGTCGCGTTCCAGAAGGGCCTGGGCGCCATGCACGCTCTGGCCCACCCCATTGGCGCCGAATTCGACACCCACCACGGCATGACCAACGCCGTCGTGATGCCCTATGTCCTCGAGGCCAACCGGGCGGCCATCGAGCCGACGATCGATCGCCTTGCCGCCTACGTTGGCATCACCGGCGGGTTCGATGGCTTCCTCGCGCACATCCTCGAGACCAGAGAGGCGATGGACGTCCCCCATACGCTCGTCGAACTGGGGGTCGACGCGGGAGCGATCGACAAGATCGTCGCCGCGGCGATTGAAGATCCATCCGCCAGCACAAATCCGATCCCATTCGACCAGACATTCGCCGACGCGGTCTTCCGCGCCGCCTGCGAAGGAGACCTCCATGCAACTCGATGAGCTTCGTGCCGAAGTTGCCAGCGGCGAGATCGACTCGGTCGTCGTTGGCTTCACCGACCACTACGGCCGCACGATGGGCAAACGCTTCGACGCCGACTTCTTTCTCGACAGCGGGGTCGAAGATGGCACTCACGCCTGCGACTACCTGCTCACCGTCGACATGGAGATGGCGCCCGTAGAGGGCTACGAGTACACCAACTGGGAGAAGGGCTACGGCGACTTCCACCTGGTGCCCGACCTCACCACCCTTCGCCGGGCGGGCTGGACCACCGGCACCGCATTTGTCCTGTGCGACGTGATGGACGGCACCACCCACGAACTGGTCGACGTAGCGCCACGATCCATCCTGCGCCGTCAGCTCGACGAGCTCACCGCCGAGGGATTCACCGCCGCCGCCGCCAGCGAGCTCGAGTTCTTCCTCTTCCGCGACAGTTATCGGGTTGCGAACGAGAAGGGTTATCGCGACCTCGAAGCCGCGGGCTGGTACGTCGAGGACTACCACCTGCTGCAAGCCTCACGGGTCGAGGACTATGTCGGAGCGGCCCGCCGGGCGCTGCGCGACAGCGAGATCCCCGTCGAGAACTCCAAGGGTGAAGCCGCCATTGGGCAGCACGAACTCAACGTTCGTTATACCGATGCGCTCACGATGGCGGACCGCCATGTCGTCATGAAGCAGGGAATGAAGGAGCTCGCCGACGCCCAAGGCGTGAGTGTCACGTTCATGGCCAAACCCGATGCCACCCAGCCTGGCAGCAGCTGCCATATCCATATGTCGCTGTGGAAGGACGACACCAATGCCTTCGTGGGCGACGGGGCCGAACACTCCGACATTTTCCGCTGGTTCTTGGGTGGCTGGATGCACCACGCCGCCGACCTGATGGTCTGTTACGCCCCGACCATCAACAGCTACAAGCGATACCAGGACCAATCGTGGGCCCCCACCCGTATTGCCTGGTCCACCGACAATCGCACCGCCGGTTTCCGTATTGTTGGCACCGGCGGCGGACTCCGCATCGAGAACCGAATCCCTGGCGCCGACGTGAACCCCTACCTCGCCTACGCCGCCGCGATCGCCAGTGGGCTCGACGGCATTCGCAATCAGATTGAACCACCGGCCGAATTGCGCGGCGATGTCTACGCCGCCACCGAAGCAGCAACGGTGCCGGCCACTCTCACCGCGGCCCACGCCCGGTTCGTGGCCAGCGCCGACGCCCGGCGCCTGCTCGGCGATGCCGTGGTCGATCACTATGGCCACCATCTGAGCCAGGAGATCGCCGCGGCCGACGCTGCCGTCACCGACTGGGAGATGCGCCGCTACTTCGAGCGCATCTAGCGGTGACCAATATCGGCATCATTGTCTGCGATCACTTTCCGCCCGAGACAAGTGAGGCCGCCGGTGGCGACATCCCTAATCTCTACCGTCAACTGCTGGGCGGGGCCGACGACTCGCTCACCTTTCGCGAGTACGACGCAGCCAACGGAGAACTCCCCACCAACCTCGACGAGTGCGACAGCTGGATCCTCACCGGATCACGAGCCGATGCCCACGGCGGCGACCTATGGGTGGCCGACCTGCTCGAGTGGATCCGCACCGCGGTGGCCGCCCGCGAGCGGATCGCCGGCGTGTGTTTCGGACACCAAGCAATCGCGCAGGCGCTGGGCGGCAAGGTCGAACGAGCCACCGCGTGGAAGGTTGGCCCCCACACCCTCACTCTCGACGCGACCATCTGGTTCGCGGAGGCAACCGTCGAACTCAACGCCATGCATCGCGATGTCGTGACGAGACTTCCTCCTGGCGCCGTTGTCGCCGGACGCGGAACAACCGCCGACGTACCCGCCTTCCGTGTCGCTGACCACGTTTTCTGCGTGCAGGACCACCCCGAGTTCAGTGCTCCCGTCACCCGGAAAATCATCGAAGGCCGCCGCGAACGCCTCGGTGAAGCGTGTGCGACCGACGGCCTCGAGCGACTCCAGACCACACCAACCCAGGGCGACGAAGTCGGAAAGTATCTCGTCGATTTCCTGCTCGACCGAAAGCGGCCGGCCGACGTCTAAGACTCAGCCGGCGGCGCGTCCGTGGGCCGGAAGCTGGGCGCCACAAGATCCACCACGGCGTGAATCGCGCCCGTCTCGGCGTCGAGATGGATGCCGTCCTTGCGGGGGTATCGCTCCGGGTCGGCATCAACGAAGGCACCGAATTCGACGACTTCGACATGGTCGTACGCGGCCGCCAATTCGGTGACCAGCGCGGAGTAGTTCTCGCGCCGCGGCACTTCGGTGCCGGTATGGAAGAGGCCGTTGTCGCCCCAGTTGGGCCACGGCGTCGCTGGCGTAAAGAACACAACCGTGGCAGCCGCAACCGAAGCGTCATCGATCATGCGCACATACTCGGCGCTCATCGCCGCAATGAACGACGGCTCTGAGATGTCCGTCCAGGCGTCGGCTTCTCGATCGAAATGATCGAAGAGCGGGACCCCATGATCGAATACCACAACCAGGTCGGTCCCCGCCGCTACGCGTTCTCGGCAGGCGGTGGGATCAGCGACCAGTTTGGTGTACCAGCGGGTGTAGCTGCCCTCCGCAAACATTGGTGAACAACCCGAGTCCCCCGCATCAATCGAAGTACCGCCGATCACTGACACCCATGCACTGACCGCTGGCTCAATCGCATTGGCCGTGGACTCACCGAGAATCATCACGACCGGTTGCGGAGTCAGAGGAATTCTCGGGTCGACCGGGACGGAGTCGGCTTCCGGAACTGTGGCAACTCCCGGAGCGGCGTCAACACCGGGCCCCGCGGTGGAGACGTCCGGTCTGGTCGTCGTAGAGACAACCACCTGGGCGGCCAAGTCGGGGTCGGCGAGGGCCGCCACCGTGGCGGCCGCGATCTCCGCGTCGGACGCTGGCCGGGGGCCGAGGGCAAGACCGGCCGATGCCACCGCGACCGCAACGAGGGTGGCCATCACAAACGTGAGGGCCGGACGGCGCACCGCCACCCTTTGAGAACGAATCGGCGACTCAACCAGATGGTGCGAGGCCTCCGCCAGAACCAGCGTCAAAACCACGGCAACCCAGATCGGTGCATCGAGCAATACAAGCAGCGGCCAGTGGAAGAGATAGATCGCGTAGCTCCGATGGCCGAGCCACAACAGTGGTCGAACACAGAGCGCCCGCACGGGCGCGCCCTGCACGGTTGCGATCACTACGGCGGAGAGAAGCGCGGCGACCGGCAACGCGCCCCGGCTCACGAAATCGTGTGACTCGCTGAGGGTGAATACCCCGAGACCGATTCCGGCCGCGGCACCAACCGCCACGGCACCAGGCACTCGAACCCGTCGACCCTCCGACATCCAGACCGCAAGGGCAGCGCCAGCCAGCACTTCGAGCAGGCGAACCGGCGTGGCGTAGTACGCATCCGGAGACCCCCACCAGAACGCGGTGCCGACCACGGCCACGAGACCGCCGACCGCGAGCATGCGGCGCGGTCCAAGCCAGAGGGTGAGGATTGGAAGTACAAGGTACGCCTGCTCCTCAATGGAGAGGCTCCACATGTGGGCGAGTGGTCGGAGTCCAGTGTCAAAGATCGCGCCGTATCCGCCTGGAGCGGCCGCTTCGCGCCAGTTCTGGACATACCAGATCGACGCAAGCGCATCACGGGCCACCCGGCGGACAGAATCGGGGTCAACAATCGCCGTGGCGGCGACGACAACGCCGATCACCATGAGGGCGGCGGGCAGAAGGCGGCGGGCCCTCGTGAACCAGAACTGCGACAAAGACGCTCGTGTCGGCGAATGATCCCGCACCAGGATCGACGTGATGAGAAAGCCCGAAAGGGTGAAGAAAACCGAGACGCCGAGCCAACCGCCCGGAACCGTGTCGGGCCACGCGTGATACGCCACAACCGCAACCACGGCAAGGCCGCGAAGGCCATCGAGTTCCGGAATACGACGGCGCGAGGACGCAACATCGGCGGCGGGATTGGCACTCACTTCCTCACAGTCGGCACGTTTTGAGCCGATCGGAGTGTTGTCCCGATCGAAAGTCTCCAGACCTGTCCTCATTGTCGAGCGCTCGTGCAATCATCGATCTGCTCGATCTGTGGGAAGACCTCCTTTGAGGAGGTCGCGCCGAAAGCCGAGATTGTGCAGCCCCAGAAGTGGTGGCAGAAGCAAGAGAATAACGAACTCCAGAAGGTCGGCGGCGTCACCGTGACGATGCTCCTCCTCGCCGCAGTCATTGGTTTCGCCCTGACCCGTCCGGAAACCGAAACGGTCGCGACCGCGCTTCCGCCGCCCGTCTCCACCTCTTCTACGACGACCCTTCCTCGGCTCGCCGACGATGTGCGCGCCCCTTCCGTGACCGATGCCGTCCGGCCGCTCGACGGTCTCGTGACACCAGGCGCACTTCGCGAGGTCGGCGACACGCTCAGCCCCTAGGAAACTCCGCTGCCGATCGACTTCATCACCGGTCTCCTGCTCGACGAAGACCTCGACTTCACGGCCGACATCGCCCGGGTCCACGCCCTGTGCGCAACATTTCCTCCCGCTCTCTCATTGGCTCGACTTGACCCCACGGAGATCCTGACTCTCGGCGGCATCGTTGATGCGCTCCAGGTAGAGGCGACACAACCCTTCGCCGCCCGCACCATCGTCCGCCAGCAAGACGGTCAGGAACTCGGCGAGATCTGGCTGGTCGCGTCGGCCGGCACGGAGGTGGGCGATGCCTATCTCGAGGCGGCTCGCACTCGTTGGAACGTCGACACGGCGACGGAGCAGTTCGCGCCCGAGGTCGGCGTGCGACTCTGGCTGCTCGGCGGCAACGACGACCTCAACCTTTGGGCCGCCGACCTGGAAGCTGGGTCAATCATCGCGGTCCAGGCCCCCACGAGCGTGGCCCCCGGCGCGTTCACCGATGTCCTTCAGGCATGGCGCCGGGGTCTTCCCGGGTAGGCGTCCGAAATACGACAGGCTATCCTGATGTAATTCCCCCCCTTTAGAGGACTCTCCAATGGCTATCGAACTCCCCCCACTGCCCTACGCCGACGACGCTCTCGCTCCACACATCAGCGAACGAACGATCTCGTTTCACTACGGCAAGCACCATGCGGCCTACGTGAACAACCTGAACGGTCTGATTGAGGGCACCGACCTCGCCGATGCATCCCTCGACGAAATCGTTCGCACCCCCGAGCTCGGTGGACTCTTCAACGCCGCTCTATTCAACAATGCGGCACAGGTGTGGAACCACACGTTCTACTGGAACTGCATGTCACCCAACGGTGGCGGCAACCCCACGGGTGAACTCGCCGCGGCGATCGAATCAAGCTTCGGGTCAATCGACGCATTCAAGGCGCAGTTCAAGGCCGACGCAGTCGGCAACTTCGGCTCCGGCTGGACCTGGCTTGTTCGCGAGGGCGACGGCGTGGCCATCGTCAAGACCGACGATGCCGACACCCCCTTGGCCCATGGCCAGACCGCGCTGCTCACCATCGACGTGTGGGAACACGCCTACTACCTCGACTTCCAGAACGCTCGGCCCGTCTACGTCGATGCCTTCATCGAGCACCTGCTCAACTGGGACTTCGTCGCCGCCAACTTCACGGTCTGACGATCACTTCCTCGTATTCGAGGCAGTCGACAAACCCGATCCGCTCGTAGGTGCGCCGCGCTGCGAGGTTTCCGGCATCCACGTTGAGCCCAATCGTTGAAACGCGCCCGTCGAGTCGCTTGCAGACGCCCGCGGTGACGATTGCGCCGAGGCCCTGGCCTCGCGCCGCGGGGTCAACGAACACCGCGCCCACCGCAGCGATCTCATAGGTCGTACTCAGCACGTGGGTGCCAGCGGCCGCGATCAGCCGATCGGGGTCGTCGGGGTGGGCGATGCCAACGAAGGTGTCGTCGACCAACATCGGCTCGAGCACAAACGCGGCGCCAGGATTGGTGGCGTGAAGGCTCGCGACACGCGCGAAGTCCTTTACCGCGAGCGGGTGTGCGGCGGCCGCATTCGGAAGTCGTTCGGGGTGGGTGAGCACACACTTCACGTGTAGTCCCAGGTCGTTGATCGGCGCGACCGCACCCACAGCGGCGGCGAGCCCCACCGGCCCGGTGATCATCGAACCGTGGGGAATCTCGTCGAGAAGGTCCACCACGAGCGCCAGAGATCCCGCCGGGTCAGCCAGCGAGATCGCGTAGACCGTGGTGATGCCCCCACCGAGGGTCACGATGCCGGCGGTGGCGTCGTCGCGCCGGAACCAGGTGCTGCGATCCCACAGCGGCGATTCGAGATCGGCCAACCCGTAGGCATGGGCGGCGCGGTCGCGACCAAACAGCTGTGCCAACTCGGCTGGCTCGGAAACGACTCGCATGGCCCCGACCGTACGCCGCGTGCAACAGTGCGCCATGGGACAACTCACCAAGAAGCCACCGGAGTGGATTCACTCCGCGCCCTTCCAAGCCAGCGCTACCCGCGACATTGACGCCACACCAGACGAGGTGTTCGCGGCGTTGATCGATCACGAGACTTGGCCCGACTGGTTCGATGCCATCATCCGCGTCGAACGGTTCGGCGACCAGCACGAAGGGGTTGGCTCCGAACGCCGCGTGTTCATCAACAAGCGGGTGGGCATCGACGAAGAGTTTAATGTTTGGGACCCCGGAGAGCGCTGGGGTTTCGTGGTCACCTCCGCCACGGTCGGCGGACTGAAGTCCATGGTCGAACTGGTCACTATCGACGATCTCGGTGACGGCAAATCGTCAGTCACCTACAAGATGGGGATCGAAGGCAAATTCCCACTCTCGCTGCTCCTCAAAGGGGCGAGGGGTGCCATGGCGAAGAACCTCGGCAAGGCGCTCGACAATCTCGGACCCCACATCGCCGCCAAAAGGGACACCCACTGATGCCGACCTACGGAAACATCGACCACGAATACGGCCTGACCCTCGCCACCACCGCCCCGGAGGACGATGGTCCGGTGTGGATGGTCAACCTGATGAAGTACAAGGACGTTGCCGACTACGGCGACGGCGACAATCGCGGCAAGACCGGGCGGGAAGCGGACAACGAATACACCCCAACCGGCCCGCTGAAGGCTGTCGGCGCAACGATTGTCTACGCCGCCGAAGTCGAGATGACACCGCTGGGCGACGGCACGCAATGGGATCGCATCGGCATCATCAAATATCCGAGCCGGCGCTCGTTCATCGAGATGCAAGAGCGGCAGGACTTCAAGGACAAACACGTCCACAAAGAAGCCGGAATGGCGCAGACCTTCGTGATTGGTTGCCAACCAATGCTGCCACAGCCCGACGAGCGCGAGGAATGGAAGAAGAGCGCCGATTGGGACAACGTTGAACATCCGCCCACCGCCGAAGACGGCGAGCTCCACGTTCTCCACGTCATCAAGTGGGCCGACGGCGGAGTGGACGAGATGGAGGGCTACCACGACGAAGCAGCGAAGGTCGCAGGCCAATCTGGTGTGCGCATCGGTGGCTGGTTCAATGTCGAAGGCACCATCATCGGCGACGGCCGTTCCTGGGATCAGGTGCGGTTCAACGTGTTTCCCAGCATGAAGGAGTTCATGGAGAACGTGGTGGCCAACCCCGGTCGTCTCGAGGCGCAGGCCAACCATCGTGAAGTCGCGATGGCCGACACCTACACGATGTTCTGCCGCCCGATCATCAATCAGCTCCGCGAGTCGTTCTGACGAACGATCGCTGGATCGAGCCCACCGCGGTCGAACACGACTCGATCGGACCACGGCTCAGCCGGGCACAGATCCGGAGCTGGCAAGAACAGGGGCACTGCCTCGTTGACGGGTTACTTCCCGAGCCGACCCTTCGTTCCCTGCGGTCAGAGGCGGCCGAGTTCTTTCCCGCTCCGGGCACCAGTGCGGCTGCGACCCTCCGAGACTTCGGGAGCGGACAGACCTTCGTCTTCCCCTCCTCATCGACGCTGTGCAACTCGATCACGCTGCACCCCGCGCTGCTGCAAGCGGTCGCCTCATTGCTGGACGTCGACCAGTTCGATCTCCGGTTGACCCAGTCCGACCTTTGGCCGAAGTACGGACGGGAGCCGTCAGGCGAAGCTCGCGACAACGCTGACCAGCGCATTCACTGCGACTATCCCAACCACACGCTCACCCATCCGCCTCGCTGGGATGAACCCGAAGCCGTCGAGCTGGTCATCTATCTCGACCGGGTCGAGGAGTGCGGCGGGGCTACTGCCGTTGTTCCCCGCACCGGCCCCGACGACCCGGCCTACCCCTGGCCGATCATGGCCATGCCTGGCGTCGAAGGCCTCGACTATGTGAACGATCAAGCTTCGGCCGAGGCCTACCTGGAGACGCATGCTCCAGAGAAGGCCGCCTTTCGCGAGGAGCACCTCTACGCCCGAGAGGCGAAGGCGCGCTACGGCTTCGGCACGATTCTGTTCTACCGCCACGACACGTGGCACCGCGGCACCGTCGGCGAGCCCAACACGCTGCGGCTCGTTCAGAACATGACCTTCCGACGGGCCGACGCCGAATGGGTCAACACGGTGCACCCTGGCTGGGCTTGGGCCACCTACCGGCCCGGCCATCATCTTGAGCGCCTCATCGCGGAGGCGTCCGTCGAGCAACGCACCGTGATGGGTTTCCCGAAACCCGGCCACCCGTATTGGAACGACGACACACTCGCCGCCGTCACCGCTCGCTACGGGCTCTTCGGCTTCAACGCCGACCCTTACCGCTGACTTACCGACCCGCTCTACGTTGTGGCCATGCACTCACTCCGGCGACTTCTCGCAACCCTCTTGTTCATCAGTCTGATCGCGGCGTCCTGCAGCGATGACACCGACGCTTCTGATACTGCTGACGATGACACTTCAGCTGAAGACACGGTGGCCGAGGACGACACTGCAGTCGACGACACGGCCGAGACCGAGGTCGAGCCGGTGGCCACTGCCTCATCGTGCGACGAGATCGCCGCACTCTTTGTTACCAAAGGCTCGGCCAACGCCGATCTCGCCGACCCGGAGGTGAGCGCCTCGTGCGAAGGCGACACGCTCGTGGTCATCTCGAACGGCATCCCTGACTACACCTACATCGAGACCTCACCGGGCTCGCCGAATGCGGTCGACTTGTCGTACTCGATCCCCGCCACGCCAACGGTGGCGGACGAGACAACCGATGTGCCGGCGCTGGGCTCTGCGGCGGTCGCCATCAACGGCGTGCCGATCTACGGACCCACCGAGGCGCAAGGTGCCGACGTTGGTTCCCTCGCCGAGGGCGTCAGCGAATGCGGCAGCCACAACGGCCCCACCGGATTCCATATGCACCTCTTCGGTACCAGCACGACCACCGACTGCATGTACACCGCCGAGGAAGTGGCCGCTGCGCCCCAGCTCATCGGCTACGCCTTCGACGGTTACCCGATTTACACCGGCAACGATCAGTACACCTCGTCGTGGGAGCTCACCGACGAATCGCTGTTCGCGAGCGACACGTGGTCGGCTCACAGCTTTATCGAAGGCTCCGGCGACCTCGACGAGTGCAACGGTCTCACTGATACCGCTGGCAACTACGCCTACTACACGACCAACTCCTTCCCCTACGTCCTCGGTTGTTACACCGGCGTTGTCGACCTCGACGGTGCCGGCGGCGGACTCGGCGAGCTGGGCGGCCCCCCGCCTGACGACGAATGAACACTCGTCGTCAGTTCTTTCAGGCCAGCGCCGCCGCGGCCGCCGGAATCGCGGTCGGTGTCGCCAGCCCCTTCGGCGACCCCGCCGCCGCGGCTGCTGAGCAGCCAAACGAAGCCGACATCGGCTTCTGCACCGACATGACCGCCCATCACGTGCAGGCCCTGGCCATGTGTCAGCGAGTGCTCGGCCGTGACACCGGTGATCCGGTGCAGGTTGCTGCGGCTGAGGTGCTGCAAAACCAGGCCATCGAAGTAGGTCAGATGCGGGCGTGGCTCACCGACTGGGGCCAGTCGACGGCGCCGCCGATCACCGCGATGGCGTGGATGGACATGAGTTCGATGGGGAGCGATGACGGCGCCGGCATGCCGCTCGCGATAATGCCCGGCCTCGCGTCAACCGAAGAGATGACCGAGCTGTCGACGCTCACCGGCCTCGACCGGGGTCGACGCTGGTTGGAGCTGATGCGGGCGCATCATGTCGGTGGCGTGGCGATGGCCATTGCGGCCGTCGAGCGCGCCAGCATCGACAAGGTCGTGCGGCTCGCTCAGGCCCAAGCCGATGTCCAGACCTATGAGATCAGCCAGTACGACTGGCTTCTTGCTCGCAACTACGCCTGAGCCTCGTTGGCGACAGCTTCGAAGGCCGCTCTGGTCGCCGGATGGTCCAGCGGCACTTCGGTGAGACGACGTGCCTTGTTCATTGTGGGGCCGTAGCGCCACAGCAGGGTCTCCCCATCTTCACTGAGCTTGCGCGTGACCATAACGAGCTTCTTCCCACCGGGGCGAAGCTTGTGCACGCCGTTTTCCATCGAGGCGGCGACACGAATCCGATCGCCACCAAAGCCGCCGACATCGTCGACACCATTCGCCAACGTGCCGTCACAGAACATGTCGTGGACGAGCCCGCCAACCGTGATTGTGACGCGATTGCCCGCCTGTTCAATCCGCTGAACTGTCCCCTTCATCCGGCCCGCGTAGACCTCCCACACACCCCGCATGTCGAAGAAGCTGTCGGCGAGAGGATCGCGTGATGCACCGAGCGTTCGCGGCGCCCACTTCGCGGGCGACGCGTCGGCCTTGGTGCCGTTGAGCGGGATCTCCGAAACCGGCACGCCCGACCCATCAAGTGCCGGCCGTTCGTAGTCAGCCGGATCGATCGGGCGGGGAAGAGCGGCGAACCGATCGGTGTCTGGTTTCGAAAAGAAGGTCTTGAGGACCGTGGCGAGCTTCGGCATCAGCTGATCCAGTTTTTGACCTTCTCGATGAGACCGAGACGGTCACCACCGGCGGGCTGGATCGACAGGTGCGTGACACCGGCCGCCTGGTAGGCCTCGATGCGCTCGCGGACATGACCCTCGGAGCCGACCATTGCGGTGGCGTCGAGGAAGTCCTGCGGCACGGCGGCCATGGCTTCTTCCTTGCGGCCGGCGAGGAAGAGATCCTGGATCTTCTCGGCCTCTTCTTCATAGCCGTACTTCTGGAAGATGTTGTTGTAGAAGTTCTTGCCCTTGGCGCCCATACCACCGACGTAAAGGGCGGCCATGAATCGACCGGCGTCCTTGATCTTCTTGGCCTGCTCGTCGTCGCAGATCGCGATGGTGCCACCGGCCACGATGTTCATGGGCGGGAGCGACGGGTCGCGGTTGGCGGCGCCCTTCGCAAGGGCATCGCCCCACACGTCTTGCGCCTTCTCGGGATGGAAGAAGACGGGGAGCCAGCCGTCGGCAATCTCGGCGGTGAGTTCAACGTTCTTCGGGCCCAGCGAAGCGATGTAGACGGGGATGTCGGCCCGCTTCGGATGGTTGATCAGCTTGAGGGGCTTGCCGAGTCCGGTGCCCTGATTCTCGGGCAGCGGCAGGGTGTAGTTGGGGCCGTCGTGCACCAGGACTTCACGATTCCATACCTTGCGGCAGATCTCGATGAGTTCCTTCTGGCGACCGACCGGCTTGTCGTAGGGAATGCCATGCCAGCCCTCGATGACCTGCGGGCCCGAAGCGCCGATGCCGAGGATGAATCGACCATCGGAAACCGCATCGAGACCGGCGGCGGTCATGGCGGTAAGAGTGGGAGTGCGGGAGTACATCGGCAGAATCGCCGACCCGAGTTCCATCGTCTCGGTCTTCGCCGCTAGGTAGCCGAGGATCGAGACTGCGTCGAAGCTGTAGAGCTCCGCAACCCAACCGACATCGATACCGGCCCGTTCAAGCTGGGCGGCGTCTTCGGCTGCCGCGCGCGGATCACCCGAGTAGTTGAGCGTCATCGAGAGCTTCATATGTTCATCCCCAGAAGTTGTGGCAGTGTTGCAGACAATAGTTTGCGGGCCCTATGGTCTGCAACGCAGCGTACGAGTGAGCAAAGGAATCGCGCATGAAGCAATACGACGACTGGAACGGCACGATTGGGAAAACGGTCGCCGAATCGACCCCCGACTTCGAGACCTACCCTCACCCCGGTGACAACGCTCCCAACGTCATTTACGTGCTGTTCGACGACCTCGGCTTCTCACAATTTGGTTGTTACGGCTCCGACATCGACACGCCAACCATCGATGCACTGGCCGGCGATGGCCTGCGCTACACCAACTTCCACGTCACGCCACTCTGCTCGCCGACGCGGGCGGCGTTGCTGACCGGCCGCAACCACCACACCGTTGGGATGCGAGCCGTGTCGAACTTCAACACCGGCTTCCCGAGCATGACGGGTCACATCTCCAACCATGCGGCCACCGTCGCCGAAGTACTGCACGACGAGGGATACGCCACCTTCGCGGTCGGCAAATGGCACCTCGCCCCGATGGAGCAGTGCTCGGCCGCGGGACCAATGGACCAATGGCCGCTGCAACGCGGCTTCGATCGTTTCTACGGCTTCCTGGACGGCGAAACCGACCAGTTCAGCCCATCACTCACCTACGACAACCACCACATCGATCCGCCACGACGGTCTAATCCAGAGAGGTCCGAAGACGGCTACCACGTGAGCGAAGACATGATCGATAAGGCGATCGAGTTCGTGCACGACACGAAGTCCGTTCGCCCCGACAAGCCTTTCTTCCTCTATCTCGCGTTCGGCGCCACGCACGCACCCCATCAGGCGCCCGCCGAATATCTCGACAAGTATCGCGGCCGCTACGACGAGGGCTGGGACGTTGTTCGTCAGCGCTGGTTCGAGCGCCAGATCGAGCTCGGCGTCACCGACCCGGACACCCAGCTCGCACCCCGCAACCCGGGTGTCGACGCTTGGGACGAAATGCCGGAGAACCAGCAGAAGCTGGCGTGCCGACTGCAAGAAGCATTTGCTGCATTCCTCGAACACACCGACACTCAGATCGGTCGCCTAGTCGACGATCTTCGCGAACTCGGCGAACTCGACAACACCGTCATCATGGTGCTCGGCGACAACGGCGCGTCCCAGGAGGGCGGCCCGTTCGGAGTGCTCCACGAGATGAAGTTCTTCAACGGCATCTTCGAATCACCCGACGAAGCAATCGAGCACCTCGACGAGATCGGCGGCCCGCACTCACACACCAACTACCCGTGGGGCTGGGCACAGGTCGGCAACACGCCCTTCAAGTGGTACAAGCAGAACACACATGAAGGCGGCGTTCACGTGCCGCTCATCGTGCACCACCCCAATGGGATCACCGACAAGGGCGGCTTGCGTCACCAATTTCACCACGTCAATGACATCACGGCGACGATCTACGACATGATCGACATTGAGGCGCCCGATGTGCGCCTGGGCCGTGAGCAGATTCCGGTCAGCGGTGTGCCGATGACCTACTCGTTCACCGATGCCGACGCGCCGACGCGCAAGAAGATCCAGTACTTCGAGATGGGCGGTAGCCGGGGCCTTTGGCACGCCGGCTGGAAGGCCGTCTGCAAGCACAACCAGCATGACGACTTCGACAACGACGTGTGGGAGCTCTACCACGTCGACATCGATGCGTCGGAGTGCAACGACCTTGCGGCCGAGATGCCGGACAAGCTCGCCGAGATGATCGACCTGTGGTGGCAAGAGGCCGAGGAACACGGTGTCCTCCCCCTCGACGATCGAATGATCGAGCTCTTTGGCACTCGCTTCCGGGATCGTTCTCCCCATCCAGCTGACATGCGTTACATCTATAAGCCGCCGATGTCGCCGCTGCCGATGCAAGCGGGCGCATCAATGGGGGGCCGCAGCTGGCGCCTCACCGGCCGGGTAGAAGGTGTCGCCGATGGTGTCATCTTTGCGATCGGCACCGAGAACTCCGGCTTCTCCATCTTCGTGAACGACGGACGGCTGGTGTTCGACTACAACGCCTTCGACGACCACACGATCGTGGAATCCGAGATCACAATCGCCAGCGAAGCAACCGAGCTGACTGTTCAGTTCCTCCGCGTCAGCGGGCGCAAGGGTCTCGCCCGTCTCTCGATCGACGGCGAACCGGTCGGTTCGACAGAGATCCCGTGGATCATGGGCACCATCTCCTCGGTTGGTGCGAGCGTGGGCCGCGATATGGGCTCACCGGTGAGCCGGATGTACTCGGACGAAAACGCCTATGGCGCCAAGCTGCGCGAGGTAGAGATCCAGCTGCTCTCCCGCCAAGACGCCGAGTCGCTCGAAACCGAGATGCGCACCGAAATGTCCCGCCAATAGCGCCCACGCCGCCCGTCCAGTCGTTGGCGGCTCAGCCGGTGTAAGCGAGATTGAGGGCCGCGGTGCGGCCCCATTCATCGTCACCTGACCAGGTGATGTTGCCGGCGTCGATCTGCTCCTGCGCACCGATCCGCCCGGCGGCCAACATCACGAACGTGCGGACATCGGTGGTCACCGTGACGTCGGGGTTATCGACCGAGTCCACCCGGGTGGCTCGACCGTCGACGGACACGGCGATGTCGCGCTCGACACCGTTGCCATCGGCGCTGCGGATCTGGAAGACGATCGACTTTCCCTCGGGGAGGCCGATCTTCTTGCCCACGATGTAACCAACGGAGTCGTCGACTTCTTGCAGCGTCATCGCCGCGGCCGCACCGGAATCATCGAGGGTTTCCCCGAGCACAATCGCGATGTCGCGAGCGTGGACCCACATGTCGAACACGCGCACCTGAAGGAACCGGCGATAGGTCGCCATGCCCGCCGGCGTGAACGACGGGGCATCGACGGCCCCCGCCGGCAGGGCTTCGAGCTCATCAATGCGGCGGGCGGTGACTTCCTGAACTCGGGCGGCGTAGTCGGCTCGGCCCATCGCTCCGATGGCGCGATTGAACTCGCCGAGCTTCTCGAATGGCGGCGGCGCCTCCACCGAGGGAGCCCATCCGGTGAGGACCACTTCCACGCCCATCGTGTGGGTAATCACGCCCTGCACGTCCCAATCGGGACACAAGGACTGGGTGGCCATCTCATCGTCGGACAGCCGACCAGTGAGGTCGTTGTAGTACGCAAACAGCCGTTCATGGGCCGAGATGTAGTCGAAGAGTTGGTATGCCGAGGCCATGCCGGGAACGTAGCAGCATCATGTCGAGCGCCGGGCCGGCCGAGCTCAGGCAGCGAGCAGAGCGACGCCGTACGGGCGGAACTTGTCGTCGCGGGTCACGAGAGTGAGGCCTTCAATTTGGGCCTGAGCGATCAGCATTCGGTCGAACGGATCGCGATGATGCGTGGGAAGCTCTCCGGCCAGGCGAGCATGTCCATGAGTGATGGCCAGCGGCTCGAAGTCTTCCGCAACGGCGCTGGCGAGATCACCCATCACCGTCAGCTTGCCCAATGCCTGCTTGATGCTGATCTCCCATGTTGTCACCGAACTGACGTAGATCAAGTTGTCCGGGTTGGCAATCTCATCCGTTGCCTCGGCACTGAGCTCGTCGCCGGCCAGCCACCACAGCAACGCGTGGGTGTCGAGCAGGAGGCTCACTGCTCACCTTCGAAGCTCTCGATGACCGCAGCCGGCGTGTCGTCAAAGCCGGGCGCGATAACAATCGCCCCGGCCAACCGCCCCGCGACGCGCGGTGATCGCCCGTGACGGTAGGGAACGAGACGAGCGAGCGGCTTTCCGGCTTTACCGAGGATGAGCTCCTCGCCGGCCGCCGCTCGGTCGATCAGCTTCGACAACTGCGTTTTCGCCTCGTAAACATTAATTACCATTGATGTACGGTATATATCTGACCAAGTCTAGTCAATCCTCTGAGGTTGCAGGTCGAGGAATGTGTCAGGCAGACTGCCAATATGAGTGACGCAGAACTTCAGACGATCAACGACGCCCTCGATGCCCTCCTCGCTGAGCACGACCCGTCGAAGGAGTCGTACCAAGAATTCCGCGGCCATCAGTACGACGCAGGTTTGGCCTGGGTCCAGAATCCGCTTCGCGCCGGGGGCATTGGTGTCCGGCCGCAGCTGCAACGCGACGTCAACAAGCGGCTCGCGGAAGCCGGCGCCGCATCGATGGACCCGGCCCAGTTCTTCCAGGCCCTCGCCGGTCCCACGATTCTCGCCCACGGCAACCAGGAGCAGTACGACCGCTTCCTCCGCCCGATGTTCACCGGCGAAGAAAAGTGGTGCCAGCTCTTCTCTGAGCCCAACGCCGGCTCGGACTTTGCTGGCCTCGGCACCAAGGCGATCGAAGACGGCGACGAGTGGCTCGTCAACGGCCAGAAGGTGTGGAACACACTCGCCCACATCGCCGACTGGGGCATGCTCGTCACCCGTACTGATCCAGAAATGCCCAAGCACAAGGGCATGACCTATTTCGCTCTCGATATGCACCTCGAAGGCGTCGAGGTTCGGCCGCTACGTCAGATAACCGGCGAGGCCGAGTTCAACGAGGTCTACATGACCGACGTTCGAGTCCCCGACGACTGTCGAATTGGTGCTCGTGGCGAGGGCTGGCGCGCCGCGCTCACCACCCTCATGAATGAGCGCACCGCGATTGGCGGCGGTGGCAGTGGCAGCGCCCCCAAGCGTGGCAGTGGTGCCATCTCCCACCTTGTGCAGGTCTGGGAGGGTCTCCCCGAGGACCGGAAGACCTCGGCCCAGCGCGACGATGTTATGAAACTCTGGATCCGCGCTGAGATCCTGCGTCTCACCGTGATGCGAGCGGTTCAGGGAGCCAAGATGGGCCAGCCGGGCCCCGAAGGTTCAGTGGCGAAGCTCGCCGGAGCCGAGCTCAACAAGGAGCTTTACAGCGAGGCGGTCAACCTTCTCGGCATGGCCGGCCAGGTCGACTACGACTACACCTTCCGTCGCCCCGGCGTCATCGATCTCGACGGTGCGGCCAACGGCATCGGCTACGCGTTCCTGCGGGTCCGAGCCAACTCCATAGAGGGCGGCACCTCCGAGGTGCTCCGCAACATCATGGGCGAGCAGATGCTCGGTCTCCCCGGCGAACCCCGCGTCGACAAAGAAATTGCCTGGAGCAAGGTCCCTAAGAACTAACCCCCTTTCTTGCTTTTCTGAAGGCTGAGTCGCGCATAGCGCGACTCAGGCTTCAGAAAAGCAGGGGGAGTCGGGATCAGCCGGTGCCGAGGACGGCGAGGACTTCGGCGTGTAGCTGCTTCTTGATAAGGCCGACCGAACTCTCGGCAGTTGCGGCGTGGGGTAGGCCGCGATCAAGCGCCGAACTCATGAGGTTGTCGAGCGAGACGGCCTCGTCAACGAACCCGGCGGCAACCGCATCGGCCGCGCCATAACGGCGGCCCGTGATGATCGTGTCGCGCGCTATCGGCGGCGAGAGCAGATTCTGGATCATCGACAAAAGGCCGCGGCTGAACCCCATGCCAAGATGGACCTCGGGCCAGCAGACAAAACCGCGGTCGTCGCGCATCACCGCGTGATCATGGGCGAGCACCGAGAACGCTCCCGCACCGAACGCATGCCCGTTGATAGCCGCCACCGTGGGTGCGGGAAAAGCCAGGATGCGCCCGAGCACCTTCTCAACGGAGTTCACGTAGGTAGTGATGTCGGCGCCATCCTTACCCGCCATCCATTCGACATCGAGGCCATTCGAATAATGCTTGCCGGCACCCGTCGTGATCAGCACCTTGGGGCCATCGGCCGCCTCGACCTCGTCAAGGGCGGCATTCATTCCCCCGACCCAGGCGTGGTCAGTGGTGTTGAGATCGTCGCCGAAGTTAATGACGAAGACCTCGCCGTCGCGTGTGAGTGTGGGTTCGCTCATGCGCCGGACCATACCCCCCGTTTGCGTCCAGCCGGAAAGGGGGGCGAGGATCAGCAAATGGAACGCCCCGCAATCCTGATCGCCCACATGGCCGGGCTCCAGGCCTTCGACGAAGCAACGCTCGATCGGCTCGATCAATCCGGACGGCTACTCCGTCGTGAGCCCCTCACCTCGTGGGACGACGACGGCGCCGACGAGCTGCTGGCTGAGGCCGAAATCATCGTCGGCCACTGGGGCGCCCCCCTCTTCGATGCGGCCGTATTGGCCCGTGCCCCGAAGCTCCGCATGTTCGCCTACGCCGCCGGAACGGTGAAGTGGTACGCGATCGATGAGATCTGGGACCGCGACCTGGTCATCACGTCGGGAGCTGGCGCCAATGCCGAACCCGTCGCGGAATACACCCTGGCCATGATCTTGCTGGCCAACAAGCGGATCTTTCCGGCAATCGCGGCCCAACAAGGCCGCGATCCGTGGACACCACCACCGGCCGCGCGTCAACACGGTAACTGGGACAAGACCATCGGGCTTGTCTCGGCATCACTCATCGGCCGACGAGTGGCCGAGCTCCTCCAACCCTTCCCCCATCTCTCCGTTGAGATCTACGACCCGTTCGTCGACGCCGCGTCCATCGATGCGCTCGGCGCAACCAAGGTCACCGACCTCACTGAGCTGTGTCGCCGATCCGATGTCTTGTCAATCCACGCCCCCGCCCTACCCGCAACCCTCAATCTTGTGGCCGCCGAACACTTGGCCGCGCTGCCCGATGGAGCAACGGTGATCAATACCTCGCGGGGTCATTGCCTCGATCTCGACGCGCTCACAGCCGAGCTCGCAGCCGGTCGACTCTTCGGCATCATCGATGTCACCGACCCCGTCGAACCACTTCCTGACGACCACCTGCTGCGGTCCCTCCCAAACTCGATCTACACGCCACATATGGCCGGAAGCCAAGGCACCGAATTGGAGAGAATGAGCGACTGGGTGTGCGACGAAGTCGAGCGATTCGTCGCGGGCCGACCGCAACGGAATCGCGTCACCCGTGAGATGATCGACCGGATCGCCTGACCAGGAGTACCGAGAGAATGTCCATCGCCTTCGACGACATCGATGCCATCAATGCCCACAACAGCGACGAATACGGCGAGTGGGGCAAAGAGATCGAAGTCACCCAGAACATGATCAACGACTTCGCCGAACTCACCGGCGACCGTCAGTGGATCCATATCGACGTGGAGCGTTGCCTCAAAGAAAGCCCCTTCGGCGGCCCGATCGCCCACGGCTACCTCACCATGAGCCTCATGCCGATGTTGATCTCGGTACCCGTCGAACTGTCCGGCGTGAAGAATGCGATCAACTTCGGTTGTGGTGGTGCTCGTTTCCTCTCACCGGTGCCCGCCGGATCCACCGTGCACGCTCGGTCACGACTGATCGGCGCTGAAACCCATCGCGCCGGCACCTTGCTGTCGTTCGAATCGGCCACCCACGTGAAGGGCGTCGAGAAGCCCTCGTTGGTCTACACGTCGCAGATTCTGTATCAGGGTTAGTCAGCGTCGACGGCGGCCGAGTGGCGCGCCACCAGCTTGCGGCGAACCAGACGTAGGCCCTGCCAAAGGGCAAGAATCAGCAACGCGGGCACCAATAGCCGGATCGTGCCGCGTCCGACCGCGCCTTCGACGGTCTCCGCGAGTTCGTGACCATCTTGTTCGACGCGATGATCGTCGCCGGCGGCCCAGGCAACACGAATGGCCGCGAGCTCGGCCGCGGGATCGCTGCCCGCAACGCCGACTCGAGCAAGTAGGCCACGGTCACCGTTGACCAGTCGTTCTGCCTCATCGAAGGCGGCCAAGGCGGCCTCCTGAGCATCGAAGATGGCGCGCACTTCACTCATGTCGGTGGTAGCAGATTCAAACGCCTCCTGGGCCTCCATCCGCGGCGCGAGGTCGAGTGACTCGGCCCACGCCTGAAGCGCATCACGACGGGCGAGCACGTCGCTAACCGCCGCCTGGGTGGCGCTGAAGGACGAGAATTCCCAGCCCGCCATTGCTTCTCGGAGGTAGGGCGGAAGCGACCAGCCACCGGCCCGAAACTCCAAAGCGAGATAGTCGGCCCTCGCCGCGGCCCGCTGGTCGTAGGCCGCGAGCACATCGCTGTCGGTTTCGAACGAGCGGAAAGCCGCGGCTGCGTCGGCGACGCCGCCAATATTTTCCATGAGATCGATAATCATCCGATGATCGGCGGGAAGTGGCTGCACCGCTGAACCCGCACCCGGGTAGGAAATTGATCCGGACCGCAGCGCATCAATGACCGCACGCACCCCACTAACGCTCATTTCGTCGACGAGACCCGGGATGATCGAAGCCGCCGTCGAAACATCAGCCGTCTCTCGACTCCCGGCGAAGGCGTGGGCGAACCCTTCCGCGAACGCGGCATCGACAAACGGAACACCAGTGAGCCACACATGGGCCAGTTGATGATCAATGGAGACGACGTCGTCACCCGCGAGCTCCACCACATCAAACCCGAATGTTGGATCAGTGCTGATCAGTGGATGCTCGTCGCTCGCGAACGTTCGGCGAATAGCGAAGAGTTCGTCGCGCGAGCCGAACCAGTCCTCGAGCTCGCCGGCCACGGCCGTTGCCCGCGAGAGCACCGCATCGGACCAGTCGCCCGACGCCGACCAGTCCACCACCGTCATTCCCGGCGGAGAGTCATCGGCGGACGCGGCCGTGAAAGCCGCTTCGTCGAGAAAGGCGAAGCGTTCAGACTCGTACGGAGCCGATGTTGCGGCGGGCCAAATAACGAGCGACTCATCGGTGCCATCCACCTGAGAAGTCGTGGCCACAATCGGACGGAACGATCCCGGAAGCACGATTTCGGCGGGGTGCCATATCGAGTGGGCGGGGCCCGGCACATACACGTCGATTGAGACAGCACCGGGTTCCACAATCGTCGTCACCTGATCGGCAACGAGTGACCAGCGCAACACGACCGACGCAGAGTCGCCCGGCTCAAGCGGTTCGTCGAACGTGATCAACCACGTGACAAACCCATCCTCGGGCACGGCACCGATCCTCGGCAGGTCCGTGTCGTTCTGGGTCGCATTAATATCGATCGCCGCATCAGGCAACGTCTCGAAGAAGCCGGGGAACGAAGCATCGGTCGTCGTGTTTTCGAACTCGTAGCGGAACTCAACGACGACCCGGGCATCGACGATCGCCGGTCGATACGACGCGAAGGTCTCGACCGCAAGAACATCGGCAGTTTGTGCTCCAGCCGTCCCGACCGTGAGAAGACTCGACAGCAGCGCCAACACCACCAGAGAGAACACACCAAAACGGTGAGAGGTTGGTGGGACAGACAAGACTGCCAAGACTACCGACGGGCCAGGCGCCGCCGGGCGCGTCCCGCCGCGAACAACAGGCCGAGCAGCGCCACGATAGCGAGACCCGATCCGGAGGCGGCGAGCCGACGGGCGCCAACCCGGCCCGCATCGTCAACACGGGCCACCACTCGATCACTCCTCGACGTCGCGAGGTCGTGATCGGCCGCCGTGTACGCCACCTCAACATCGCGAACCCATTGATCAACGTCTGCGCCAAACAATCCAAGCGATGCCACCTGCGAACGGTCGGCCTCGGCCGCCGCTCGCGCGGCCTCAACCGACGCAATACCTGCCGCCTCAGCGCGAAGGGCGAGCGCCGAAGCGATGGTGTCGGCCGCGAAAGCCTCCTTCGCGACTTGCGGCTGCATCACTCCGAGCCTCTCGGCGCGCTCGGCCACATCGTCTCGCTCGTCAAGCAGGACCTGTGCCGCGGCCAGCGCCCGATCGGCCGTCTCGAAATCCCAGTTGGACATGGCGATCTCCACTGCAGCCGGGATCCCCCAATCCCCCGCTTGATCAGCGAAGAGTTCGTAGGTCACGAGCGACGCGGCGCGGGCGCTGACAAGGGCATCCGGCGGATCGGCGAGGACCCAGAGCTCCACCTCGCTCATCCCATCGACATCCACGAGGGCCGCAGCATCGGCGAAGCGCTGCCAGTCCTCGAGCTCTGGCGGACTCAACAGATCGCCATACCCCGAGGATCCCGAAAGGATCGCTCCGAAGAACGTCCGCCGACCAGGCGCAGCGAGCCCCGTCAGGGTCCGGTCAAAAATCGCAGCGGACGCGGCATAGCCAAAGTGATCCACGGCCGGATCGCCATCCTGCGGACGCCATTGTTCGAGCGCAAGAGCGGTCGGGTCATCACCGGCGATGGCCCGACCACTCGCCATGTCCTCACCGTTCTCCACGAACTCGTGACCGAGAGCGGCGATGACCAACCAGGAGGCGATGCCTTCGGCGAGCCAGGGGTCGAGTCGATCGTCGAACCATGCGTGGGCGAGCTCGTGAGCGATCACCCGCTCGTCCACTACGGGGCCCAGTTCGATCCCGCTTCCCTCGGCCGTACGCACAAATGATCCGCCGAAGCCGTGCACTAGACCCGAGTTCGATTCGCGTATTTCTAACGTTCCTAGGATCGGCCACGGCATCCCGATCAGCGATTCCAGCGAAGGGATCAGGTTCTCAAGGTGATCGGCGATCAGAACCCGCCACGAGCTATCACCCGGCCAGGAGGCAAATTCCACGGCAACATCCGTATCGCCGAGCGTCACCGCAAGCCTCTCCAGCGACTCGTCGTGTCGAGCCTCGACCACCGCAACGAACCCGTCGCCGACCTCGGCGACGTCGTAGATCTGCACCAAACCCGACTCGTAGGGCACCGGCTCATCGATCGACCCCGACAGGTCGACCCAGCGGGTCGAAAACCAACCGGGCACGACCACCCGTACTGAACCGGCTCCGGCGTCACCAATACCCAACGCTGGGAAACTCACATACGCAGGATTGAACCGGGTGGCGCTCGGAACCCGATTCCCCCCGACCTGTCGCAGAACGAAGTCCACAACAAGCTCCGCCGTGCGACCAGGGCCCAGCTCTCGCCCGAGCGCTATCGTCCAACCGACAAAGTCGTCGGTCAGCTCGCCGGGCTGAACCGCAACCGGCACCCCGTTCCGCGACGCCGATACGGACAAACCGGCACTCGTCGGCAACACCAGAGAAAAGTCGCTGACCGCCGCATCGCCCGGCCGCCCGATATTTCGAACCGCCACCCGCGCCGACGCGGTGATCTGCTCGTTGGGCGCATCGACGGTATAGGTCACCGCCGCCGACACCTCAGCGAGATCGACGGCTGCACCATCCTCGCCCAGCGCTACATCATCAACATCCTGGGCCAAGACCGGCGACACGCCCCCGACAACCACCGCCGTTGCGGCGAGCGCCGCCGCGACTACCAGACGCCAACGCCACCAGATCCGCACAACGCGACGGTATCTCTCTCACCCGATGTCTAGGGTCCAGGCATGGCATCCGGACCGTCTATGGACCTCAAGGCAACGAAATATGCAGAGAACCACGGCGTTGCCACCATCATCCTCTCGCGGCCCGATTCCCACAACGCCTGGACCGGCCGGATGCACACGGAACTCCGCCACCTGATCGAAGTTGCGGAAACCGCACCCGATGTGAGAGTCATCATCCTCACCGGTGACCCCGCCGGCCGGACGTTCTGCCCCGGCGGCGACGCCAAAGCCCTTGCCGGCCACGCCGAACGAGGCGGATATGACCCCGGCACCCCCGCCGACCTCGCCCAACCCGGCTACGGCACCCGCAAAGAATTCGATGCCGACTTTGCTTACCTCCTCGGCCTCGAAACCACTGTGATCGCGGCGGTAAACGGCGCCGCGGCCGGCGTGGGCCTCGCCCTTCTGTGCTGGTGCGATGTTCGTATCGTCAGCGACACCGCCAAGCTCACAAGCGCGCACGGCAAACTCAACCTCCCCGCCGAATACGGTCTGTCCTGGATTTTGCCGAGGCTCGTCGGGCGCGGTGCCGCCGTCGACATTCTCCTCACCTCCCGCATCGTCCTTGGGGCAGAAGCCGCCACCATCGGCCTCGCGACGAAAGCCGTCGGCGCCGACCAGGTGCTTGCGACCGCCGTGGAATATGCCCAGCAACTCATCGACACCGTCAGCCCCCACTCGCTGCGCGCCACCAAACGCCAGCTGGCCATCGACACACTCCACGGCAACCCCGCTGACTCCGTACGCGATGCCCAAACCCGCCTCGAGCAGATGATGACCGAAGCCGACTATCGAGAAGGAGCCACCGCTCTCAACGAACGACGGACACCACGATGGGGCCCCTCCACCTAGAGCGCTGTTTCACGCAGGGCCGAACGACCTACAACAAACCACTCAAGGACCGAGCCTCTTGCGCCGTAACAACCATTGTCCGGCGGATTCGCCCCCGCCGAACAAAAGTGAGACGGGTGGGGGTTGAACACTCTCTCCGACGCATCGCCACCAGTACTCTTCCAGGGTGCTGGAGCACTTGTTCGGCCTCCGCCTCCTCTCGCTTACACGCCGCAGGCAAGCCGGCGACCACACGCCACCCTTCCGGGGTGGCGTTCTTCGTTCTCGACCTAACCCACGATCAGGCTGGCCAACGCCCACACCGTGGCGACGAGACCAACGAGGATAAAGACAACACTCCGGCCGAGCGGAGCCCGCTCCAAATCCTCATCGTGGTGAGATTGATCGGGAGGACGCACCAGCGCGGCAAGATTGCCGATCACCATCGCGCCGCCAATCGCCAACACCAGAAGCGGCAACAAATCCTCGCCCAAGAACATAAGGGCCATGTTGCTAGCGACAGAGGTCCCAAGCCAAATGGGGCCGAAAGACTCGTTCCCACTCGTGCCCTTCAAAAACCGCCGTTCCGCACCGATACAAACAGTGGCCGCCGGATTCGCCCCCGGCAGCCACAGAGAGATAGGTGGGGGTTGAACACTCCCTCCAACACATCGCCACCAGCACTTTTCCAGGGTGCTGGAGCACTTGTTCGGCCTCCGCCTCCTCTCGCTAGACACGCCGCACCCAAGCCGCGGACCACACGCCACCCTTATTGGGGTGGCGTTCTGCGTTAGAAGTCGGTGTCGGCCACTTCCTCACGGATTGCCGTCGTCTGCTCGAAGTCAGTCGCCGTCTGGCGCCGTACACGGCTCGACCAC